>CAZXGL010000076.1:0-3593 GCA_964640595.1 uncultured Phycisphaeraceae bacterium | reverse complement strand
GGGGGGACGGACGCCGGCTGTTGGCATTGCCTGGTAGAAAACCAGAAAGATCGTTTGAGCCCCGTGTGGTGCAGGAAATTGCAGCGTGGCCATCACCCATGCCATAGTGAATGTGTTCAAGGATGCCCGTTTCCCGCGGGTTGCGTGGTGTTCACCCGCGGCAACGGACCAAAGACTCGGCGGGGCTTCTAGATGCGGATCACGCTGAGATTCAAGTGGGATCCGTATCATTCATCACAAGATGACCCGTTCTCGCAAATCCATTCTGATCCTGCTGACCCTCGTCCCGTTCACCTGTTGTGGCATCCCTTATGCGTATTTGTTTGCGATCGCACCGGTCACTTATGCCTACGAGCCGAGTTGGCCGGTGTACCACGCGGACGGTCTCGACATCATCATCTTTTTACGCGGTGAACAGGACTACGCCCAGAATGAATCCGAACCTCGCACCGTCTATCTTCTTGCCAAACAGGCAAACGCTCCCATTCCCGATGCTTTCCGAGTTCTTCGGGTAGATGTCCGTTCTTCCACAGGAGCGATCATGGTCTCCCACACGCCCCGGGCCTTGCCAGCTCTGATTCCTTTCGACAGCACACGGGTTTTCGCTTCCTGGAAGGGTGACCACACCTTTGATGCCGATCTGGCTGCGGGCGAATCGGTCGCGGTCACGGTTGAAGTCGAGGTGACTCGTGGCACCACGGCCACTATCCACACCCTGGATGTCACATTTCAGCCGCGGCGCATCCGTCGCCCGATCTCAAGGTTGCTGCCCCAGGTTTGACAGGCAGTCGGCGGCTCTTTGACCTTGCTTCTTCCGACCTCCGCTCTGGGTCAGAACGAGTGATGCGGATCTCGCTTGAAACTTGGGCGTGGTCTGGCGGGGCAGAGGCCACGGTGGTTTCAGCACCGAGGAGCCAAGGGAGTCACAGAGCTTCCATCACCCCTGCCGGGGTGAAAACGCTCAAATGAGTCTGCTCTCCACGGGTTGCGCTGCGCTCCACCCGTGGCAACTGACCCGAGCCCCTTCGGGCCTTCTGGATACAAGCATGTCTGAAAATCAAGTGAGAGCCGTTTGAACTGATGCTTCGAAGGTGCTTCGGGCGGCGTCAGCCGGAGAACGATGAACGGTGTGCGCTCTGCTTCAGGATTTTGGAGGGCAAACTCGATTTTGGCATGGATTTCTGGAACAATGGGGGCATGAGGGCACGCGTTCGATCATTCTGGGTTGTTTTGTTGTTGTCGCTGCTGTGCGTTCCGGCGTGGGCGGATCCGTTTACGGATTCGGTGCGGGCGCGGTGTGAGGCGATTCTGGCGGCGGCGGCGGAGAAGGGGGCGGTGGGGTCGGCCGTTGCCGAGTCGGGGGTGCTGGCGGATGGGGTGGCGGGGTGGGCATCCGGCACGCAGTTGCATGCGCTGGCGTGGTCGGAGGGGACGCGGTCGTTCCTGGAAACGGCGGTGGTGGCGGGGATGGACGGGCTTGGGGCGTTGAGCAAGCAGCCCGTTTTCTGCATGGAGCTTGGGCTGCTGATTGACTCGCGCGATGACGCGGCGGGCGTGATGCGCCTGGCACGGCGACTGGCGGATGAGCGGGCGGACGCGGTCGCCCGTTATCCGGCGTTGGCGGCGGCGTTGTGCGTGGTGCATGACATCGAGTTCACGCGGAGGATCAACGAAAACACGGTCAAGGCACCGGACCCGGTGGCCATCTTCGACTACTTCGTCCGCAACGCGGGGGCGATGCGGCTGGACCCGGCGAAGGCGCCCGCGCTGTTGCTGGTGCATGTGGTGGATGTCACCGAGCGGATCGATCAGATGGAATGGGCCTTGAAGACCTACGGCAAGCAGCCCGCGCCGGGGCAGCGGTTCTTCGAGATCGAGTATGACTACGACGCTTTTCGTCGCGGGGTGCCGAAGAGGGTGACCTCGGCGGGTGACTATCGGCTGGAATCAATCAAGCAGTACGGCGGGGTGTGCGCGGACCAGGCGTACTTTGCTGAACTGGTGGGCAAGGCGGCGGGCATCCCGAGTTGTTATGTGCGGGCCGCCGATGCTGACATGGCGCACGCCTGGGTGGGCTATCTCGAGATCGGTCCCCGTCCTGCGTGGGATTTCAGCCAGGGGCGGTACGAGTCCTATCAGAAGCTCCGGGGCCAGGTCCAGAGCCCGCAGACACGGTTCTGGATCTCCGATGCCGATGTGGGCTTGCTCGGCGGGTTGGTGTCGGCGAACGGGGACGATGTGCGGGCGGCGATGGGGGCGGCCCACGCGGTGCAGCGCATGCGAAGTCGGTTCAAGCCGGCGCAGACGCTGGAGGGGATCCAGATGCGCGGCACGCTGCGCGCGGCGCGGACGGAGTCGGTGAATGACCGGCTCACGCTGCTCCGCGCGGTGTTGACGAAGTGCGCGTTCGTGCCGCGGGCGTGGCGCGTGGTGTCCGATCTGGCGAGCGGCGGGAGCATGTCCCATGCCCAGATGGACGAATGGGCGCGTGCGGTCGAGCGCATGTGCGGGCAGACGCATCAGGACTTCACCTATGACATGCTGGTCGCCATGATCCGCTCGGAGAAAGACCCCGCGTCGGCCCACAAGATGTGGGACTGGGCCTTCACGCGGTTCCGGACCCGGCCGGACCTGGCCAGCGGCGCACGCCACGAGCAGGGCCTGGTGTGGGAGCGGAACAAGCGACCGGACCTAGCGTGGGTCGCCTACGAGGACATCGTGAAGACTTCCATCAATGATGGGCCGATGTGCGTGGCCGCGCTCGTCTCCATGCGCCGGTTGCTGGATGAATCCGGGAAACGGGCGGCGTTCCTGGCGACGGTTCAAGATGCGGCGCTAAGAGTCAAAGAGCCTACCCATCAGCGCAGCGTTGCTGCGACACAGTCGAACCATTACAAGATCCACGCGATGCTGGCGGAGGAACTGGATCGGGCCGCGCGCGGGGCGGAGGCGGCGCAGGTGCGTCAGCGGGCGGGGATTGAGAGGTGAGGGGAGGAAAGGGTTCGGGGATCAGGGATCAGGGATCAGGGATCAGGGGGAGAAGGGGCCGACTGTGGGTCGGCTCTACGGGGGGAGCGGGGAACCCCACGATTCGAGGACTCATCGTGGGCGTGAACGGAAGACACGGGTCGGCGAGCCGGGCCACCAAGACGATGAAAAAAGCCGCCTCCCGGGTGGGAAGGCGGCCGTAGGAATGCCTCTGCGGCATGGTTCCTGCATTGGGCTGCGACTCAACGGCAACCCCGTCGAGCTGCTTTACAGGCGCAGCCCCTTGGTACAGTCAACATCAATCACTGGATCACCTCCTTCATGCAGGGTTTGTCCCAGCCGTCGCGGGTGACTTGCCCGCCGCCGGGTGTCTGCCCCTCGGACCGTCGTCCGAGGCTCATCGCCCGATGGTCCGGCTTTGCCGGCATCGGTCGTCGCGGTTCCCGGTGGGTGCCGGCCGTGGTTCTCACGCCTTGGCCCGCGGGGAGGTGCCGCGATGGTTCCATTATGTCAATACTGGCGCAGGGTGCAAGTCGGATGCGGGATTGGGGAATTTTTTTGAGGGATTGGGGATTGGGGATTGGGGATTGGGGATTGGGGATTGG
>CAZXGL010000075.1:0-3838 GCA_964640595.1 uncultured Phycisphaeraceae bacterium | reverse complement strand
CAGACTGCGGTTCTCATCGAGACGCTGACCGATCTCGGCGCCGACGTGCGCTGGGCGAGCTGCAACATCTTCTCGACCCAGGACCACGCGGCCGCGGCCGTCGTCGTGGGCCGGCCCGAGACCGGCGGCACGGTGGACAGCCCGAAGGGCACGCCGGTCTTCGCGTGGAAGGGCGAGACCCTGGCCGAGTACTGGTGGTGTACCCGCCAGATGCTCACCTGGCCCGACGGGTCCGGCCCGGATCAGATCGTCGACGACGGCGGCGATGCCACCATGCTGCTCATCAAGGGCATCGAGTACGAGAACGCCGGCAAGGTTCCCGACTACCGCAAGGGGACCGATCCCGAGGAATGGAAGCATGTCCTCGACACCATCCGTGCCACCATCGCCGAGACCCCGGGCTGGTTCCAGAAGGCAACCCCGGCCGTCAAGGGGATCTCCGAGGAGACCACCACCGGCGTTCACCGCCTTTACGAGATGGAGAAGAAGGGCCTGCTTCCCTTCCCCGCCATCAATGTCAACGACTCGGTCACCAAGAGCAAGTTCGACAATGTCTACGGCTGCCGCCACTCGCTGATCGACGGGCTCAACCGGGCCACCGATGTGATGCTCTCCGGCAAGGTCGCCGTGGTGTGCGGCTACGGCGATGTGGGCAAGGGCTGCTGCCAGTCGCTCAAGGGCCAGGGCTGCCGCGTGATCGTCACCGAGATCGACCCGATCTGCGCCCTGCAGGCCGCGATGGAGGGCTACCAGGTCCTCACGCTCGATGATGTTCTCGAGACGGCCGACATCTTCATCACCACCACCGGCAACAAGGACATCATCACCCTCGAGTCCATGCGCCGCATGAAGGACAAGGCCATCGTCGGCAACATCGGCCACTTCGACAACGAGGTGCAGATGGAGCGTCTCATCAACGATCCCAAGGTCGAGCGGGTGAACATCAAGCCGCAGTACGACGAGTTCGTGTTCAACGATCAGGACGGCAAGTCCATCCTGATCCTGGCCGAGGGCCGTCTGCTGAACCTGGGCTGCGCCACCGGCCACCCCTCGTTCGTGATGTCCGCCAGCTTCACCAACCAGGTGATCGCCCAGCTCGAGCTGCACGCCAACAACGACGCCTACGAGAACAAGGTCTATGTGCTGCCCAAGCACCTGGACGAGGAGGTCGCCCGCCTCCACCTCGACAAGCTCGGCGTCAAGCTGACCAAGCTCTCGCAGGATCAGGCCGACTACCTCGGCGTGCCCGTCGAAGGCCCCTACAAGCCCAACCACTACCGCTACTGATCCCGTCATCATCCGGCGCGCGCCGTCGGACCCAACGCTCGACCGCGGGGTGTCGAAAGACGCCCCGCGGCGTTCATGCAGGCCGATCCGAACATCTGGGCCTGGGCCGTCTCCGATGATGCGGCCCCCCTGCGCGACGCGGTCACGCCCGGCATGGGGCCCGGCCCGCTCGCCCGGCTTCGCGGGCGATGGTCGGCCGAACAGATCGCCGTGGTTTCCGAACTGATAGCCGCCCGCGACAAGGCACGAGCCAAGTTCCCGGATCACGCTGGCCAGCTCGCCGCCGACCGGCCCGGCGTGGAGATGGCCTCCTCCGCCCGTGCCGCGGCCCACAAGGCCGCCCGCTTTGTTTCGGTGATGGGCCAGGACACCGCCATCACCGATGCCTGCTGCGGCATCGGCGGCGATGCGATGGCCTTCGCCGATGCTGGCCTGGCCGTGCTGGCGATCGACACGGATCCCTGCCGGGCCTGGATGGCCGGGCACAACGCCCGGTGCCCGAACCGAGCCGCGGACATCCGCGCTTCCCGGATCGGGACGCCCGCCTTGCACATCGACCCCGCCCGACGCAACGCTCAGAGCCGCACACGCCAGACCGACGATTTCGAGCCGCCGCTTCCCGACCTGCTGGGCCTGCTCGGGGCGGCGGAAGCGGGCGCGCTCAAGCTGCACCCGGGCGTCCATGCCGATGGCCTGCCGCCCGGCGAGCTGGAGATCATCTCCGAATCAGGCCGCCTGACGCAGGCGGTGATGTGGACGGGCCGGGCCGCGGAGCATGAACGCCGCGCCACGCTCCTGGCCGCCGATGGTTCCACGCACACGCTCGCCGGCACGCCCGAGCGGCCGATGGAGACCACGCCGGTCGGCCCCTGGATCCACACCTTCGATCCGGGCGTGGAGCGGGCCGATCTTGCCGCGTTGCTGATCGAGTCCACCGGCCTGGGGCTGGTCCATCCCGGCACGGGTCTGCTGGCCGGCGAGCGGCCGTGCGATTCGGCGTGGGTCCGGCCGTTCCGCGTCGTGGAGCACATGCCGTGGAACTTCAAGGGTGTGCGTGCCCGCCTGCGCGACCTGGACGCGGGCGAGGTCACGGTCAAAACCAGGGGCGGCCTGGTGGACCCCGACCGACTCTCCCGCGAACTCCGCGGCCGGGGTGAGCGTCCTCTGGTGCTCTTTGCGATGCGTCTGGGCGAGCAACCCATCGCGATCATCACGGAGCGTCCAGAAAAAATCTCGGCCACGGGTCACGCGCCCGGCACCGCCGACCACGCGAATGCAGCCGCGTGCGACGCTCACCCGATACAGTCTGCTTCCCGCTCCCGGAGCCCCTGCTGATGCACATCCAGGATATCTTCCAGCGGTCCCCGACCACCTTCTCCTTCGAGTTCTTCCCGCCCCGCTCGCCGGAGCAGGCCGAGCAGTTGTACGACCACATGGAGCGGCTCCAGCCCCTCCGCCCCACCTTCGTCTCCGTGACCTATGGCGCGGGCGGCACGACGCGGGAGCTGACCCGCGATCTGGTGCTGCGTGTGAACGAGCGGACCGGCCTCTCGCCCATGCCGCACATGACCTGCGTCAAGCAATCGGAGGAAGAGCTGCGCGACCTGCTGGCCACCTACGCCACGGCGGGGGTGGGCAACATCCTCGCCCTGCGGGGTGATCCTCCGGTCGGGCAGCCGCACGACTGGGGCGCTGAACGCTTCAAGTTCGCATCCGAGCTCGTCTCATACATCCGCGCCCAAGGCCCCCGGCTCGGCCACCCGGACCGCCGCGGCTTCGGCATCGGCATCGCAGGCTTCCCCGAAGGCCACCCCGGCACGCCCAACCGCATGGCGGAGATGGACCACCTCAAGGCGAAGGTCGATGCCGGCGCGGACTTCATTGTCACGCAGATGTTCTTCGACAACCGCGACTTCTACGACTTCCGCGACCGCTGCGAGCTGGCGGGCATCCGCATCCCGATCATCGCCGGCATCATGCCCGTGCAGTCCGTGATCGGCATGCGCCGCATGGCCGAGCTGGCCCTGGGCATGCGCTACCCGGCCCCCATGCTCCGCGCCCTGCGTCGCACCGACGGCACCGACGAATCCATCCGCCGCCTGGGCGTCCACTGGGCCACCGAGCAATGCCGCGACCTCTTGGACCACGGCGTCAAGGGCATCCACTTCTACACGCTCAACAAGTCCAACGCGACCATCGAGATCTACAAGACCCTCGGCGTGTCGAACTCGGACCAGTTCTTCGAGGGCAACAACCTGGGGATCTAGGCGTGCGCGGTGATCCATACAAGCCGCGACCGCAAGGGAGCGGCCGGGGGTCGCGGGGCCGGAAGGGATCAGGGGAGGCGGCCGCTTCGCGGCGAGGACCATCGATGCGGGCTGCGCCCGGTTCGGACCCCCGACAATGAGCCGCGGGCTGGGGGGTCAACCCGCGCGGTCGCCACGCCCACTTCGGGCACAACTTTCCCCATGGCTACGACCCGCCCTGGGCCATGCGGGATCAGGAGGAAGAGGTACGCAGAGCACGCAGAGATCACGCAGAGGACGCAGAG
>CAZXGL010000074.1:0-3919 GCA_964640595.1 uncultured Phycisphaeraceae bacterium | reverse complement strand
CCCCCCCTCCCCCCCCCCCCCCCCGACCGCCCGCCCCTCCCCCGTGCCCACCACGCTGACCATCACGCCCCCGGAGGATTTCGACCTCGCCCGGGATGTGTGCTCGTACGGCTACTTCCTGCTTGATCCGAACCACTGGGAGCCGGAAGCACGCACCCTGACACGGGTGCTCGACCTCTCCTCCGGCACGCCGACGGCGGCCGTGATCGACCAGCGATCATCGGGAGGACTGCGGGTACGGTTCGACCGTTCGCTGGATCGCGCCGAGCAGGCGGCTGCCCGCGCGCAGATCGCGCGCATGCTCTCGCTCGACATGTCTTCGGCGGAGGTGGCGGATTTCCACGCCACCGACCCGCGATGGAAGCGGTCGGGCCGGGCACGCCTCTTCCGCTCGCCCACGCTGTTCGAGGACATCGTCAAGACCGTGACGAGCTGCAATGTCGCCTGGCCCAGCACCATCAACATGAACCGGCGTCTATGCGAAGTGATGGGAGCAAAGGCGGGCCCGCAAGCCCGCGCGTTCCCCACCTCGGCCAAGCTCGCACGGGCCAGCCCGGCCACGCTCCGCGCCCGCTGCCGCGTGGGATACCGGGATGTCCGGATCGTTGAACTGGCCAGAATGATGAAACGGGGCGACATTGACGAGGTCTGGCTGATGGACCCCGGGGTCGAGGACGATGCGGTGTTCAAGTTCCTCAAGACCCTGCCCGGCATCGGGCCGTACGCGGCGGGCAACATCATGCAGTTGCTCGGGCGTTGCTCGCGTCTGGCCCTGGACACCGAATCCCTCCGGCACGCCCGGACGGTGCTGGGCATGGACGGCCCGGACGCGGCATTGATGAAGCGGCTGGCCGCCCACTATGAGCCGTTCGGCCGGCACAAGTTCCGCAGCTACTGGTTCGAACTCTGGGATTTTTACGAATCCAGACGAGGCCCCGCGAACACCTGGGACAAGCGCACCACGGGCACCACCTTCACCGCGGCCCAACTCTCGGATTGATCGGAGGCCCCGTGCTTCGCATGCTGCTCATCGTTCTGCTGACGGCCACGATCGCCCGGGCGGGCGACCAGCCCACCGTCTCGCTCATGACCTTCAACATCCGCTACGGCACGGCCAATGACGGGCCGGACCGCTGGGAGTTGCGCCGCGGACCGGCGCTGGATGTGTTCGAACGCCACGGGTCGGATGTGGTCGGCCTGCAGGAGGCGCTTGCGTTCCAGGTGTCCGAGATCCGCGAGCGATTCCCCCACTACGCCGCGGTGGGCGCGGGCCGGGACGACGGGCTGACCAGGGGCGAGCACTGCACCATCCTGTACCGGGCGGACCGGTTCACGCTGGCCGAGTCGGGCACCTTCTGGCTGTCCGACACGCCGGAGGTGGTCGCCTCCACCACCTGGGGCAACTCGATCACGCGGATCTGCACCTGGGCCAGGCTGATCGACGACGCCAGCGGCCGTGCTCTGTATGTGTTCAACACGCACTTCGACCACATCTCGCAGCCCTCGCGTGAGCGCAGCGCCCGCCTGATCGCCGAGCGCATCGCCGCCCGGACCCACCCGGACCCGTTCGTGGTGATGGGTGATTTCAACTCCGGCGAGGACAACCCCGCCACCACCTTTCTGCTGCATGACCCCGCCGGGCCGGGCCTGACGGACACCTTCCGCGCGATCCATCCGGACGAGACCGTGGTGGGCACCTTCAACGCCTTCCGCGACCGCACCGATGGCGACAAGATCGACTTCATCCTCACGGGGCCGGGCATTCCGGTGCTGGATGCCGCGATTGATCGAACGCGGGTCGAGGGGCGCAGCCCTTCGGACCACGAACCGGTGACGGCGGTGATCGAACTTCCTGCCCGGAAGAAATGAACACCGTTCCGACGCGTATCCGCACCGGCACGGCGGTGTGCTTCCGACGCCAGGGTGGGGTGGGGGAGCGCCAGAAAGAAAGAGAACTGGTAAAAGATATTCGCGACCCTCGGGGCCGCGGATAAAGAGGCTGTCAAAGCTCAATCAGAATCGCGTCAAGGCCGTGCGGTCACACGCCGGCCTTGGCGAGCGCGCCCAGGTCCTGCAGGGCCGAGACGCCCCAGTCGCCCGCCCGCAGTGCGGCGATGGCGTGGACCACCTGTTGCGCGGCCGTGGCGGTGGTGATCATCGGGATGCCCAGACGCACCGCGGTGGCGCGGATGCGGCCCTCGTCGGTCTGCCAACCGGTCTTGGTCGGCGTGTTGATGACGAGCTGGATCTGCCCGTTCTGCATCAGGTCGATGACATTGGGGCGTGCGCCCGCCTGGATCTTCTGGATGACCTTGGGTCGCAGACCATGGCGCTGGAGCAGATCGGCGGTGCCGTCGGTGGTCCAGACCTCAAAGCCCATGGCCATGAGCGAGCGGGTGACGGAGACCATCGACTGCTTGTCCTCCCGCCGCACGGAAAGGAACACGCCGCCCGAGGTGGGCAGGCGCGTGCCCGCGCCGAGCAAGGCCTTCATATATGCCACGGGGCGTGAGACATCCACGCCCATCACCTCTCCGGTGGAACGCATCTCCGGCCCGAGCACGAAATCCACGCCGGGGAACTTCTGGAACGGGAAGACGGGCGCCTTAAACGCGCAGTAGCCCACATCCGGCAACTCGACCGTGCCCTGTTCGGACAGGGTGTTGCCCAGCATGGCCCGGGCGGCCACGCTGGCCCACGCCACGCCCTTGGCCTTGCCCACGAAGGGCACCGTGCGGCTGGCGCGGGGGTTGACCTCCAGGATGTAGACCTCGTCATCCTTGACGGCCATCTGGACATTCATCAGCCCGCACACGCCCAGTTCGGCGGCGAGACGACGGGCGGTCTGGCGGACCTCCTGCACGGTCGAGGGACGGAGCGTCTCGTACGGGATCATGCAGGTCGAATCGCCGGAGTGGACGCCCGCCTGCTCGATGTGCTCCATCACGGCGCAGACCACGGCGCGGGGATCCGCGGCGTTGCCGAAATCGGCGACGACATCGACATCAAGCTCGGTGGCCGCGTCGAGAAACTGATCGATCAGGATCGGCGCATCGTCCAGACCGGAAACATCGACCGCGGTGGTCATGTAGTGACGCAGCGCGGCCTCGTCCGGGCAGATCTCCATGCCGCGCCCGCCCAGCACATAGGACGGACGCACCAGCACCGGATACCCGATGCGGGCGGCGATCTCCACGGATTCTTCGACCGATCGGGCGATGCCCGAGCCCGGCCGCTTCAGATCGAGCTTGGTGAGCAGCTGATCGAACCGATCCCGGTCCTCCGCGCGATCGATGGCGTCCAGCGGGGTGCCCAGCAGCGGCGCGCCGGCGAGATCCAGCCCGTGGGCCAGGTTCAGCGGCGTCTGCCCGCCGAACTGCACGACCAGCCCGCGCACCGGGCCGCGATCGGCCCAACTCTTCACCTGCGCCGTGTGCCGGGCGAGGTGCCCGACCAGCTCACGGTCGTAACGGACCCCCGTCCCCCCCGCCCCCCCGGAACCATCAGTAGGGATGGTCAGCACCTTGCCGTCGGGCACGCCGACGATCCAGGTCTCGTCGTCCGACGCGCCGGTCATGCGGACCAGCACCTCGCCGCGGTCGTAGCCCGCGCCCCGCAGGCGATCGAGGATCTCCGCCCGCTCCGCGTCGCTGACGGTCACGCCCGCGGTGGTGGAGATGCCCGCCGGCAGCGTCCGGGGGGACGCGCCAAGCTTCTCGACCACATTGAGCACATCCTCAAGCGTGAGCGGCTCGAAGAACAGGACATCGCTGGTGTCGTAATCGGTCGAGACGGTCTCCGGGTTGGAGTTGATCATGACCGAGCGGAAGCCCAGATCCCGGGCCGTCATGGCCGCGTGGACGCAGCAGTAGTCGAACTCGATGCCCTGGCCGATGCGGTTGGGCCCGCCGCCGAGGAT
>CAZXGL010000073.1:0-4358 GCA_964640595.1 uncultured Phycisphaeraceae bacterium | reverse complement strand
GGGGGCTAGTCGACGAGGGGGTGGGCCGCATCGCCCAAGGCTTCGAGCAGGGGTTCGGTGTGGGCTGCGTAAGGAATGCGACGGGGAGTGGCCGTGGCGTAAATCCCCCGCTTGATCTGATCATTGGAGAGGGTATTGGCGGTGTTGGGGGCTTCGTGGGGGCGCAAGCAGGCCGGATGGAAGTCCAGCCCGATAAAGTCGAGCATGCGTCGGATCTCGGTATCCGGGTCGGCCACGGTTCGCTCCAGATCGACTTCCAGGATGCGTGGGTTGGTGCCGGGTGGGGCCATCAGGGTGCGGAAGTGGGCCATCACATCAAGGTAGTGTCGAAAGTAGGTGGCGCAGTCGGTGAGGTTGGACGCGAACGGGTATGCCGCCGAGAGTGGCTGGAGAAAACAGGACAGGCAGGTGTCCACGGGGTCGCGGCGGCAGTGGATGACGAGGGCATCTGGCATGGCATGGGCGATGAAGCCGAGGTGCCAGAAGTTGGTGGGCATCTTATCGGTGATGATGGCGGGGGTCGTGTTTCCGGTGGCTTGAGCGAGCGACTGACGATACTCGGCGGCGGCTTCGGCGATGACTTGCTCAGGAGCGGTAGGGGTGTCAGTGGTGCCGACGAGATTCGTGATGACGCGTGACAGATCCGAGAGTTCGCCCGCGCCAGCCGTGTCCGGATGGGCGGCGATGATCCGTTCGGTCAGGGTGGTGCCGGACCGCGGCATGCCGACGATGAAGACCGGGCGGGGGGTCTCGGGTGGTGGGGGGATGAGAGGTGCCTTTGCAAGGGAATCGGGTGTGTATACCGCGCGGAGTCTGCGGACCCGGGAGGCGACTGCCTCATCGTTGTACTGGACAGCGAGGTGGTCAGCGGCCAGTTCCGCGTGGGTGAAGGCTTCGTCGTAGCGTCCTTGCTCATCCAGCATCAGCGCGAGTTGGGCATGGACGCTGGCACGGGTCTGTGCGGGGGCATCGGAGTCCTGCTCGAGTGCTCTGCGGGCGTAGTCCTGGGCCTGGGACGCATGATCGGTGCGTCTGGCGGCTGCGACGAAGGCCGAGGCCACGGTGGCTGAAACGGGCCCGTGATTGATGAACGGGAGGATGTTCTGGATGGCGTTGGTGCGTTGACTGTCGAGCAGGAGGGCGCGTGTCTGAGCGGCGAGAACGAGTGTGTCCTCGGGGCGCATGGCCAGTTCCTCTCTGGCTGTCTGGGCGGCTTGATCAGGGCGGCGGTCATGGGCATACGCATCGATGAGCATCGCGGCCAGCGTTGAGCGCTGGGACGGCGCGCGGGCATTTCTGAGGGCACGCCGGGCGATCCGAGCAGCTTCCGCCGGGCGCACAAGGTTGAGCAGGCAGGACACACGCAGGGCGATGAGGGGGACATGCCCTGGGTATTTTTCGCAGAGAGGTTCGACAGCATTGAGGGCGGCCAGAAAGCGCCCTTGATCGTGCAATGCGCGGAGACGCACGAAAGTCTCTTGGGTGGCGGAATCGGGCATCGTGAAGGGGATCTCGTGGGAGCGAAACAGATCGGGATGGACTCGGAACAGATGGGAACAGCGGACCACGAGGTCCGGCAGGAGGCCGGGTGTGCGGTCAGAATTGATCCGCGATTGGGCGGACTAACCTTTCCGCCATGCGACGAATCACACTGATTTCAACCGGCGGAACCATCGAGAAGACTTACGACGAACACTCAGGTTCCCTGGAGAACAGGGCCTCGGTGGTGCAGGAGATGCTCAGCCTGTTGCGGCTGGAAGACACAGTCGTCAATACGCTGCAACTGATGCAGAAGGATTCACTGCATTTGACAGAAGCCGATCGGGAACGGATTGTGGGGGCAGTGGAGCTGGTGGTAGGCCCCAACACGGCCCCGGTGGAGGGAAGCTGCGAAGCGAGCGAGGGGGTGGTGGTGCTCCACGGGACGGACACCTTATGCGTCACTGGCGAGCTGCTGGCCGCCCGGGTGGGGCCGTGGGTCCGGGTGCCGGTGGTCCTGACGGGTGCGATGCGTCCCTTTGAGATGAAGCGGAGCGATGCGCTCCAGAACCTCACGGAGGCGATTTTCGCTACCGGGGTGCTTGGGGCGGGGGTGTGGGTGGTGGCGCACGGGCGTGCGTTGCGGTTCCCCGGGCCGATGAAGGACCGGGAACGGGGGACTTTTCGATTGGGATGAGGTCCGAGTACACCCCCTTGTCCGGGCGGAATCCCCATTATTACGGGGGGTTTGTGCGAACAAAATACGAAAATTTGGCCTTGCAAGTGAATGTACAGGAATTTGACAGTTTGGAGGCGACTTTCTGCTTGCAGGCCGAGCGGGGTCTGGATATGCTCGGTGTGGGTCAGGAACGAGTTGTTCGTTTCCGAGTCGGTATTTCGGTACCAAACCTTCGTCTGTAACGCTGTGAGGAGAAAGACATGAAGAGCATCGCTGTGCTGGCCGTCGCTGGCCTCGCTTCTGTGGCCACCGCCCAGAACATTTCGACCGATCTGGTTGTTTCGCTCACCTTCGATCGCACCTCGATCGCGATCGGCGAGACCGCCACCGCCACCGTCACCGCCTCTTGGACCGGCGTTGCCGGCTCCTACTTCTCGTCGATCAATGTTGACCTGCTGGCCAGTGGCGATTATGTCGCCGCCAGCAATGTCGCGGCGGTCGCCTGGAACAATGCCGCTCTGGGCTTCAGCGGCCAGGGCACCGCGTCCGGCGCGAATGTGCTGGGCCTGGAGGCTTCGCAGTTCTCGCTGATCCCCCCCTTCGTGAACACCAACCCGATCCTGGTGACCACCTTCACCGTGACGGGCACCGCGATGGGCGTGCTGTCCTACAGCTCAGCGACCGTCGCCGGCGCTCCGTTCCCCTACTCGGTGACCGGCCCCGTGTTCTCCGACCCGGTCGTTGAGTTCGGCCACGAGTCGTTCGTGTCTGGCTCGCTGACCGTGACCCCCGCCCCGTCCGCGATGGCCCTGCTGGGCCTGGGCGGTCTGGTGGCCGGCCGTCGCCGCCGCTGAACCTGACTCGATCCTTCGGGATTGATCTGATCTGAAGCCCCCGCCCGGTTCGCCGGGCGGGGGTTGTTTTTGGTATATCCTCTCCCGGGGGTAGAGCGAGGGGTGGGGGGGGCAATTTGCCTCGGGCGGGACATCTTTGGCAATTTTGATCTGATTTTGATCGGATTAATTCTGGTTTTTGAACGGATTTTACCCAATGTGGGGAATTTTGACAGGATTTGGGGGGTGATTTTGCGCGGATAGGTGGCAGTTTCTGAAGCATGGTGCATATTTGGGGTGGCCCGAATGTCTGGGCCGGATTCGCAGAACCCCGTCCACTTTAAGAGGAGAGTTTCCCATGAAGAGCATCGCCCTGCTGGCCGTCGCCGGCCTCGCCACCGTCGCTTCCGCCCAGAATGTTTCGACCGATCTGGTCGTCGAGCTGAGCTTCGACAAGGCCTCGATCGCGATCGGCGAGACCGCCACCGCGACCATCACCGCCTCTTGGACCGGCGTTGCTGGCTCCTACTTCTCCTCGATCAATGTTGACCTGCTGGCCAGTGGCGATTATGTCGCCGCCAGCAATGTCGCGGCGGTCGCCTGGAACAATGCCGCTCTGGGCTTCAGCGGCCAGGGCACCGCGTCCGGCGCGAATGTGCTGGGCCTGGAGGCTTCGCAGTTCTCGCTGATCCCCCCCTTCGTGAACACCAACCCGATCCTGGTGACCACCTTCACCGTGACGGGCACCGCGATGGGCGTGCTGTCCTACAGCTCAGCGACCGTCGCCGGCGCTCCGTTCCCCTACTCGGTGACCGGCCCCGTGTTCTCCGACCCGGTCGTTGAGTTCGGCCACGAGTCGTTCGTGTCTGGCTCGCTGACCGTGACCCCCGCCCCGTCCGCGATGGCCCTGCTGGGCCTGGGCGGTCTGGTGGCTGGCCGTCGCCGCCGCTGAATCTGAACCATCCTCAGCGATGGGCTGAAGCGAAGCTGGCCCTCTCCGGTCTTCCGGGGAGGGTCATTTTTTTTTGATATGTTTCTGGTCATCCTCGTTTTTGGATGCACATTGAGTGTGGCTGGTGTGGGTACCGGCCCCTAGTTGAGCGTTATTCACATCCCTTAGTGAGGAGAGTTCCAGATGAAGAGCATCGCCCTGCTGGCCGTCGCCGGCCTCGCCACCGTCGCTTCCGCCCAGAATGTTTCGACCGATCTGGTCGTCGAGCTGAGCTTCGACAAGGCCTCGATCGCGATCGGCGAGACCGCCACCGCGACCATCACCGCCTCTTGGACCGGCGTTGCTGGCTCCTACTTCTCCTCGATCAATGTTGACCTGCTGGCCAGTGGCGATTATGTCGCCGCCAGCAATGTCG
>CAZXGL010000072.1:0-4469 GCA_964640595.1 uncultured Phycisphaeraceae bacterium | reverse complement strand
CGCCCTGCACCGCCTCCGGCGGAGGGGGACCCGGATCGCTTGATGCAAAAGGCCCTTGCGGTCGCGGCTTGTCGATCCGGCCACTCGCTCACCGCACCCAGCGCTGGGCGATGGGCATGCGCCGGCCCGGTCCGAACGCGGTGTGGGTGATCTTCAGGCCCACCGCCAGTTGGCGGCGTTTGTATTCGTTCAGGTCGATCAACCGGCAGATGCGGGCGACCACGGCAGGATCGAAGCCGGTTTCCGCGGTGATGCGGGCCGAGGATTGCTTGCGTTCGATGTGCCGTTCGACGATCTCGTCGAGGATCTCATATGGCGGGAGCGAGTCGGTGTCGAGCTGGCCGGGCGCCAGCTCCGCGCTGGGCGGTTTGGTGATGGTGGACTCGGGGATCGGCGGCACGCGGAAGCCGAACTCCGCGTGGTGCTCGTTCAGGTATCGGCACACCCGGAAGACCAGCGTCTTGGGGACATCGCTGATGACGGCCAGCCCGCCGTTCATGTCGCCGTAGAGCGTGCAGTATCCCACGGCCAGCTCGCTCTTGTTGCCGGTGGTCAGCAGCAACGCTCCGGTGCGGTTGGACAGGGCCATCATCAGCGCCCCGCGCACGCGGCTCTGGAGATTTTCCTGCGTCAGGTCCGGGTGTGATTCGCCGAGCCGGCGCAGGCCCAGCCCGTTGAACCCGGCATCAAGCACGCCCCTGTACGCGTCAAAGGGTTCGGAGATCGGCATGGTGATGCAGCGCACGCCCAGGTTCGCGGCCAGGGCGTAGGCATCGGTGATCGAGCCTTCCGAGTTGAACGGGCCGGGCATGGCCACGCCGGTGACGGCGTCCGGCCCGAGGGCGCGCACGGCGATGGCGGCGGTGATGGCGCTGTCGATCCCGCCGGACAGACCCAGGCACGCGGACTTGAAGCCGCACTTGCCCAGGTAATCACGCACGCCCGTGGTCAGGGCCTCGATGACGAGGTGCTCGTCGGGGAAGTGGGGGGGAGGGGTGGGGTGGGGGGTGGCTTGGCCAAGATGGATGGTGATGAGGTCTTCGTCGAATGGTCTCGCCTCGGCGAGTGTCGCGCCGTCGGGTGTGATCACGGCGGAGCGGCCGTCGAAGAGCAGGTCGTCGTTGCCGCCGCACTGGTTGACGCTGGCGACAGGCGCGTTGAGCGTGGCGGCGTGCTTGATGAGGATGGCGCGGTGGCGGGCGTGCTTGCCGAGGATGAAGGGGCTGGCGCTGGGCACGGCCAGCAGGTCCACGCCGCGTCTGGCGAGTTCGGCGATGGGGTCGGCCGCGCGGGTGTATCTTCCCGCAAAGCCCGCGTCCTCGCCCCGCCACAGGTCTTCGCAGATCGCCAGGCCGACGCGTTTGCCCGCCACCTCGATCACGACGGTCTCATCACCTCCCCCCCCCGGCTCGAAGTAGCGGTCCTCGTCGAACACATCGTAAGTGGGCAGCAGTTGCTTGCGGTACTCGGCGATGCAGCGGCCATCGCGATAGACGACCAGCCCGTTGTGGATCCCGCCGGAGGCAGCGGGGAGGGGCGTGCCGATCACGGCGGTCAGGCCGGCGGTGTGCTGTTCGCCGATGGCGCGGGCGGCGGCGGCGCAGCGTTCGACGAAGTGTTCCACGGTGAGCAGGTCGCGCGGGGGATAGCCGCAGATGACCAGTTCGGGGAGGATGACCAGGTCAGCGCCCTGGGAGCGTGCGGTGTCGATGGCGCGGACGATGCGCTGCGTGTTGCCGGTCAGGTCGCCGACGGTGGGGTTGAGTTGGGCGAGTGTGAGTTTCACGCGGGGCGGGGGGATGAAGAGGTACGCAGAGGACGCGGAGGGTGGGAGGAGTTTTTGAACGCGAAGATCGCGAAGGGAGCGAAGTGGTGGGAGTGTATGAAGGTAGGTTGGGGATCGGGTTCAGTGGTCCCAGCCGAGGGATTGGGCGGGGTGGGCGGTGCCTTGGTCGAGGAAGAAGGCGGCGGGCGGTTCGTTGTTGGCCGCCCGGACGCGGCCGATGGGGCCGAGGATGTTGGGGATGCCGGGGGTAGGGGGGGTGGGGGGGGTGGGGCTGGTGAGGAGGAGTTCGTAGTCCTCGCCTTCGGCGGCGGCGGCGCGCCAGTTGGGGGGGGCGGGCGTGTCTGGGTGGAGCGGGATGGCGGCGGCATCGATCTCGATGAGCACCCCGGAGGCGCGGGCGATGCGGTCCGCATCGCGTCCGAGTCCGTCGGAGAGGTCGATCATGGCGGTCACGCCCGAGCCGGTGCGCGAGGCGAGCAGGCCCTGCTCGACGCGTGGCTCGAACGACAGGTGACGCCCGCTGGCGAACGAGCCGCCGATGGGCCCGGTCAGCCAGACAAGATCGCCCGGCCTGGCACCGGAGCGCAGCACCGGTCGGTGTCCGGTGGGCACGGTCCCTGCGACGGTGACGGTGAGGGTGAGGGGGTGATCCGGTGCGCTGTGGCTGGCGATGTCGCCGCCGACGAGCGGGCAGGACCAGTGCTTCGCCCAGCGTGCCAGCGCGTCGAAGAGTTCGTTCGCGCGGGCGAACCCCTTGGGCAGCACGCCGGTGGCCATCGCCCACGCGGGCGTGCCGCCCATCGCGGCGATGTCGGACACCGAGCGAGCGACCGCTTTGCGTGCGATCAGATCCAGGTCGGTGTCCGGCGTGTAGTGCCGACCTTCAACGAGCTGGTCCACGGTGATCAGCAGCGCATCGCCCGTCGGGCTTGCGAGGACGGCGCAGTCATCGCCTGGTCCAACGACAGCTCGCCAGCCTGCGCCGGGGATCAGCCCGGCGGAGCGGGCGTAGATATGTTCGTGGAGCTGCGATTCCTGCACGGGGGATGTTAGGAGGGAAGGCAGAGGCCGCGAAGGTCACGCAAAGGACCCGGAGAGGGGAGACTTTGAACGCGAAGATCCGAAGGGCGCGAAGGCTGAATCGGATGGCTTGATCCGGGCGCATGAATCCCGGCATCCACCATCCAAACGGCGATTGAAATGACTTGCTGATCTTCGCGTCCTTCGGATCTTCGCGTTGAAATCCTGATTCCTGTCTTTGTGCCCTCTGCGTGACCTTCGCGGCCTTTGCGTTCAGTCCCTCACTCCTCCGCCCCCGCCGCCCAGCGGATCGCGCCAGCGAGGTGCTTGCGGAAGTCGGGCTCGGAGAAGCTTTCTTTGGTGTGTCCGCCGCCAGTGTAGAAGGCTCGGCCGCCGTCGAAGTGGTGGTACCAGGCGATCGGGTGGTTGCCGTCCATGCGGCCGCCGTCGTAGGTGGATTCATCGAGGTTCATCAGGATGCGGACCGTGTCGGCGGGCCTGGCGCGGAAGTCATACCACTCATCCGTCCGCGCCCAGCGGGCGGGCAGGTGGCGGGTGGAGTGGTGCTCGCGGTCGATCACATCGATCTCGGCGGCCTGGGTCGGCGGGTGGGAGCGGAAGTAGGCTCCGACAAGGCGGCCGTACCAGGGCCAGTCGTACTCGGTGTCCGCGGCCGAGTGGATGCCCACAAAGCCGCGTCCGGCGCGGATGAACCGTTCCATCGCCGCCTGCTGCTCGTCATTGAGAATGTCGCCGGTGGTGTTCAGGAAGACGATGACGCTGAAGGGGAGGAGGCCGTCGTCGGTGAAGATCGCGGGGTCCTCGGTGTGGTGGGTGGTGAAGCGGTGGGCCTGGCCGAGTTCGGCCAGGGCCGCCGCGCCCGCGGCGATCGAGTCGTGCCGGAACCCCGCGGTCCGGCTGAACACCAGCACGCCGAAAGGCTCGGTGCCGACCAGAGAAGCGTGGGTCGCCGCGTCCGGCGCGACGGATCCCGACCAGAAGGGCACGGCGAGCAGCAGCGGGAGCAGGGCGTGGATGAACATCCATCCAGCATACCGGTTCGACCGAGCCGGAACATGAAAAACGCCCCGGATGGGGCGTGAAATGCGGGCGGGCAGGAACGGGGTCGTCGGATCAACGGGCCGTCAGCGCATCGCGGATCTCGCGGAGCAGGACCACATCCTCCGGCGTGGGCGCTGGGGCCGCCGGAGCGACCGCCTGCTCCTTCTCGAACTTCTTCTTGGCGTTGTTCATGATCTTGATCATCATGAAGATCACGAAGGCGAGGATCAGGAAGTTGACCAGGATGGTCACGAAGTTGCCGTATGCCATGACCGGCCCGATGGCGCGGGCGGCATCCAGCGAGAGGTTGGGGTCGGCTTCCTTGGCCGTGCTCACGGCTCTGCTGAGCGGGATGTAGGCGTTCGTGAAGTCCACATCACCGGCCAGGCCGACGATGGGCATGATGACATCCTTGATGAGCGACTGGACGATGCCGCCGAATGCACCGCCGATGATGATTCCCACCGCCATATCGACCATGTTGCCCTTGAGAGCGAACTCACGAAACTCCTTGATCAGACCCATGTGCGGCTCCTTATTCCTGCGTGGTGAATGTGATTCCCCAAGTGCTGAGGATACGCCCGGCGGGGGTGGGTGGGGG
>CAZXGL010000071.1:2364-4906 GCA_964640595.1 uncultured Phycisphaeraceae bacterium | reverse complement strand
GCGAGGAGGGGGGGATGGGGAGTGGGACTGGGGGGTGGGGTGGGGGGGGTGGGGGGGATCCGATTCGGGATCGCCCTTCGTGCGGTTCCGCGTTGCGCGGATCGACCGGCTATTTCTCTGAACCGTTGCCCGGCTTCCTCGTTTGTCCGGTCCGGCCCGACCGCGTAGGCTGAGGGCATGATCCGTCATTCTTTTGCTCGATCCGCCCGCATCCCGGCCCCGCTCGTCGCCTTGGCGACCCTGGCGATGACCGCGCTCCCCGCCGTTGCTCAGACGCTGGCGCAGTCCGAGCTGCGTCCGCCGCGCATGACGGAGTCGCCCAGCAGCCCCAAGATCTGGATGTACGCCCTGCTCATCCTGCTGCTCTCGGCCGTGGTCTTCGCGGCCTCGCTCAAGTCCAAGCGCACGCACCAGGACTGAACCACACCTCGGCCCACTCCGCGCCGGGCAACCGCTCCCGCCTGTCCGGCGTACCGAACCCCACCCGCCCACGGAGATCACGCCATGCCACCCCGGCCCGATCGCGTTGCAAGCCCGAAGTCGCCCGTGCGCCGTCTGGTGGCGCTCAACGCCGTGCTGCTGCTCGCCCTGGCCGGTGTCAGCCTTGCGCCTTCCGCGGGCGCTCAGCCCACTTCCAACACTTCCAACCGCACCCGTGGCGAGTACACCATGGTCGGCGGCGACATCAGCGGTGCCACCGCCAACGCCATCTATGTGATCGACTCGGCCAACCGTGAGATCATCACCCTCTTGTGGGACAACTCCCGCCGCCGCCTCCAGGGTGTCGGTTACCGCGATCTCGTCCTCGACCTCACCGCCGACCCGACGCGCTAAAGGAGCCCACCAATGACCAGCAACACCGATCACGACCAGCCCGCGTCCGTCGAAATCACCACCGCGGAGACCTCCGCCCCCCCCTCCCTCTCCCCCGCTCCGCGTCACGCTGGATGGTTGTGGATCTCCGCAGGCGTGCTCGCCGCGCTCACCCTCATCCAGGGAGCCGGTTTCCTTGACCGCCCCGCCATGGCCGAGATGGTCGCCGAGAAGTCCGGCTATGTCGTCATGACCACCGAGGGCGGCAGCCAGCAGATTCTTGCGGTGCTCGATGAGCGCAACGAGATGCTCATGATCTACAGCGTCGTCAACCGCCGCCAGATCCAGCTTCAGGATCGTCAGCCCCTGCCGGACATGTTCATCCGCGCCCGGGCCAATGCTGGCCTGCCCGCGCGTCCCTGAGCAATCCCCCCTGTCTCAATGTCCACGCCCGGCCCGCTTCGGGCCGGGCGTGTTGCTTTGTCCCTTCCCCCCTCCCCTCACCCTCCCTTCTCCCTCCGTGCCCCCCCTTCCGGCTGCTCCATTTCCCCGTGTTCCGTACACGAACCAACCACGCCCGCCCGCGTACCATCCCCGACTTCCAGATCCCTCGGAGCCCCCTTTGCCCATCCTGCCCCTCCCTCAGTTCGAGGCCGATCTGGCCGACCACCTCAAGGACGAGGCCGACCGCGTCGCGTACGAGCGCCTCAACGCGCCCAAAACCCTGGTCGTGCGTTTCGGCTACCTCAAGATGGTCGGTGAGTTCCCCTGGCAGTCCAACGAGAAGCCGGGCTGCGGCTCCAAGATCGTCGTCCGTACCCACCGCGGCACCGAGATCGGCGAGATGCTCACCAGCACCTGCCCCAACTCAGGCTGTTCCAAGTCCGTCAGCCGCAAGGAAATGCTCGAGTACATCGAGAACTCCGGCGGCCGCCAGTACCCCTTCTCCACCGACGGCCGCGCCCTCCGCATCGCCACCCCCGAGGACATGGAGCGCCAGGCCCAGATCGAGCAGACCAAGCACCCCCTCCGCCTCATCGCCAAACGCCACGCGGAGGAGATGATGCTCCCCCTCAAGATCGTCGAGGCCGAGCCCATCCTCGGCGGCGAGCGCATCACCGTGTACTTCCTCAGCGAGGATCGCGTCGATTTCCGCGACCTCGTCCAGCGGCTCCAGAACGACTACAACGCCCGCGTGGACATGCGCCAGGTCGGCGCGCGCGACGAGGCCCGCATCACCGCCGACTACGAACGCTGCGGTCAGTACTGCTGCTGCAAGAACTTCCTCAAGGTCCTCAAGCCCATCTCCATGAAGTCGGCCAAAACCCAGAAGGCCACGCTCGACCCCCTCAAAATCTCCGGCCGCTGCGGCCGTCTCATGTGCTGCCTCCGCTACGAGGACGAGACCTACGAGGACCTCCGCAAACGCCTGCCCCACCGCAAATCCCGCGTCGGCACGCCCGAGGGCGATGGCACCGTCATCGACTCCCAGATTCTCACGCAGCTCGTACTGGTCCGCCTTGATTCGGGCACCGACATCGCCGTGCCGGTCGAGAACCTGACCGAACCCGGCCTGGCTGCCCCCCCCGCCTCCCCCGCCCCCCCGGCTCGGCCCTCGTCCGCTTCCGCAGCCCCGGGCCGCGAGCGTCCCCGCCCGGGTCCGCGCTCGGAGTCATCCTCTCCCCCCCCCCCCCCCCCCCCCCCCCCCCCCCCCCCCGCCCCCCCCCCC
>CAZXGL010000071.1:0-2354 GCA_964640595.1 uncultured Phycisphaeraceae bacterium | reverse complement strand
ACCGCCCCGACCGCACACCTGCTGACGACGGTGCCGATCGGCCCCATGCGGCCCGGCCCGCGTCTCGTGACGAGGCCATCGACCTCAACGACCTGCCCGGTGACGACATGCCCGAGCCGGGTTCCGGCGGCCCAACCGGACCGACCAGGAAAAAACGCCGCCGCCGCAAGCGCAAGCCCGGTGCGGATGGCTCGGTTCCTGCGGATTCCGCCGGGTCATCCGACACAACCGCGGGCACGCCCCGCCCCGGCGCCAGCCCGGACGCAGACCGTGAGACCGGCCCGGTGGATGCCTCCAGCGCCGACGGTTCCGAAACCGGCCCCCGCAAGAAGCGTCGCCGCCGCAAGCGCAAGCCCGGCTCCCCTCCCTCCACCCCCCCCACGGATCACGCCGGGCCATCGGGCCCCTCCGACGACTGATCCATCGCCTTGATCCCGTCCTTCTTCTTTTCCCGCCGCGCGCAGAGGCCCCTCCCCGATGAGCACCAAGCAGTCGATCGGCATCAAGGAAACCCTCACCTCGCTGGTCATCGCCTTCATGATGGCCTTCGTGTTCCGCGGTTTCGTGATCGAGGGCTTCATCATCCCCACCGGCTCGATGGCCCCCACCCTGCTCGGCAAGCATGTGCGCTTCACCAGCCCGTTCAACGGGTATGACTGGCCGACCAATCCCTGGGACTACATCTCCGGCACCAGCGAGCCCTTGCGCGTACAGGGTTCCGAAATCCCCATCACCCCCTCCGACCCCATCACGGGTCTGCCGATCGAGCCGCAGCGCAATCGCCGCCTGGCCGCGGGCGATCGCGTGTTCGTGCTCAAGTACCTCCCCGGCGTTCACCAGCCCGGCCGCTGGGATGTCGTCGTTTTCAAGTACCCCGGCACGCACGAGAACTACATCAAGCGCCTCGTCGGTCTGCCCGGCGAGCAGATCGCGCTCGTGGACGGCGACATTTTCTATCGGGACCATGCCCCCGGTACGACCTCCACCGCCGGCCCCCGCGCCTGGAGCGAGCCCGGCTGGAGCATCGCCCGCAAGCCCGAGCGCACCCAGCGCACGATGTTCCAGACCGTGTTCGATTCGCGCTACACACCCCTCAGTCCCGAGCCGACCTATCGCCCCCCCGTTTCGCCGGATCAGGTCGCCCAGTGGTCCGGCATTCAGGATTCAAGCGTTTGGACCTACAGCGGCTCCGGTTCGACCACGCTGGCCTGGAACGACCGCCGTCCCATCACCGATTACTACCCCTACAACCAGGCCGAGCCTCGTCGCAGTCCCAGCGGCCAACCTGCCTCCAACCCCTTCGTCCGTCCGGACGACCTGGGAGCGCGCGGGATCCCGCCCTACCCCGTCTCCGATCTCGCCCTGTCCATCAGCATCGAACCCACCGAGTCGCCCGTGGCCGTCACGCCCACCATCACGGCACGCGAGCATGTGTTCCAGGCCGTGGTCGATCCCGTCGTGGGCAAGGTCACGCTGCGCATGCGCCGTGATGAGGACGGCGCTCCATGGACCGATCTCGACGCTGGTGATTTCAGCGGCCTCAAGCCCGGCCGCGCCACCCGCATTGAGTTCTGGCATGTCGATCAGGCCCTCTGGCTCTTCATCAATGGCCGCCTCGTCGCTGGCGGTCCCGACCGTGCCGGCTACACCCTCAGCCCCGCCGAACGCATCGCCGCCGCCATGATCCCCTCGTACGACGAACTCGTCGCCCACGACGAGCAGCAGACCGACGATGTCCGCCGCCCAGGTGTCAACGGCCCCGGCGTCTTCGCCCGCACCGAACTCTACCGCCAGCCCCGGGTTCACTGGGACTTCGCCGGCGGCCCCTTCAAGGTCCACCGTCTCACCCTCGAACGCGACATCTTCTACCAGCCCGCCCCCGCCCGTGCCGAGCCCCGCCCCACCCTCGGCGCGCACTTCAACAACTTCCCCACCCTCAACGAAGACCAGTTCTTCATGCTCGGCGACAACTCCCCCAACTCCCTGGACTCCCGCCTCTGGACGGCCAACTCCATCAACCCCTGGATCCGCGAACGCATCGACGCCACCCCCGGTGCGGTGAATCGTGACCTCATCGTCGGCAAGGCCTTCATCGTCTACTTCCCCGCCCCCCTCGAAGGCGGCCCGGTCCTCGCCCCCGACACCGGCCGCGTCCGCTGGATCTGGTAACAGAGAGATGAGATCACGACAAACGCAGGCCCAGCGCGTCCGTGAGCACGCGGGCCTTGGTCAGCGTTTCCTGCCATTCGGTCTCCGGGTCGGAATCCGCGACAATGCCCGCACCGACGGGGAAGTCGAGCCGGGCATCGGCGAAGGCATGAGGGTTGTGGGGGGGGGTGCGGGGGTGGGGGGGG
>CAZXGL010000070.1:0-5022 GCA_964640595.1 uncultured Phycisphaeraceae bacterium | reverse complement strand
CCCCCGCACAATTTTATCTCAAAAACCAAACAAATACCTTGCGTGACCCAAGCTGTTCCCGTATGCTCACCCCCATATGAGCCGCCATCTCCCCCTGCACACCGTCCCCGCCCCGCCCGTCGCCACCACGCAGGCCGTGGATTTCCTCGCCTGCCTCCGCCCGGCAGCTCCCGGTCCAACTCCCGAGCGGGGGTCGCTGGGGGCACCCTTCCTCCGCGATGACCCCACCGATCCCTTCCGCGGCTGGACTGTCTGGGAGATCGAGCAGGCCATCCACGCCGTGCTGGCCGATTG
The DNA here is from genome assembly GCA_964640595.1 of uncultured Phycisphaeraceae bacterium. Taxonomy (GTDB): domain Bacteria; phylum Planctomycetota; class Phycisphaerae; order Phycisphaerales; family UBA1924; genus UBA6054. The sequence continues at coordinate 4,728 of CAZXGL010000070.1, read as the reverse complement.
GTCCGACCCGAGCCTGTCGGTGGCGGCCCTCTGCCGCAAGCACCAACTTGACCTGCTCCAACTCCACGCCCTCTCCCAACGCCCGGCCTTCCGCCGCGGCCTCGCACGCCAGCGCGCCGCCCATGAGGCGCGGATGCACGACTCGATCAACAAAGCCCTCGAACAGGCCCGCCGCATCCTCGGCCCGGAAGAAGTGGATGCCATGCTCGCCCAGGCCGAACGCCGCCAAAGACGAGCCAACGCCAAGGCCGCCCGTGCTATCAAGCCACCGGGCCACTCCAACTTCAGCGGCTCCGGCTGACCCCCCCCCCCTCCCCTCCCCCAAGAGCGCTCTTACCCGGCGCGCAGGATCTTCTCCATCTTCCTGCCCTTCGCCAGCTCGTCCACCAGTTTGTCCAGGTACCGAACCTGCCGTGTCAGCGGCGTTTCGATCTCCTCGATCCGGTAGCCGCAGATCACACCGGTGATCAGGTGCGCATTGGGGTTCAGGCTCGCCTTGCGGAAGAACGCGTCGAAGGTCAGGCCGTCGTCGATGTGCTTCTGGATCTGCTTGTCGCTGAACCCCGTCAGCCAGCGGATGACCTCGTGCAGTTCCTCCTTGGTCCGTCCCTTCTTCTCGACCTTGTTCACATAGTGCGGATAGACCGACCCGAAGGTCATCTTGGCGATCCGCTCGTCATGCTCGGGTGTGGTCTTCATCTCGGGTGATCCTCCGTGCATTTTTCCCCGTGCGTGCCGCCCGAAAATGGCCTCTTTCCCCATCCGGCACGATTCCAACCCTCAGGAAACCCCTTCCCAACCCGCCCGCGCTCGCCTTTCGCGAACCGCAGCATACGGTGCGCTCGTAGAGCACACAAGGCCACGCTCTCAGGCGGCCACGCTTATCCCCCGCCCTCACCCCCCCCCCATTCCACGGAGCAGTCACCATGCAACGCAATCGCCTCGTCAACACCCTGGACCGTGACCGTGTCCGCGCTGCGGTCTCCGGCACCCCGCCCTCGCCCGCGAGTTCTTCCCACCCCCCCCATATCGAGCGTCTGCTCCACCGCCTCGACAGCTCCCGCGGCGTGCGCCCCGTGTTCGTGCCGCCTGATCTCGTCACCATGAACTCCATCGTCCGCGTCATCGACCTGGACACCGGTGATTCCGATCTCTACGCCCTGCGCTACCAGGCCCCCGCCCCGCCCTCCCCGCTTTCGCCCATCAGTGATCCCACCCAGGCCACGCCCATCACCGTCCACGACCCGCTGGGCAGCGAACTGCTCGGCCGCTGGGTGGATGAAGTCATCGAGTATGAAGGCCGGCGCGGCCCGATCCGCCTCCGCGTGGCCGCCCTCGACTACCAGCCGGAGCGTTCCGGGGATCTGGCCCTCTGATCTGCCCGTCCGGTCTCCGCGTTCATGAGCAGGACGGCCGCCAAGTGACGGCCCGAGATTATCGGGCCGGATTTCCCCCCTTGGGACGGGGAAAATCCTTGACACCGGCCTGAATGCGTGCCATGCTAAATGAAACAGTTACATCGGCTTCCGACGGTCGTCGGTCCCGGTGTGTCCATCCGTACCAGAGGGAGATCAGTATGAAGACCGTTTCCGCCCTTGTGGGGGCCATGGCGCTCGCCACCGTCGCCCACGCCGATGTCAATGTCGGCATCGACCCCTCCAGCGCCGCCTGGATGGGTTACATGAATGTGTTCGAGCTGCCCGCCAACGGCGGCGGATTCATCTTCGGCAGCGCATGGGGTCTGGATGACCTCGTCACCAGCTTCGATGACTCCGCCTTCACCCTGACGATGTCGCCCAACACCATCGGCGATCCCAACGAGTTCTGGTATCAGGACCCCACCGGCTCGGGCAACCCGAACCCCGGCGGCCCCGGCGCCCCCGGCAACAAGTTCATGGAAGCCAACATCTACCAGCAGGTCTCCGGCGCCTACAACGGCCAGACCGTGACCTTCTCGGGCACCGTGCTCGCCAACACCTTCACCGACGCCCACGAGGCCCGGCTCTTCATCCGTGACTTCGCGGCGGACTACTCCTCCGTGGTCGAGGTCTTCCTTGATGTCACTGCCGGTGATTTCAGCTTCAGCCTGGCCACGATCGCCGATGCCGGCCGCCATGTGCAGTGGGGCATCCAGGTCCGTGGTGAGAATGTGTGGGTGACCGACACCGCTCCGTTCGGCAACGCCGTGTTCGCCACCGTCCCGACCCCGGGCGCGATGGCGGTCCTCGGCCTGGGCGGCCTGGTCGCCTCGCGCCGCCGCCGGGCCTGACGCTCGTCAATTTCCGTTTACTCCCGGCCCACGGCGTTTCCACGCCGTGGGTTTTTTGTCTTTGGGATGGTTGTGACAAAGACAAGAAACGGCCCGGGCTCTTCATCCCGGGCCGTCCCCTCTCACTCTCCGAGCGTGCTATCAGATCCGCGGTGCTTTGCCCCGCACCAGTCCGAAGATGAGCGAGATCACGAACAGGATCACGAACAGAATGAACAGGATCTTGGCGATATCCGTGGCCCCGGCGGCAATGTTGCCGAAGCCGAAGACCGCGGCGATGATCGCGATGATGAAGAAAATCACGGCCCAGCGAAGCATGGTGTGCCCTCATTGGAGTTGACCGAGCCCCGGACCTGTTCCGGGCCCTTCATGCTACCGAGTCGATGCGGGGAATCACCTGAAAAGCGATTCATCTGCATGGGCAGATTCGCCTCGGGCGGGGGCGAGGAGGGGGGCGGAGGGAGGTGTGGGGGGATGAGAGAGGGGGGAGAGGGGCAAAAACAAGAGCGGTCCGGGACACTTGGCCCCGAACCGCCCTGAGGGAAAAGGACTTCAAGAAAGTACTTTCTCAAAATCCGATCTTGTCCTGAGGCATTTTCACGCCTCGCTGCACCGCTGAAAGAAGAATACAAGCAAATTTCGGCCTGTCAAGCGAAAACGCTTTCGCTATTTCAATTTTCTGCGAAGTTCGCGCAAGCACACGCCCGGCATTCTCCCAATACTCCATCATGTCCAATCAGCCGACCAACCCCGATCGTGGCTCACCGCCCGTGGTGATTGCCGAGTTCCCGCACGAGTTCACGGCCACCCTGGCCAAGCAGGCCCTGGAGGTCGCCGGAATTCCGTGTCAGATCACCGGGATCCATACCGCCGGTTTTCGCGCCGAGGCCCCCGGAATGGTGCGGGTGCTGGTGCCTTCGAGCCGTGAGGCCGAGGCCAGGGCGATCATGGAGGATTTCCATTCCCAGCCGGATGAACTGGACCCGGAGGATCCGGACGCGGGTTGGGCGGACGAAGGACCGGCTTGATTGGGGCGGGGAGCAGGGTGGGTGGGGGTATAGGGGGGGAGGGGGGGGAGGGGGGTTGACTTTTGGGGTGGCGGAACACAATCATGGGCGGTATCCCGCGCAAGGGGAGTAGCCGCCCACCGGTGTGGGCGCGACCATCGTCAGTACGGCCGGCAGCCCGAATGAAGGGTTTGCCTGCCCGGTGACGCAGGGACGGCCAGTCCGTCCCCGGCAAGACCTTCGCGTCCTCGGTACACCCGCTCGGAGTGTGCCGGTGGTCAGCACGGCTTTCCGACACCGGATCCATTCAAATGATTTCCACCGTTGCCCCCCCCCCCCGTTCCCGTCGCGGAAGTCGCTGCCGCGTCCTCGGGTGTGTCTCTGTGGGTGTACGCGATCTTCATCGCGATCGTGCTCGGGCTGCTCGCGTTGGACCTGGGGGTGTTCCACCGCAAGGCGCACGCGCCGTCGATGCGTGAGAGCATCGGCTGGACGGCGTTCTGGGTGGCTCTGGCCCTGCTGTTCGGCGTGGGCGTGTACTTTCTCTACGACGGGCATGTGATGGGCCTGGGCCAGGCGGTGCCCGTGGTCGGCTCTCCGGGTGAGACCAAGGTGGTGGGGGGGTTCGAGGCCACCAAGCTCTACATCACGGCGTATCTGGTTGAGAAGTCGTTGTCGATGGACAATGTGTTCGTGATCGCGATGATCTTCACCGCGTTCGGCATCCCCGCGAAGTACCAGCACCGTGTGCTGTTCTGGGGCATTGTGGGCGCGTTGCTGATGCGCGGCGTGATGATCGGCATCGGTGCCGCCGTGGTGGCCAGGTTCTCGTGGATCGTGTATGTCTTCGGCGGCCTGCTGATCTTCTCGGCGATCAAGATGGCCCTGGCTAAGGAAGAGCAGCACGATTTCCACAACAGTCGGGTGGTGCGGCTCATCGGCAAGGTCATCCCGATCAGCAAGGAGCTGGAGGGCCAGCGCCTGATCTCGCACATCGGGGGGCGTTGGCACGGCACGCCGCTGCTGGTGGCCCTGATCATCGTTGAGATCACCGACCTGATGTTCGCGGTGGACTCGATCCCCGCGGTGTTCGCGATCAGCGGTGACCCGTTCATCGTGTTCACCTCGAACATCATGGCGATCCTGGGCCTGCGGTCGCTGTACTTCTGCCTTGCTTCGGCGATGGGGTACTTCAAGCACCTCAAGACCGCGCTGATCGGGGTGCTGCTGTTCGTGGGCATCAAGATGTGCCTGATGCACACGCCATGGAAGGTCCCGACCGAAATCTCGCTGACGGTGGTGCTGGGGCTGCTGGTGGCTGGCGTGGTGGCGTCGCTGATTACGGCACGCCAGTCGTCGGGCACGGAAAACCCGGGTGATCAGGGCGATGGGCACGCATCCGGTTCCTCGGGACACGACGAGGGCGAGTAATCAGCATGGATTCCCCCCCCC
>CAZXGL010000069.1:0-5054 GCA_964640595.1 uncultured Phycisphaeraceae bacterium | reverse complement strand
GGGGGGGGGGGGGGGGGGGGGGGGGGGGGGGGGAGGGCGGAATCGCTGTGGTCAATGCGGCGGCAGCGGATACCCTACCACCGATGTCAAGCCAAGGGTCCGGCAAATCCGTTTCCAAGATCACCTCGCCCAAGGGCACGCGGGATCTCTACCCCGAGGACGCCCTGAAACGCCGGTACCTGGAGCAGTGCTGGCGGGACGCCTCCATCCGCTGCGGCTTCGAGGAGATCCACGGCCCCACCTTCGAGACCACGGACCTCTACGCCGTCAAAAGCGGCGAGGGCATCCTGGGCGAGCTGTTCCAGGCGTATTCCGGCAAGGCCCCGGAAGAAGTGGCCCAGGTGCAACAAACCGGCCGCGCCCCCTACGCCATGCGCCCCGAGTTCACGCCAACACTGGCCCGCATGTTCGCGGCCAAGGCCGGCAGCCTGCCCCGCCCGTGCAAGTGGTTCACGGGCGGACCGTACTTCCGGGCGGAGCGACCGCAGCGGGGGAGGCTGCGGGAGTTCTTGCAGTGGAATGTGGATGTGATCGGGCTGCCGGGCGACTTGGGGGCCGGGGTATCGGGAAGGGGAGGGAACGCAGAGGGCGCAGAGGATTCCGCAGAGGTCGCGGAGGCGAAGGCGTGGATGGATTCGGAGTGCATGGAGTGCTGTGTCCTTTTACTTAAAGCAACAGGGCTGGATCACGAGAGCACGAACATAGGGTTCAGTAATCGAACCATGATTGAGGAGATCATCCGTCGTGTTTCCAGCGGTGCCGATGTTGCTCAAGTCTTAGCTCTGCTCGACCATCGGAAAAAAATGACCGAGTTGTCATTCCGTGCGGCATGTGAAGAACATTCCTTCGATGCCGCCGCATTTGACCGTGAGATCGCTAATTTTTCGAACGCGGTGCTGTCCAGCAATCCAGCAAGGCTCAGGAATCCTGATTCATCAAAGTTGAGCGTGTGGCACCTGAATCAAGAGCTGATCCGTCTGGCTGTTCGTGAGTATTGTTTTCCAGACCCATCCATCGTCCGCGGCCTTGCCTACTACACCGGTACCGTCTTCGAAGTCCTCGCCGACGGCGAACGGGCCGTCGCCGGCGGCGGTCGCTACGACAAACTCATCGAACTCATGGGCGGCCCGCCCACACCGGCCGTCGGCTTCGCGATGGGTGATGTGGTGGTGTCGCTGCTGCTGGAGGACAAGGGCCTGATGCCGCAGGGCGCGGAACTCATGGAGGCGGTGTCGCGTCGTCCCGTTTCGGTGCGCCCGGAGGTGTTCGTGGTGGGGGCGGACGACGAATCGAGCGATGCGCAGGTGCGCCGCCTGAGCGCGGACCTTCGCCGCGGCGTGGAGGCGGACGCCTATGTGCAGGCGGACCAGCGCAAGCCCTGGAGCGCGGCACGCTACGACGCGGCGAGCGGCGGCGTGCGTCCCATGCACGCACGGGTGTCCTACAAGAGCACCCGCAACCTCAAAAAGCTGCTGGCCGACGGCGAGAAGCAGTTCGCCCGCCTGGCCGCCATCGTCCACGGCCCCGACCGCGTCCAACTCAAGGACTTCGACACCCGCCGCGACCTGACCCCGAAGGATCTTGGCCTGAGCAACACCCACGCCGAGTTCAGCGTGGACCCGGGCAGCGAGGTCTATGTCGGCCGCGCGGCCGCCACGCTCCTCGGCTGAGCGACCGCCTGCCACCCCGCCCATCCGCTTCTCGGACCCCCCCTTTTCCCCCCTCCCCCTCTCCTCCCCCCAGCCTCCCCGTCCAATCCCCGTTGGCCCGTTCCACATGAGAACCATTCTCGGTGGCCGCGTACCCTCTCCGATGGAACACTGTGGGTTCTCCGGGCGGCTCGCCCGGCGTTCGCGACCAAGCGGGTAGGAGGCCCCATGCCACACATCATCGCCGAGCCCTGCATCGGCACCAAAGACACATCCTGCGTCGATGCCTGCCCGGTGGACTGCATCCACCCCACCAAGGACGAGGCCGACTTCGCCACCGCCGATCAGCTCTACATCGATCCGGACACCTGCATCGACTGCGGCCTCTGCGTCGACGAGTGCCCCGTCCACGCCATCTACCAGGACGAAGACCTGCCCAAAGAATGGTCCAACTACATCCAGATCAACCTGGACTACTACAAAAACAAATAACCCCCCCGCGCCCCGAGAGCAAAGAATCCCCAAGCCCACCACCAACCGACCCCCCAAAGGTCGGTTTTTCATTGCCGGGCGGGCGGGCGGGCGGGCGGGCGGGGGGGGGAGGGGAGCGGAGGTCACGCCCACGATGAGTCCTCGAATCGTGGGGTTCCTTTCCTCTTCTCTTCTTCTTCTTTCCTCGTCCCCCCTCCTTCCCTACCCCCCTTCGGACGCGCAACCAGCATGGATGGCAACCGCGTGCGACCACCCTGGTATCCCTCCCTATGCGTGCCCGCACCACGCTCGCCGTGATCCTGCTGGCCGCGTCGGCGACCTATCTCGGGGTGCGCTTCCTCCCCAAAGTCTTCCCCCGCAAGCCGGACTTCTTCGCGCTCGACCCGGACCAGAAGCAGCGTCTGCACGAGGCGCGGGCCGCCTACGCCCCCTACCCGACGCTCGCGTTCACCGACGCCACGACCGCCGCGGATCTGCGGGCCGTCCTCGACGCTCCGCCGGAGATCCCCGTGCCCGCGGCGACGGCCCAGGTTCCATCCACGCTCACGCCGGAAGAGGCCCGCCGCCGGCGCGCCGACCTGCACGGCCTCATGGCCGAGTTCATCCTGTACGCCTTCGTCAAGCAAAACCCCTCCGCCTACGCCGCCTGGCGGCTGGGACGCAAGGACCGCCTGATGAACATGGATGAGCTGAAACGCATCCACTACATCGGCGATATCTGGCTCGAGGACACCGGCAAGCCCATGCCCGAGCACGCCACGCCCGAGGACTGCTTCCGCCTGATCGCGGACCACTACACCCGCCACACGCCGCCCGAGCGGCGCATCGTCGGCATCCTCAACCACCCCGACGCGGCCTTCACCCGGATGCGTTTCGTCAACCTCCACCTCGACGCCCAGGGCGAGCCGGACCCCGAACCGCTCGGTGAGCATTGGTCCGGCGCGCGGGTCGGCTCACGCCGCAGCTACTTCACCACCGACGGCATTGATCGGTACGACTCCTACAACAGCCCCCATCCCCTGTTTACCGCCCGCATGGGCGTCATCCTCCTCGACGCCGGCGGCCTGCGACACCCCGTCTTCCTCTCCGCCTTCAGGGACCCCGCCCGGAACAAGTGGATCATCGACTACCTCAACTTCGGCAACAGCGACCCCGACCACCCCCTGCCGGTTGTCTACTGACTTCCCGCCCGCAACCCGCCGCCTTCAACCCCAGTATCACCCCCCATGCGTGCCCGCACCACGCTCGCCGTCGCCCTCCTCACCGCGTCCGCGGCCTTTTTCGTCATCCGGCACGCGCCGCGTGTGTTCACCAGCACGCCGCGCGGGTTCGAGCTGGACCCGGACCAGAAGCGGCTGCTCAAGGAGGCCCGCGCCGCCTACGCGGTCTACCAACCCTCACGCTGACCGATGAACGCGCCATCGAAGACATCCGCCGCGTCCTGGACGCCGCGCCGGAACAGCCGGTCCCCCCGGCCACGGCGCAGGTATCCGCCTCCCTCACCCCCGAGCAGGCCCGGCGATACCGGGCAGAGATCAACCGCCTGATGGCCGAGTTTCTTCTGTACGCGGCCTTCAAACAGGACCCGCACGCCTATGTCGGCTGGCGCCACGGGCGCAGGGACCGCCTGATGAACCGGGAGGAGATGGAGCGGAAAATCATGCTCACTGAGTCCTGGACCTACCTGACCGGCTCCCCGCCGCCAGACAACCTGACCAGCCTTGATGCGTTCGTCTTCTTTCACGAACTGGGCATGTCGCGCACGACGCCCGACCGGCGCGTCGTCGGCATCGCAAACCACCCGGACGCGACCTTCACGCAGGTCTGGTTCAGCAACCCGCACATCCCCTTCGCGCCGCCGCTGCCCGAGCCGTTGGGCGAACACGGCTGGAACGGCTCGCAGGTGTCCGGCGGCAGCGGCTACTTCATCGGCAGCATTCCCCGCGAAGACCTTTACATGGAGACGGTGCCCATCCTCCAGGCCCGCTGCGGCGTGATCCTTGTGACCAGCAGCGGCCTGCGCCAGCCGCTGATCCTGTACGCATTCCGCACGCCCGCCGACGGCAAGTGGAACATCGACTATGTCCACTCCGGAAACACGGACCCGGAGAACCCGATCGGACTGACCTGGTGACATCCAATCGAAAACAATCCCGCGCCTTCACCATCCTCGAAATCCTCGCGGTGATCGCGGTCGTCGGCGTGCTGATCTCCATCCTCCTGCCCGCGCTGGCGAACGCGCGCAACGCGGCCCGCTTCACAGGCTCGCTCGCCAACCACCGGACCATCATCCAGACGCTCTCGATCTACACGCACGACCACCGCGACACGCACCCATACCTGCTCGCCTCGGCGTTCACGCACCTGGAGTTCCCGCCCACCCCGATGGGGCCGCACGCCGGCCTCTCACCGCGCGGGCACGAGCAGTACTGGATGATGGCCCTGACCCGCCACAGCCCCGACATCCTCCCGCTGCTCTACCCCGACCGCGGCCACTTCCAATGGCAGAAAGAGCGCGACGACGAGCGCGGCGTCATCACCGGCTGCTTCAAGCCCACCGCCACCCTCTTCGCCGCGCCGGACTACTTCTCCGAAACCATCCCGCCCCAGTGGAACCACCTCCGCCCCACCCGCGCCCACGAGATCGCTTCGCCGAGCGCCAAGATGCTCACCTACGACTGGTCCTCCGCCTGGCTCAACTCCGAGCGCAACATCGAAGACCCCGCCCGCACCCGCCTCACCTACGGCTTCGCCGACGCCTCCGCCAGCGTCTTCCTTGAAGACCAGCTCGACGCCCCTTATGTCAACCGCAGCACCGTCCTCCGCGCCGGCCCCGGCTTCACCACCGTCAACGGCCTCGCCGGCCGCGACCGCTGACCCCCCTCCCCCCTCCCCCTTCACTCCACCCGGAAC
>CAZXGL010000068.1:0-5589 GCA_964640595.1 uncultured Phycisphaeraceae bacterium | reverse complement strand
GATCCCTGATCCCTGATCCCTGATCCCTGATCCCTGATCCCTGATCCCTGATCCCCTTATACTTCCCGGATGCCCAAGAACGCCCTCGAACGCCTGAAAGAAGGCAACGCCCGCTTTGTCGCTGGCGAGCCGTCGCGCGTGCGTTGTGACCCGGCCCGCCTGCGGGAGGCCGCCCGGGGCCAGAAACCCTTTGCCGCGGTGCTGGCCTGCTCGGACTCGCGCGTGCCGGTTGAGTTCGTTTTCGATCAGGGCGTGGGTGATCTCTTTGTGGTCCGCACCGCGGGCAACACCGCCGGCGGGCACGAGGTGGCCAGCCTGGCCTTCGCGGTCGGTGTGCTCAAAACCCCGGTCGTGGTGGTGATGGGCCACACCCTCTGCGGCGCGATCCGGGCCGCGGTCTGCCCGGACCGCACCATCCATGAACTCTCCCCCATCATGGAGGAGATCCGCCCCGCCGCCCAGCGCGTCCCCGGCTCGGACCGTGCCGACCCCGATGAAGCTGTCATTGATGCAGTCGCTCGTTCCCATGTGGGCGATGTGCTCGAACTGCTCATCAACCGCAGCGAGGTCATCCGCGACGCGGTGGCCGACGGCACCTGCCGGGTGGTAGGGGCCTTGTACGACACCTGCACCGGGCGGGTGGACTTCATCGACGATGCCCGGGATCACCAGCCCGAGGTTGCGATCCGCAGGCCTTGCCCGCCACTCCACACCCGCGGCTGATCCCTGCCGCTTCCGGGCGGTACCATCGCCATCGTGGACCCCGCCCCTCCCCAACCCCCCCAGATCCCGCTTTCCGCTCGAACGCCCGGCCTGCCCTTTGGCCCCGCTTTCGTGCGCAAGTGGACCCGCGACCACCCGGACGCCTGGCTCAACATGATCGGCGCGCTGATCGGCCTGGCCACCGCGCTGGGGGCCATCGCCTTCGACAGCGGCCTGACCTGGGCCGAGCACACCAGCGAGCACTGGCAGGACATCCTCCAGTTCAAGGCCAAGGGCACATGGATCCTCCCGGTCATCCCCATGATCGGTGCGCTCGTCACGGGCGTGCTCGTCTACTGCTTCGCGCGCGACGCGGCCGGGCACGGCGTGCCGCAGGTGCTTGATGCCATCGTCCGCCGCGGCGGAGAGATCCGCGCCAAAACCGGCATCGTCAAGGTGCTCGCCTCCATCGCCACCGTGGGCTCCGGCGGTTCAGGCGGCGCGGAAGGGCCGATCATCCAGATCGGCTCCATGATCGGCTCGGTCATTGCTCGTACTCTGGGCATCCGGCGCGAGCAGGTGGGCACGCTGGTGGGGTGCGGCGCGGCCGCGGGCATCGCCTCCATCTTCAACGCCCCCATCGCCGGCGTGTTCTTCGCCGTCGAGATCCTGCTCCGCGATTTTTCCCTCCGCGTCTTCACGCCCATCGTCATCGCCAGCGTGTTCGCCACCGGGCTGACCCAGGTCATTCTGTCGGAGAACGAGGCGATCTTCGCCATCGAACTGCCCCGCTATGTGTTCACCCCGGCGGAACTGCCCTCGTTCATCGTGCTGGGCCTAGTGTGCGCCGTCGGATCCTGGTTCTTCACCGCCGTGCTGCACAAGGGTGAGGACCTCGCGGACAAGTACCTGACCGTCCACCCCATCCTCCGCCCCATGTACGGCGCGTTCGCGCTGGGCGTGCTGGGCATCGCGGCCCTGGCCCTGTTCCGCGCGGTCGGTTCGGGCACCGTGGTGGCCGAGAACAGCGCGACACCCAGTTTCTTCGGCAACGGCTACCACACCATCCGCCACCTGCTTGAACCGGACGCCTACGCCATGAGCGTCACCTGGCTGGTCGCCGGCCTGCTCGTCCTGCTCACCGCGTTCAAGACGCTGGCCACAACCTTCACGCTTGGGTCGGGCGGGTCGGGCGGCGTGTTCGCTCCCAGCCTGTTCGTGGGCGCGACGCTGGGCGGCAGCTTCGGCATCGCGCTGCAAACGCTGGGCTTCCTGCCGGAATCGGCCACCCCCGCCCAGTACGCCCTGGTCGGCATGGCCGCCCTGGTCGCGGGCACCACCTTCGCCCCCATGACGGCCATCCTCCTGCTCTTCGAGATCACGCGCGAGCCCAAGGTGCTGGCCCCCATCATGCTGGCGGCCATCGTTTCGACCATGGTCAGCCGCAGGCTGATGGCCGACTCGATCTACACCTTCAAGCTCCGCCGTCAGGGTGTGCGCATCGGCACCACGCGGGACCTCTCGGTCCTGCGTCATGTCCACATGTCATCGGTGGCCAGCACGCCCCTGCCGCGCGAGCCGATCTATGCATCCGATCCGCTCAGCAAGCTCATCACCCTGCACGCCTATCACAATGTGCCGGATTTTCCGGTGGTCGATGCGGACGGCGCGTACATCGGCATGGTCACGGGTGCCGACATGCGCACCGCCCTGATCGACCGCGAGGCCATCCCCCTGCTGCTGGTGGCCGAGCTGATGCGCACCGACCTGCCCACCATCCGGGCCGACGAAACGCTGGATGCCGCCCTGGAGAAGTTCGCCAGCAACGATGTGTCCAGCCTCTGCCTGGTCGATGCGTTCGAGGGCCGCAAGCCCATCGCGCTCATCACTCGCTCGCGGCTCATGGCCCGCTACAACGCCGCGCTGGATGAAGAGTGACGAACTCTTTGTAGCCGCGCACGAAGTAAGCGGACTCTCGGCGGTGTCGAACACGGTGGAGAAGTGGATTTCCTCGAAAGAATCCGCTTACTTCGTGCGCGGCTACAAACCCAACGCAAAATCCACTCACCCCCCGCGCACCTCCCCACCCGTGAACACCCGCCCCGCTTTCAACTCCTCATACCACACGAAGACATGGGCCGCATCAAGGCCCAGGCACCCGGCCAGCGTCCGCCCCACGCCCTCCACCGTCCGCGCAATCACAGCGTCCGATCGGCCCTGATACGCCATGATCCGCACGATCGGGTCGTGCGATTCCTGCGGCTGCGTCACCGGCACATGACCCTGTACCGCGTAACACCCCGGTTCCACCACCCGCCACACTGCCCACACCACCGCGGGATCACACTCCATCCCGCTGGCCAGCGCCAGGCTGACACGCTCCAGCACGGTGGGGATATCAACGGACGCGGGCTGCGGCAACGCCGAGATCTCAACAATGGGCATGGTCCAGAATAGGAGCATTGGTGGCACAGGCGTTCCGCCCGGTGCGGACGAATTCCAAAGACAGTCCCGTGGAGCCGACTTTCAGTCGGTCATCTTCTCCCCTAAACTCGCCCATGCCCAGCCAGCCCTCCCCCCACGACACCTACACCAGCCCCCTCGCCAGCCGCAACGCCAGCCCGGAGATGCTGCGCATCTGGTCTCCCCGCCACAAGTTCAACACCTGGCGCCGCATCTGGCTGGCCGTGGCCGAGGCGCAGCGGGAATGCGGCCTGCCGATCACGGAGGAACAGATCGCCGAGTTGAGGGCCGTGGTCGAACGCGGCATCACGGACGAGGAAATGGCCCGCGCCGCCGAACTCGAACGCGAACTCCGCCACGATGTCATGGCCCATGTCCACTGCCTGGGCGAGCAGTGCCCCAAGGCAAAGCCGATCATCCACCTGGGATGCACCAGCCAGGATGTGGTGTGCAACGCGGATCTCATGCTGATCCACGAGGCGATTAAGATTATCGATATCAAGACAGTTCGAGCGGTGTGCTCCCTGGGAAGTGCTGGGAAAAATCACAAGTCAACACCGACGCTCGGGTTCACCCATTACCAGTCTGCGCAGCCTGTTACAGTGGGCCGCCGGCTTGCCAACTGGGCGAGTGATTTGCGTACTGCTTCGTTTGAGCCATTGCTCCGATTTTGGTACGGCGGCGCACCGATCCGTGGGCTGCGTGGAGCGACCGGAACACAGGCATCGTTCACGAAGTTGCTCGGCGATTCAAGCAAGGTTGACCGGCTTGAGGATCACTTCATTGAGGCCCTGGACCCGCCCGCATGGGAAGAACCATCACACACATGGTCGACCTACCGAGTGAGCGGCCAGACATACCCACGGGTCGAGGACGCGCGTGTTTTGTCCAACCTTGGACTCATCGCCTCCGTCCTCCACAAGATCGCCACCGACATCCGCCTGCTCTCCAACCGCAAGGAACTCGACGAGCCGTTCGGCAAATCCCAGATCGGCTCCTCCGCCATGCCCTACAAACGCAACCCCATGAAGTGCGAGCGCATCTGCGGCCTGGCCCGCTTCGTCATGAACATGGTCGGCAACGCCTACGACACCGCCGCCACCCAGTGGCTCGAACGCACGCTTGACGACTCGTCCAACCGCCGCCTCAGCCTGCCCGAGTCCTTCCTCGCCCTCGACGGCGCGCTCGACCTGATGCACGAGGTCGCCTCCGGCCTGGTTGTCAACGAAGCGATGGTCCGCAAGAACCTCATGGAGGAACTGCCCTTCCTCGCCACCGAGAACATCCTGATGGAGGCCGTCAAGGCCGGGGGAGACCGCCAGGACCTGCACGAGGCCATCCGCGTCCACGCCCAGGCCGCCGGGCATCGCGTCAAGCAGGAAGGGCTGGACAACGACCTGCTCGACCGCGTCAAGGCCGATCCCATGTTCCAGAGCAAGGCCCGGGGCGGCCAGCTCGACCGTGACCTGAACTGGGATAACCTCATGGACCCCATGCAGTATGTCGGACGCAGCGTCGAGCAGACCGAGCGCTTCGTCCGCGAGGTGGTCGATCCCCTGCGCGAACGCTACGCGGATGAACTCGCCTCCCTCGGCTCCTCCGACCGCGGCGTGTGAGCCGCACCGCCTCCGACAACAAGCCACGACCGCAACGGGGCGGCCGGGTTTGCGTGGCAACGCCGTGTCTCCGGGTCACGCCCACGATGAGTCTTCGAATCGTGGGGTTCTTCTTCCTGCCTGCCCCGTCGCTCACGGGTCGTGCTTTTCATCCTGTTTGCCGTGGTCGGCCGGGGCGGGGTGCGCCTCCCCATTGACCCGCTGCGCCATCCACGGGAACCACAGCGTCACCAGAACGATCAGCGTGACGATCGCGCCCACGGCGTACTCGCCCAGCCCCGCGGCCGCGCCCACCGCCGCCGTACACCACACCGACGCCGCCGTGGTCAGCCCCAGCACCGACTTCTTGGAGTGCAGGATCGCCCCCGCCCCCAGAAAGCCCACGCCGGACACTACATAACTCAGCACCCGGTTCGGGTCCGCCTGCACCACCCCGCCCGTCGTGGCCCCGGCCACTACCCGCGCCCCCACCAGCACGAACGCCGCCGCCCCCACCGCGATCAGCATCATGGTCCGCGCGTCCGCCGGCTTCTCGGAACGCCCCCGCTCCCAGCCGATCAGCCCGCCCATCACCGCCGCGGCCAGCAGACGCAGCGCGATATCCAGATGCTCCGGCAGCACCGATCCCTGCGGCACCACCGGACCGCCCGAGGGTTCCAAGGGTGACCCACCCGAAGCCAGCACCATGATCCATCCCGCGTGATCCATCTGGACGGGATGATAACAAACCGGTCCATATGAAAATCACCCCAGTCTGCGGGCCCGAGCTGAGGCCGGGACCACCGAGGCAGCAGGGGGAGAGGGTGGG
>CAZXGL010000067.1:0-5841 GCA_964640595.1 uncultured Phycisphaeraceae bacterium | reverse complement strand
GGGATTATATAAAAAGAACCGCCCGAAGGGCGCTCCTCCCCTGATCCCTGATCCCAAATCCCTGATCCCTGCTTCCCCCCTACTCCAACGCTTCCGGTCCCAGGGTCTGGATGGTCGGTGTGCCGGGGTTGCGGCGGCGGAGATAGGCGTTCAACCGGTCGAGGGAGATGGAAGCGAAGGATTCCAGGCGTTCGTCCAGGCTGCGCACGCGCCCGAGGGTGACGAGGTCACCGGCGATCGAACCGGCGCGGGCCCCAGTGGATTCACCCGAGAAGACCAGCTTGGAACGCATGCCGATCTGGGCCCGGCGGAACTCGTCCTCGGTCACATCGCCGGTGTTGATCTGGTCGAGCTGCTCCATGAGCACGGTCAGGGATTCCTTGGCCCGCTCGGGGGTGGTGCCCACATAGCTGGAGACGACGCCGCGGTCCTGATCGGCGCGGTAGGACGCGTGGACGGCGTAGCACAGCCCGCGCTCCTCCCGGACCTTGGTGAAGAGCCGCCCGGACATTCCACCGGACAGAACGGAAATGGCCAGACGCTCCAGGTCCGCATCCGGATCGCCCGCCGCGGGTCCGTCATGCACCACGACGATCTGCACCTGGTTCGATTCGTCGGGCTCGTGTGCGTACCCGCGTGTGGGCGCGGCGCTGGAGGTTGGCTCGGCACAAGAACCCGACCAATCTCCGAGCAGATCATCGAGCAGCGTGGCGGCGCGGGTCGGGTCCACATCGCCGGCGATGGCCATGACCGAACCGAGGGGCACAGCGTGCGATGCCCACCATGCGCTGACACCCTCGCGTGAAATCGCCCTGATTCCCGAGACATCGCCGTAGGTGGAGCGGTTGAAGGGTGAGGGCAGGTGGCGTTTGCGGGCCGCCAGCACCGCCCGCTCCTGCGGGTCGTCTTTGAGTGATTCGAGCGACTGGAGCGCGAGCGCCCGGGTCGGTTCGATCGAAGCCTCATCGAATCGGGGGCGGAGCACCATCTCGGTCAACAGTCCGAGCAACTCGCCGAGCCGGTCGCCGGTGGTGGTCGCGCTAACCGACATCCGACGGGTGGAGGGTTCGGCGGAACGCAGCGCACCGGCCCGGTCGAAGGCGTCGGCCATGGCCCGCGAATCCATCGAACCCGCGCCGCGGAGGATCAACTCGCTCGCGACGGAAGAAATTCCACAAAGATTTTCCGGATCGTGCGCGGCCCCCGCAGGGAGTGACCAGCACACCGAAACGGACCTTGCCCCATCCACGCGTTCGCAGGCGAGCGGCATGCCGCAGGTCAGCGTCGGCACGGCGCTGGTGATGGTGGAAGACGGTCCGGATGGGGTGTGATTGGCCATGCAACGAGTCTACGCACGGGTGGCCGACAGCCCCAACGCTCGATTCCGGGCTGACAGGACACCCATGATCTCGCAACGAACGCGCCACGATCTTCCGCGATCATGCCGGGAACCGTGGGCGATGCGAGAGGATGGAGTGGGGCGGGGTCGCAACCGTCGCTGATGGATCGCGCGCCGCGTCTCACGCTTGCAAAGAGACGACAAGAGGCATCGCGGCACTTCCGGATGCTGCATCGTGCGTCGTGAGGACTCGTTCACGAAGGGGACTGCACGATGCCGTCAGACGGTGCGCGACGGCCGTCGGCACGCGCCTCGGCGCGTGTGGAAGCGGCGCGTCGAACAAAGTTTGCACCACCCGAGTTGTGCAAAGCGCGCGGAGTTGGTGTATCTTCATGGCATCGTCGGTGCGCAAGGAACGCGCACTTTGCTCAAGAAGGTGCGTCCGGTGCGACGATGAGTACCCGGACGCAGTTGACAAGCGTTTGCGATGGACCACACTTGCTCGCAGAAGCGAGCCCGGCCCGTAGGCCGGACCAAACCGAACGAGGAGTTCACCATGGCGAAGAAAGCTACCCGCAAGAAGGCCACCAAGAAGGCCGCCAAGAAGACCGCGAAGAAAGCCACTCGCAAGAAGGCCACCAAGAAGACCACCAAGAAGGCCGCCAAGAAGACCACCAAGAAGGCCGCCAAGAAGACCGCCAAGAAGACCGCCAAGAAGGCCACTCGCAAGAAGGCCGCCAAGAAGACCGCGAAGAAGGCCACCCGCCGCGCTGTCAAGAAGTAAGCCCCATCCGGCGGGGAAACCCGCCCTGACCGGGCCATGCACGCCGGGCGTGTCGTTCGGCCCGGAAGCACGGAATCGCAAACGCGCCGGGGTCGGATTGTTCCGACCCCGGTCTTTTTTTGACCCAGGGCGACCCGCACGCCACAATCCGGACATGGACCCGACCCACGACGAGGCCGCACGCACGCTCCGCAGGCACACCCGATGCCTGGTTCTGGCCGACGCGACCCCCATGGCGTGCCGGTTCATCATCGACGGCACCACCGGCGAGCTGATCCTGGGGGCCGAACCCGCCCTTCTCGATGCCGATGAGCTGGTCCTGGGTCTGCCCGACGACTCGTTCAACGCCGAGGCCACCGTCCTGCTCGACCACCGCCCGGCCGACGAGGACCGCTGGACCGACCGCCACCTGGCCTACCACCCCGAGGCACGGCCCGGACGCTGGATCCGTGCCCGCGTGGATTCGATCAAGCTCCGATCCGGAGAGGTGGTGCCCGGCGAACGGCTGGGCCTGGTCAACCCGCTGACGGCGGTCGAACCGGAACTCTGCAAGCGACTGAACGCCGACCGGGATGCCCTCCGCGCCCTCTGCCGCCTCATGACGGGTACCGAACCGGAACAACCCGTCGGCGTGGGGGTGGATCGTCTGGGCGTGGATGTGCGTGCTCGCTTCGGCATCATCCGCCTGGACCTGCCCGCGCCGTGCGAGGATCCGGACGAGGCCGTGCGCGTGATCGGTGCCCTGATCGGGAACGCACGATGAACCCGCACGCGCGTTCCGATCCACCCGCGCACCCTGCCGGGCTGATCGAGGGACACTGTCACCTGCTCCAGTTGGGACGGTCGCTGGGCATGGCCGACCTGTCGGGCGCCACCTCCCGCGAGCACATGCTCGACATCCTGGCAGCCCACGCTCGCACGCTCCCCCACTCCCCCACCCCCGACACCTGGCTGCTGGCCCACGGCGCGCGCCCTGAAGCCTGGCCCGATCCGCGCTGGCCGGATTTGGTTGATCTGGACCGGGTGGCCGCGGGTCGTCCGCTTTGCGCATGGTGCTTTGACTATCACGCCATCGCCGCCAACGCCGAGGGTTTGCGTCGGGCGGGCATCGGCCCCGACACCGCCTTCGAGCACGGACGCGTTGTGCTCGACGAGGCGGGCCACCCCACCGGCGTGCTGCTGGAACACGCCGCGCTGGCCCTGTGGAACGCGGTGCCCGAGCCGGCGGAGTCCGAGCGTGCGGGGTTGGTTTTGAACGCGTGCCGCCATCTCGCCGACCTGGGCTACGACGAGGCCCACGACATGAAGGCCCAGCCCTGGCTGGGCGCGTTGCTGGCCGACCTGGACCGGGGGGGAGACCTGCGGCTGTGTGTCCGCCTGTACGCGCTGCTCGACGACCTCGACCACCTCTATGCCACCCGGCGCGACTGGCAGACGGAGCGCGTCGTCCTCGGCGGGGGCAAGATCTTCACCGACGGCACGCTCAACTCCCGCACCGCGTGGATGCTCCACCCCTACGCCGATGCCTCCTCCCTCCCGACCGGCATGGAGCGCGGCCTGCCCATGATGTCCCCCAGTGACATTGAGACCGCCGTGCGGCGCGTGGACGCGCTCAACCTGCCGCTAGCCGCCCACGCGATCGGCGATGCCGCGGTCCGAGCCACGCTCGACGCGATCGAACGCGGTCGGCCGAAAGCCAAAGGATTCCGGATCGAGCACGCCGAGCTGATCGACCCGGCCGACATCCCCCGCTTCGCCAATCTGGGCGTGACCGCCTCGCTCCAGCCCTGTCACCTGCTGGCCGACATCGAGGCCCTGCGACGCGCGGTGCCGCACCGGCTGGACCGCGTGCTGCCCATCCGGGATCTGCTCGGGTCGGGCCTGCGTCCGGGGGTGGACCTGATCTTCGGTTCCGATGTGCCCATCGTGCGGGCCGATCCGGCGGACTCGATCCAGGCCGCCGTCCACCGGCGGCGTGCAACCTCCCCCTCCCATCCATCCGCACTCCCCACCCCCGAGCAAGCGGTTTCACCGGAACAATCTATTGATGAAGCGACGGCGTGGGCCTGTTTCGGGCGAGCCTGAGCCGTTGGGGCGGTAGGATCATGCTGGCGGGACTGCCAGCGCTTGCCTGCCAGGAGGGTTCGATGCGCCACGACATCAGCTACAACAATGTGATCGACGGCGAGGAGTTCGCCCAGGCCCAGGCCGCCGCCAATGCCGCCGCCGACCTGCCGAGCGACAGGATCGACACCCAGTCGTTCTATGTCACCCAGCACTTCGACCGCTACACGGAAGAGAACCACGATGTCTGGAAGCAGCTCTACGAGCGGCGCTGGAGCAAGCTCGCCGAGCAGGCCTCCAACACCTTCATCGACGGGCTGAAGGCCATCAACCTGGTGCCCGACCGGGTGCCGCTGCTCTTCGGCGAGCGCCCGGACCCGCGTCGCCCCGGCGGATCCGTCAAGGGCATCAACGAATACCTGCGCCCCCTGACCGGCTGGCAGAGCCGCGCCGTGCCGGGCTACCTGCCCGCCAAGGCCTTCTTCGCCTGCCTGGCCCGGCGCGAGTTTCCCACCACCATCATCATCCGCCCGCGCGAGAAGATGGACTACCTGCCCGAGCCGGACATCTTCCACGATGTCTTCGGCCATGTGCCCCTGCACGCCGACCCGGTGTTCGCCGAGTTCCTCCAGACCTACGGCCAGGCCGCGCTGGCCGCCGGGCCGGAGCACACCGAGCCGCTCGCCCGCCTCTTCTGGTTCACCGTCGAGTTCGGGCTGGTGCGCGAGGACAACCGCCTGAAGATCTACGGCTCCGGGCTGATCTCCTCCCACGGCGAGGCCCACCACTGCCTGACCGCCCCCGAGCCGCCCAAGGGCGTCCACCTCGCGCCGAACGACCAGTCCGGACGGGTGGAACGCCGCCCGTTCGACCTCGACCGCGTCATCGAGACGGCCTTCGAGATCGACCACTATCAGCCCGTGCTGTATGTGCTCGAATCCTTCGAGCAACTCCGCGACGCGATGAACGACTACGCCGAGCGAGTGATGGACGCGGCCAACGCCTGAGTACGGATTTGGTTGGATCGACAAGCCGCGACTGCAAGGGAGCGGCCGAGCGACGCACATGCCCGTCGCGCTCGGCAAATCGCCGCGAGCCGGAAGACCTCTCTCCTGTCATTGCTTGGTATGGCCTCGGCGACCGACGGATTCAGCCCCAAAATCAACCGGGCTGCGTCTCAATCAGGATGCCGCGCTGCTGATGCTACCGCGGCCGCTCCATTGCAGTCGCGGCTTGTCGAAAACAGATCCACACCGAAACTCAAGTGGGAGCCGTGTGGCTGGTTCCGCTCAATGCGGATGGCACCCGCACGACGGCCCGCACGCCCCCCCTCCCCCCCCCCCCAAACCCGGAAGGCTTGCCGCTGCGGGCAAACCCCAGTGTGACGGCCTTTTCCACCGGCGCATCCGCCGGCGTCTTGCCGGGCTCGATCTCGGCCCGCGCGCACAGTTCGCCCCAGGTCCGGACCTGCTCGGACATGGCGTGCGAGACTTCCACGGTCTTCCCGTTGGACGGGCAGCGGTACTCATAGGTCGGCATCGGGCACCTCCTCGGGGGGTGGTGTATGGAGGGGGTCGGGGGTCGAGGGAATCATACAACCGGACAACCCCCACACCCCCCCCCCCCCCCCCCGCCCCCCCCCCCCCCCCCCCCC
>CAZXGL010000066.1:0-5854 GCA_964640595.1 uncultured Phycisphaeraceae bacterium | reverse complement strand
GGACACCCGAACGGCCGAACAATACCTCCATGCCCCCCCCTCCCCGCCCCAACCACCACGAGATCCCCCTGTCCCGCCCCGACATCACCGAGCATGAGGAGAACCTTGTGCTGGAGGTGCTCCGCTCGGGCCGGCTCTCGATCGGGCCGATGGTCGAGCGGTTCGAGCGGCTCACGGCCGAGCGGGTGGGCGTGCGCCACGCGGTGGCGTGCTCGTCCGGCACCGCCGGGCTGCACATGGTGATGGCGGCGCTGGGGATCGGGCCGGGGGATGAGGTCATCACCACGCCGTTCTCGTTCATCGCCAGTTCGAACGCCATCCTGTATGTGGGGGCCAGGCCGGTCTTCGTGGACATCTGCCCGAAGACGCTCAACGCTGATCCGGAGCTGGTCGAGCGGGCCATCACCCCACGGACCAAGGCCATCCTGGCCGTCGAAGCGTTCGGGAACCCGGCCCATATGGAGGCCTATGCCCGGATCGCCGCACGGCACGAGATCGTGCTGGTGGAGGACTGCTGCGAGGCCCTGGGCGTGCAGCACGCCGGGCATCGGGCGGGGGCGTTCGGGCGGGCGGGAGTGTTCGGGTATTACCCCAACAAACAGATCACCACGGGCGAGGGTGGGATGGTCGTCACGAACGATGATCGGCTGGCGGATCTGTGCCGCAGCCTGCGGAACCAGGGGCGGGCGGTCGCCGGGCGGGGGGCGATTGCCCCCGGGTCGACGGCCGGGGCGTGGCTGCACCATGAGCGGCTGGGGTTCAACTATCGGATGAGCGAGGTGAACGCGGCCCTGGGTGTCGCCCAGATGGAGCGGCTGGACGAGATCATCGCCGGGCGGCAGCGGGTGGCGAACCGCTATATGCAGCGGCTGCTGGATGTGAACGAGCTGATCCTGCCGACGATCCCGGAGGGGGCGGATATGTCGTGGTTCGTGTTCGTGGTGCGGCTGGCCGCCGGTTACACGAAGGATGAGCGGGACCGGGTGATCCGGTCGATGCGGAACCATGACATCGGTGCGGCGGATTACTTCCCGTGCATCCATTTGCAGCCATTCTACCGGCAGGCGTACGGGTTTCGGGAGGGGGATTTCCCGATTGCCGAGTCGGTCAGCAACCGGACGATCGCGTTGCCGTTCTTCGCGGCCCTGACCGACCGGGAGATTGATCTGGTGGCCCAGACGCTGCAGGTGATGATCTCGCGCGAGAACCTGGCCCGGCGGTGACCCCCCACCCCCACCCCCACCTCCCTTCCCCTCCCCTCGCTCATGTGCCGTTCCGCTGGTCTGTTTCCCACGCCCCTTGCCCAACCCTTTGACCCGCCTACCATTCCGGCCCGGTCCGCCCCGAGGACCAGGGCTTTGAGTCCCCCGTCCCCCCCTCCCCCCTGAGGTGCCCCATGCCCTTCCAGTGCCACTTCACCGGCAAGAAAACCACCTTCGGCAAGAAGCGCGCGTGGCGCGGTCAGAAGATCGTCAAGGGCGGCTTCGGTCTCAAGCCCACCGGCATCTCCCGGCGGACCTTCAAGCCCAACCTGCAGAGGGTCAACGCCATCGTCACCGACGAGAACGGCAATACCTCGACCGGGAAGATCCTCGCATCGGCCAAGGCGATCCGCTCTGGGCTGGTGGTGAAGGCTCCCAAGCGCAAGTACACCTACACCCGCGCCCAGAAGGCCGAAGCCTAACCCCCCCTTTCTCACCCCTTCCTGCTTTTTCCCCCCTGTTCAAGTATGAAAGCCGCCCGATCTTTGACGGGCGGCTTTTTCTTGGGCTCGTTTTTTGGTACGATGGACCGCACAGGGAACGGAGGCCCGCGATGCGCTGCGAGCGCTGTGAACGCGAAGCGACCATCCACGAGGTCATCATCGCGCAAGGCAAGAAGCAGGAACGCCACCTCTGCGAGGCCTGCGCCCGGCAGGTCGGGTTGTCGGCGGACCCGCATCTGCCGATTGCGCAGCTCATCACGGGGTTCATGCTGGGGCCGCACCATCCGCCCGGCCCGGACCAGGGGGCGTCCGGTGGGCCATCGGGCGGGCAGGGGGACGCCGCCAAGCAGGAAGTCTCCTCCGCGCAGGCTTCATCAGCCGCCACGCCCCCCACCACCATGGCGAAGGCCATCACCCGCTGTGCGGGTTGCGGGACAACCTACGCCGCGTTCAAGGAGTCCGGCCTGCTGGGCTGCCCGGCGTGCTACGACGCGTTTGTCGATCGGCTTGGCCCGCTGATCGAGCGGGCGCACGAGGGAGCGTGCCACCATGTCGGCAAGTTCCCGCGGCGGGCGCTGCGGGACTGCCGGTCACTGGGCGACCGGGACCGGGTGGAGGTGCTGCTCGGGTCGGCACGGGAGCGGGAGGAACGGTTGGAGTCGATCCGGAAGGCGCTGGCCAAGGCCGTGCGGGATGAGGATTATGAGCGTGCGGCGATGCTGCGCGATGAACTGAACCGCGTGACGGACCTCCTTCAGGATGCGGGCAACGCTTGAAAGATCGGACCGACCCCAATCCGGACCCGTCGGTTGCACGGCCCTCGCCATCTGGCGTGCCCTCGGGCGTGCCGTCGGGGGCGATGCCGGATCGGGCGGCCGAGTGGCTGCGGGGTGAGGGCGATTGTTCGGATGTGGTGCTGTCGTCACGCGTGCGGGTGGCGCGGAACCTGGCCGGGTTCCCGTTCATGACCACGGCCGGACGCGTGGATCGGACGCAGATCCTGGATCTGTGCCGCCGCCGGCTGCTGGCGTTGCCCGTGGGTGAGGGGCGGCGCGTGCTGTGGGTGGATCTGCACGGCACCAGCCATGACGAGCGGGATCTGCTGGTGGAACGGCAGTTGATCAGCCGCAACCACGCCAAGGGAAAACTGACGGTGATCGGGGGGAGCGCGGGGAAGGGCGGCGGAGGGGGGGCGGGGGGGGCGGATGAGCCCCGGGGGGTGGCGGTGGTGCTGCCCGAGGAGCGGGTGTCGGTGATGGTCAACGAGGAGGATCACCTGCGCATCCAGTCGATCCGCAGCGGGCTGTCGTTGGATGCGTGCATGGTGGATGTGGACGGGGTGGACGACGAGCTGGAACGCGGGCTGGATTTCGCGTTCCACAAGCGGTTCGGCTATCTGACGGCGTGCCCCACCAATGTGGGCACGGGACTGCGACTCAGTGTGATGCTGCACCTGCCGGGGCTGAAGATGACGGGGGAGTTGGAGAAGGCCAGCCGTGCGGCCCATGACATGGGGCTGGCGGTGCGTGGTTTTTATGGCGAGGGGTCGGAGGCGGCGGGCGAGTTCTACCAGATCTCCAACCAGACGACGCTGGGCAAGACGGACGCGCTGCTGCTGAAAGAGATCAACGACGAGATCATCCCGCGTCTGGTGGGGTATGAACGGCACGCACGCCAGAAACTGATGAGCGATCGGCGCGAGAGCACGCACGACGCGGTGGCCAGAGCGCTGGGAACGCTGCGTCACGCGCGGCTGCTGCGATCCAGCGAATCGATGGAGCTGCTCGGCCTGGTTCGTCTCGGGATCGTCGGCGGGTTGCTGCATGATGTGACGCTTGAGCAGGTCCACGGGCTGCTGCTGGCGGTGCAGCCCGGGCACTTGCAGCGGGCGGTGGGACGGACGCTCAATCCGCACGAACGCCGGTCGAGCCGGGCCGATCTGTGCCGCGGACGGCTGGGCGGGGCGGAGACGCGATGAGCCCGGGTGATGCCCGTTCGGATGCAACGGACGCGTTTGTGTGGCCGCCACGGGACGCGGAGGGATCCGACGAGGCGATCACGGTGGATCTGCCGGTGGATGTCGCGGTGGAGCCGGGCGCGGTTCCACCGGGCTGGATGGCGCGGGTGGAGACGGATCTGCTGGGCATGCGGTCGGTGAGTTTCGCGCGGTGGGCCCGGGCGACGGGGTGGCGGGCGGATGGGTTCGGGGCGTTCTGCTGGCGGTGCGCCGACTCGGTGGGGCCGCACGAGGTGGATGGAACAGGCTGCGGGAGTTGTCGAGAAAAGCGGCTGGCGTGGGATCGGGCGGCTCGCCTGGGGGTGTATGAGGGCGGGGCCAGGGCGGCGGTGATGGAGCTGAAGTTCGGGCGGTGGCGCCGGACGGGGATGGAGCTGGGGGCGGCACTCGGGGAGCGGCTGCGGGATGTCATGGACGCCGGTGGGTTTCGGCCCGGAGAGGTGGTTCTGGTGCCGGTGCCCTCAAGCTGGCGGCGGCGGATGGAGCGCGGGATCGATCACACCTGGGTTCTGGCCGAAGCAGCCGGGCGGAAGGCCGGAGTCCGGGTGGTGCGGGGGCTGTCCCGTCGGCATACGCCGGCTCAGGTGGGGCTGAGCGCAACGGCCCGTGCCGCGAATGTGCGAGGGGCTTTCCGACCGCGGGTCACGCGGAAACCGTGGATTAAAAGGGGAAAACCGGGGGGAATGGACAAGCTGGAAGGGGTGCGGGCGGTGGTGGTGCTGGACGATGTGCGGACGACGGGGGCAACGATGACTGCGGCGTGCCGGGCAGTGCGGGTGATTGCCGGAGCCGGGATTGAAATTTGGGGGCTGACGGCGTTGGTTGCGACGGATCGGCGCGGGAATCGCGCGTGGGTTGCCGGTTCCGGGGGGGTGCTTGATGGGGAGCATGAGAAAATCGCGAAGAGTTTTGCGTTCGCGGTTTGACCTTGCGTGGTGGCGGACTACACTCTCCCCCGCCGCTAAAAACGGCGGCAAGATGGTTCGAAGGGGCTGATGTCCACAAGAACCTGCTTCTGTGGCAAGTGAACAGTTGGGTCCACCGCGAGAATGCGATGGCCATCATACCGGCTGCACAGCCGGGCTCCCCGGAGCGATGGTGGCCGAATAAACGGGTCGGAGAGCAGGTCACAGCGCTCACCGACGCCAGCATTCTTGTGCGAAGTGGAAAGCCCTATTTCATTTGAAATGGACTGACACTTTGAGTGTTGGTTTGAACTTACCCGGGTCTAGCCGACCCGGGCATCAGGCTTCGGCTTGATGAAGACCGGCCCCGCGTCGCCCTTGGAAACAAGGCACGGGCGGGGTAAGTCGGATCGGCTTCATTTGATGCGTATGGCGGATGGCTTCGGCTGTTCGTCTGCAACAATATTCAACTGAAGAGTTTGATCCTGGCTCAGATTGAACGCTGGCGGCATGGTTAAAACATGCAAGTCGAACGATCCCTTCGGGGAAAGTGGCGAAAGGGCGAGGAATACGATCGAACGTACCCCGAGGTGGGGGATAGCGTGGGGAAACCCACGGTAATACCCCATGTCCTCTACGGAGAAAAGGTTTACCGCCTTGGGAGCGGCGATCGTCCTATCAGGTAGTTGGCGGGGTAATGGCCCACCAAGCCGAAGACGGGTAGCGGGTGTGAGAGCACGACCCGCCGCATCGGGACTGAGACACTGCCCGGACTCCTACGGGAGGCTGCAGTAACGAATCTTCCGCAATGGACGAAAGTCTGACGGAGCAATGCCGCGTGTGGGATGAAGCGTCTTCGACGTGTAAACCACTGTCAGGGTTTAGGAATAATGACCAGACCCAAAGGAAGGGCCGGCTAACTCTGTGCCAGCAGCCGCGGTAATACAGAGGGCCCGAGCGTTAATCGGAATCACTGGGCTTAAAGCGTACGCAGGCGGCCCTGAAGGCGTCGTGTGAAATCCCTCGGCTTAACCGGGGAACTGCACGGCGAACCACAGGGCTTGAGGCAGGTAGGGGTCAGTGGAACCATGAGTGGAGCGGTGAAATGCGTAGATATTCATGGGAACGCCAATGGCGAAGGCAGCTGACTGGGCCTGTTCTGACGCTCATGTACGAAAGCGTGGGGAGCAAACAGGATTAGATACCCTGGTAGTCCACGCCGTAAAC
>CAZXGL010000065.1:0-5873 GCA_964640595.1 uncultured Phycisphaeraceae bacterium | reverse complement strand
CGCAGCCCCCCAGTCCCCCCCACACACCACCACCCGCCACGCCGCAGGATGCGACCTTGAAACGACCCGTGCCCGCCATCCGGTCCCTGCTCGCGATGTGCTTGGTCGCGGCGGCGGGTCTCGGAGCTCCGGCCTTCGGCCAGACACGCACGCAGGATCAAGCCGATGCCTTCGGCGGGGTGCGGTTCCCGATCCAACCCGCGGAGGGCATCATCGACCTGGCCGGGCGCGCCGGCTGGCTCTGGCGGGAAGGAACCACCCACCGCATCGTGCTGGACACCGATGTCCGCGTGGTGCTCGGCGGAGATGAGTTCCACGCACAGGCGGCCTCCCTCTGGCTGGAGCCCCTCGGGGGGGATGAATACCAGATCTTCGGTGTCTTCCGCGGTGTCCGCGCGGATGCGGGGGCCATCGACATCCGGGCGGAGATGCTGCCCGTTCGCGGCGTGGTGCGCGTGCGGGAGCCGCTCCGCGTGCGGCTGGATGCCCGATTTGACGGGCCCCCACCCGCTGGGCGAGGCCCAGCAGCTACCACCGCGGCATTCCATGAAGAGGCCCGCACGGTCTTCGCGGCCCGTGTGCTCGGCGAGACCCCCGAGGGCACGCCCGCGATCGTCCGGGACGGCGTCACTCCTTCTCCGCGTCCCTCCACCCAACCCGGCGAAACGACCCGCCCGAGTGAAACCGCGCCGGTGGTGCGGGGAGTACCGCCCGCGGGCCCCCAGCCGGTCTTCCGCCCGAACGGGATCTTCTCGTTCTATGTCGGCGACCGGATCGTGATCGAGGGCGGAGAGGACGGTGCCGACGCCCAGCCCGCGACCATCACCGCCACCGGCGGGATCGTGCTCCAGTACCAGGAGCCCGCGACAGGACGCTCGATGGAGATGAAGGCCGAACGGGCCGTGATCTTCCTCAAGGACGGCCCGCTGGATCGCACGCTCACCCGTCTTGATGCGGGCCAGATCGAGGGGATTTATCTCGAGGGCGGCGTCATGGGCGGGGACGAGCGTTGGACGGTGCGCTCCCCGCGGGTGTATCTGGATGTGGAACGCGGGCGGGCATTGATGCTCGACGCGGTGTTCTGGACCACGGACGACCGCACCGGCATGCCGGTGTATGTCCGCGCCCAGGCGGTGCGTCAGGAGTCGGACCGCGTGTTCAGCGCGGAGCGGTCACGCCTGTCCAACAGCCCGTTCTTCGAACCCGATTTCTTCATCGGGATCCGCGATCTCGAGGTGCGTCTGGAAAACGAGGGCCGCTCGGCGGATGCCACGGGCGGAGCCATCGGGCCGGACGGCGACCCGATGGACGAGCAACGCGTCAAGGTGCGGGCCAGGAGCGTCACACTGAACGCGCTTGGCGTTCCGGTGCTCTGGCTGCCCGGCTTTGCGGGGGATCCCGACGACTTCCCGCTGCGCCAGGTGCGGATCTCGGATTCCAACCGCAATGGCACGGCCATCGAAACGGAATGGAATCTGGCCGCCCTGCTCGGCCAGGACTGGCCGGGCGTGGACCTCAGCCTGCTGCTGGATTACTACTTCGACCGCGGTGTCGCGCTCGGTCTGAACGGTGACTGGCAACGCAACGGCCACCGGGGCGGGATCTTCGCCTATCTCTTCCCCGACGACACCGGACGGGACCGTCTGGCAAGAGGCACACGCATCGACCGTGACGGTGAGACCCGCGGCATCGTCGTTGCCCAGGATCTGTGGAACTTCCGCGAAAACTGGAACCTGGTCACGGAGCTGAGCTACATCTCCGATGAGGCGTTCGTCCCGGCGATTTTTCAGACCCTGGGCAAGGAAACCGAGGATTTCCGCAACCGCCTGATCCTCGAACGCGCTGGTGAGCAGACCAACTTCGCGCTGGAAGTGTCCGCCGCGCAGGGCGACTTCATCGCCGCCGAGCATCTGCTGCAATCGCAGGGCTACCGCGTGGAGCGGCAGCCCGAGGCACGCTTCGTGTGGGGCATGCGCGATGTCTTCGAGGAAACCCTGCCCGGCGTGCTGGCCTACGGGTTCGAGGCGCGGGCCGGTTCTCTTCGCATGCGTTTCAGCGATGTGGCGGCCGAGGACTATGGGTTCACCACCAACACCCTGGCCGACGACGCTTTCGGAACACTGCCCGGAGAGTCCATGGGCGATGTCCTGCGGGCCGCGGGCATGCACGATGACGCCGTGACACGCCTGGATACACGCCACGAACTGGTGGCCACCCTCTCGTTCGGCCCGCTGCGGGTCACCCCCTTCGTGGTCGGACGGATCACCGCGTATGACACGGATTTCGAGGACTTCAGCCCCGACGAGGACGACGAGACTCGCCTGTGGGGCGCGGGCGGCGTGACCTTCTCCACCGTGCTGCAGAAGATCGACAACAACGCGGAGTCGCGGTTCCTGGATATCCACCGCGTCCGGCACATCATCGAACCCTCGCTGACCGTGTGGGGGGCGGACACCAACATCGACCGCGAGGACCTGCCCGTCTACGACGATGATGTCGAGAACATCGCCTCCGGCGGCATGCTCCGCGCGGCCGTCGACCAGACCTGGCAGACCAAACGCGGCGGGGTGGGACGCTGGCGCGATACCGATGTCCTCAAAGTCCGCACCGAGTATGTCTGGTCCGACAACGCAGCGGGCCAGAGCCCCATCCCGCGCTGGTACAGCGCGCGCCCCGAGCTGAGCAACCCGGGCGAGTATCTCGGCGCGAGCATGATCTGGCATCCGACCGAGGTCCTCGCCATCGCCGGCGAGACGGTTTACGACCTGGAAGAGAACCACTTCGCCCGCAGTTCCGGCGGCGTCCTCATCGAACACCGGCCCGGATTCCAGACCAGCTTCGAGATGCGCCGCATCGAACCCCTGGACGCCACCTACGGAGCGGTCAGCGCACGCTACCGCCTGACGGAAAAATACTCGATCAACACGGGCGCGACCTACAACTTCGACCTGGACGACTTCCAGAACTTCACGGCCCTGCTCCAACGCCGCTTCCAGGTTGGCACGCTCGGGATCAGCTTCAACTACGACAACATCCGGGACGAAACCAGCTTCGGCATCGTCTTCCGACCGGGCGGCTCAGGCGGTCTGAACATCGACCCGACCTTCGGCGGATGACCCCCCCCCCTCCCCCCTTCACGCCCACGATGAGTCTTCGAATCGTGGGGTTCTTCTCTTCTCCCCGTGATGCTCACTTTCAGTCGGCCGGCCTTCCGTTACACTCCGAGCTTGTCATGCGGCCGTGGGAACCCCACGATTCGAAGACTCATCGTGGGCGTGACCTGAAAGCGGCGACCGCATCACAACGACCGACGCGGCGGCGCAGCCACATTCGCCAGCAACAGCCCAGCCACCAGCGCCAACGCCGTGACCAGCACACGGAACGCGGTCTGTGTGCCCGTCACGGTGTCCTCGATCAGGAACAACTCGAAACTCCGATACCCCAGCGTGCCGGGCACCAGCATCAGCAGACCGGGGAAGATCACGGTGGAGGCGGGAAGATTGTGCAAACGCTGGTAGAGGTTTCCCGCGATCCCGATGATCGCGGCCGTGGCGCACACACCAAGGTCCGCCCCGATCTCCGCGGTCAGCACACGGGCCAGCACGAACGAGCCAGCTCCCGCGGGCACCATCGCCAGCGCATCGCGCATACGGGCATTGAGCAGCACCACGAAGCCCATCGGAGCGATGAACGCGGCCAGAACTTCCGACCAGATCGCCGGTGTCGTGGGCATCTCATCAAACCCACCCGGCAGATGACCGGCCAACCGTCGGCCCACGGCCACGCCGAACCCGATCGACAGCAGGATCGTGATCGCGCCGACCATCCGGGCCGTTCCTGACACGAGGTTGCGTGTGGCCAGTTCGGCCATGGCCGTGGTGATGGTCATGCCGGGCATCAGCACGATCAGCCCCGCGATGGTCACAAGCTGGATTGAAACCGGCCCCACCACCACCGTGGCCAGCGATGCCAACACGGCGGCGGCGGCCCCGGCCGCGAACTCGAGCAACCGGGCGGCGTTGCGCTTTCGGTTGGCTAGGTGCGCAAGCGATCCCACCCCGAGCCCGGTCATGGCGGCCGCCATCAGCTCGTTCCATCCACCCCCAAAGAACCGGGCCACGCCCGTGGCCGCAACCGCGAAGGCGATGATGTGCAACCAGGCCGGATAGAGGTTCTTGCGGAAGACGACCCTTTTGACCAGCCGGGTTCCCTTGGCGGGGTTGATCTGGTGCTGGGCCACTCGCTGCAGGATCTCATCGAGCGACACGATCTTGGACAGGTCCGGCCCGCGAGGGTCGATCCGGGCGAGCATGGTTTCCCGCTTTTCACCAATCTCGACCGAAACAAAAACGGAGGTCGGCGTCGAGAATGTTTGCGTGCGGAGGCCCATGGCCTCGCCCGCGGTCTTGATGGCCTCCTCCAGTCGATAGGCGGCTACCCCGTAAGTGCCCAGAGCCCGTGCCAGCTCAATGAGGAACCGTGCCCGGGGATCATCGCGTCGGGGCTCGGCTCGCTGGATGATGCGGGGGCGTGAACGGGACACCGGAAAGCTCGGGAGAAGGGCGGGGCGGGGGCGGGGCCGGGGGGGGGGAGTCAAGAAGCGGGAGAACCGTAGACGGGAGGGCTGGGGATGCAAGGGCCGCAACCCCTACCATCCCTGCCCGGGGCTTGGCCCGGGACGAGGGAATCAGATCATGGCGCAGCAGCTCGGAACGGCGACCAGTGAGTTCGAGAAGATCGACCGGTGCAAGGGGTTGGACCATCGCCCGCGGGTGCTGCTGGGCAAGATGGGCCTGGACGGGCACGATCGGGGCGTCAAGGTCATCGCCCGGGCTCTGCGGGATTCGGGCGTCCATGTGATCTACTCGGGCCTCTGGCAGACGCCGGCCAGCCTGGCGGTCTCGGCACGGGACGAGGATGTGGACTGCATCGCCGCCTCGATGATGAGCAACTCGCACATGGTGCTTGGCCCGAAACTGGTCGAGGAACTCGCCCGCGTGGGCCGGCCCGACATCCCGGTGCTGATGGGCGGCATCCTCCCGGCCGAGGATATCCCCAAGCTCAAGGAACTCGGCGTGCGGGCCTGCTTCCCGACGGGAACCGGCCTGCTGGATGTGGTCGAGGCGGTCAAGGCCTGTGTTCGCCCGATGGAGCCGACCGTGCCCGGCTCGCACCCGACAGCCCAACTCGCACGCGACATCTCGATCGTTCACGATGAGAAGACCCTCCGCCCGGGTACCGCTCTCCGCCGCCCCGTGCGGGTGATCGGGCTGACCGGCTCCCCCGGGGCGGGCAAGAGCACACTGGTGGCCCAGCTTGCCGGCGAATACACCCGCCGCGCGGAGAAAGACCCCTCCTTGGGACGCTGCGCGGTCATCGCCTTCGACCCCAAAAGCCCCATCACCGGCGGCGCGCTCCTGGGCGACCGTCTCCGCGTGGACTTCAACAACCTGGGCGAAAAGGTCTTCTATCGCTCGCTTGCCATCCGTGGCGAGGACTATCACGGACTCGATCGCGTGATCGAACTGATCGGCGGTTGCCCGGGCGATGCCCCCTTCGACACGGTGTTCGTCGAGACCGTGGGTGCGGGCCAGAACGAGACATTGGTCCGCGAGCATGTCGATCGCACGGCCGTGGTCCTCACCCCGGGCATGGGAGATGCCGTCCAGATGGACAAGGCCGGCATTCTGGAGATTGCCGACCTGTTCGTCTGCAACAAGGCGGACCACCCCGGCGAGAACGAGCTGGTGCGTGATCTGCGCGATGTGGCCGGGCGTCGCCGGATCTTCGAGACCGTCGCCACCCGCGGCCAGGGCGTGCCTGAACTGCTCGACGCACTCCTCGCGG
Organism: uncultured Phycisphaeraceae bacterium; assembly: GCA_964640595.1. GTDB lineage: Bacteria > Planctomycetota > Phycisphaerae > Phycisphaerales > UBA1924 > UBA6054. The sequence continues at coordinate 26 of CAZXGL010000065.1, read as the reverse complement.
ATTAACCCCCCCCACCCCCCCCCCCC
>CAZXGL010000064.1:0-6978 GCA_964640595.1 uncultured Phycisphaeraceae bacterium | reverse complement strand
GGGGGGGGGGGGGGGGGGGGGGGGGGGGGGGGGGGGGGGGGGGGGGGGGGGGGGCTCAATCGTCGAAGTAAGCCTGCGCGTCGTCCGGCAGGTCGGCCAGCAGCGCTTCGGTGTCGATCATCTCCACGGGCAGGTCGGTATCGAACTCCCCGGTGAACCGGTCCGGCATGTGCAGGGTGTCCTTGCCGCTTCCGGTGGTGCCCGCGGCCCGTTTCTCCACCCGGCTCTTGGACCGCAGGATGATGCGGATCGGCACCTCGTCAAAGGGCAGCGTCTCGCGGAAGCGGTTGAGCAAGTACCGCTCGTAGTTCTGCGTGAACCGGTCCGGATCGTTGACCACCATCACGATGGTGGGGGGATAGGTCTTGACCTGGCTGGCGAAGTACACCCGGGCCTCGGAGCCGTAGCGGTTGGTCGGGCCGCGTTCGCCCACGATCTCACGCACGATCCGGTTGAGCTGCCCGGTGCCCACCCGGGTGGAGGCCTGCTCGTTCAGATCGAACGCCACATCCAGCGTCTCGCGGATGTTCAGGCCGTCCTTGGCGCTCATGATGGCGATGGGCGCGAAGCTCAGCCCCTTGAGTTCCTTGCGGATGTATTCCTCGTAGCGCTCCGGCGTGGCGGCCCGGCCCTTGTCGTCGGACCGGCCCTCGGCCAAGTCCCACTTGTTCACCACGATCACCACCGGCTTCCAGCTCTTGACGATCATCTGCGCCAGGTGCTCGTCCACCTGCGAGATCGGCTCGGAAGCGTCCAGCAGCAGCAGCACCACATCGCACCGGTCGATGGCCCGCTGGGCACGGTCCAGCGCGTACCACTCGATCTGGTCCTGAAAGCTCTTCTTGCGGCGCAGGCCGGCCGTGTCGATGGCCACCACGCTCTTACCGTCATACTCGAACTTCACATCGATGGCGTCCCGCGTGGTCCCGGCGATCTCCGACACGATCACCCGCGGCTCGCCCGCCAGCGCGTTGATCAGCGTGCTCTTGCCCGCGTTGCGCTTGCCGACGATGGCTACCTTCAGGTCCGCCTCCGGCACCGGGCCTTCCTCGGCCAGCGGCACCAGGTCGTACAGCTTGTCCAGAAAGTCGCGCCGGAAGTACTTGGAGGTCGAGCTGATCAGCAGGGGCTCGTCAAAGCCCAGCGCCGACAGTTCATACCCGTGGGGTTCCCACTTCTGCCCGTCGCACTTGGTGCCCACCACCCGAACCGGGGTCAGCTCGTACTTGCCCATCCCCTTGGCATCCCGGCGACCCAGTTTCTGCTCCCGCAGCATCCGGGCGATGGCCTCGTCCTGCGGCGTGATGCCCGCCTGCACATCCACCGCAAACAGGATCAGGTCCGCCCCCGACACGGCCGCGGCGATCTGGGCCTCGATGTCCTTGGTCAGGCTGGCCAGGTCCTCCCCCACCTCGTTGTACCGACCGTCCTCGGCCACATACACGCCGAAGCCCCCGGTGTCCGTCAGCTCCACCGGCTTGACCGGCCCCACCTGATCCGGCGGCTGCAGGTCCACGATCACGGACAGCCGGTCCCGGGTCACCCCCGGTGTGGGATCGACAATGGCGATCCGCTCCTGGGCGATCAGGTTGAGCAGCGAACTCTTGCCCACATTGGGGCGACCGACAATGGCGACGCGGGGGACTGGCATAGCCCCAAGTCTAGGCGTGAAAAGCGGATACGCCACAGGGGTCCTGGATCGTCCACAGCCCCTGTTCCCCGGCCCGGAAGGGGCTGGCGATGGTTTTTAAGGGTGGAGCAAAGCCAAAGGCCGAGCAAAACCCGTTGATGAGATGGGCCCCATCTCCTCTGTCCCGGATGGGCTATGGAAAGGCGGATTTCCATTCCGCTCTTCACGCCCCCCTCACAACGGTCCTCCAGCTTCGAAGCGATCAGCGGTTGGGCCACTCTCCCGCGTCCCTCCGCGGCGTGGTACGGATCGCATCAGAGATCCAAGTCCGGTCCATCTCACCTTCGCTGCCCTGCGATCCAGCGGTCGATCTTGGCTTCCAGCACCGGCATCGGCAGCGCGCCCCCGTCGAGCAGCGCGTCGTGGAAGGCCCGCAGGTCGAACCGCTCTCCCAGATCCCGCTCGGCCCGTGTCCGCATCGCGCGGATGCGGAGCTGGCCCATCATGTAGCCCGTCGCCTGCCCGGGCCAGCCGATGTAGCGGTCCACTTCGGACGCGATGTTGTGGGCCGAGAGCGCGCTGTTGGCGGTCATAAAGTCGAGGGCTTCGTGCCGCGTCCAGCCCAGCGCGTGCAGGCCGGTGTCCACCACCAGCCGCATGGCCCGCCACATCTCAAAGTTCAGGCGTCCGAAGTCGTCGTAGGGGTCCGCGTACAGGCCCTGCCCAGGCGGGCCGCCGACCTCCAGGCCCAGGCGCTCGGCGTACAGCGCCCAGCCCTCGACGAACGCGGTGAACCCGAAGGTGGAGCGCAGGGGGTGCTGACCTTCAAGCTCCTGCGCCAGGGCGATCTGGTGGTGGTGCCCCGGCACGGCCTCGTGCAGGGTCAGGGCCACGATGTCGTACTTCGGGCGTTGTTCCAGGCTGGTGAGGTTGGCCATGAAGTTGCCGGGGATGCCCGCTTCGAGTGACCCGGGGTAGTAGTACGCCGTGGGCGCGGCCCTGGCGGCGAAGGTCGGGATCGGCGTCACGCCGTATGAAAGACGCGGCAGACGCCCGAACAGGCGGGGCATCTCCCCGTCGATGTTCTTGCTGGCGATCTTGTAGGCGTTGAGTAGTTCCTCCGGGTCGGTGAAGTAGAAACGCGGATCGGTGCGGAGGTGCTCGGTGAAGGCCGCGAACTTATCCTGATCGGACTCCCACGCGGACTGGTTGCCCGTCCAGTCGGTGCGGGCGATCACCGCCATCATCTCCGCGCGGATGCGGGCCGCCTGCTCCAATCCGATCCTGTGGATCGTCTCGGCCGTGATGTCCGGCAGCGTGGTGTGCACGGTCAACGCATAGTCATACGCGGCCCGTCCGTCGATCCCGTCCGAGATCGCCACCGATCCGCGGCACGCGGGCAGGTACTCGTTCCGCAGGAACAACGCGAGTTCCTGGTACACGGGCACGATCCGCTCGACGATCACCGCCCGCGCCTCTCGGGCGAGTTCGGAGTTCTGGTCGATGGTCAGGAACGGGCGGTAGAACGGGCTGGTCGCGGGATCACGCAGGTAATCCGGTGAACCCTGCGCCAGTGCCTGCGCCACCGCGGACTCCACGGAAGCAACCGGCGGCACCCGCCCTTCACCGATCCCGTGCCGCATGTTCTCGATCGTGTCGCCCACCACGATGGGCACCTGCTTGAGTCGCGTCAGATAGTCCTTCCGGTGCGCGTCCGTCCGCATGGGCAACTGGGCGGAAAGCTGCGGCAGCCAGACCTGCGGCCCTCCCTGCGAGCTGATCGGGGTCTGCCAATCCCGGAACCGCGCCCCCGCGATCTGACGGTCCAGATCAAAGATCAGCAGGTCCGCGTCTAGTTGATCCGCCTCGCTGAAGCCCGTGCGGGGCAGGCGTTCGAGTTCCAGGCGGAAGGCGACCACCCGCTCGTCCCAGGCCAGATTGGCCGCGGCGGAGACATCCCCCAAACGATCGTTCAACCGCTCATCCCCGAAGTTCGGCCCGATCCACTCCGGGCTGCGCTCGTGCATCGCTTCCAGATAGCGGGACATGAACGCCCACAGGCCCGGATCCCGCCCAGCCGGAACCGGGGGGGACAAGGGTGAAGCCGGGGCGGTCGCGGCCGTCAGGAGGAGCAGCAGGAGGGCGATCAGGTTGGCGGCGGTTCGGGTCATGCCAAAAGCCTACCACAGGCCCGGCCCGGGGGAAGCATGCGGAGAGGCAATTGGCGGGCGTGCGGGCGGGGGCTACACTTGTTCCCGGGCCGCGTGCCCGGACCGGCTTTGGCCGGGGGATTGGTGTAATTGGTAGCACGACAGATTCTGATTCTGTTAGTTCCAGTTCGAGTCTGGGATCCCCTATTCTGAAACACGCCCCGCCGGTGAGGCAGGGCGTGTTTTCGTATGCTGGGGGCAGGGGAAGAGACGGAGAGAAGACAGAGACGGAGTGGGGGAGGGTGAGGAAAGGCGGAGCGGGGCCGTGGAGACCAAACTCGACATCGCGAAGAACTGGCTGCCCCGTTATACCGGCATGCCGCTGGATCGGTTCGGCGACTATGTGCTGCTGACCAACTTCTCCGACTATGTCGGCCGCTTTGCCGAGCGGTTCGGCTGCGATGTGTACGGCCAGGGCCGGGCCATGCAGGCCGCCACCAACGACCGCGGCCTGACCATCATCAACTTCGGCATCGGCTCACCCAACGCCGCCACGGTCATGGACCTGCTCAGCGCCAAGACGCCCGAGGGCGTGCTGTTCCTGGGCAAGTGCGGCGGTCTGAAGCACTCGACCGAGATCGGCCACTTCGTGCTGCCCATCGCCGCCATCCGCGGCGAGGGAACCAGCGACGACTACTTCCCGCGCGAGGTCCCCGCCCTGCCCAGCTTCAAGCTCCACAAGTTCGTCTCGGACAAGATCGTCGAGCGCGGCCTGGAGTACCGCACCGGCGTGGTCTACACCACCAACCGCCGCGTGTGGGAGCACGACAAGAAGTTCCTCGGCCGCCTCAAGCGCATGACCTGCCTGGCCATCGACATGGAGACGGCCACGGTCTTCATCGTGGGCCACCACAACGGCATCGCCCGCGGCGCGCTCCTGCTCGTCTCCGATGTCCCCACCACCCCCGAGGGCGTCAAGACCGAGGCCTCCGACCGTGCCGTCACCGAGCGCTATGTCAAAATGCACCTGGACATCGGCATCGAGGCCATGACCCGCATCGGAACCCAGGGCGAGCAGATCAAGCATTTTACATATTGAGGTCCAATACTCACCACTATCGGGTCATCGCCTCGCCACCCTCCGCGTCGCTCCCCTCCAGCTGAATCTTCAACAACTCCGCGTACCGCCCATCCCGCGCCAGAAGTTCGTCGTGCGTGCCCACCTCGCGCACGGTCCCGTGTTCGAGCACCACGATGCGGGTGGCGAAGCGGATGGTGCTCAGGCGATGGGCGATGACGAAGCTGGTCCGCCCCTTCATCAGCCGGCCGAGGGAGCGTTGGATCAGCCGTTCGGATTCGGAATCCAGCGAGCTGGTGGCCTCGTCGAGGATCAGGATCTTGGGGTCGGCCAGGATGGCGCGGGCGATGGCCAGGCGCTGCTTCTGCCCGCCGGAAAGTCGCACGCCGCGCTCGCCGATGAGCGTGTCGTAGCCCTGTTCCAGCTCCGTGATGAACCCGTGGGCGTTGGCGGCCCGTGCCGCGGCCATGATGTCGTCCATCGTGGTCTTCCGCCGTGCATACCCGATGTTCTCCGCGATGGACCCGTCGAACAGGAACACATCCTGCTCCACCACGCCCAGCAGAGCGCGGTACTGCTCCACTGGGATGTCCCGCAGGTCGATCCCGTCGAGGAGGATGCGCCCCTGGGTTGGGTCGTCGAAGCGGGCGATCAGGTTGCAAAGCGTGGTCTTGCCCGCACCGGACATGCCGACCAGCGCGATCGTCTCCCCGGGACGCACATCCAGGTCCACGCCGTGCAGCACCGGCTCGCCCCGTTCTTCGGCGTTTGCCATCCCCCCGCCCGGCCTCGCGCCGCCCTCCACACGCTTCGGATACGCGTACCCCACCCCTTCGAGCGTGATCCGTCCCTGCACCGCCGCGGGCGTGATCGTCCGGTTCGGTGCGGCCTTGTCAAACTCCTTCGGCTCGGCCAGCAGGTCCAGCACCCGGTCCAGCGCGGCCAGATTGGTCTGCACATTGGTCGCGGTGGAGACCAGCGCCTCCAGCGGCCCGAGCAGGGCGAGCAGGTAGGCGGTGAAGGCCATCAGGTCGCCCACCGTCAGCCGCCCGTCGATCACCGCCGTGCCACCATACAGCAGCACGCCGATGGAGGCGATCGGGATGATCAGTTCCCAGATCATCTCGATGCAGCGTGCCCACCACCAGGTGTGCAGTTCCTGGCGGGCCAGCAGGTGGCCCTCGGTGGTGAAGCGGGCGGCCTCGGCGTGCCGCCGGTTGAACGCCCGCACCACGCGCATCCCGCCGAAGGACTCCGTGCTCATCGCATCGATGCCCTGACGACGCTCGCGGATGTCGCGGTACAGCGGTCGGATCCGCGTGATCCAGGTCTTGTGCGTGCCCCACACCAGCGGCCCGATCGCGATCGCGCCCACCACCAGCCGCCAGTCGATCAGAAGCAGCACGATCAGCGTGCCGAAGAGCTGGGTGATGGCCCGCCACGGGTTATAGACCAGTGAGAAGATCAGGTCGCCCACATTGCCCGCGTCCTCGCGCAGGATGGATGACACACCCCCCGCCTTCATCGCGTGGATGCGGTGCAGCGGCAGGCGGCTGGCGTGCTCGAACACCCGCCGGCGCAGCCCCACCTGCACCCTTTTGGTGATCCGCGTGCACTGCCACCGCCCCCACAGCCCGAACGCGATGGACAGGGCCGTCACGCCGAACATGCCCGCGCCAAGCATCCAGATCAGCCGCACCCGGTCGGCCCGTTCCGACTCGAACGGCCCGAGGTTTTCCTGCACAACCGCGGGCAGCCCGGTCGGGCCGGGGTGGTCCGTGATGATGTAGTCCAGGGCGATCTTGGTCGAGAGCGGCATCAGCAGCCCAAGCCAAACCGCCACACTCAGCGTGCAGAGCGACAGGATGACCGTGCCCCGGTGCCCCGCGAGCAGGGACCAGAAGGCCACGAACAGCCCCTTGAACGAGCGTTTCGCCCGCGCCGCCCGCTTCTCCTCGGAGGACTGGTCCACGCGTTCATGAACCCGCTCCTCAGCCGTACGGCCTCGCCGCTTGCGGAGATACTCGGAAAACCGGGTTCTGGAACTGCGAACGGATCGACGCACCAGTCATCGTACGCCGGGGGACTGGGAGGGGGTATGAAGGGATGGGTGGGGGGAG
>CAZXGL010000063.1:0-7409 GCA_964640595.1 uncultured Phycisphaeraceae bacterium | reverse complement strand
GGGGGTGGGGGGTGGGGGGTGGGGAGGGAGGTCAATCCTGGCGGGCTGTCTCGATCGTTGGGTCGGAGGAGGAAGATGCCGGGGAGGGGGGGCGGAGCAGGTTGGCGCGAAGGCTTGCGATGGTCGCCATGAGTTCGATAGGCTCGACGGGCTTGCTGACATGCGCCTGAAAGCCCGCCAGCAGGGATTGGGTGCGGTCGGCCGAACGGGCGAACGCGGTCAGTGCGATCGACGGGATGAGGCGGGCATGGTCCGGACCTTCCGCCCGGACGCGGCGCATGAGCGAGTACCCGTCGGCACCCGGCATGCCGATGTCGCTGATGAGGATGTCGATCCGTTCGTCGTGGAGCAGGCGGAACGCCTCCTCCGCTGAGGCGGCGGTCCGAACATCAGCCCCTCGGTCGTTGAGAAGACGGCTCACCAAAACGCGGGCGTCCTCCTCATCGTCCACCACCAGAACAGCGAGCCCCTCGAGGTTCGGCAGGTTCGCGGACAGTGGCGAGGCGGAAATGGTGATCCGGCGATCGTGCTCGTGGCTGGTCGGGTCATGGACCGGCAGCTCAACGACGCAGGTTGTGCCGCGTCCGAGCCCGGGGCTTTTGAGCTGGACCGTGCCGCCGTGCAGTTCCACGAGGTGCTTGACGATCGCCAGGCCGATGCCCAGCCCGCCCTGGCGGCGCGTGGAGGAACCGTCCGCCTGGCGATACCGGTCGAACATATGAGGCAGCAGGTCGGGCTCGATGCCCTGCCCGGTGTCGGCCACTTCGATCACCAGACGGTCATCCCGCCTGAACAGGCCGACGCGCACGGTCCCGCCCTGGGGCGTGAACTTGACGGCGTTGGTCAGCAGGTTCCAGACCACCTGGCGCATCCGGTCCGGATCGGTCCAGACCACGACATCATCGGCATCGAAGGCACGGACGAGGTTGATTCCCTTCGACCGCACCGCGGGGAATGTCGAATCGATCGCCGCGTTGACGATCTGGACGGGATCGGAAGCCTGCATGTCCAGAGCAAGCTTGCCGGATGCGATGCTGCTGACATCGAGCAGGTCGGAGATCAGCTGGGCCTGGTGCCGCGCGTTGCGCTCGATGACGCCGATCCCGTTGCGGACCTCCTCGGGATCGTCCGCGGACTGGCGCAGAAGGGTGGCCCAGCCGAGCACGGCGTTCAGCGGGGTGCGCAGCTCGTGGGAGAGGGTTGCCACGAACTCGTCCCGTGCGCGGCAGGCCTGCTCGGCTTCTTCCCGGGCGGCACGCTCCGCCCGCAGCAGACGCTCACGCTCGTTCTGGTGCGCGAGCACCTCGCTCATGTCCTGAACCTCGATCACCACGCAACGCACGCCATTCTCGTTGATGACGGGCATCACGGTGCGCAGCACCGGCACGATGGTGCCGTCGGGCTGGACGATGCTGTCATCCCGCGTTCCGGGCTGGGTGTGCATCGGGCCCTCGTCCCGATCCGCTTCACCCTCGGATGCCGCGGAAACCAGCAGCTCGTCCAGTCGGCGCCCGGTCGCCTTGGAGAACGGGCGGCACACGAGCCGCTCCGCCGCGGGGTTCATGTAGGTGCAGATCCCCTGGGGGTCGGTCATGAACAGGGCGACGCTGGCGTGGTCGGTCAGTGTGTTCAGCAGGACGCGGTCGCGTTCAATCTCGCTGCGCAGGCGCACATTCGTCCAGAGCCGCCCGCACTGCACGCTGATCCACTGCACAAGGCGGATGTCCTCTTCCGACCATGCGTCGGGCACGGCGGCGTAGACCTCAAGAGCCCCGCCGTCGGGCGTGCGCATGGGCGCCGCGATGACGGAGCAGGCGGATCCATCCTGGAGCTTCGGAAACTCCAGGTCCGAGCGGAGGGAAACATCCCCGAGCATGGCCGCGCGGTTCCGCATCACCACGAGTTCGGACAGGCTCTGCTGGCGCGCGATCTGGTATGGGGTATCGTCCACGCCGAACAGCGGGCGGACGATCATCTCGTCGCCGCACGGTTCGCACATCGTCGCGCCGACGGCCCGCCCGCCGAGCAGGCGTGTGATCTTCGCCCCGATGTGCGCGAGCACTTCCTTCTCGGTCCCGCCGGAGACATAGGGCTGCAGCATGTCGCTGAGCATCCGCTCCCGCTCGGAAAGTTGGGTGTTGAGGTTCTGGAGTTCCTCGGACTGTGCGGCGGACTCCTCGACCTGCTGTTCCAGCTCGATGGCCTGGGACTGGAGTTCCTCGTTCTGCTGATTGATCTCCTCCTCTCGGGCCGCCAGTTCCTCGTTGGTCGCCTCGAGTTCGTGGTTGATCCGCTCCAGGTTGCTCATGGAAGTCCGCAGACGCTCGGCGAGCACGATCACGGCGTGCAGCACCGCGGCGGGCACGATGATGCTCGCCATCCGCAGGGAGGCGAACATCGCGCGGGTGGCCGGGGACAGGCGGTGATCGGGAACGATCAGCAGCATCTTGTAGACCGCCAGCACGACGAACGCCACCGTCATCGCCCAGAGAATCCGCGCGTCACGATGCCACAACGCCAGCAGCAGCGGGAGCGCGTAACTGAGCGGCACCACATCGTCCGGGTACACCACCAGACGCAGCGTGGCCATGACGACCACGCTGAGGACGGACAGCGCTACGGCCAGCCAGAACAGTCTGGGCTTCTTCGGCAGGGTGTTCATCGGAGGCAGGCCTTCCGTTCATACAGGCAAGGGGCAAGTTTCCAGAAGCATTCGGCCGGGGGTTGCTCGGCTTTTCCGACGACCAGCAGCCCGCTTGGGCGTAGTTGCCAGGCCAGGTGCGTCCACAGACGCGCAGCGCTGTCCGGCGTGAGATAGATCGCCAGATTGCGGCACAGGATCACATCCTCAGCTTCCGGGGTCCCGTCCGTCAGGGCATCGGCCACCGACCATGCGCAGGCATCCGCGAGGTGCTGGCGCACTCGGACGAGGCTCCTCGTGCGGACGAAGTACGCCTGCATCGCGTTCGCATCGAGCGCGGCGACGGCTTCTGTCGGATACTGCCCGGCGCGGGCCGCGGTGATGGCTCCCGGGCGGCAGTCGATCCCGGCCAGACGGGCGTGGTTGAGCAGGCCGAGCCGGTCCAGCAGGATCGCGCACGAGTACAGCTCGGCCCCGTTCGAGCAGCCCACGCTGCGGATGGACCACGCGGGGCGATCGTCCGGTGGCTTCGCCATGCGTTGGGCAAGAAGTGCTCCGAGGCCCTGGAAGACCGTCGCGTCGCGGAAGAACGATGTGACGCCCACCATCATCGCATCAAGGAGCCGATCCGCCTGGGCCGGGTGCGAGATCGCGCGTGCCAGCGCTTCCCGAAATGACGGGCAGCGCACCGTGCGCAGGCACGCTCCGCCCCGCCGGTGGAACACCGCCCGCCGGTAGTCATGGCTTCGGACCCCGGCACGCTTGCACAGCCAATCGAACAGGCGGGCCATGTCCGCGTCCAGTTCTGGCTCTTCCCGCTCGCTCCTGACCGCGTGACGCGGCGCGGTGTGCGTATGGACTCGGGTGAACTCGGTGGCGGACGAGTCCGAGTCAAACCGGAGGTGTCGGAAGATCTCGGTATTCGGTGTGGTGGGAGAGGACATGGAACGCATTTCCTGGATGCCGGCACCCGGGGCGGAACATGATCAGGACACGGGAAAGCACATCTCGCCGTTGATGACGCGCCGGATGGTTCCGACCACATCGCCGGGCAGGCCGCCCTTGAGTTTGGGCACCAGCCCCCATGCGCCGGCATCCACCGCGCTCTGGATCGTGGCCGCGTCGTCATACCCGCTGAACACGATCGAACGGATGTTTGGCAGCTTGCCGCACAGCTCGGACACGGCGCTGAGCGGTTCCTTGCCCGGCATGGTGAGGTCGATCACGACCACATCGGGGGCGAGGCGTTCGGATTCGGAGACCAGGTCGTCGGCACGCTCCAGCGTTCCGATCACCTCCAGGCCCGGTGTTCGCTGCACAAGCCTTGTGTAGGCTCCGAGCAGGTCCGGGCTGTCATCAACCCAGAGAACGCGGATGGAATCCGGCATGGACATGTCCCCTTGTTTGAGCGCTTGTTGTCCGAGCGCAGGGCGAACGCCAAAAAGGCTCTGCAATAAACCTTCCGGAGAAATCCGTGCGTGCATTAGATTCTACAGGAACCCGGGGTCAATCCAAAGCAGATGAAGAAAAATTAAGGCGTGCCGGTCCAGGTTCCGAACAATCTGGCGATTTCGTCGGCCACCTCCGCCAAGGATGATGCGGGCAACAGGCCCAGCGGATGGTCGATGATCGCCACGCGCCCCGACCGCACGGCCGGGAGGTCCAGGGAGCCGATGCCGCGGAGTGCCAGCATCGCTTCCGCCGCCGTCGGCGGTGTGCGCTCGCCGATGGCGTGGTGGTCCATGGGTGCGGGGCGGAAGAGCAGGATGGCGTCTGGCGCCAGGCGCAGGATGTCCTCGTGGTCGAGTTCCTGCCACGGCCCGCCGGTGGTGATGGCCGGCGTGGCGCCCAGCCGCTCGATCAACTGGTGATGGAACGACCCCGGGCCCATCGCGCCGGCGGGGTCCACACCGGCCAGAAGAAGGATCCGTCCGGCGGCTCGGGCTGGTTGGCCGCGATCGGACCAGGCATCGGCCATGCGGGCGCTGGGACGCTCATGGGCCAGCCGCTCGGTCGGGTCGATGGCGGTGGGGTCCGGTTCCGGTTGGCCGATCAGCCGGAGGAAGAGTTCGTCGGTGGTCACAGCGATGTCGTCGAGCGTGAGCAGCGGGAAGCCCCAGAGCTGCCAGCCCTGTGCGGCGGCCATCCGGCGCAGTGATTCGGGGATGCGTGCCTCCATGTCCTGCACGATCACATGCGTGGGGTTCAATCGCAGGATGGATTCCAGGTCCGGGTCGTCGTGCGTGCCGACGGTGGGGATCGAGTTGCCCAGGGCGATGTCCCACGCGTGCTTGCCGACGATGCGGTCTTCCAGCCCCAGGTCGCGCAGGATCACGGCCAGGGCGGGGGCCAGCACCACAATGCGGTCCGGCGTGGTGTTCGGGCCGCGGGTGGAGGCCGGTTGAACGCCGGGCCGATCGCAGGCGGTCAGCAGACACGCGAGGGTGAGAACGATCAGGCTTTGCAGGAACAGGCGTCGGCGCATCGGGGGATTGTTGCGGGGCTGAATGCTTCGCGGATCCGTTGGTGCAGATCGTCCAGCGTGGCGGCGGTGAGCGTTGGCCACGGCCAGGTGCGGTCCGTGGCCAGATCCCGAACCCCGCGCAGGCGGTCGGCGCGGTCGGCGGCGGCGTCGAGTTCTTCCAATCGGCGGGCGTGGTTGGCGCGGTGCTGGCGGAGGAATGACTGAAGTTGCACAAAGGCCGGGGCGGGGTCCTTGCCATCCTCCTTCATGACGCGGATCAGGTCCACGATGTCCGCTTTGGTGCGGGCGGCCTGGGTATCTCCGAGCAGGGCGGGGCTGTGCCGGGCGTGGTGGGCGAGCCAGCGGGCGCGGGTGGGATCGGGCAGGTCGTTCGCATCCACACCCAGGTCTGGGAATGCGTCGGCGGTGGCGGCCGCCGTGGGCGCGAGGGTCCAGGCGGGGGCGCTGGACCAGCGGTCGAGCCAGGCTTCGGTGACGCGGTCGTAGCGTTCGCCGCCGAGGCCGTGGATGAAGAGGTCGGCGAGCGTGGCGCGCACGATGGCGGTCATCGCCAGGGCGCGCGGGCGGAGTTGGTCGGTGGGTATGGAGTCGAGCTGGTCGCTGAACACGGCCATCCGGGGGAGGTTCGGGCGGACACGCCACAGCGGCAGTTCGACGCGGCCGGCCTCGATGCCGAGTTCGCGCACCTCCGCGTCCGCGTGTTCGCGGGCGGCGGCGTTGTAGGCTTCGACGCAGGCGCGGGGATTCTGCGTGATGGCGTGGAGCAGGTCCGCCCATGCGCGGGTGCGGAGCAGGTCCGATGCGCTGATGACGGTGGGTTCGGGCAGGTCGAAGCGTTCGCAGGCGGCGCGGATGACGGCTCGGCCCACCTGCATGGCCAGGCTTGGCTCATGGCGGAATGCCGCGAGTGCGTCGGCGATGCGCGGAAGATGGGGATCGGCGGGGGAAGCGGGCGCCCGGGCGGGGAGCGAGCCGGCGGGGATGCCGGGGCCGGGCGGGTCGCCGGTCAGGAGGCGAAGGGAGCGGGCGTGGGCCTGTTGGCCGCGGCCGTCGGGCACGCGGGTGGTGGTGGGGTCCACCTCGTCCATGTCGGGGACGATCCATGCCGCGTGGGCGCCGGTGGCGCGGGCCAGTTCGGCGGCGGCCAGCAGTTTGGCCAGAATCCCCGCGTGCCAGAGGGTCGGCTGGTGGCCCGACATCACGATCGGGCGATCGGTGGGCAGACCCAGCGCGTGCCGGTCGTCGGCATGGGGCGGATGGGACGGGTTTGTCAAAGTTGTGTTGGCGATCGCGCTCCGCCAGAGGACGGGGTCCGGGCGGAGCGTGATGGTGGGCTGGTCAGCCTTCACACCGGGATCCGCGGCAGCAGGCGGGCTGGCGATTGCGGGCGATGGCGGCATCGAGCACTTCGCGGTAGTGGCGGAGCCGGGCGGTGGGGATGTCCAGCCCGCCGCCGAAGGTGCGGTTGAGATCTTTGTAAATGAGGCGGACGGGAATCTCACCGATGCGCAGGCTCTTGCCGGCGGCCTCGGCCCAGAGCTGCATGGGGAAGGCGTAGCCGTCGTCGGTCAGGTGCAGGCGGCGCATGGCGGAGACGCGGTGCGCCTTGAAGCCGCAGAAGGAATCGGTCAGGTGCAGGCCCAGACGCTCGTTGATCTCCCGGGTGAGGGTGGCGTTGATGGCGCGGCGGTCTTCGGGCGGCTGGTCGGCGGCGTAGCGGGCGTCCATGTATCGCGAGCCGGAGACGATGTCGAGATCATCCCGGGCGGCGGCCTCGATGAAGGCCGGGATGGAGGCGGGCTCGTGCTGCTCGTCGCAGTCCATGGTGATGACCCAGTCGTAGGCGTCGCGGTGGGCGCGGGCGAAGGCCTCGCGCATGGCGCGGCCGTAGCCGGAGTTGGCCTCGTGGCGGATCAGGTCAAAGCCCAGTTCCGGGCGGAGTCGGTCGAGGATGTCGGGCGTGGCGTCGGAGGAGCCATCGTCGATGACCAGGATGTGGGGGTGGTAGGAACGGACCGTGCGGAGCACCTGCTCGACGGTGGGGGCCTCGTTGAAGACGGGGATGGCGATGAGCGTGCGCACTGAGACGGCCCTTTCCGGGGGTGGGGAAAACATGGCGGCGCGTCGGATCGCGGGCGGCCGGACTGTATAGACGATCCGCGGGGCGGATGTATTCCGGCACGCCATTTCTGCCCGTGCTCTGCGGGGTTTTGGCCGTATGGGGGCTGGGGGGAGGGGAGAAGAGGGGGGCGGGGAGGGGGGAGGGGGGTTAGCGGCGTTTGG
>CAZXGL010000062.1:0-7665 GCA_964640595.1 uncultured Phycisphaeraceae bacterium | reverse complement strand
AACGCAAAGATCGCGAAGGACGCGAAGCGGGGGAGGAGGGTGGTGGCCCCCCCCTCCCCCCCCCCAATCCCTCCTCCCCAATGCCTTCCATCCGACCCGGAAAACATCGCCGGGGGTCTGATTCCGGGCCTCGGAACCCTGTGAAAGGTCGTCGGAGCCATGGAAAACAGAGCCGGAACCCTGTGCAAGGTCTTCGGAACCCTGTGAAAGATCGTCGGAACCCTGGAAAACATCGTCGGAGGTCTGATCATGGCTCCCGAAACCCTGTGTTCGGCTCCATAAACCCTGTGAAACATCGTCGGAGATCTGATCACGACGACCGTGAAACGCGTGGCGGGGGTGATAAAGGGGGTGGACCTTGCGGGGAGGGGGGTTTGGACGCGGTGGGGCGAGGGATGCGGGGTGGGGGAGGCATCAGGGATCAGCCATCAGGGATCAGGGGAGGTGGCCGCTGCGCGACCGGATCATCCATGCGAGCTGCGTTTGAGCCCGTAGAGAGGCAGGCTCACGGGGGGCAACCCGCGTTATGCTACGATCTACCATCCGGCCGCAATAACTCACCGCCTCGGTAAAGGACGCCTATCGCCAGCCTTTGGAGCTTCCTGTGCAACGACCCTGGCAGATGGTTCAAGCAGCTTGTTTATGTCGATGAACAATTTCTCAAACCGACGGAGGGCTTCTTCTTCGTTATCAAGGGTATAATCGATACCTCGACGGACGAGCCAATCTGCCGGGATGGTGTGATTGAAGTCTGGGATGCCGGGATCGGGTACCGGAAAAACTTGCTCGATGTGTTTTACGATACGACCTTCATATGCCGTTCCATCAGCCTTGGTTGTTGTAAGTGCACGACCGTCCGTGAAGCCAAATGCCGCGTTGACCAGGGAAACATAGCTTGTGTCGCCCAAGAGATCTTCGATATCGGCTTGCGGCTTGTCTGCATAGTCGTTCACTGTAAAGATGTGATCAGACTGCATCAACTCTGAGTTGCGGAGCTTCTCAACTTCCTTCTTGCCGCCATCAGCAAAATCACACAGGATCGCGCAATGAAGTTCATTGCCACCAAATAGGCTCATGAATGCAGAAACTTTGGGCAAACCGCCGCACGGGACGATGGTCCATCTCGGATCAAGTGTGGGACGATTTGCGGCGTCCAGCTTGCGACGAAACCAATCGAGATAAAGAAGGTCAGACGGGCCCTCGACGAGCAGATTGTGTTTTCCGATAAATAACGATTGAGTAATCTCGTATCCCAAGCAAGCACGAAGCGGAAACAGTGTGGCTCGTTCAGCACGCATGACTTGGTCAGATACTTTTGTGCCGCGATACGGATCTGTGTCAGGATCCTCATCGGCACCGACTTCCCGATAGACATCCTCCACCGTCCGCGCCCGAAGCAAGTTTGAAGGGTCAAGCATGAAAGGGGAGTGCGTTGTGTAGATTACTTGATAGCTAGGCGCAAGCCTTTCTTCGATATATCGAAGAAGATCGGCTTGTGCGGACGCGTGCAAAGCCAAGCCAGGCTCATCAAGAAGAATTACGAGGTTGTCTGAAACATTCCTTTTCAGTTGATTAAACCAAACAAGAAAAGAGAAGAACCAAACAAACCCGCTGCTTCGCTGATCAAAACCCGTGGTCGCTCCATGCCGAGTATTTTGGATTCTTGTATGAAGAACCCTTCCCGAGTTGAACGGCGGCGGATCATTCGGAAGTGCCTCCTTGAAGTCAAAAATCATCTTCAAGTGTTCGCCTTGGCTCCAATAGCGAACTAACTCCTTGGTCAGCTTATTCGAAGTGGACTCGAGCCGAGCATAGAGATCTTCGGTGTTCGTAATCTGCGAAAACTCCTGGACTGACATGCCGATCATCGAAAGTAGTGACGCAAAGACCTTATCCTCCTCCGTTTGCTGATTCTTCTGCACCCGAGCAAGAAACGCGTCAGCCGACAACTGTCCTGGCATACGAAGGTATTGTGAAAAGAATGCAAACTTAGGTACTCGATCCCAGATTTCATTCCATGCCGCTTTGTAAGCCGTCCCATCTTTGAACCGTTCTTTCAAGGTCGCCGCTAGCGCCGCCCTTGACGTGGCTTCCTCAGGTGCCCCAGCAAGCTGCTTCGCCAGTTCTTGGATCGAAGACGCCCCCTTTAGTTTTGATTTCTCCTGCGCCGTGATCTCAGCTGTCCTGAGAAAATGCTGCGTAACGGCCGCTTCATCGAAATCGAATGCAATGTAAACGTTGTTGTCGTACTTTCTGGTGACTTCTACGGGCCCGATTTTGCGTGCAGAAGGACCAACTAGTTGTTCTAGTGCCGCGTAATCATCTTCTTCGAGTTCCCAGACGGTGCTAACAACAACCGCTGGCTCCGAAGAGTGTGTAGCACGATAATCATCAACCTCGTGTCGAGGATAATGATGTGTGATGTCAAACCCTTTGTCTTCAGAATCGACAGGATCGATTTTCGACAAAGCCTCTAGAATAGCGGTCTTGCCCGCTTCATTCTTTCCTACTAGACACGTCACGTCCCTATCGAGTGCAAATTCAGTTGAATCTTTTACACATTTGTACTTTGTAACGCGGGCGGACTTGAGGATCATTACTAAAACCTCTTAAAAACTAGAGTGTGCGACTCCAGCGGTCGCCTGAGCTACCCCGCACTCGACGAGTGTTATTCATCATACCAGTTTTTCAGCTAGAGTGTCAAGAACTCCTCAAGCCCCCCGCCCCACCGCCCGATCCCCGGTGCGTGCCCGCCTGGCCCGGTCGCCTTTCGCGTGGCGCAAGCCTTTTTATACAAAGGAGATGCACGCATGGGCGTCACGCCGAACACCCGTCTCGGGAAAATCGAGTTTTATGAATCCCACCTGGCCGTCTGGACCGCCAACGCCACCGCCATCGGCCTGACCGCGCCCATGGTCACGGCCCTGGGCGTGCGCGTGGCCGAGGCTCGGGCCGCCTACAACGCCGCCGAGGAGGCCCGCTCCGCATCGAAGGCCGCCACCTTCAACTTCCACCTCGAGGCCGACGGCATGTCCGACCTGGGCGCGGGCCTGATCCGCACCATCAAGAACTACGCCGAGACCTCCGACAACCCCAATGTCTACACACTCGCCCAGATCCCCCCGCCCGCGCCCCCCGGACCCACCCCGCCTCCCGGCCGCCCGACGGATCTCGCCGTCGGCCTGCTCCAGACCGGCGCACTCGAACTCAAGTGGAAGTGCGACAACCCGGCGGGCACCTACGGCACGGTCTACGAGGTCCAACGCCGCATCGGCAGCGGGGCGTTCGTCTACATCGGCGTCTCCGGCACCCGCATCTTCACCGACAACACCCTCCCCCAGGGCTCGTCGTCCATCATCTACCAGATCACCGCCATCCGCTCCACCCAGAGCGGGCCCGCCGCCCAGTTCGTCGTCAACTTCGGCGTCCAGGGCGTCACCGCCACCGCCATCGAGCCCGGCGACTACCGCCTGGCCGCGTGAACCCGGGGCCGAGGGCCCGTTCCCAATCAAGATCCCCCACCGCCCGGAGGCCCACCCTCCGGGCTTTTCTTTTCGCCCGCCCCCCCTCTTCGCCCCCTTCGGATCCTCGCGTTAAAAATCCTCTCCCCTCCCCTGCCTCCCTCCGCGTGATCTCTGCGCCCTCCGCGTCCCTGCCTTCCCTCCCGCTCCCTTGCAGTCGCGGCTTGTAAAAACGACTACCGCGCCGCCCCCACCAGTCGCTTGAACAGGCCCAGCCCCAAAACTCCCTCCCCCGTCCGCTCCGGGTGCCACTGCACCCCCAGGCAGAACGGCACACGCGAGTCGTCCACCGCCTCTATCGTGCCGTCCGAGGCCCTGGCCAGGACACGCATCGAACCCGCATCCTCGATCGCCTGCTTGTGGCGGCTGTGGACCGTACCCGAGGCAAGCACGCCTTCATCCACGGAGACCACCGCGTGCTCGCGGTCCCAGTGCGACACCGCATCGGCGTGGGTGTCGGGCATGTACTGGTTCAGACGGCCGCCGCGGGTCAACGCCAGCATCTGCATCCCCAGGCAGATGCCCAGCAGCGGCTTCTCCGGCCAGTCGTCCCGCAGGTGCGCCAGCAAGGACATCTCGAAGGCCTGCCGCCGAGGGAACACGGGCGTGATCCGGGGATCGGTCGGCTGGCCGAACGGCTCCGTCTTCGGGTCATCCCCCCCCGTGAAGACAAACCCATCGAACCTCGCCCCCAGGAACTCCACCGACTCCACCACCGGCGGCACGATCACGGGCAGCCCGCCCGCCGCCCAGACCGCATCGGAATAGGTCATGGTGGACATGGCGGCCTCCCGCCCGTTGCGGTCGATCAGGTCGGCGGTCACGGCGATCAGGGGTCGGGGCATGTCCGATTGTCGGCACGCCATCCGCGCGGCGTCCAGCCCCACGCGATAGAGTCTGCCGATGCGCGTGCAAACCGTCCTCATCTGGGTCGTCATCGCGGGCCTGCTGGCCGCGGCGGTCACCCTCACCCGTTCCCGACCGGTGGGGGGGGGGGGGGGGGGGGGGGGGGGGGGGGGAGCCGAATGCCGGTCCCGCCACTACCGCCCGATGGACCATCCCCATCGACCCCGCCCGGGTGGCAGCCCTGCAACGCACCGCCCCGGATGCCCCCCCCACCCTGGCCGAACGCACCGGCCCGGATGCCTGGAGCCTCCGCTGGGCCGATCCCGCCGGGCAGATGCAATCCTGGAATGCCGACCCCGGGCGCGTGCGGGCCGCGCTCCGATTGCTGAGCACGGCCGAGATCACCGTCTCCGCCCAGCCGCACGAGATGCCCCCCCCGCCCGCGACCACCAGCCTTCAGATCCGCGAGGCCGACGGCCGCTCGGTGGAGATCTGGTTCGGGGCCAGGGCCGCGGGCGGGCAGACACCGGTGGTGGTCGTGGTGAAAGGCGCCGACGGCGTGGCCGAGAAACGCGTTGACGGACGCATCGGCTCCAGCGTGCCCGACGCGTTTGTCCGCACCGACTGGTCCTTCTGGCGGGATCCCACCATCTTCGACGCTGGCATCGCCGTGACCGACGCCCTGAGCATCCGCACCCAGACCCACGGCGTGCGCGTGCAACGCACCCCGCGTGGATGGGCCATCACGGAGCCTTTCCCCATCGAGGCGGACAGCGCCGAGATCGAGCGGACGATGGCCGCACTCCAGGGCATGAAGGCCGCATCGTTCGACACCACGGGCAGCCCGGCCAGCGTCACCGGCCTGGACAACCCCATCGTCACCATCCGGGTCGAGGCACGCACCGGCACCCGCACCCTCGAGGTCGGCCAGCCAGCCGAGTCCGGCGGCGGACGGTTCGCGCGGATCACCGCGGGCGATTCCGCCACGACCATCCGGCTCGACATCGAAACACTCGGACGCGTCAACATCAACCCCGAGGCGTACGCCCGACGCACACCCGTCGCGTTCAGCCCGGCCGAGATCGCGGGCCTGCGGCTGACCGGAACCGACGGACGCGTCCGCATCGAGGCCCACCGTGGTGCCACCGGGGCCGGTGAATGGTCGATCGGCCAGCCCGCCGCACCGGTCTCACGCGACCAGCGGGACGCCCTCGACCGCGTGGTCCGTGTGCTAACCTCGGACCCCGCCAGCCGTGTTGTGATCCTCGCTCGCCCCGGCACCACGACTACCACCGGCGGACAGCTCGGCACGCTCCAGTTGCTCGGGGTGGACGGAAGCGTGCTCGCCACGCTGCGCCTCCGCACCGAAGCCGGGGCCGAGCAGGCGATGCGTCTGTTGGTGTCCTCCGACATCGACGCTGAACGCGAACTCGTCTGGACCCACACGACGGATCAGGCCAAGGGCGTGGTCGCCTGGGCGGCAGCACTGACGGCGGGCGGCTGATTTCAGGCCTTGGCAGTGACGGCCTTGCCAGAACCGATATCCCGGCGGTACTGCATGCCGCGGAACTGGATCCGGTCGCACGCCCGGTATGCGCGGGACCGCGCTGTCGCGAAGTCCGACCCCAGGGCCGTCACGCCCAGCACACGCCCCCCGGCCGTGACGACTTGACCGTCCGCCAGTTTCGTGCCCGCGTGGTACACGGTCACGCCCTCGACCTCGCCGGCCTTTTCCAATCCGGTGATCGCGTCTCCGGCCTTGGGGTTGGCCGGGTAGCCGTCGCTGGCCATCACCACGCACACGGCGTACTGCTCGCTGAACCGCACATCGGTGTCGTCCAGACGCCCCTCAGCGGTTGCGAGAAAGAGTTCCAGAGCATCCGATTCGAGCCGTGCCATCAGCGGCTGGCACTCGGGATCACCGAACCGCGTGTTGAACTCGAGCACCTTCGGACCGCCCGGCGTGAGCATGATGCCCGCGTAGAGCACGCCGCGGAAGTCGATCTCCTCCCGACGCAACGCGTCGGCGATGGCGACGAACACATCCGTCTCGATCATGCGCATGGTGGCTTCGTCCACCGTTTCCGCCGGGCAGAACGCGCCCATGCCGCCGGTGTTGGGGCCGGCATCGCCGTCACCCAGGCGTTTGTGGTCTTGACACGGCGGCAGGATCAGGATGTTGTGCCCGTCGAGCAGCGCGAGGATGGACACCTCGGTGCCCTGCAAGCGTTCCTCGATGATGATCTTGGCCCCCGCGTCGCCGAACTCGCGCCGCACCATCATGGAATCCACCGCGTCGAAGGCTTCGCGCAAAGTCGCGGGCAGGATCACGCCCTTGCCTTTGGCCAGCCCGCACGCCTTGATGACCGGCAGGCTCTTGCGGGGGGCGTCCCACGCAGCGGCCACGCGCCTGGCGATGGCCAGCGTGTCGGGCCGATCGCGTCCGATCCCCGCGTCGCGAAGCAGCGACAGGTCCGGCGCAGCCACGGTGCCCCCGTGCGTCACCGCGGTGCCCACCCGGACCAGGGCCGCCAGCGCGTTGTAGCGGGTGGCCTGATCCTGGATCCGGTCCAGGCCCTCCACGACACCGGAAACCTCCTCGTCGTCCCGGGCCACGGCGATCAGGTAGTGCTTGGCCGCGCTGGGGTCGGTGAAGACGCGGCCTTCGCCCGTGGGGATGGACGCGGCCCGCATCATCTGCTTGGCGAAGGCCTTGTCCGCTTCCAGCATCGCGCCTCGCTTGCCAGGGCCGAACACCGGTCGGACGGAGCCGTCACCGGCCTTGCTCAATGCGTCGGCGTAGCCCTCCGCCAGCGGATCTTCCGGGCCGATCACGACCAGCCCGATGTTCTTGCGGTCGCAGAACTGCTGGAGCCGGTACAGCTCGCGGGCCGAGACCGGCACATCCACCGGCGTGCCCAATGCGGCCAGCCCCGGATTGGACGGGTGCGTCACATACAGCGTTCCAAGCCGCTCGGAGCGTGACAGGGCCTCGGCCAGGGCGTGCTCGCGCCCGCCGCCGCCGATCAGAAGCACATTGATCTTGTCCGTTCGCTGGCCCGAATCACTGGTCATGGCCCATCGTAGGCGAAGGCCCGATCCGCCCACAACGCCGCCAACGCGGACACCGGAATCACTGACTGATCCCCGGCGGCGAACACCCCGTGCGAAAGTTCCATCCCCAACCCGCGACCGCCGGTGAATGATCCGAAGGCGGGCAGCACACCCGTCAGACCATCGAACCAGAAACACGCCGTCCGCACTCGTGCGCTGCCCCCCACCCCCCCTCCCCCCCTTC
>CAZXGL010000061.1:0-7997 GCA_964640595.1 uncultured Phycisphaeraceae bacterium | reverse complement strand
GGCCGGAGCAGCCCGGCTGGTCCTGTCTCCACTCCCTTCCCCCCCCCCCCCCCCCCCCCACCCCCACCCGCCCGGTCCCACGCCCCCCCACCCGGTTATCGCGGTCGCCATCGCTCCCCTCAACAGGGGTTTTGGAAAGGGTTGCACCTGTTCCGCAGTGGAACGGAACCGTGTGAAAACGACGGGCGTATCGGGTTTCGAGGCCGCTCGGGCCTCGCTGACCGCCCCGGTTCGGGGCACTTCCTTTCCTGATCGTCGCCGGGCATGCCGGCATCGGATGCTGGAGCGAGAGAGAACAACCGGTCGCCTTGTGTGGTGCCTCCGCGCGTGCGTGCGAACCGTGCGAAGAGCAATGGGCGGCTGTTGCGCCGGTCGTACGGTCCCCTGGCGACCGGCGCTTCCTATTCTTGAGTTCGACGCCGGGTGGGTAGGATCTCCCGGAGTCTGATCCCATGCACACCCGCCGCGGCAAGACCGGCGGGTGTGCTGTCTTTTGCGGAACGCACGGCAGGATGGGGCAGTTTGTGCGGGAGTCCGGGGCTTGAACCGGCCTCTCGGCAATCCGTGGTGATTCTTTGGCACCATGTGGGAGCCAAGTGAGCGCGCCGCCATAGCATGGTCGCGAGTTACAGGACGCAAAGCCCTGATTTTGTGGGCTTTTAATCCTAAGCCTTTTCTTTGCGTCGGCGCATGCCGCTTCTGGTTGCTGCCCGCCCTGGCCCTCCCTGAGGGGGACCAGGCGTGGACGGCTGGGATATCAACCATGATCCTGGCATCGGTCATCTCGCTGTTTGTCTTGGCGCTGGCGGCCCCGCTGGTGTCGCGTGTCCTGGGCCGCTCCGCGGGGTGGGTGCTGGCGACCGTGCCCGCCGGCTGGGCGGTGTGGTTCGCCGGGCACATCGGGCCCTTGGCGGATGGTGAAATCGTCCGGCCACCGGCCTTTGACTGGGTTGAGATCCTGGGTGTATCCCTTTCAACCCGGCTGGACGGGCTGACGCTGATGTTCGCCCTGCTCGTGACGGGAGTGGGGGCCCTGGTGACGGTGTACGCGGGGGGGTATCTGGCCGGGCACCGGCACCTCGGGCGGTTTTACGGTTTTCTGATCGCGTTCATGGCCTCGATGCTGGGGCTGGTGGTCAGCGACAACCTGATCGGGATCTTCATCTTCTGGGAACTGACCTCGGTCACCTCGTTCCTGCTGATCGGTTTCGGGCATGAGCGGTCGGCGGCTCGGGCGGCCGCGCTCCAGGCGGTGATCGTGACCGGGCTGGGCGGGCTGGCGTTGATGGCCGGCCTGATCCTGATGGGCATTGCGGCGGGAACCTTCGAGTTCGGGGAGATGATCGACCGGGGGGTGACGCTGGGCGACCATCCTCTTTACATCGCCATCCTGGTGCTGGTGTGCCTGGGAGCGTTCACGAAGAGCGCGCAGGTTCCGTTCCACTTCTGGCTGCCGGGCGCGATGGAGGCCCCCGCCCCGGTCAGCGCGTATCTGCACTCCTCGACGATGGTCAAGGCGGGCGTGTTCCTGCTGGCCAAGTTCTCGCCCGTTCTTGGGGGCACGACGGAATGGGCGTGGACGCTGCAGATCGCGGGTGGGGTGACGATGGTCTACTCCGCGTTCCTGGCGGCGCGATCGACCTATTTCAAGCGGATCCTGGCGTTCACGACGGTCAGCTCTCTTGGTGCCATGGTGATGCTGCTGGGGGTGGGCGGGCCGGGAGAAACGGCGGCCATGGGCTTCCTGCTGGCGCACGCGCTTTACAAGGGCACGCTGTTCATGGTGGCGGGCACGGTTGAGCATCAGACGGATGTGAAGGATGTCGAGAAGCTGTCCGGTCTGATGCGGGTGATGCCGGTGACCTTCGCGGCGGCGGCGTTGGGGGCGGCGTCGATGGCGGGGCTGCCGCCGTTCTTCGGGTTCACGGCCAAGTACCTGATGAAGGGCCCGATGGCGGAGTCCGTGCTGGGGGTGGGGCTGCTGGTCGGGGTGCTGGTGATGGGCGTGTTCATGACGGTGGCCGCGCTGCTGGTGGCGTTCAAGCCCTTCACGGGCCGGCCGAACGAGGCGGCGCGGTCGTCATCGGAGGCCGGCCCATCGCTGCTGCTCGGGCCGGTGATGCTGGGCATCGCCGGGGTGCTCGCGGGCGTGGGGCCGGGGTTGTTCGCGGGGCCGCTGGTGGGGGCGGCGACAGCCGCGGTGACGGGGGTGGCCCCGGAGAAGGCGCTGTCCGCGTCGTTTCGCATGGTGAACTTGGGCACGCTGCTGAGCACGAGCACGCTGGCGGTGCTGCTGGGCGTGGGTGTGTATGCGGCGCGGGGGGCGGTGCGCCGTTCCACCGGCGTGCTGGACCGCATGGAACCGGTGGCTTCCGGGCCGGTGATCTTCCGGACGCTGATGAACGGAATGCTGCGCGCCGGGGCGCTGCAGACGCGGGTTCTGCAGAATGGTTCCCTGAACACCTACATCCGCGTCACCGTGATCGGGTTTCTCGGCATGGCGGTCGGCTTCGGTGCCGGGCGCGTGAGCGGAGGGCTGCTGATGCCCGAGGGTGAACGCCCGTCGGTGCTGAGCATGACGCTGGTGGTCATCATGATGGTCTCGGGCGTGGCGGCCACGGTGTTCCGCTATCGCCTCGCGGCGGTGGCGGCGCTGGGGGTGGCCGGGGTGGCCTCGGCGTTGATCTTCGTCTATTACGGCGCGCCCGATGTGGCGATGACGCAGTTCGCCATTGAAACCTTGACGGTGCTGATCTTCGTGCTGGTGTTCTATCACCTGCCGCAGTTCACCAGCTATACCGGCAAGTGGCGCAAGATCGCGGACTGGATGATCTGCTCGCTCTTCGGCGCGTTGATGGCGGGCCTGGTGATGCTGGCCGCCCGGACGGACCTGGCACCGACCGTGTCGGCATACTACTCGGACAACGCGTATTCACTGGCCAAGGGACGGAACATCGTCAATGTGATCATCGTGGACTACCGGGCGGCCGACACCTTTGGGGAGCTTGTGGTGCTTGGCATCGCGGGTGTCGGTGTCGCGACGCTGCTCCAGACACGGCGGCGGATCCCGCGGGCGGCGCGGGCGGGTGAGGCCCGGGGAGGCACCGCGTGAACTCGATCATTCTCCGCACGGGCACGGTGTTCCTGCTGCCGCTGCTGCTGCTGGTCTCGGTCGTGATCCTGCTGCGCGGGCACAACGAGCCCGGGGGCGGGTTCGTCGGGGGTCTGACCGCGGCCACGGCCATGCTGCTGCACATGCTCGCCTTCGGCCCCAGGCAGTCCAGGCGACTGCTGCCCGTTGCTCCCGAGATGCTGATCGGGCTGGGGTTGCTGTTCGCCCTGCTCTCCGGGCTGGCCCCCATTCCGCTCGGCCTGCCCGCGTTCAAGGCCCTGT
This sequence comes from uncultured Phycisphaeraceae bacterium, assembly GCA_964640595.1. Lineage (GTDB taxonomy): Bacteria > Planctomycetota > Phycisphaerae > Phycisphaerales > UBA1924 > UBA6054. The sequence continues at coordinate 4,603 of CAZXGL010000061.1, read as the reverse complement.
GGACGGACTTCGAGCCGATCAAGGGGGTGAAGTTCGGCACGCCGCTGGTGTTCGATGTCGGCGTGTATCTGACCGTGACGGGTGTGGTGCTGCTGATCCTGTTCAGCATCGCCGACTACCGCGGGGTGAACGGTGCCGACTCGCTCACCGATCCAGAGACCCGGGAGGGAACCCATGGCTGACATGCACCTGTTCATGGCGATCACCATCGGTCTGCTGTACGCCTCCGGGCTGTACATGATGCTGCGGCGGTCGATCGTGAAGCTGCTGATCGGGCTGTGCCTGCTCAGCCACGGGTCGAACCTGCTGATCTTCACGGCGGCCGGCCTGAGGCGCGGCAGGCCGCCCCTGATCCGACCACTGGAAACGACGATGTCCGGTGAGCACACGGACCCCTTGCCGCCCGCGTTGATCCTGACGGCGATCGTGATCTCGTTCGCGATCCTGGCGTTCGCGAGCGTGCTGGTCAAGCGCGTCTATGAGGAAGTCGGGCATGACGACCTGGACCAGATGAGGAGCACGGACCAATGAGGCCCGATGTGCTGGCCAGTCTGCCCGTGCTGCTGCCGATGACCGGCCTGGTGCTGTGTCTGCTTTTCTGGCGTGCCATCGTGCTGCAACGGGTGGTGATGCTCGGCGTGGCGGGATCGCTGCTTACGACCGCCATGGTCATCCTGTCGCGCACTTTCGGGGGCGAGGTGCTGGTCGTGCGGATGGGCGGCTGGCCCGCCAATGTCGCCATCAGCCTGGTGATTGACCAGACCTCGGCCATCATGGTGCTGCTCAACGCCATCGTGGCGGTCGCGGCCGCGCTGTACTCCCTGGGGGGGATCGACCGGGAACGCGAGCACTCGGCCTACTACGCGCTGCTCTGCGGGCTCTTCGCGGCCATTTCGGGTGCGTTCACCACCGGGGACCTGTTCAACCTCTATGTCTGGTTCGAGGTCATGCTGATGTCCTCGTTCGTGCTGCTGAGCCTGGGCGGGCGGCGGGATCAGATCGAGGGCGCGATCAAGTATGTCACGCTGAACCTCATCAGTTCCATGCTGTTCCTGGCCGCCATCGGACTGACCTACGCCATGCTGGGCACGCTGAACATGGCCCTGCTCTCGGAGCGTCTGGCCCACGCGGAGAACCCGGGTCTGTTCACCCCGGTGGCCGTGGTGTTTCTGGTGGCGTTCTCGATCAAATCGGCGGCGTTCCCGTTCTTCTACTGGCTGCCCGCGTCGTACCACACGCCTCCGGCGATCATCTCGGCGGTTTTCGCCGGGCTGCTGACCAAGGTGGGCATGTATGTGATGATCCGCTTCTTCGGGCTGATGTTTCCGCCCCCGCACCCGGACGCGGGGATGGTGTACCAGGTCATCCTGTGGCTGGCGGGGCTGAGCATGGTGACGGGCGTGGTCTCGGCCGCGGCCCAGATGAGCATCCGGCGCATTCTTTCCTTCCACATCATCAGCCAGATCGGCTACATGCTGATGGGCCTGGGCATCGCCGGAACGGCCCTGACCAGGGCGGTGCAGGAGGGCGACCCGACGGGCACGCTGACGGCCGCGGGCACACTGGCCATGACCGGGACCATCTTTTACATCCTCCACCACATCGTGGTGAAGGCGAACCTGTTTTTGGTCGCGGGCATCGTCGAGCGGATCTGCGGCAGCGGGGATCTGGACAAGATCGGCGGTCTGTATGCCGCGCGGCCGGGGCTCTCGGTGCTGTTCCTGGTGCCCGCGTTCTCGCTGGCTGGCATCCCGGTGCTTTCCGGGTTCTGGTCCAAGTTCGTGCTGGTGCGAGCGGGGCTGGAGGCCGAGGCATACTGGATCGTGGCGGTGTCCTTGGCGGTGGGGGCCATGACGCTGTTCTCGATGGTCAAAATCTGGATCTATGTGTTCTGGAAACCATCGCCGGAAGACGCGCCGGTCCATGATCCGGCGCGCGACCCCACGGTGGGCCCGATGCGCTGGCAGTACATCGGCTCGGCGTTCCTCGCCTGTGTCACGGTGGCCATCGGCCTGCTGGCCGGGCGCTCCATCGGGCTGGGTGAGATCGCGGCGGTCCAGATCCTTGACGGCACGGCGTACAAGGACGCGTTGCTGGAGCGTCACGCCGCGGCGGATCCGACCGCGGGGGATGAGCCGGACGGGCAGGGGGCGCCGTGACCACCTTTGTCTGGAACATCCTGCTCGCGCTGATCTGGGCCATCACGCTGGGACCGCCCACCCCTATGAACCTGGTGATCGGTTTTATTGTCGGCTACCTCATGCTGGCGCTGGCCTGGCGGCTTGGACTGCACTACCGCGACGGCACGGACGAGCGCGAAACGACCTACTTCCGGCGGGTGTTCCAGGTTCTGGGGTTCCTGCTCTTCTTCACCAAGGAGATGGTCGTTGCCAACATGCGGATGGCGCATTACACCATCTCTCCGCTCTCACGCCTGAAACCGGGCATTGTGGTCGTTGAGGTCAGCGGCATGTCCAATCTCGAGATCACCACGCTGGCCAACCTCATCACGCTCACGCCCGGCACGCTGCTGCTCGACATCAGCGAGGACCGCACGCAGTTCATGGTCCACTGCATGGATGCCTCGGACCCCGAGAAGATCCGGCGCGAGATCGTGGACGGTTTCCAACGGCGGCTTCTGGAGTTGATGCGATGATCCTGCTCACCACCGCATGCGATGTCGCCGCCCCTTCGGTCACTGGGTCCACCGTCCTTGGGGTTGCGGTGTACGACATCGCCATGGCGTTCATGGCGGCTTCGATGCTCATCACGCTGATGCGTCTGCTCCGCGGCCCGACGCTGGCGGATCGGGTGGTTTCGCTGGACCTGCTCGCGCTGTTCGCGGCGGGCGCCATCTGCATCATCTCGATGGAAACCGACCGCCCGGAACTTCTCATGGTCGCGGCGGTGGTGGCCCTGCTCACCTTCATGAGTACCGCCACCTTCGCCCTGTATCTTGAACGCCAGGGGCACGAAACCGGGGAAGGAGGGGACTCCGATGCGAAGTGAAGTGCTCGGCGTGGTGGCGCTGGCCATCGGGCTGGCTTTCTGCCTTTTGGCCGCGGTTGGCGCGCTGCGGATGCCCGATGTGTATACGCGCATGCAGGCCGCCACCAAGGCCGGCACGCTGGGGATCTCCTGCATCATCGTGGCCGTGGCCATCCACTTTGTGGATGGGATCACCGCGCTGCAGGCCTGCATGGTTATCGCCTTCCTCTTCCTGACCGCGCCGATCGCCTCGCACCTCATCGCTCGGGCTGCGTACTTCTACGGAAGGCGCGGGTGGAGTTCCCACACTTTGGACGAAATGGCCGACATGCGGATCATCGACATCACCAGCAAAGAACCGGCCGAACCCCGGGGTGACCGTCCCGTGGAGGATGAGTCGGACCGATCCTGACAGAACGCGTCCCCACCCACTCTCCCACCGCGAGGGGGACCTAGCCTTGGCCATGACCGATGCTTTTCTCAACGGGTCGTTTCTTGATCGCGCCGAGGCGCGTATTTCCGCCGCGGACGCGGGGCTGCTGCACGCGATGGGGCTGTTCGAGACCATGACCGCCTGTGTGACTGGCGATGGGGTGGTCGTTGATTCATTGGAAGAACACCTCGATCGCCTGCAAGCCTCCGCCGCTGAGCTTGGCCTGAGCACCGAGCTGAAGACCGGGCCGCTGGGCGAAGCGGTCGTCGAGACCGTGCGCCGCAGCGGGCATGAGAAGGCCCGCGTCCGCCTGACCATCACCGGCGGCGACCTGAATCTGTTGCGAGCCACCGGGCGCGGATCCCACACACCCACGGTGCTGATCGATGCACAGCCCGCGACGCGCTATCCGGACGAGATGTTCACCAAGGGCGTGATGGCCGTCATCGCGGACGCCAAGGCCAACCCGCTCGACCCGACGGCTGGGCACAAGACGCTCAACTACTGGTGGCGGCTGCGGGAGCTTCAGACGGCCGCCGGACGCGGGGCCGGCGAGGCGATCGTGCTGCAGGTCTCCAACCATCTGTGCGGCGGGTGCGTGTCCAACATCTTCATCGTCAAGGACGGCACGCTCGTCACGCCGATCGCACGCGGGGAGGAGCAGGCCATCGGTGGCAAGGGGGCCATCCCCAGCCCGGTGCTGCCCGGCATCACGCGGGCGCGGGTGCTGGATGAAGCGAAGAGGATGGGTCTGGCGGTCGAACGCCGCATGATGGGCGTGGGCGATATGCTCGACGCGGACGAGGTGTTCCTGACCAACTCCAGTTGGGGTGTGCTGCCGGTGACGGCGCTGGAGGCCGAGCCGGTGGGGGGTGGGGGCGTGGGGGAGGTCACGAGGGGATTGCGGGAACGGCTGGCACAATGAGCCGCGGGCTTCAGCCCGCGCGGTCGTGGCAACCCTCTTTGGTCGCATCGACTCGACCCCAACCATCCAAGCCGCAAAACTTTCAGAGACCCCGCCATGCCCGTTCACCTCCTGACATGGACAACCTACGGCACCTGGCTGCCGGGCGACGAACGGGGGTTCGTGTCGCGCGTGCCCGATGAGAACGGCGGCCACAGCCTCCCGAACCAGTTCAACACGCCGAGGCCACAGGGTTCAAGTTCGCTCGATGCGAGCGC
>CAZXGL010000060.1:2421-8979 GCA_964640595.1 uncultured Phycisphaeraceae bacterium | reverse complement strand
ACCACCCCCACCACCCACGCCCCCACCACCACACCCATCAACGCCGCCCAACTCCGCGCACGCGCCGGCGCGGGATGAACCCAAGCCCGACCCAATCAACAAGCCGCGACTGCAAGGGAGCGGCCGACCAATGCACGCAACCGTCCCGGCCAACAAACGCCAAACACAAAATCAAGAAGCCCACGCATCTGGTACGCAACACAAATCACGCACCTGCCACCATCGCCGCAACACGCACAATCCACCCTTCCCCTTCCACCCTGAGCCTACCCCGGCAGCACCGGCGGCCAGGCCCGCATGGCCTGACCATTCCGGGCATCGCCGCGAGTTTTCGGCGTAGCGTCGAAGCCCACACGATCGCACCCGTGCGATCGGTCCCACACGCCGTCCCGGCCCGCGTCGCTGTTGGCGACCCAGTGGAACAGGGCCGCGTGGTGATCGCGGATGGCAACCGATCGTCCCAGCACGGCGACGAAACGGGCGTGCGTGGGCTGATCGAACAACTCCGCCAGAATCCGCTGCCCGATCCCTTCGGCCGCAGCCTCATTGAGATCGCGATCCGCCCGGATGAACAACCAACCGGGGGCCTGTTCGGTCGCCGAGGCTTCGAGCACACCCGCAATGGCCCCGGCACACGCCACATCCTCGGCGTTCTGAGAAGCACTGCACGGCACCCCCCCCGCTCCGATCGGCAGCCCGTCGATGTCCTCCCCCGCCACCTTCCGCGTCGCGTCGAAACCGATCTTCATCCCCGACCCCAGCCGCGGCGCGGCGTGGTCAAGAATGTCCAACGCTCCATGCACGCGCTCGATGTCGCGGGACGGAACGCAGTTCCGGCACACCGCCGCCAGCACGGCCGTCAGATCGTGACAGTTGACATCCTCATCCACCACGATCACGGTCTTGGTCCATGCCATCTGGCCCGCGCCCCACACGGCGTGCATGACCTTCCGCGCGTGCAGCGGATAGTGCTTCCGGATCTGGATGATGGCGCAGTTGTGGAATGCGCCGAACATCGGCAGGTCGTAATCGATGATGTCCGGGATCAGCGTCTTCAACAGCGGCAGCATGATCCGCTCGGTCGCCTTGCCGAGGTAGTAATCCTCCTGCGGCGGCAGACCCACAATCGTCGTCGGATACACCGCGTCCTTCCGGTGCGTGACGGCCGACACCTCCGTGATCGGGTACCGATCCGGCATCGAGTAGAACCCGGTGTGGTCGCCGAACGGCCCCTCGAACACCGCGCCCGACCCAAGCGGACCGGCATCCCGCTCGCGCGGCTCCCACCCCGGATCCCCCGCGTCCGTCCGCACCCAACCCTCGATCACGATCTCCGCGTCCGCGGGAACCCACAACGGCACCGTCTTCGCCCGGCACAGGCGGATGCCCTTGCCGTTCAGGAACCCCGCCATCAGCAGCTCGCTGATGCCCGGCGGCAGCGGGCAGGTGGCCGCATAGGGCAGCACGCTCGGCCCGCCGAGTGCGATGGCCACAGGCATCGGCTTGCCGAGTTTTTTCCAGCTCCGCCAGTGGGCCGCGCCGTCGTGGTGCATGTGCCAATGCATCGCCATCCGGTTCTTGCCCAGCAACTGGACGCGGTACATGCCGATGTTGTGCGACTTGGGCTTTGGATCATCCCGATCGTCCGCGTGGATGGTGTGGATCCCTGCCAGCGTGATGTATCGCCCACGGAACTCAGCCTCCCACCGCCCCGCATCGATCTCGGGGTGGCCCAGACCCGGAATGCCATCGTTGATTCCCGCCGGATAGCCGACGGCCTGAAAATCCCCGTCGTGCTCCCAGCAGCGGAGCATGCCCAGCCGCGTCAGGTCCACCGCGTCCCCGGTCTTGACGACCTCCTGACACCGCCCTCCACCCCCGATCCGCTTCGGCCCGATCTTGAGCAACGGCAGAAACTTGCGTCCTTTGGCGATCGCCTCGCCCAGCGACCGCGGCGGCTCGGGCTTGACCAGCTCACCGATCGCCTCACCGATCTCGTCGAACGCACGCCGACCCAGCGCCATCTCCATCCGCCGGTACGACCCGAAGGCGTTGATGAGAACCGGGAAGTCCGACCCCGGCACTTGCTCGAACAAGAGGGCCGGCCCGCCGAAGCCATGAAACTCAGGATCATTCCGCCGTGACGATTCCGAGCCGGGATTCGGCGCAGGCGACTTGCTCGCCGCGTCGGCCCGTCTGGCGATCTCCAGCACCGGCGAAACGCGCTCTTTGATGCGCACGAGTTCGCCCGCGGATTCCAGGGCGGCGACGAAGGAGGAAAGATCGGGATACATTGTGTCTCACGATATGACCCAACCCACCTCATCCCAACCCCCCGGATCCCCCCTCCCCCCGCACGAGGCCGCCGAGCGGCGCGACTGGGCCGCCTACTTCGACCGCATGGAGGGCAAGCCCCCGCGGGTGACTCTGTTGCGGGCCTTGGATAAGTTCAGCCCCCTTTCCCTTGGGGATGGCGCTTCCTCCCCCCTCGCCGTCGATCTCGGCTGCGGCTCCGGCCAGGACCTCATCCCCCTCCTCGAACGGGGCTGGCATGTGTGGGCCTGCGATGCCCACCCCGAGGGTTTGGCCCGCCTCCGCGCCCGCCCCGCCTGCGCCGCCGCCATCGCCGACGGCCGCCTGACCGTGGAGCAAGCCGACTTTGAGACGGTCCGCATCCCCGCCGCCACCCTCGTCAACGCCAGTTTTTCACTCCCCTTCTGCCCCCCGGCCCACTTTCCCACCCTGTGGGCCAGAATCGACGCGGCCCTCTCCTCGGGGGGTCGCTTCGCGGGCCAGTTTTTCGGCGACCGCGACGACTGGGCCATCCTTGAAGACCGCACCCATCTGACCCGGTCTGAAACCGTGGCCCTGTTCGACCAATACATCCTCGAATACTTCGAGGAGGAGGACCGCCCGTCCTCCCACGCGGGCGAACACCACAAGCACTGGCATGTCTTTCACATAGTCGCGAGGAAACGATGACCGCCATCCAGCTCACCGGTGTCGAGAAGGTGTACAAGGGCCGCGTCCATGCGCTGCGCGGCGTGGACCTGACCGTCCACCCCGGCGAGATCTTCGGCCTGCTCGGACCGAACGGCGCGGGCAAGTCCACACTGGTCAAGATCCTGATGACGGTCATCCGCCCCACCAAGTGCGAAGGAACCGTGCTCGGACGGCCGGTGGGGCACAAACCGACGCTCCGCGAGATCGGCTACTTGCCCGAGCATCACCAGTTCCCACCTTATCTGACTGGCTCCCAGGTCATCGACTTCTTCGGTTCCCTGTCCGGGGTCCGCCGATCCGACCGGCGCCGACGCCGGGGCGAACTCCTCGACCTGGTCGGCATGACCGAGTGGGCCGACAAGAAGGTCGGCAGCTACTCGAAGGGCATGCGTCAGCGCGTGGGCATCGCCCAGTCGCTGGTCAGCGACCCCAAACTCATTGTGCTGGACGAACCCACCGACGGCGTGGACCCATCCGGACGCCGGGACATCCGGCTCATCCTCCTGAGACTCCGCGAGGAGGGGCGCGCCGTCTTCGTCAACAGCCACCTGCTGACCGAACTGGAGATGGTCTGCGACCGGGTCGCCTTCATGGTGCAGGGCCAGATCAGACGGCAAGGCCCGATCAAGGAACTCACCGCGGGCACGGGCGGGTTCACGATCACGACCGCGGGCGACATCCCTGCCGGGCTGGTCGGCACGGTCGAGGGCGTTGAAGCCGCCGCGACGGACGCCCGACAGATCCACATCGGAACCGAGCAACCCGAGATGGTCCAGCCGTTCATCGACCGGCTCCGCGCGGCGGGTGTCGTCATCGAGTCCGTCGGGCAGCAGCGGGCGTCGCTGGAAGACCTGTTCATGCGGATCGTGGCCTCGGACGAGGCCGCGGGCCGCCCCGGCGCGCGGCGCGGAAATGGAGCGAAACGATGACCGCGTTCCTCGCCATACAGATCGACACCCTGCGGTACCTCCGCAGCCGCTTCCTCTTCTGGATCGTGCTCGCCATCTCGGCCCTCTCGGCGGTGCTGCTCTTCGGCACCTACTCGTTCACTCCTGAGGGCGTGAAGATCCTGTGGTTCTCCGTGATCGAGAACCCCCAGATCGCGAAGGGCACGCCGGGGAGCCGGCTCTTTCTGCTCGGGCTTTTCAACGGCTTCTTCGTGAAATTCTGGCTCGGCTGGGGGGCGATGATCCTGGCGATCATCTCAACCGCCAGCATCCTGCCCGACTTCATGCGGGACGGCTCGATCGACCTGAGCCTGTCTCGCCCGATCCGCAGGCCGCTGTTGTTCATCTACAAGTACATCGGCATCCTGCTCTTCGCGGTCATCCAGGTGACCATCGCGGTCGGGCTGGCCTGGCTGATCCTGGGGCTGCGGTTCGACATCTGGTCCGCCAAGTCCCTCCTGGCCATCCCGCTGCTGACCCTTCAATTCGTGTACCTCTCCTGCATCGGGGCGTTCATCGCGGTCGTGACCCGCAGCACGATCGCCTCGCTGCTCGGTACGATCCTGATCTGGCTGGTCCTCTTCCTGGTGCAGTTCACCAGCAACACCCTGATCGAGCAGCGGTCCGCCGCCGAGGCGTTGATCCAGCGTCAGACTGCCCGGATCGAGCGTGCCGAGGCGGGGCTGGCCGCGCTCAACACCACACCGAGCGAACGCGCCGTGTCCACGATCGACCGGCTGAAACGCGAACGCGACGAGACGCGCAAGCTCCTCGACACCATCGCCCCCTGGAGCGCCAAGGCGGGCATGGTCGAGTTGGTCATCCCCAAGACCGGCGACCTGCAGAAGATCCTGGCCAGACATGTGGAGGCCCCGGTTAGCTCGGAGTTCTTCAGTCTCTTTGTCAACACCTCCGACGACCGCATCCGACCCAGCGAGTACGACGCCCAGACCTGGGAGGACATGCAGGCCGCCGGCACCGCCGGGAAGAAGGCCGTCCGTGACTTCAGCGCGCTCCGCAGCATCGGCTCGTCCATCGCCTCCGCCGGCCTCCTCTTCACGATCGCCCTGTTCCGCTTCACCCGCCGCGATTTCTAGGGGGGGAGGGATCATGGATCGGCCATCAGCCATCAGGGAAGAAAGAAAGGATCCGAAACCGGGCGCAACCCGCATCGACCATCCCGCCGCGCAGCGGCCTCATGCCCTGATCCCTGATGGCCGATCCCTGATCCCTCCCCGCTCCGCCCTCACCCAGCAGGCGGGATGTCGTCGAATGGCACGGCGGCGGAATAGCCCCCGGATTCGTACGCGGCGCGAGTTGCGGCAAGATCGCGGGCTGTCTGGGCATGATCGTGCGGAAATACCTCGAGTGTCCGGACGGTCAATGCTGCCTTGTACGCGGCGATGGACCGCCGCAGGCAGTCGCACGCATCCTGTCCGGGCAGTGCGGCCAACTGCGTCCATGCGATGCCGAGGTTGTGTTGGGCTTCAGCCCAGAGATCGGGATGAACATCGTGGGTGTGAACAGTGAGCGCAGCCTCATACGCATCAATGGATTTATTGATATTATCAGCGTGGTTACCTACGGGTATTTCCATCCACATATCGCCAAGAATGTGTTGAGTTACAGCCCACAGATCGGGGTGAACATCACTGCTCCAGACAGTACTTGCCGCTTCATAGGCGTCGATGGCCTTCCTAATATTATAGGCCCGATCGCCGGTTGGCAGGTCCGCCCAAGCGGCACCGAGATTGTGTTGGATTCTGGCCCAGGAATTGTCGTGTGCGGTCTCCCAGATGCATGCGGTGAGTGCGGCTTCATAGGCGTCGATAGCCTTCCTGAGATTATTGACCCGGTCGCCAGTAGGCAGGTTCCGCCACGCATCGCCAAGCAATGCCTGACTAAAAGCCCAATGGGCTGGGTGTACATCGCGAGACCATACGGTGAGTGCCGCCTCGTAAGCGGCGATGGCTTTCCTGATGTTCTCCGTCCGGTCGCCGATGGGCAGGTCCGACCATGCAGCACCAAGGTTGTTCTGGGTTATGGCCCAATTGACAGGATGGGCATCGCGAGTCCACATGGTGAGTGCGGCTTCATAGGCATGAATGGCTTTCTTGAGGTTGTCCGCTCGGTCTCCAGATGGCAAGTTAGCCCATGCTTTTCCAAGTTTTTCTTGAATAATTCCCCAACACTTATATGTTCTAAATAGTATCTTTTCCGTGTAGGCCGGATCATTCGCGTGTGGGGCGGACCATGATTTATCAATGTCGTGATGGATCGTGGACCAGACATCTGATGTGTCAATAGCCTTCATAAGATTGTTGAGCCGATCACTGTCTGAAAAATTTGGAGCGATGTATCGAATGAATGCCTGTTTAAGAACCGAGTGGACGGGATTCGTTTCGCAGTTCCAGGCAGTGAGAGCGGTCTCGTATGCGTCGATGGCCTTCCTGAGGTTGTTGGTACGATCGCCGGTCGGCAGGCTAGCCCACGCGGCACCGATACTGGTCAAGGTCAGAGCCCAGCCGATGAAGTTGCTGTCGCGGGTCCACACAGTGAGAGCGGTCTCGTATGCGTCGATGGCCTTCCTGAGGTTGTTGGTACGATC
>CAZXGL010000060.1:0-2321 GCA_964640595.1 uncultured Phycisphaeraceae bacterium | reverse complement strand
GCCGGTCGGCAGGCCAGCCCATGCGGTACCGATTTGGCTCAGGGTTAAAGCCTGTTTGTCGGGAGCCGTGTCATGGGTCCAGACTGTGAGCGCGGCCTCAAAGGCGGCGATGGCCTTGGTGAGATTATCCGCACGATCGCCGGTCGGTAGATTTGCCCAAACAGTACCGAGCTTGCCCTGGGTCACGGCCCATTCAGTGGGATGCGTGTCGTGGGTCCAGACTGTGAGCGCGGCCTCAAAGGCGGCGATGACCTTGGTGAGATTACCCGCACGGTCGCCGGTCGGCAGGTCCGACCACGCGTTGCCGAGGTTGTTCTGGGTCGCGGCCCAGGCGGTGGGGTGGGCGTCACGGGTGTAGACGGTCAGCGCGGCCTCATACGCAGCGATGGCCTTCCTGATGTTCTCCCCACGGTCGCCGGTCGGCAGGTCCAACCACGCGTTGCCGAGGTTGTTCTGGGTCATGGCCCAGTCGGCGGATGCTGGGGCAAGCAGCGTGAGCGTGTGTTCGGCGATCCCGATCGCGCGGCGGCGATGGGCGGTGAGATCACCCAGCCGGGCGCAGGCATGGGCAATAGTGGTGTTGTTTCGGGCCCTGATGTCGTCCGGCCGCAGGGCGAGGGCCTGTTCGTATGGTTCGACGGCCTTGTCCGGTTCGTTGGCCTGCATCCAGTTGTCGCCCTCCAGCCTCAGCAGGCGGAAGGCCTCGGCGATCGGATCTTTCTTGAGTTCCTGGATCAGCCGGTCCGCCTCCTCGTGGTTCCTAAGGGCGATCTCGGCGATAGCCCGCTGCTCCTTGTCGCCGCGTTCGCGGAGGATCTTGGCCTGCTCGATGAGTTCCGGGGGCCATTCCAGCTTCGTCGGATCGACCAGGGACTTCTTGTTCTCTTCGATCCGCTTGAGGATCCGTTCCTCCATCGCCGCCAGATCGTCCTTCGTGGCCTGGTCCCGCCGGATCGCCTCGGTGTCGTGCTTGACGCCCGCGACATCCTTCCGAACCTCACGGATCTCCCCCATCAGGTCTCGCACCGTCACGGTGCCGTCAAAGCCGGCCGCACGGAACGCCGCCGTCACCTGGGCCGCCGCCGCCGCGGGATCCTCGGTCGTGACCTCCGTCCACACGAACGGGCGTTGCTCACCCAGCGCGATCAGTTTTTCGATGGCCGCCTTCTGATCCCCGGAAATCTCCCGCAGGGCATCCGCCAAGGCCCGGTAGTGGGCTCGCTCCTCGGCGTCGCTCTTCTGGTCCTTCCGGTGCTTGTAAAGAGCGATCCCGCCCAGCGCCAACGCCGAGCCGACGACCGGAACACAGCCCGCGAACGCCGTGGCCGCGTACGGCCAGCCCTGCTCGGCCACGCACAGGCAAAACTCGGGCAACCGCTTCAGGGCCGCCTTGGTCCCGTCCCTGGCCATCGACTCAACCACATCGACGGCCACCCGCTTCGCGACACGCCCGCCTCCCCCCCGCCTGTTCCACAACCGTTTCACGGCCCACAGTATACGGAATCGCGGCGGAGTCCGCTCGGCAAACACGGACAACCCCTCCCCCCTTCGCACGATTCGCTTTCCGGCCTCACCCCCGCCCCAGCTCTGCCCCCCGGTGCCGGGCCGCGTGGATGGCGCGGACCACCGCGTCCGACACGCCCGCATCGTCCAGCACGCCGACCGCCGCGGCCGTCGTGCCGCCCTTGCTCGTCACCGCCGCCCGCAGCGCCCGCGGCGTCTCCGGCGAGGCGTCCAGCAGCGCGCCCGCCCCCGCCACCGTCTGGCGCACGATCGTCAGCGCCCGCTCGCGGTCGAAGCCCAGTTGTTCGGCCGCCTCGACCATCGCCTCGGCCAGATGGAACACATAGGCCGGCCCCGATCCGGCCAGCGCGGTGAAGGCATCCATCAGGCCCTCGTCGATCCGCATGGTCTTGCCGCTCGCGCCGAACAGGCGTTCGGCCCGCGCGACATCCTCCTCGCCCGCCCTGGGTCCGGCGCACACCGCGCTCATGCCAAGGCCTAGGCCGATCGGGGTGTTGGGCATCACACGCACCACGCGCCCCGCGTCCCCCAGCCCGCGAGAAACCGTCGCCGCCGTCACCCCGGCCATGATCGACACCACCAGGCGCGATCCCCCCCCGCCCCCCGTCCCCCCAAGCACCGGCCCCCACGCCGCGCACACCTCCCCGAACACCTGCGGCTTGACCGCCACCACCACCCCAGCCCCCCCTCCCCCCGACCGATCCGCCAGCCACGCCGCCCCCTCCTCCACCGAACCCGTCACCAGCCCGAACGGCCCCCCCCCCCCCCCCCCCCCCCCCCCCGGGGCCCCCCCCCCC
>CAZXGL010000059.1:0-9146 GCA_964640595.1 uncultured Phycisphaeraceae bacterium | reverse complement strand
TCATCGCCGCCCAGTCCATCGGTGAGCCGGGTACCCAGCTCACCATGCGTACCTTCCACACCGGCGGCATCGGCACACGCTCCGTGTCCGAGACCGAGTTCCGCGCCCTCAACAACGGTACTGTCGAACTGCGTGACTGCAACGCCGTCCCCGGCAAGGACGATGAAGGCAACCCCTGCCTCGTCTCGCTCAAGCGCAACGGCGAGCTGGCCATCCTCGACGAGAAGGGACGCGAGCTCGAGAAGACCAAGATTCCCTACGGCGGGTACATCTACGCCGCCCAGGGCGAGGCCATCAAACGCGGGCAGACCCTCGTCAAGTGGGACCCGCACCGCGTGCCCATTCTCGCGGAGAAGTCTGGCACCATCCGCTTCGTCGATATCGAGGTCGGCGAGACCGTCCGTGAGGAGGATGCCGGCCGCGGGCAGAAGGCCCTCGTCGTCATCGAGCACAAGGGCGATCTGCACCCGCAGATCAACATCGTGGACGAGCAGGGCAACATCCTCGACTTCCACTACCTGCCCGCGAAGGCGCGTCTGGAAGTCGCCGACGGCCAGGCGATCGAGGCCGGCTCCATGGTGGCCCGCCAGCCCCGCGGCGCGGCGGGATCGCAGGACATCGTCGGCGGTCTGCCCCGCGTGACCGAGATCTTCGAGGCCCGCAAGCCCAAGGATCCGGCCGTCATGGCCGAGGTCTCCGGACGCATCGAACTCCACGCCGAGAAGCGCAAGGGCAAGATGACCATCCGCGTCATCTCCGACTCGGGCATCGAGAAGGACCACCATGTCCCGTCGGACAAGGGCCTCATGGTCCACACCGGCGACTTCGTGCAGGCGGGCGACCCCCTGACCGAAGGCCCGATGGTCCCGCACGACATCCTGCGCATCAAGGGCGAGGAGGCCCTCTGGCAGTACATGCTCGACGAGGTGCAGAATGTCTATCGCGCCCAGGGTGTGACCATCAACGACAAGCACATCGAGCTGATGCTCAGCCAGATGCTCCGCAAGGTCCGCGTGGAGAACCCGGGCGACACCGACCTGCTCCCCCATGAGGTCGTGGACAAGGTGGTCTTCCGCAAGACCAACCAGGCCATGGCCCGCATGGTCCGCATCACCGAGTCGGGCGGCACCACCCTCCGCGTCGGCGAGATGGTCTCCATGGATGTCATCAAGGAGGCCAACGCCAAGGCGGAGGCCGAGGGTGCCGAGATCGCCCGTGCCAAGCGGGCCCGTCCGGCCACCGGACGCACCCTGCTGCTGGGCATCACCAAGGCGGCCCTCTCCAGCGACTCGTTCCTCTCGGGCGCGTCGTTCCAGGAGTCCACCAAGGTGCTCACCGAGGCCGCCCTGCGTGGCGCGGAGGATCACCTCATCGGCCTCAAGGAGAATGTGCTCCTGGGCCACCTCATCCCCGCCGGCACCGGCTTCCGCAAGTACCAGGACATCAAGGTCCGTCCGCTCGTGGCGCCCCCGGAGGACAACTACGGCGATCTGGATGACGACTACGAGTACGACATGCCCGCCGTTGAGGTCAAGGTCGGCGACGCCGCCGCGCACTCCGCGTCGGACAACTGATCCTTCTCTTCTGTGGCACAGGCGTCCCGCCTGTGCAAACCCAAACAGATTTCAAGCCCCCAAGGCCCGCGTCCGAACGACGCGGGCCTTTTCTTTGAAGAGCCTTCTGCTCGCGGTCACTCGGCTGACAAGTCCCGACGGCAAGGGAGCGGCCGAGCGACGCACATGCCCTTCGCGCTTGCAAACACGACAGGCCGAAAACCTCTGTCCTGTGCGATGCTCGCCCGGCCCCGTTCAACGCTCCGCGATCGCGGCTCGCACCAAGGCCTCGCGGTGATCGAACCCCACCCGCCCCGTCCGCAGGGTCAGTCGCACATACGGCTCGCACATCCCGCAGCCCGTGGTACACCGGAGTTCACGGGCCAACGCGGCGACCAGTTCATCCTCGTCGGTGACACCGCGCGCACGCAGTGTGTCGCCGCAGGCTTTGACCCGGCTCAAGAGAACCTGATGGCACACGCAGCGGTCAACCATGCATCGGGTCGCAGGAAGGGTGTTGGCGAGGTGAGTGAGGGTGAGATGGGGTGCGGGGGTGCGGGGGTAGAGGGGGGGGTCAGTCGTTGGCGTTCTGCATCGCGATCAGGAAATCCTGTCCGTTCACGATTCCGTCGCCATTGAGGTCGGGAAGGGTGCGGGTCGCCCACATGGAGAGGATGGTGGCCTGATCCCACGACGGTGCCCCGAACGCGTACA
Organism: uncultured Phycisphaeraceae bacterium; assembly: GCA_964640595.1. Classification (GTDB taxonomy): domain Bacteria; phylum Planctomycetota; class Phycisphaerae; order Phycisphaerales; family UBA1924; genus UBA6054. The sequence goes on along the minus strand of CAZXGL010000059.1, from coordinate 6,879 downwards.
GCCCGTGCTTGCCCACGGCGTACAGCTCCCGGTCGGACAGCGCCGGGCTTCCCCCGCACTCGGACGCAAACTCGATAATGAACCCGGCCTGCGTGGGGTGCTTGGACAGGTCGATCGCCCGCATCGAGGGGCTGGGCCCGAAGAACCCGGCAGTTCCCGGGTTGGGGGCCGAACCGATATAGACGATCGCGTGGCCGGCCTCGTTGTACCGGACGATGGGCTGGCAGGTCCACCCGCCCACGGCCAGGTAGGGCTCGCCCGGATCCCAGCGCCCATTCCGGTTGGTATCCACATGCGTGCTCATCGCCGAATCCCAGAGCCGGACCGCGCCGATGCCCACCGGCACCTCAGCGATCAACTGGAGACTCGGCAGGGAACCGAACAGCGGGAACATCGCGGTGTATGACAGCCCCCCGGAGACCAGCACCTGCCCGTTGTTCAGCGGCACGGGTGTCGTGTCCGTCCGGTTGGTCGGTATGGACCACCGCTGCACGCCCGTGGTGGCGTTGACACGGACCGTGGATGCGCTGTACTGGCCCCCGTGGAACGAATAGCTCGATGCGTACAGCGCGTTGCCCTTCACGGCCGGTCCGGAGAGGAACCCGGTGGGATCGGTGTGTTCATACCGCCACAGTGCATCCGGCGCGGTGGTGGCCGTGGCGGAGAATGCCTGGATGGTGCCCTGGTCCCACTGTGTGCCGCCGGTGGCGGTGGTCACATAGACCACCCCCTCGTCGTAGGCGGGTGAGTTGCCGGAGGTCTGCCCTCCGAGGGCCTTGGACCAGAGCAGTTGGCCAGGCTGGTAGGGGTTCAGGCTCGCGTCGTATGGCGAGGTGTTGATGCAGTAGAGTCGCCCGCTTGTGGTCGCGGCGGACGCATGATCGGTGATGAAGGCCCGGTTACCGGGGTGCAGATCATGGGTGACGACGGGAGAGGCGTTGACGACGGTGCCCTGGATCTGGGTGGACCATCGCACCGATCCGTCGTCCAGCGCGAGTGAAGTGACCAAGTTGCCCGCTGTGAGGATGAGGCTGTCATGGATCACATCAACCGCGGGGGTGGACCGGGAGTTGAGGACCGCCATGGGGACCGCCGCGGTCCAGACGACGGAGCCGTCGAGCCTGGAGAAGGCCACGACCGAGTCATAATCCAGCATGCCGACCCACTGGTCGGGCCCGTCCGGGCCGAATCCGACCAGTGAGCCCACGGCGATGACGAGGTGCTGGGTGGTGATAACTCCCGCCTGTCCGAAGAACTCGAAGGTCTCTTCGGAATCCCCGTTCTTCACCCATCGGGGCGTGGTGATGTTGTCCGGCCCGCGTGCCCCGGGCCACGCGATGCTGACGCGTTTGGCACCGCCCGCGAACATGGACCACAGACGCGGGTTGTGTACAGCAAGGGGTTCGGACCCATCCATGGCATGGAGTGTGCCGGACAGGATACCGGTCGCCGCCCCCAGCATGAGACAGGCGGTCCACAGGCTCTTCGATTGGTCCAACACGGATCCTTTCCCTGCTCGTCGTCCGCAGGAATGTTGATGGTTGCCCTCTCGAAGCCCTTGGCCGGGCGTTTCTGCCCGGCCAGAGCGGATCTCTCAACCCTCCGCGGGGCGCGGAAAGGTTCTCGTTCAGCGGCGTCGTCGGAACGCTCCGCCCAGCCCGCCGAGTCCCAGGGCCAGCACGCCGGCGGTGGAAGGGGCGGGCACCACGGCGACGGCATCGATGCTGAAGGCCGCCGCGCTGTTGTTCTCGATCCGGACGAACCGGGCGAAGTCCAGCCCGGTGCCGGCGATGTCGATGCCAACGCCGCCGCCGGAGCCGTCGTAGAGCGCGATCAGCTCCGCGAAGCTCAGGTTGGCGAGCGAGCCGAGGTTCATCGTCGGATCCATGGCGCGGGTGAAGTCCGTCTCGATGCTGCCGGGCACCAATGGGGTGGTTTCCGTGAAGTCGGCGTAGCCGAGCGTGGGGAACAGGTTGAGCGAAGTGGCCGCGGCCAGGCGCCAGTCCTGTCCGTCGGCGGAGACATAAATGTCGGCGATCCCGTTGGAGCCGAAGATGGCGGGGTTGGGTCCGAGGATGCCGCTGCCGTCGTTGGTCGGGTCGGCGTCGAAGTAGGACTGATCCACAAAGAACGCGCTGCTGAAGATGATGAAATCCACTCCGAACCGGTGGGACGCGTTGTTGGTGATGATCCGGTCGAAGCCCAGGGTCAGTTGTCCGCCGGTGCCCACGGAGACCAGCTGGTCCCCTCCAAATGCAGGGTTGAACGGGGTGACGCCGGAGATGAAATCGGCGGTTCCCGTCATGCGGGAGGCCGCGCCTAGGGCGTTGTGGGCATTGGTGTACGAGGGGTTGGCGTTGGAGCCGGCGTCGTACGAGATGACCGTGGTCGCGAATGGCGAGGCGGTCGCGCCGGCGGTGGCCAGCGCCAGAATCAGGATGTGCTTCAAGGCGGTTCTTTCCGGGCCGAACAGGCCCCGTGAGATCGTTCCATCCCGGATCGCGCGGGATGCTCCCCGGAGAACTCGAATGCCCCGCCGGGGTGCGTGTGTCGGCGGAGAGGATCGCGGGGGAGACGCGAGCATCGCCGCCGAACCCCTGTGCGCGAGGGCCGACAACAACGCTGGTGGCAGGTCTTCCGGCTCCGGGCTCCGCCGCCGAAGGTCTTCCCGGCCTTGAACAAGCCAGTGACCCTTCTCCCCTGTTCAGGGAGAAACTCGGCGGCCTCGACACCCGTCACGGCGGCGCGTCCGCGGTGGATTGTGACCACACTTCCCTTTTCACCGAGGCCCATGCCCCGGCACCATCAGCAGGGCGAGCGTACCGGGAAACCGATGCCGGTGTCAACCGCGTGCGTGGACGGAATTTTAGATTGGTTGCAACTCCCGACGGGACAATCAGTTACCCCAGAACAGGGGTGTTGGTTTTTCCCGTTCCTTCAGCATCGGAGTGCGCGGGGCGGCGGATGGGCCGAACGGGACGATTGAATCCGCCGGTGGCGGCCTACAAATCCCCGTGACCACCACGACGGACATCCTCCGATCCCGCTTCGGCTTGGACACGCTGCGGCCGTTGCAGGCGGAGATCATCGACCATCTTCTCAACGGTGGCGACGCGATGGTCGTCATGCCCACGGGTTCGGGCAAGTCGCTGTGTTTTCAGTTGCCCGCGCTGGCCATGCGCGACGAGTGTGGCGGGGAGGGCGTGGGGCTGGTGTTCTCGCCGCTGATCGCGTTGATGGAGGACCAGGTCGCCGCGTTGCGCAAGCGGGGGATCAAGGCTGCGTGCGTCAACTCGACCGTGCCCAGGCAAGAGCGGCTGCGCCGGATCGAGAAGCTCGCCCGTGGCGACTACGAACTTTTCTATGCCACTCCCGAGCGCATGGAGCAGCCCGAGTTCCGCGATGCCCTCGCCCGCGTGCCGGGCGGCGTGAACCTGCTGGCGGTGGACGAGTGCCACTGCATCACCAAGTGGGGGCATGATCTGCGTCCGGCGTACCAGAAGGTGGGCGCGTTCCGCGCGTTGCTCGGGAATCCGATCACGGTGGCGCTCACCGCCACCGCCACGCGGGCGGTGCGGGAGGATGTCCGGTCGGTTCTTGGCGCGGATGAGCATGCCATGCCCCTGTTCGCCGCCCCGGTGGACCGGCCGAATCTCATGCTGACCGCGGCCGAGGTCTGGGATGATGCGCAGAAGGTTGAGCACATCGCCGATGTCGCCCGGCGCAACCGGGGTACCGGCATCGTGTACTTCACGCTCATCAAGGATCTGGAGCGGCTCGAAGCTCAGATCACTCGGGAAGTGGGGGGGAGTGGGAGTGGGGGGAGGCGCATCGAGATCTACCACGGCCAGTTGTCGCCGGAGCGCCGCCGCCGGGCGTATCAGCGTTTCACGGGGGCCACGTCGGATGACGGGCTGCTGCTGCTCGCCACGCCCGCGTTTGGCATGGGTGTGGACAAGCCGGACATCCGTTTCGTGGTGCATGCGCAGATGCCCGCGTCGGTCGAGGCGTACCACCAGGAGGTGGGCCGGGCCGGGCGCGACGGCGAGCCGAGCGAGTGCCGCCTGCTGTTCAGCCAGGATGATCTGGCGGTGCAGCAGGAGTTCGTCCGCTGGCAGAACCCCACGCCGGACCTGCTGATGCGCGTGATGAGCGATATCGAGGCCAAGTTCCGCCACGATGATTTCGATGCCGATGATGTGCGTCTGGCCACCATCGGCAAGGGCCACGCGCACGGCCAGGGCGGCGGCGTGGCCGAGTATGCCCTGGTGCGTCTGGCGGACCTGGGTGTGCTGGAACGGGCCAGTGTGCAACCGGGCGGCGAGAGCCGCTATCGCTTCGTGCGTGCCATCGACGACGACGAGGTGGATGCCGCGGAGATCGAGGCCAAGCACAAGCGGGATCTGATGCGGCTGCTGGATGTGGTCCGGCTGGCCCGGGCGGAGGACATCGCGGGATTCGTTCGGTCGTACTTTGAGTTGTGACGGGTTCTACCATCCGGCATGAACCACACCAGACCATCGTTCATGGATGCTCGTCCCCGCGCGGGGCGTGTCGGGATCGCGTTGCTCGGCGGCGTGCTGCTGGGACTACCATCGTGCCGTCCCGCCGAGCCTGCCCCGAGCACGCCCGCGCCGGTCACGCCGCAGCCCGAAGAACCCGCGACAACGCCCGCACCGGCTGGTGTCGATCCCACCCCATCTTCCGAGGAACAGCCCATGCCCGTCACCGAGATCATCATCGAAGACATCGTCGTCGGCACCGGGCCGGAGTGCCCCGTGGGCGCGACCGTGGAGGTCCACTACCGCGGCACGCTGATGGACGGCACCCAGTTCGACTCGTCCTATGACCGTGACGAGTCCATCGTCTTCCCGCTGGGCAACCTGATCCAGGGCTGGCAGGAGGGCATCCCGGGCATGAAGGTCGGCGGCAAGCGCAAGCTGACGATCCCTTACAAGAAGGCCTACGGCGAGCGGGGTATCCCCGGCGCCATCCCGCCCAAGGCCGATCTCGTCTTTGAGATTGAGCTGCTCGGCGTGCGTTGAAACCAGAACGACGGATCAGACCTCAGCCGGCCCGCACCATGCGGGCCGGTTTGATTTCCATGACCGGATCGATGTGTCCGGGGCCGAGTTCGACGATGATCGGCTGGCTCTGCGGCAGCGGGTTGCTCAGGCCGTGATCGCAGACCGTCTGGAAGGGCATGCCGATGCGGCGGGCCTGCTCGTTGTCCATCCATGCGCCGCGTGAGCGGGTGGGGTGGAACTGGTGCAGCACCACGCATTCGCGCAGGCGCAGCGCGGGGCGCCCGCCGAGGGCGTAGACGCGCCGGCCGAGGTCGTCGTCCTCCATGCCCCACCCGGTGTAGGTTTCGTCCATGCCGTTGATGGCTCGATAGACCCACGCGCGGATGCCGAAGTTGGCCCCAAGCACCTGCGGCTTGTGCGGCTTTGTGAGGTGGAACAGCCGTTGGATGTTCCGCCTCCGGTAAGTGCGGGCGGCGCGGGCCACCTCGGCATGCTGGGATTCGCCGGTCAGCCCGGCGATGGTGCCCTCCAGCGCTTGGGCATCGGTCAGCTGGGCCGTCTGTGTCTGGGTCAGCTCGATGCGCCACCCCAGGCTGAGGTGATGGGTTCGGAGCGCAAGGTCATGGGCCGCCAGCACGCTGGGGGGGGCCATGCAGTCACCATCCAAGAACACGAGGCGGTCGTCGTTGTGCAGGCCGAACCGGCTCTGGATGGCGCGGACGGCGTTGTTGCGGGCCTGCGCCGGGCGGGCCTGGCCGGTGTGGGGGCGTGTGATGAGCACCACCGGGCGGCCCAGGGTTTCAACAGCGCGGGCGATTTCGGGTTGGATGGCGAACGAATCCCCATCGCACGAGACCAGGATCGCGTCGGGTCGGGTGGTTTGGGCCGCCATGGACATCACGGAACGAGCGATGCGTTCGTGGGTGTGCGTGATGAAGATGGCAAAGAGCCGTGGCATGGATGTGTGGCTCACCGGACCGCGCACGATCGCGGCATGGGTTGTTTTATTGCCGGGACATCGACCGGAGCATCGCCTCGAACTTGCCCTCATGGTTGCGCACGGTGTCCTCCGGTCCCCACAGGACGATCAGGACACGCACATCGCCCAGATCAATGACACCGGCCCGCACCGCCTGGTAATGGGTCTCGCCGGTTCCCCCCTTCGCGGAGGGGTCCAGCAGCGAGCCTTCCATGGACAGCATCCGCACCGGGTGGCCGAGCACTTCGAAGCTGGTCGCGCGGGGGGTGATCCGCCCGCCGGTCATGTCCACCATCATCGAGGACACGCGGCGTTCGAGTTCGCTCACCGGGCCGGACTCGCGAGTGAACGCCACCGAGGCCGCGCCGAGCTGGCTGGGGATGTGCATCTGGCCGAAGCGGCCGTCGGCGGGGACCGCCATGCGCCAGTCGGCGGGCATGTCCCAGCGCAGGCCGTTGGTGCCGGCCCATTCCTCATCCGGCGTGACATCCGCCAGGCCGTCCTCGGCCTCGGTCCCGTCCTGCATGCGGTTGGTCAGCGTTTTCACCCGGTCGCGGCTGCGCCCGTAGTTGGACTGCGACTCCCGCTCGCGCACCCACTCGCGTTCCTCGTCGGTCTGGGGGGTCGCGGCGGGGGCGGACTGGTCGATCACGATCGGTTCCGCAGGAGGCGGAGCCGTCGGCGCAGGGTCCGGAGCCAAGGCATCGAGCGAGTCGCTCGAGAAGTTCTTCTGCGGCACTTTGGCCCCCTGGCTGTCCGAATCCGAGCAGGCGGGCAGGCTGGCGAGGGCCGAGGCCAAGCCGATCAGGACAGCGGCCCGGGCGGCGGACGGAACGGAACGCGCGGCGGTGTGGGGCAGATCCATGAGGAGAG
>CAZXGL010000058.1:0-9895 GCA_964640595.1 uncultured Phycisphaeraceae bacterium | reverse complement strand
CCCCCCCTCCCCCCGCTTCCCCCCCTCCCGCCTCTCCTTCTCCGCAACCTCCCAAGTCCGAACCACCCTCGCCCTCCAACCTGCTCGACCTGATCTACCACCCCGAGTACCACACGCTGCGACTGTGCGATATCACCCGCCATCGCATCGACCAGATCCTCGATCTGGTCAGCCAGCCCGAACTGGCCGAGGCCGTGGAGCGCATCGAGCGTCTCACGCAGGCCCGCGTGCGCATCCTGCGTGCCGAGGCCGAGCAGGCCGCGTGGGGCAGGCTCTTCGAACTCGCCTCCAACTATCCTGTCGGCGCCCGCCAGGAGGAGATCAGCCGCAAGGCCGCGTCGCAGATCCTCCGCGAACTCGCCAAGATCCCCCCTGCGACACCGCCGATGCCATCGCCAGATTCCGACCCCTCTCCGCCTACTCCCCCCCCTCCCCCCACGCCCCCCCGTGGCCCCCGTGCCACGGACCCCGAAACGGGGTCAGTGTCCCCCTCTGCCCCCTCACCTCCCCGCGAACACGAACCATCCCAGCCCGATCGTGAAGCACCACGCGCCGTACAGCCCGTGCTCGATCCCCGCCGCCAGGCCGGAGCGGGTGCGGTCGTAGGTGTACGCGAACAGCAGGCCGCCGAAGAAGGTCATCACCAGCGCGACCCAGTTCCAGAACAGCGCGTGCATCCACGCGAACACCAGCGCGTTGCACACGATCAGCGCCCATCGACCCGGGAACAGCACCGCGTAGCGGTGCCAGAAGAACACCCGGTGCGTCACCTCCTGCGGGTAGGCGCTCACCCACGGGTAGAAGAACCAGATGAACACCAGGATCCCCGGCCGTTCCCGCGGCAGGCGCAGGAACCCGGACTCCTCCATCAACTCCGTGCCATACGCCAGGAAAGCCGTCACCCCCAGCAGCCCGATCCCCAGCACGCACCACCACGACACAATCCGCCCCAGATCCGCCCGCGCCCGCCTCCATCCCCACAGTTGACGGCTGTCGAACGAACGATCCAGCAGCAGCACCGCCACGATCAGCGCGGTCGTTGTCAGCAACACCGGGAACACCAGCCGCCCCGGCACCGTCCCGATCTCCACCAGCCACCCCAGCCCCACCGCCCGCATCGGGCCGTGCCCGCGCCCCGCCGGGTCCACCGCCGCCGCCAGCAGACCGGGCAGCAACAGGTACAGAAACACCATCTCCAGCCACCGCCCGACAAGACGGACGGGTCCGAGTCTGGTCGGGCTCTTGGAACCGGAAACTTCGCTCACCCCGGGAGGGTATCCATGCACGGCTCAGACCCGCGCTTGAAGCCACGCACAAAGTGATTTGCAGCCGCCCACCCACGAAGGGAGCGGACGCTCACCCCCGATTCACCACCACAGCCTCGTCCATCCCCAGCTCCCGCCGCAGCAACCGGGCGTTCGCCCGGTTCGCCTTGACGAAAAAGTCCGCCGCGTCCCCCACCACCGGGGCCGTGCCCACCAGGAAGTCCGCGATCAGATTCACCACCATCCGCGCCAGCACCCGCCGACGCACGCCCAGCCGCCACGCATCAATCACGATCAACGACCCAAGCCCGAACGACAACGCATCACCCACCACCGGGATCAGCCCGATCAGCGGGTCCCACCCAAACCGGAACCCGGTCCCCGGCACCCGAAAACTCGAGTCCAGCAGCTTGGCCAGCCGCAGCGATCGCGGCAGCCGCCCGCAACATGCCCCGACCTCACCCGCCCGATCGTGCGCCATCTCGGCTCAGATCTCCTCGTACAGGCCGCCCGCCGTTCGGCGCAGCTTGCCGGCCGCTTCCAACGCCCGCCACACCTCCGCCGGGAACTCCGTCGGCGGCGTGATCCCGTCAATCCCCGACTTCTTCCCGCCCGATGTATACCGCCCGCCCAGCTTGGACTCCTGATCCAGCCGGGTCAGCTTCAGCCGCTTGCGGAACGCCTTCATCGCGGCCGTCATATCTCCTTCGGAAACACCCGCCCCGGCTTGCACCTCCGTGGAGGGCACAGGGTTTTCAAGCCCCCGGACCAGCACATCCAGCCCCGCGTGGTCCTTGGCCGTCACCACCCGCTTGGCCTCCCCCGCGTCCACGGGAAAACGGCTCAGCAACCGCCCCGCCAGCGCCCACGCGTCCACGATCTGCAACCCGTTCTTGGAGCTGCCGATCGTGTCCGTCACCTCACGGAGTTTTTCCAGTGCATTCATCCGTCCGCCTCCGGTCTATCGAACATCCAGCACCGGCACCGCGCCGATCAGCCCCGCCCCGTGCGCACGCCGGTACAGCTCGGCCAGCGCGGCACGCCCCCGCTCGCCCATGTCCACCGTCATCGGGCTGACATACATGTCCAGATACCGATCCAGCAGCGCATCGTCGTCCCACTCCGGCTTGCCCGCGTTGTTCCGTTTCAGGAACGCCTTGGACGCCTCCCGCTCCCGGGCCGCGATCGCCACCGACGCGGCCAGCAGATCGCACAGCCCGTCCAGATCCGCCAGGTCGCGCCGCACCACATTCAGCCCCAACGGCAGCGGCATGCCCGTCTGCGTCCCCCACCACTGGCCCATGTCCGCCACCGCCCGCAACCCGTGCTGGTTCAGCGTCAACTGCGCCTCATGGATCAGCAGCCCGGCATCCACATCGCCCCGCGACACCGCGCCTGGGATCTCCGAGAACAACATCTCCACCACCCGCACGCCGGGCCGGGCCAGTTGCAGCGTCAGGTACGCCGTGGTGTTGCGTCCGGGGATCGCGATCAGGTCGCCGTCCAGATCCTCCATCGTGTCGATGGCGGCATCCTTGCGGACCACCAGCTTCGGCCCGTAGTGCTCCCCGAACGACGACCCCGCCCGCGTGATCGCGTAGCGATCCGCGATGGCCGGGTACGCCGCCGCCGAGATTGCCGTGATGTCATAGACCGAATCCCCCCCCACCGCCAGCTTGTTCAGCTCCTCCACATCCCGGGCGGTCAGATCAAAGGCCAGGCCGGCCGTGTCCAACTGCGGCCCCGCGAACCGCCCTGCGTCGGGATGCCGCTGGCCCGTCAGCGGCCACCACATCACCAGATCGTCGGCATCAGGAGAATGGGCCAATGTCAGCGTCGTCGTGCCGGGCATCATCTTGGAGCCTATGCATGGGGGGGTGAGTGCGTGAGAGAGCGTCAGAGGAGCCATCGGATGAGCAACAGCAAGACGGCGATCGTGACGGGGGCAGGCTCGGGCGTGGGCCGGTGCGTGGCCCGGCGGCTGGCGGAAGCGGGCTACCGCGTAGCGCTGGTCGGGCGGACCGAGTCGAGCCTGCGTGAAACCGGCGCGGCGCTCGGCCCGGAGGGCACGGCCTGGATCATCATTCCCGCGGATATGACCCTTGACGCAGACCGCGCCCGCATCCTCGAGCGGACACTGGCCGCCTTCGGACGCATCGACGCGGTGGTGAACAACGCCGGCGCGGCCACGCTCAAACCGCTGCGCGACCACACCATCGACGACCTGCGAGCCGTGTTCGAGGTCAACGCCCTTGGCCCGATCGACCTGGCCGCCCGGTGCGTCCGGGCGATGGGATCCGACGGCGGGGTTGTGGTCTTCACCTCGTCCATGTCCTCGGCGGACCCGTTCCCCGGCCTGGGGGTGTACGGCTGCGCCAAGGCGGCCCTGAACGCCGCGTGCCGGGCCATCACCAGCGATGAGGGGGTGGGGGAAGGGGGCGGGGTCCGGGCGTACGCCGTGGCTCCCGGCGCGGTCGAGACCGGGATGCTGCGTTCGCTGTGGGGCGAGGATGTCCTGCCTCGCGACAGGACCCTTGACCCGGACGCGGTGGCGGCCAGGATCGCGGCCTGCGTGCTTGGAGAGATTGAGATCGCGTCGGGCGAGACGATCTTCATGCCCTCGCCGTAAGGGTGGCCGGCCCCCGGTGGCACAGGCGGGACGCCTGTGCCACCAAATCCTCACACGCGGGCGTTGAGCCAGTTGCCTCGGAGGAAGTAGATCGCGAAGAGCACGCCGCGGAGGACCAGCTCGATGCACAGGCCGACCCAGAGGCCGGCGAGTGAGGGTTCCCACGGGGCGGGGTTTTCGAGGATGCCGCCGCCGAGGAAGGCGGGCAAGGGGATGTCCACGCCGGAGCAGAAGTAGGCGAGGGGGAGACGGATGGCGTAGGTGGTGATCCAGGTGACGAGCATGACGCCGCGGACATCGCCGGCGCCTCGCATGCCGGAGCGGAGGACGATGCTGATGGCGAAGGGGATCTGGACCACGCCGCAGATGACCAGCAGGGTGGGCACCAGGGCGAGGTGGGATTCCTGAGGGCTGAACCAGCCGGTGATGGGCTTGGAGAAGAGGACAAAGCCCAGGCCGAGGACGGCCATCATGGCGCTGGCGACACCGGTGCAGATGAGGACGGCGCGTCGGGCCAGGTCCGGGCGGCGGGCACCCAGGTACTGACCGGCCAGGGTGGCGGCGGCCGCGCCCATCGCGAAGCCGGGCAGGAAGCTGAAGGCCTCGATGCGGATGGCGATGATGTGGGCGCCCAGCAGGCCGTCGGTGGCGAGCTGGCGGGCGAGCAGGCCGACGAAGGCGATGATGATGGCGTTGCCGATCCACATGCCGAAGGTCTCGGCGAAGTTGGGCAGGCCGAGGCGGACGATGCGGTGGATAGTGACCCGGTGGGGCCTCATGCTGCGGAGGCGGAGGCGGACGGCCCAGCGTCCGGACCTCGCCTGGGCGAGGATGACCAGCATGCCGGCGATGTCGGCAACGACGCCGCCGAGTGCAATGCCCACCACGCCCAGGCCGAGGGAAACGACCGGGGCGTGCCCGAAGATCACGGCCCCCGACGCGCACCACGAGACCACGATGTTGACGATGTTGCGGACGATCATGGCCCAGAGGGGGGACATGGAATCCCCCGCGCCGCGGGCGCAGGCGATCAGGCCGAACAGGGTCGAGGTGAAGGGGACGCCCAGGACGACGATGCGCATGTAGCTGGTGAAGTGGCGCGACGCCGCGTCGGACATGTTGAGGAACTGGGCGACATGCGGTGTGATCGCGTAGATGAACAGGCCGACGAGCAGGCCGGCGATGACGGCCAGCGTGCAGGTCTGGCCGATGACCATGCGGGCGACGGCCAGGCGGCCCTTGCCGACCGACCGCGACACCAGGGCGGTCGCGCCGACGCACAGGGCCATGATGACCAGGCCGATGAACCACATGATGTAGGACGCGCCGCCGATGGCGTCGGCGGCGGCCTCACCGTCTTCCAGACCCGCGGCCAGGCCGGTATCCACCAGGCCCACCAGCGAGTTGAGGAACGATTCCGTAATGACCGGCCAGGAGAGAAGCCAGAGCGCGGGGCCGAGGGTCAGACCGGCGAGTCGGCCGGACTTGAAGCGGCCATCGGGGGTCAGCCCCCCGCCCCCACCCCCCCTGCCTCTGTGCGGGATGGCGGGCGGTGGGATGGTGGGAACGACGACCATCTCCTCCTGGGCCACATCGGCGCGGGGATCGATGCAGGCCGCGGGGTCGAGCGGCTCTGTCACATCATGGATGTCGGGGTGTTCAGGCGCAGACATGGGGATGGGGGCCGGGGGGAAGGGATGGTAGGTGTGACAATGCCCCGCGATGGTCGGGGCGCTGCCGGATGGGACGGATCCTGCTGGAAGCTCGGGCGGGGTCTGGGGGAGAGGAAGGAGAGGGAAAGGCCGCGATGGCTTCAGCCCGGAGGGGCCGACGGGGTCGCAACGCTTCCATCACGCCCGCGGATCACTCCTGGCAACTGAGATGCATCCCGCTTGATTTGTTCCGGGCGGAATCATCGGCGGCGGCGCGTGCCGGCGAGGCCCGCGAAGGCCAGCAAGGCCACGGGGCCGGGAGCGGGGATGATCTCGAAGGCGAGGTCGTTGAAGCTGGGGTCGTAAACGGTATAGCCCGCGCCGGTGAAGTAGTCGGTGGCGTTGGCGAGATCGCCGAGGGTGGAGCCGGACCAGACCCAGGCGTCCGCGCCGGGGTTGATGAGCGTGGCGCCGACGGAGATCCAGTACTGCACACCCGCATCCAGGGCGAGGGCCGCGTCAAGCTGGAGGGTGTAGCGGTACTCGGTGCCGCCCCCGATGTTGGTCGCGCCGGTGGCGAGCTGCTCGAAGCCGTTGGATTCGGAATCGACGGTCTGCTGGAAGAGGATGTTGGCGATGTCCGGAGCCCCAAGGTTGTCGGATGCGTACAGAACAACCGTGTAGGAGGCCATGTTGTTGGTATCGGCGAACTGGAAGTTCTGGGAGCCGCCCCACCAGCGGAGCGCGGTGGCCGAACCGGCGGAGGCGAGGGTGAAGTTGTCGGCCATGCGCTGGGAGAAGAACTGGCCCGGGATGGCATCGGAGTAGAAAGACGCCTGGGCCGGGCGGTCGGAAGGCTGGGAGTAAAGGGCCGCGCCCGCCAGGACGGGGGCGGAGAGGGCCGTGGGGACAAGGGCGGCAGTCAGGCAACGCGGCATGAGCATCTCTCCGAGATTGGTGCGAGACAAAGTACGACCGAAAACGGCCCTCGGCCAGCGATTTCGGCGTTGGCAATGGCATGGTCCTAAGGTTTCGGCCCGACAAGGGTCGGGTCATTCGGAGGGAAAGCCATGCACGGGATCGAGCGGGTCGGTGTGATCGGGTCGGGGCAGATGGGCGGCGGGATCGCGCAGGTGGCGGCCCAGAGCGGGTTCGCGACGGTGGTGTACGACCTGGACGCGGCGGCGTTGGGCCGCTGCAAGGCGTTGCACGACAAGCTGTTCGCCCGTGCGGTGGAGAAGGGCAAGATGACCGCCGAGCAGGTGAAGGATGCCCAGGGACGGCTGACCTACTCGGACCGGGGCACGGACATCCACGGGTCGGACATCATCATCGAGGCGGTGGTCGAGCGGGCATCGGTCAAGAAGGACATCTTCAAGGGGCTGGCGGGCGCGGTGTCGGACCGGACCATCCTGGCCAGCAATACCTCTTCCATCTCGATCACGGATCTGGCCACGAGCGTGGGCGACAAGGCCGACCGGTTCATCGGGATGCACTTCTTCAACCCGGTGCCGGTGATGAAACTGGTGGAGGTCATCAACGGGCTGGCGACCAGCAGGGAGACGACCGATCGCGTGCTGGCCCTGTCGGCGGCGATGGGCAAGACGGCCGTGCCGGCCAACGACCGGGCGGGCTTCGTTTCCAACCGCATCCTGATGCCGATGATCAATGAAGCCTTCTACACCTGGATGGAGGGCGTGGCCGAGCCGGAGCACATCGACGAGATCATGAAGCTCGGCATGGCGCACCCGATGGGGCCGCTGCGCCTGGCCGACTTCATCGGGCTGGACACCTGCGTCCACATCATGGAGGTGATGGCCGAGGGACTGAACAACCCGCGGTATCGGGCGTGCCCGCTGCTCAAGCAGCTCGTCACGGCCGGGCGGCTGGGGGACAAGACGAAGCACGGAGTGTTCAGGTACGAATGAGCGATGCGAACCCCAATGCTCGCGGCCTCATAACCCCGAAAAAACTCTGCCTCATCGTCGGGGTGGGCCTCGGGTTGATCGTGCTGTCATGCTGTTCACTCTGGACGGTCGCCATCGGGCCGCCGATCCCGTGGAGCAAGCGTTTTTTCCGGCCGATCGACCCGGTCAGCGTCTGGGACCGCGACTCCAGCGTGGAACGGCTGGCCTCCCAGGCATCGGCCTGCGGGCTTGCGTGGTCCGCGATCATCAGGGGCACAAGCGAGTCCGGGTACGAATCCGGGCCTGAGTACAACTTTCATCTGTGCCCGGTGTCGTTCGATCAAAGACGGATCGGATCGTGGGAGATCAAGTCCGTGCGTGTGCTCGTGCCGGGCCGCTCGGATGCTCTCCTGCTCTCCGCGAACGGCCCGGGGCCGTCGGTGGGTGATTCGAGTGACCATCCTTTGATGGAGTCGGTCAGGACTTCTCCCACGTCCTTGGTGTCTCTGGGCGACCTGGGTTCCGTTCTTCCGGGCGACACCATTGAGGTGATCGCACAGGTCGAGGTTCACTTTGAGTCCGGCGAACCCACCTGCATCTCCGAGGTCCGCATCGGGTTCGATTGCCTGCGTGAGTGGGGTTTGCTGCGGGTCTATCGGTAGCACGGTTCTCGCTTGAAACTCGGGCGTTGCCTGGAGGAGAGACGCGATGGTTTCAGCCCGGATGAGCCAAGGGATCCGCAGAGCTTCCATCACCCCTGCCGGGGTGAACGAGTTGAAGAACGGCAGCTTTCCACGGGTTGCGCTGCGCTTCACCCGTGGCAACTGACGAACGCCCCTTCGGGGGTTTACGGATACGAACATGCCCGGAAATCAAGCGGGAGCCGTCTCAATCAGGATGCTCCACTGCTGACGCAACCGCGGCCGCTCCCTTGCAGTCGCGGCTTGTCGATCCGTGAGTCTGTCATCGCGCGAAGATCAGTGCAGCCGTGTCGATGGTGCGTGCGACCGGCAGGCCCATGATCGAGTCCATTGTGCCGTTGAAGGTGATCGGCCAGCCTGCTTCGAGCCGCTCGGCGATGTTGTACGCGCCCGCCTTGCCCCGCCACAGGCCGGTGGCGAGGTAGTCGGCGATCTGCGGGCCGGTCAGCGGGCCGACGGTGACCACGGAACGATCAGGAAAGATCACGCGACAGCCGGAACGCGGGCACACCAATGCCACACCGGTCAGCACCTCGTGCGTGGCATCGGCCATGACGCGGATCATGCGCTCGGCATCGCGCTCGTCGGCGGGCTGGCCGAGGATGGCCCCGGCGTTGACGCAGATGGTGTCGGTCCCCACCACGAGCGTGGCGGGGTGGAGATCAGGCCGCCGCGCGATGGCGGCGGCCTTGAGGTGGGCCAGGGCCATGACCCACTCGGCCGGCGTGCAACGCCCTATGCGCAGGCGGCCGTCGTCGATGCCGCTGGGGCGGACATCGTGGGCGACGCCCGCCGCCTCGAGCAGTTGGCGACGACGCGGGGACACACTGGCGAGGGTGAGGTGCATGGGGGGAGGGGGGGCGGTGGGAAGCGGGAGTTCGTGCGGGGAACGCGGTCAGAGATCGGCCATCGGCGCGATCCGGCCGGACCACTCGGTCGCGGCCAGGGCATTGACCAGTTTCCGGTCGGCCGTCACCATGGCGCACCGCTCCCGATCCGCCAGGGCGACATACAGGCTGTCATAAACGGAACGATCGGCAGTTGTTGCGATCCGCAACGCATCGGGAAGGAGGGGCATCGACTCCATGATCTCCACCGGCATAGCGGATGCCTCGCGGAGGATCTGGGCGGCCTCGGCGGGGGTGATCGACCCGCGGCGGGCGATCTTCCACAGCACATTGGCGACCTCGGTCCAGAGCAGGTCGGGAGCGATCAGACGGAACCTGCCCCGCAACAAGGCCTCGGCCTGCTGGGAATCATCCTCAGGGAGGAACCACTTGGCTGCGATGCTTGCGTCTACGACGAGGGTCTTCATCGGGCGCGGTCCTCGCGGAGCAGCTCGGTCGAGTCGGGCAGGTCGCGGCCCTTGAGCCGCTCACGCCACGACGAGGAGATGGCGACCGCCTCGTCGAAGTTGCGGCGGACATCGCGCCGCAGGGCCAGGTGCAGTTCCTGCTGGAGCGACCGCCCCGCACGCTCGGCACGGGCCTTGAGAACCCCCACGACATCCGGGTCCAAGTCGCGGAGCAGGAAGTTGGCGGATTCTTCGGGCTTTTTGAAAGGACGCGGCTTGGGCGCTTTGGCCTTGCTGGAGGTTTTCCGTGGGGTGGGTTTGGATGCGGCGGGCTGGGGCTTGGGTCTGGCCATGCCCAGATGGTATCATACTGATATTGTTTTGGCAACCCGCAGCTCGGTACCCAGCCGGAAGATCACCCCCCACCCCCCCACCCCCCCACCCCCC
>CAZXGL010000057.1:0-10033 GCA_964640595.1 uncultured Phycisphaeraceae bacterium | reverse complement strand
GCCGGCGCGCCGGTCATACGCGCATAAAGCTCCGGCCAGGCCCGCACGGCCGCCCCCCGGTGAGACAGGCGATTCTTCTCACCTTTGTCCAACTCCGCCCCCGTCCGCAGATGGGCTGGCCCCACAAGGAAAACTGGGTCATATCCAAAGCCTCCCCCTCCACGCGGTATCTCCCCGGGCAGCCCGATTTGCCCCTCGAAGACCCCTGAGGAAGTGGCCAGAATCTTGGAACCCGGCCCTGCCAGCACCATCACGCACACAAACCTCGCCGTCCGATCCGCTGCTGGCACACCCTCCAGATCCCGCAGCAGCCGGGCGTTGTTCGCGGCGTCGCGTTGCTCGCGCGTCATGACGGCGGCCTCCCCATCGGTCCGCCCGTCGAAGGCGTAGTGGCTCGAGATCACACTCGGCCGCCCGCCCAGCGCATCGACTTCCAGGCCGGAATCGTCGGCCAGGCACAGCCGCCCGGTGGCCTGGGCGTAGGCCAGGGCCTTGATGGTCGCGTTGGCGAGGAAGGTATCACCCGTCTCGTCCGGTTCGGGTGGCAGGTCACCCAGGTCGGCCAGACCGAGGACGGCCAGGCCCAGCGGGGCGAGCAGGTCGCGCAGTTCGGCGATCTTGCCGGGGTTCTGGGTGGCGAGCACCAGTTCGGTCATGGCGGGCTCCAGCAGGGGAGGGGTGGTGGGGGGGTGGGGGGTGGGGGGTGGAAGTACTTTCCTGTTGAGGTGGTTGGTGGGTGGCCGGGCGGGTTCCGGGTGGGATCATTGACCGCTATGACCATGACCACGCGCACCCGAAACGACATCGCCCTGTCCGCCGCCGAGGCCCTGGCCGCCCTGACCCCCGACCGGATTGCCGAGCTGCGGTCCGTGGTGGGGTTCGACGGCTTCGTCGACTCGATCATCCATGTGGTGGACAAGCGCCGCTCGATGAAGCGCGACGACTTCCAGCGGATCAAGACCATCCCCGAGTTCGCAGCGCGTTGCGGCGCGGCGGCCGGGCGAAGCGCCAACCTGGAGATGGTGGTGCAGGATGTCCGCTTCGGCGGCAACGGCCCCTTGTTCTCCAGCGCGATGGCCCGTCTCGGTTCCAAAGTCACCTACATCGGCGCGGTCGGCCAGGCCGAGGCGCACGAGACCCTCGATCCGGTGTTCCAACCCTTCGCCGACCGTTGCGAGAAGGTCATCCCGATCTGCTCGCCCGGACGGACGGACGCGCTCGAGTTCGAGGACGGCAAGATCATGTTCGGCAAGACCGAGCCCGTGCAGGCCGCCACCTGGGCCCGCATCAAGGAGGCAGTCGGCCTCGACAACCTGACCGCCATGTACGAGCAGGCCCAACTGATCTCCGTGGTGAACTGGACGCTCTCCGGCGGCGTGGAAGGCATCTGGTCCGGCCTGCGCGACGAGGTGCTGCCCAACCTGAGCAAGAACCCGCACCGCCGCCTTTTCATAGATCTTTCCGACCCCGCCAAGCGCACCGACGAGGACATCCGCGGCGCGATGGGCCTGCTCTCCAGCCTGCAACCGCGCATCCCCGTCACCCTGGGCCTGAACCTGGCCGAGTCCGGACGCATCGCCAAGGTGATGGGCGTGGAGGCCTACGACGACGATCACAACCGCAGCCTGTCCGAGATGGTGCCCGAGGCCGCCGAGCGCATCCGCCACCGGCTTGGTCTGGAGTGCGTGGTGATCCACCAGCACACCGGCGCCGGCGCGGCCGACGCGGCGGGCGAGATCGGCTGGTTCACGGGGCCCTACACCCGCAAGCCACGCATCTCGACCGGTGCCGGCGACCACTTTGGTGGCGGATTCAGCTTCGCACGCTGCGCGGGCCTGGGCCTCCTCGACTCCCTTGCCGCCGCCTGCGGCGTCGCCGGAGCTTATGTCCGCGATGCCCAAAGCCCCACGCTCGACCGGCTGGTGAAGTTCCTGCGTGATCTACCCGGACCGGAGTGATCCCCTCGCATCGGAGTTCAGTGACAGCACAGGCCGGATGCTGAGACCCTGATCCCATGAAGCGATGAATCCTGACGGCGTTGGGCGCAGTCTCCAAGCTACGACCCGGCTCCGTACCCCGGTGAGCATGAGAAGCTTCTGCTTCCCGGCTTGCTGCGGGTTCGACCGTTGGACGAGCGGCGCGTCGTCAACGACATCGGTCTGGCCTAAGCCTTCCTCACCGACAAGGTGTCTGTCGAACACAACGATCACCAGTACGACTCCCAGACCACCCTTGGCGAGATGACCGCCTTTGGACGGGTCGTGGCGCGGGCGCTGGAGGCCCACGAGTAACGCGTCAGAGAAGCCGCCCGACGGGTGTGGTCTCAGCCCAGACGGCCTGATTTCCGGAAATTTTGCTCCTTTGGCCCACTCACATGCATCCACCATGTCCCACTTGAAGTAAGGACATGGGCCAGCACGCCGTCGGGGGGCAGGATGGGAGGGAAAGCGGGGGGATTGGGGGAAGTGGGGGGGGACGACATCACGGGGGGAAATGGGGGGCGGGTATGGCCCTTTCCCTTGAATAGGATTCGGCCGACAGAAGTTGGCGGGTACTGTCGGAAGTGCCCGCGTAGCATGCGGAACCCCGACTGGGGTGTTGAGCCGACCTATCAGGGAGTGCGTGATGATCAGTCTGGACCGTGCGTTGGTGATGAGTGTTTCCGTGTTTCTGGCTTCCGCGGCGGTCCCGGCCATCGGCCAACTGGTGACCCCGGCACCCGCGAACTCCACCCCGGCGACCCAGGATCCCGCCCCTTCCGCCGGCGTCGGGGCCGGGCGCATCCTGTTCGTCAACGACACCGCCGACGCGGGTGAGATGCTTGACCTTGAGCCGGCGACCGTGCAGTTCGAGTTCCGCAATGTCGGCCTCGGCCCGCTGACCATCACCCGTGTTCAGTCCTCCTGCGGCTGCACCGTGCCCGAACTGGAAAAGAAGGTCTACGAGCCCAACGAGTACGGCGTGATCACCGCCACCTTCGACCCCAAGGGCCTGCAGGGCAGCATCGCCCGTTCGATCCAGGTCTTCACCGATTCGACTAGCCATCCGAGCATGACGATCAATGTCCGCGCCTTCGTCAAGCCGGTGGTGCTCGTGGTTCCCAAGGACATCCTCAACTTCGAGATGGTCGAGAAGGGCCAGGAGGCCGTCCGCGAGCTGCAAATCTTCGGTCGTTTCCCCGATTTCGAGGTCACCCGCGCCAGCACCGACGATCCGATCAACTACGAGGTCGAGATCGAGAAGAAGGGCGAGACCGAGGTGCTCGGTGACATGCTCCAGGAGTATGTGGTCCGAGTGAAGCTCAAGCCCACGGCGGCCCCCGGCCAGCACACCGGCAGCCTGAGCATCCGCACCAATGACGAACGCCGGCCCATCTTCTCGGTGGCCGTCATGTCCCGGGTCCTGGGCGATCTCGAGATGTCTCCCGTCCGCATGACGCTGGGTCGTCTGGCCATCGGTGACGCCTTCGAGCGTGAGATCCGAGTCCGCAGCCGCACCGGCAAGGCCTTCGAGATCACCGGCGTTGCGCTCTCCAACCAGTCCGTCGCCACCGAGTTCACCTTCGAGCCCGTCGATCCCGAGAGCAAGACCGAGTGGGTGGTGCGGGTCAACGGCAGCGTCCGCAGCGCGGCCCCGCGTTTCAACGCCACCGTCAACATCCTCACGAATGTGGACGGCGAGGAACTCACCCCCTTCTTCATGACCGGCGTGCTGCGACCCTGAGAGGCCCCGCTCCGTGCCTGAGACCTGTACAACAACCCTGACCCGGCTGCTGGCCATCATCGGGGTGGGCTTCGTGCTCGCCACCGCCCACGCCTTCATCCGCACGGCCTGGTTTGACCGCCCTCCGATCGCCCTGGCCCGCGTGGTGGCGATGGGCCCGTCCGATTCCGCTTCTTCCGTGCCCGCCTCCCAACCTCCGGCCCAATCTCCGGCCCAACCTCAGACCCAGACCGACCAAGGGCTGGACGCCCCGGTCAAGGCCGGTTCGATCACGCTGGGCCAGGCCCTCAAGCTCTTCGAGCAGGGCGCGTTCTTCCTCGATGCCCGCTACGAGGCGGACTACCGCGCCGGGCACATCGAGGGCGCGTTCTGGATGCCCGCCTCCCGCGTCACCACCCCCGCCGGCCGGGCCGAGTTGGAGATCATCGAGCCAGGCGGCATCGTGGTCATCTACTGCACCGGCGGCGACTGCGACGCATCCGAGAACACCGCCATCCGCCTTGAACAGTCCGGTTTCAACTTCGACATCCGCATCCTCGGCAAGGGCTACACCGACTGGGCCGAGGCCGGCCTGCCCACCTCGACCGGCATGGACGGGGAAGGGGGCGTCCCGTGAACACGCGCAAGGAAACGGGCTGGATCGAGTCCGGCGGCCTGCAACTCCCCCTGCGTCTGGCCCTGGGCGGGCTGTTCTGTCTGGCCGCCGTCAGCAAACTCCAGGATCCCCAGTCCTTCGCCGATGCCGTCAAGGCCTTCAAGGTCCTGGACCAGACCGCGCACGCCCACCTCATCACCACCGCCACCTTCGTCATCCCCTGGGCCGAGCTGATCGCCGGGATCATGCTGATCCTGGGCCTCTGGACCCGTGCCGCGGCCCTGACGCTTGGCCTCGCCCTGGCCGCCTTCATCGCCGGCTTGGTTTCCGTGATCGCCCGCGGGCTCGACGCCAAGTGCTCCTGCTTCGGCAACCTCAACCTGTTCTGCCCGGAAGCGGTCGGGTGGTGTCAGGTGGTCCGCAACAGCCTGATGCTCCTGCCCGCCGCCTACCTGACCTGGCGGGGCGGCGGACGGGTGGGCCTTGATGCCCTGGCGGGCCGTTGCTGCACCCGGGGCGGGGCGTGCTGTGGGGGGGTCGGGGGTGGGGGGGGGTTGTGAGGGGCGGCTCGACGCCTGACGGGTTCGGGCCTACTCTTTCCTCCCTGTCCAGCGTCCGTCGCCGGAACCCGGGCCGCGTCGGCCCGCAGTCACCCGGCCGATCAGCCCACGACGGAGTCTCTATGTCGCGTCAGAACAACTTCGAAGCTCCCGCCCCGCAGCCCAAGAGCTCCTTCGTCCGCACCTCGGGCAACGGTGTCGAGTTCGTCGACTACAAGGATGTCGAGGCCCTGCGCCGCATGATGACCCCCAACGGCAAGATCCACGGCCGCAAGCGCAACGGCACCACCGCCCGTCAGCAGCGCATGGTCGCCGCCGCCATCAAGCAGGCCCGCTTCGTCGGCCTCCTCCCCTTCACCGACGCCACCCTGTAAACCCGGGCCGAGTTCCACTCGGCCTTCCTGACTCCTGCGGGGCCGACTTTCAGTCGGCCCTCTTTCATTCAACAACCATGCCCACCTACGAACGCGAATACGAGCCGATCTTCCTCGCCCTGAACCATGTGTCCGGCGACCGCGCCCGCCGCATGCGCGAGGCCGCCGACACCCTCTGGCGCTTCCTCAAGGATCACGGCGTCTCCTGGGTCGGTTTCTACACCAAGGTCGACGACGCCGACCAGATGGTCCTCGGTCCCTCCCGCGACAAACCCGCGTGCAGCCCCATCGGCCTGCACGGCGCGTGCGGCCAATCCTGGTCCAAGGGTCGCCCGCTCATCGTCAACGATGTCCACAATCTCGGCGTGAACTATGTCTCCTGCGACCCGCGTGACCTGTCCGAGCTGGTCATCCCGCTCTTTGATGAGCGTGGCCGCTGCTACGGCGTCCTCGACCTGGACAGCTTCGAACGCTCTGCTTTCTCCGACCACGACCTCCTCAACCTCCGCCGCCTGATGGAGTCCACGGGCTTGTCATGGCCCGCCCCCCACCTGCCCGCCTTGGTGTACTGATCTGGCAGATCGGCACTCCGTGCCGACTCTTCTCCGAAACGGTGGCACCAGCGTGCCGCCTGCGCTTCTTCAGTCCTCAGGACTTCACGACACGCCCGACGCATGGTCCGTGCTGGTGTCAGGCTCGGGATCATGACCGCTTGAGTCCTCGGTCTTCGCCGTGCGCAGATACCACGCCGCCACGCCCAGCAGCACCAGCCCGATGGCGATGAAGCACGCCACGCGCACGGCCGGGCTGACCTGCGACAGATCCCAGGTCAGCACCTTGCCGGTTGTCACCAGCAGCAGGCCGATGCCCGTGTAACGCAGCCAAGGCGTGCGTGCGGCAAAGCCCGCCGCCAGCAGCCCCGTACCCACCACCGCCCACCAGATCGACACCGACCCGTCCCGCAGCGTCGCGTCGGCGGTCAGTGTCCCGGCGATGCGGGCCGTTTCGAGCGTGGTCGCCGTCAGGCCGAGCAGCAACGCCCCCGCCCACGCCGCGAAGCGGGACTGCTTCCACGCGGGCAGTGTCGTGCGGGCCAGCGCCGCCGCCGCGAGCATCCATGATGCCGCCACCGGCACGCTCCACAGGAAGCCCGGATACGCCAGCGGCGGCGCGGGCGGCCTGTTGAGGAACCAGTCATCACGCAGGAACGCGCCCGCCCACGCCATCCCCGCCAGCGCGAGGTATGCGCTCGCGCCCGGTGCCAGCCAGTTCCGCGTGCCCACCAGCGTGCGAGCAAGCGTCAGGCCGATCGCCCCGATCACCAGGTAGGCCAGCATCCCACCCCGGATCGTCGCGTCTTCGTGCCAGACCAGCAAGGCCAGCAGCACGCCCGCGCCCACGCCCGCGAAGATGCGCAGCGCCTTGAGGTGATCGGGAACCGGCTTGCTCGCGTTGGGTCGGATGTCGCCCGCCATCCACGCGCACACGCCCCACGACGCGGCCGCCGCCGCCATGAGCGCCATCCACCACGAGAACACCAGTCCCACCCCGGTGACACTCCCGTCCGCCAGCGGGCCTATCACCTCGTGCAGCACGCGCAGCGTGCCGATCCCGAGGATGCCGGCGCCGTACCACGCCAGAGATCCCGCCCGCGCCCAGCGACCAGCGCTCACCGCGCCCAGCCCCAGCAACAACCACACCATGATCTGCGACCACGCCGTGTCGATGCCGATCGCGATGGTGACCGGGATCAGCGCCCCGGCCTGGCACAACAGTGAGACCCCCACCGATTCGCCCATCGTGCGGGGCCGCTGCCGGAAACCGTTCAGCATCCCCGCCAGCGTCAACCCGCCGACACCGGTGACGGCGGCAAAGCCCGCGGGAATGATCCACATGCGGGGCAGTCCCAGCGTGTCGGCCAGATACCACGCCGCGCCATACGACCAGAGCGTGGTTGAGAAACTCGTGACGGCCGCCTTCATGCGCTGATGCTCGGTCTCGGCATCCGGCAGACGCAGCCGCACCGCGTGGACCGCGCCCCACACCACCGCCACAAATCCCAGACCCAGCCACGGCACATCATCGCCCGACTGCGTGACCCACAGCCCGCCCAGCACGCCCGTGCCCCACCACACCACCGACGCCAGCGGGCGGTACCGCCGGTCGTGAATCGCCAGCATCGATCCCACCGCCATCAGTGCCAGCAGGTACGGCGGCAACGCCCACGCCGGGCTATCCGGACGCGCCAGGATCAGCGGCGTCACATACCCGCCGAGGATTGACAGCAACGCCAGCAGCAGCGACCGCCCTCGCACCGCCAGCCCCAGACCCAGCGCGGACACGACCGCCAGCATCACGAACGCCGCCGTCGCCCCGGCAAGCCGGAACATCGCGTAGGTCGCATAGGCGGTGGCGTACATCACGCCCAGCCCGGCCGCGGTGAAGCCCACACCCGCGAACCGCCCGAGCTTGCGCTCCGACAGCACCCCCGTCCCGACCAGCGCAAGCCCGAACACGCCCGCCATCACGCACCGCGCCGCAGGCGGGATCGCGCCGATCCACCCCTGGTCATACGCCAGTTTCAGAAAGAACCCCACGCCAGCCACCACGATCAGCGCACCCAACACCAGGAACCAGCGCCCGCCGATCAACTGCTCCACCGATACGGACGGAGCCTTGGCGACCGCTCGGGGGATCTGGGGCACGGCGGGTCGCGCCGGGATCACCCCGGCGGGGGGCATCGGTGTGCCCGGCGCTGTGACCGACTGCGCGGTGCCCGCGTGGGGTTCCGATCCCCGATCGCCCTGCGTTGTGGATACGGGGATGGTCGAGGAAGCCGACACGGCCAGAGCGGCGGCGGGAGCAAGGTGAGTGTGTGGGGCGAGCGGAGGGGGAGGGGGGGGAGGGGGGTTTGTTCCACCGGCGGCCAAGCCATGCACCGGGACCACGGGCGCGACGGCTTCCAGCCGGGCAATCCGCCGCTCGAGATCGCTGAGCCGACGCAGGAGAGCATCCTCTGGCGTGGCTGGTTCCGGTTGCCCTGCTGTGTGGTCCATGCGGCCCCTTGGTTAGTATTCACTAGCAGTATCGCAGATCCGGTCCCCGCTGTCAAGTCGAAAAGCAACGATCCCACCCTCGCCCCACATGGCCCGGAGGGTGGATGTGCCACCTAACAAGTAAATACGAGGTATTTTGCCCCGTTCAAATGAAGGGGTCGCGGTCTGCCGCCGGCAGCATTCTGATCCCGAACCGGGCCGCGGGCTCAGATGATCCAGTACACCAGCCACGCCAGCCCGGCGGCATAGACCGCGGCGACCAGATCATCCAGCAGGATGCCCCAGCCCGACGGAATGCTCTGCAACCGGTTGCAGGGCCAGGGCTTGGCGATGTCCATCGCCCGGAACAGCACGAACGCCCCGCCCAGCGTGAGCAGCACGAAGAACGCTTCGTGCGCGAATAGGGCCGGGGGCATCAGCAGCAGGGTCAGGGCCATGCCGGCCGTTTCGTCGGCCACCACGGGGGATGGATCCTTCCCCCACCGGGCCTCGGCCGAGTCGCCCGCCACCACGCAGATCATCGAGAAGGCCACCACCACCACACCCATTACAAGTGCGAACACCCACCAAAGTCCGGACGCAGGCCCGGCCCCGGCGAGTGCCAGGATCGTGCCAAGCACCAGGGGGGGCAGCGAGCCCCAGGTACCGGAGGCCGGCCGGAAGAAGCCCAGGCCGCCCGTGGTGAGGAACATTTCGTGGATGGGGTCTTGTCGGTTCATGCTCGAAGTCGTTGCAGTATCAGTTCTTGCGTCCCTTGCCCTGCCCGCCCTTGGGGGCCTTGGGGGCGCGGGTCTTGGGGCTGGGCATGGCGGTGGGCTTGCGCGGCTTGGCCGCGTTGATCATCTCCATCAGCTTGCGCTGCTGCTCGTAGGCGTGCTGGGCTGCCCGCCCGATGTACGGCAGGGCCGAGAGGATGGTCACGAAGGTGGTGATCCACATCAGCAGGATCAGGAAGGTCCGGGCGGCCGTGTCCGGTCCGGGGTCGGCAAACGCCACCACCAGCAGGATCAGCGGCACCGCCACCGACTGAAGCACCATCTTGGCCTTGCCGGACCACCCGGCCGAGAAATCCACTCCCTCGGCCTCGTAGACACCCCGGATGGTGGTGACGAGCAGCTCGCGGGCCATCATGGCGACGACCATCCACCCCGACACGCCCGACACCTGGATGCGTCCGATGCCGTCCACCACCGAGGTGAAGCCCGGCCCGGCGAGCATGATGAACGCCCCAAGCACCAGCAGCTTGTCGGCGAAGGGGTCCATCACGCGCCCGAACTTGGTTTCCACCTTCCACTTGCGCGCCAGGTGCCCGTCCAGCACATCCGTGATCGCGGCGATGATGAAGAAAATCGCCGCCGTCACCAGCACGCCGGTCGAAGCATGGGTGAGATCTCCCAGCCGATCACCCAGCGAAGGCTCGGCCCGGAGCGCGCGGGCGGAGACCGACGACAGCAGCAGGACCACCACGACCGCCAGCAGCGCACGCCCGAGCGTGAGCAGGTTCGGGATGTGGACTCTTCGGGAAGGCTGGGGCATCGGCCCGGGGGCGATGCGCTGTGGGATGCGCATTTCGTGGGGATTCATGAGGGTCGATGGTAGGAGCCGCGCCCGCGAACGCAAGCGGAGGGACCGAAGCGGGGACCAGTGTGCGAGGTGATGGGGAAGGGTGGGGGTGGTTGGGGGGGTGGGGGGTGGGGGGTGGGGGGGGGCGAAGGACTGGAAGGC
>CAZXGL010000056.1:0-10353 GCA_964640595.1 uncultured Phycisphaeraceae bacterium | reverse complement strand
TGGTAGGGTATCCGCTGCCGCCGCATTGACCACAGCGATTCCGCCCTCCCCCCCACCCCCCCGTCCCCGTCCCCGTCCGAACCGCAGGGCGCTCCCGTACGGAAAGAACCTTGAGGAACCTCCGCTTGGATTCCATCCGCACGGTCATCTGGATTTCGGCCCTGCTGGGGCTTGCCGCGTTCATTGCGGTGCTGGTTTATGCCCCCATCCCTGAGGATGGACACGGGCGGAGGGGGGTGACGGGGGAAACAGGGGGTGCCGCGATGAGCTTGCAGGAGCAGGGCAACCGGATCCGGCGCTCGCTGGCTGACAACCGCCACGCGGCGGCGATCAGCATCGCCAACCAGACGGTCGAGCTGTTCCCGGATGACCCGGAGGCCTGGCTGTGGCAGGTGCAGGTGCAGTACGCGCTCGGGCAGGAGACGGGTGCCCGGGTGGCGGCGGAGCGGCTTCTGAACGCGGTCCAGGCCCGGCCACTTCCCGGAGGCCAGCTGCCGCAGGCCATGCGTGCGTACCAGTTGGGCTGGGCCAACTGGGCTCTTTCCCGGCAGGAAATCGCCCGCCAACATTTCATCGACGCGGCCAACCTGTTTGCCCCGGCGTCCGACGGGCTGATTGAGGAGCGGGCCCGGCAGTACACCCTGGCCTCGTTCCTGGCGATGGGCGGGCAGCCGGAACGGGCGGCGGAGCACTTTGCCCTGGCCGTGGACGCGAACTATCGGGGAACCTCGGGCTGGTGGAAGGTGGATCCGGCGCTGGCGTCGATCCGGGGGCAGCGGGCCTATCTGGACGCGGGCGTGGTGCTCCAACGGCGCGCGGAGGAACGGGAACGCCAACGCCAGGAACACCTGAACCCCCCTCCCCCCCACCCCCCCCTTCCCACCCCTCTCACCCCCTCCCCCTCGGATTCCCCCGACGCACGAGGCGCGGAGCCCATCCCGATGCCCCGCGGCGCACCCTCCCAGATGCCTGATGAGGAGTCGTAAAGCGGCGGGGTCCGCCTACGATCGGGTTCCTATGCCCAGCATCACCATCAACGGCGTGCGCTGCGAGTTCACCAAGGGTGAGCGGATCATCGATATCGCCAACCGCGCCGGTGTCGAGATCCCCCAGTACTGCTATCACCCGGGGCTGTCGGTGCCAGCCCAGTGCCGCATCTGCCTGGCCGAGATCCACGCCCCCAACCCCCGCAACGACAACCGGCTCGAGCCGCTCATGGGCGGCAAGCTGCTGCCCACCTGCGCCACCGACGCCACCGACGGCATGGTGGTCTACGCCGACAGCCCCAAGTCCGTCGCCAACCAGAAGGCGGTCATGGAGTTCCTGCTCATCAACCACCCGCTGGACTGCCCGGTGTGCGACCAGGCGGGCGAGTGCTCGCTGCAGGACTTCTCGTACCGCTATGGGCGGTCGTCCTCGCGCTTCCAGGAGCAGAAGGTCAAGCAGCCCAAGAAGGATCTGGGCGCGAATGTGCTGATCTACTCCGACCGCTGCATCATGTGCACCCGCTGCGTGCGCTTCACGCGCGAGGTGGCGGGCACGGGCGAGTTGATGATCGACGGACGCGGCAACAAGTCGCAGATCGATGTGTTCCCCGGCATCGCGCTGGGCAACGACATCGCCAGCAATGTGATCGACCTGTGCCCCGTGGGCGCGCTGCTGGACAAGGACTTCCTGTTCGCCCAGCGCGTATGGTTCCTCAAGTCCACCGCCGGCATCGACCCGCTGACCAGCTCGGGCGACAACATCTGGGTCGAGCACAACCAGGGCAAGGTCTACCGCATCAAGCCGCGCGAGAACGCCGAGGTCAACACCTGGTGGATCTCCGACGAGGTGCGGTATGGCTGGAAGTTCGTCCACGCGGACAACCGGCTCCAGACGCCGCTGCGCCGCGTCCACGGCACGCTGGTCGAGAGCGAGTGGCCCGCCGCCTATCGCCAGGCCGCGGAGACCCTGCGCGCCGGACCGCTGGCGGTGGTGGTCTCGCCGTTCCTGACCTGCGAGGAGGCGTACCTGCTCGCCAAGCTGGCCCGCTCGATCGACCCCGCCGCCCGGTTCGCCGTCGGGCCGGTGCCGCACCGGGGGCAGGACCGGTCGTTCCCCAACCCGGCCGCGGGCAAGCCCTTCGTCACCCGGGCGGAGAAGGCGCCCAACGCCCGCGGCGTGCAGCGCGTGCTCGAATCCATGGGCGGCTGCGACTCGTTCGACACCTTCCTCGACCAGTGCCGCGCCGGGCAGGTGCGCTCGGTGCTGCTCACCGGCAACTACCCGAGCGAGTGGATGACCGGTGACACCCTGGCCGCCCTGAAGAACACCCGGCTCGTGCTGCTCGACACCCACGCCGGGCACGCGGAGGCCGCGGCCCAGGTCGTCCTGCCATCGTCCACCTTCGCGGAGAAGGCGGGCACCTTCGAGAACTTCGCGGGCGTGCTGCAGGCCTTCGAGCAGGCCATCCCCAACCAGCACCAGTCCAAGGCCGAGGCCCAGATCGCGCTGGACCTGCTGGCGGTGCTGCACGGCGACCGGCTGCTGGAGCACACGCCCGGCTTCGGCGCGGCAATCGTGGACGAGCAGCCCGGCCAGGTGCCCGGCGCGACCGACGCCGTCAACCTGCCCCGCGGCCCGCTCTACAACCCCGACGCGGTGCGCAAGGAGATGGCCGCCATCCCCGCCCTCGCCGTGTTCACCGCCGAGGTGCGGCGTGCCGCACAGGCTGAACAGGTGCAGCCTGACATGGCGCTGGTCGAACTCTGAACAAGCCGCAACCGCTTGCATACAAGCCGCGCCCGCAAGGAAGCGGGCGAGACTGTCGAGTGATGGGCGTGCTGCGTTTGATTGGGAACAACCCGCGGATCAACACGCCGTTTTTCATTTCGCAACCGCGGCCGCTTCCTTGTGGGCGCGGCTTGTCTGTCGTCACCGCTTGAAGCGAGCAGTCGCCTACTTCCCGCCTGTCACCGGCAGCACGATCCCCGTGATGGATCCCGAGTCCGCGTTTGATGCCAGGAACACATACGCCGGTGCCAGATCGTCTGGCGTGCGCGGGGTGGCATCCCCTTCGCGCCACGCCGCGCCCGGCATCACCGCGTTGCAGCGGATGTCCCGCTCGCCCAGCGTGCCCGCCAGCGTTCGCGCCGTGGCCGCGGTCATGCCCGAGGAATCACCATCCGCATCGCGCACGGTCAGGATGACCGATGATCCGCGCGGCATCCGTTCCGCCGCCGCGTGAATGAAGCGCTCGGCGGTGTCGGCATCCCACGCATCCTCCCGCCACGCGGTGTGGTCCACGAGGATGTCGATCCCGGCCCCCTTCTCGCTGGGTGCGTCCGCGAACGCGTCCGCCGCACGGGTGACGATGTCGGCCGTCTGGGTCGGATCGCCCGCGTCGCACTCCAGCAGGACGCACCTGCCACCGGCCCGCATCAGAGCGACCTGCGTGACCGCCGCCGCCGGGCGCTGGCTGGGCCGGGCGGTGATCAGAACCTCCGCGCCTTCCCGCGCGAAGAGCAGCGCCACCGCGCGCCCGAGGCCGTGGTCGCCGTCGGTCACCACCGCGCGCATTCCCCGCAGTTTGCCCGCGGGGCGGTACAGCCCGGCGTGCTCGGGCGTGCGTTGGCTGAGTTTGAGTTCGATGCCCGCCGCAAGAGGATTCGGCCGCAACGCGGTCTGGCCGGGCATGGAGGAGTATCGGTTGCGCGGCGTGCTCCGCGGTGTGCCGCCCCCCCCGCCCCCCCCGGCCCCCCCGGCGCCCCCGGCGCCGCTCTGTCGCCCTCCCCCACTCCACGCGCTGAGCAGTCTGTTTCGCCACGACATGGGGGGCTCCCTGGATCCTCACGAGTGTCGGCCGCCTGACGACCGACGCGATCCCCCCCTGTCCCCCCTGCCATTCTTTCCCTGCCCCCCTCCCCCTTCCTTTCCGCGTCCCCTCCTCTTCTCTTCAGTGCTCGTTCTTTCGGGTGGTCATGAAGACTTGGATGATTTCGGCGGAATTGGTGCCGCGGCATCAACCCTCGTCCGGCGCGGCCTCAATACGGCGGAATCCCTGCACATGAACCACGCCCTTCCAGAGGTCGGTGAACTGCTTGACCGTGCCTTCAAACGCCTGACGCTCCGCGCGGCGGCGGGACTGCTCGATGGCCGTCTCGCTGGTCCATGCGTTGGCCAGTTGCTCCTGCTTGGAGGTGGATTCGACCAGGCCGTAGATGTAGCCGGTGCGCACATCCACCAGCGCGGCGGAGCAGGTGCTGGTGACGCGGGATTCCCTGCTCGGGAACAGGCCCAGCGTGATGGTGCCCAGCGCGGGCACCAGCGTTTCCACGCCGAAGCGGGTATCGAATGTGTAGAGCAGGAGCATGTCGGCCTGCACCTGGGCCGCGGCCAGACGCAGATCGCCCAGCTCCTTGATGTGCTCGGTTGTCACCATCCGGTTCAGGGGCGCGACCGAGCGGATGCCGATCATGGCGTTCATCGCGTTCAGGTCCGTCTCCGTCTCCACCTCGCGCAGCGAGGCCAGCGTGTAGGACCCGCGCCCGTAGCCGACATCCGAATAGCTGCGGTAGCCCGAGCCCTGCACCCGCGCGGTGGCGATCACCGCGGGGAACGAAGCGGCCGGCTTGCGGGACATCGCCTCACGGATGGCATCGTCCGTCAGCGCATCCTGCTGCTCGGCGGTGATGCCCAGGGCGCGGAAGTCCGCCGCAGTGCCGGGGGTGGTGTAGGTCGCGCAGCCGGTTAAAAAGCCAGATACCCCCGCCAGCGTTGCCAACCCGAGCCGCCCCAACCGGATCCCAAGTATCGCCATGGGCCACCTCCCGTTCGTCTCATGCGAGCCTAACCAATACGGACGCCGAGTGCAAGATTCTTTCCGCAATCCCGAACTGATTCTGATCAGATCACCCGTGGCACTCGGTTGCATTCAGGACATGCCTGGAGCAACTCCAGACCCCTGCGGTCGTACCCGCACCCGCGGCAGTGGCCCGGACGCAGCTTGGCTCGCTCCGAGGCGGAGACACCCAGAAATCCGATCCTGGCGCCACCAAGACGCAGCACCGTGCCCGCCTGACTCAGGCTGACGAGGAGGATCAGGATAGAAAAAAGCAGCGTCACAATGGCATAGAACACAACCATCAACACACCGGTCCCCAGCGCAAGCTGAGCACGAATGACCACCACAATGATCGCCGCGATCAATAGCCAATAGACAGCCGTGAAGGTGATGTCGGATGCGAACGAATCAATACCAAAGCCGATCCCCACGCCAATGCTGGCGATGATTGTGAGCACGCCCATACCCAGTACGGCCAGCAACTCCGTATGACGGCGGGCGATTTTTTCGAGATCAAGGTCGAAGATGGTCTTGCGTCGGGTGGCCATGGTGCGCTCCTGTATCGTTCCTGGTATAGCAAAAAGACAACACGAACGGAAAGTGCAACTTATATCAACATGGGCGGAATGGAGCGCATTTTATCACTTCATCCCCGCACGAAGTACACCCACCATGCGGCGCTCTGGCGGAGCATGAAGTATGGCAGGCGGTTTAGAACTCGGCCGCGCATGGAGGCGGGCTCGGTGTCCGCGTCCAGTCCGGCCCGACGCAGGGCCATGCCCGCGCGCGGGGTGTGGTAGAAGTGGGTCACGGCCACCACCCGTCGCAGGCCGTGCTGGGCCGCCAGACGCGCCGAGCCTTCCGCCGTGGCGCGGGTGTTGAGGCCGTCCGCGTCGAGCAGGATCGCCTGCTCCGGCACGCCGTGGTCGATCGCGAGGCGGCGCATCGCCTGGGTCTCATGCACATCGCCATCACCCGGTCCGCCCGACATGATGAGCACCGGGCAGCGCCCCGCGCGGTGCAACGCGACCGCGGCCAGCACACGGTCGGCCAGCGCGTCGGATGGTTGCCCGTCCACGTAGACCCTGGCTCCGAACACCACCGCGGCATCGAACGAGCCCGAGGCCGCGCTCCGACCCGTCGTGACCATCAGGCCGAGCGGCACCGCCGCCACGCCGAGCATGGTGGCGATGACGAGCAACACCGCGCCCACGGATCGCTTGCGGCGGGATGACCAGTGACGGGATCGCACACACCACGGATCGGCGTGCGCCCCGCGCCGGGGACAAAGAGCCGACAAAAAAAACGCCCGGGTCGGCCCGGGCGTTGGGGGGGGAGGGTGGGGTGGGGGTTGATCTTAACTCTTGGACTTGATCGCCGCCTGCGCCGCCGCGAGGCGGGCGATGGGCACGCGGAAGGGCGAGCAGGACACATAGTCCAGCCCGGCCTCGTGGCAGAAGAAGACGCTCTTGGGGTCGCCGCCGTGCTCGCCGCAGATGCCCAGCTTGATGCCGGGGTTGGTCTTGCGGCCGCCCTCGATGCTCATCTTGACCAGCAGGCCCACGCCGGAGCGGTCCAAGCTTTGGAAGGGATCCTCGGGCAGCAGGTCCTTGCCGAGGTAGTCGGGCAGGAAGGTGTTGACATCGTCGCGGCTGTAGCCGAAGGTGAGCTGGGTCAGGTCGTTGGTGCCGTAGCTGAAGAAGTCCGCGTGGCGGGCGATGGCCTCGCTGGTCACGGCGGCGCGGGGGATCTCGATCATCGTGCCGATCTTGATGTCCAGCTTCTTCTTGAAGCCCTTTTCCTGCCTGACCGTCTCGATCGTCGCGGCCACCTGCGCCCGCAGCATGGCCAGCTCGGCCTCGATGCCGATCAGCGGGATCATGATCTCCGGCACCGCCTTGACGCCATCCGCGTCGCACTCGATGGCGGCTTCCACGATCGCCCGGACCTGCATGTCAAGGATCTCGGGGTAGGTGACGGCCAGGCGACAGCCGCGGTGGCCCATCATCGGGTTGGCCTCCTTGAGCATGGTGACGCGCCGGCGGACGGAGTCCACATCCACGCCCATGTTCTTGGCCACTTCCTTCACCGCGGCGTCCTCGTGGGGGAGGAACTCGTGCAGGGGGGGATCCAGCAGGCGGACGGTGACGGGCAGGCCGTTCATCGCCGTGAAGATGCCCACGAAGTCGTCCCGCTGGAAGGGCAGGAGCTTGCCCAGGGCCTTCTCACGGTCGGCCTTGGTCTCGGCCAGGATCATCTCACGCATCGCGACGATGCGCTCGCCCTCGAAGAACATGTGCTCGGTGCGGGTCAGGCCGATGCCCTCAGCGCCGAACTCCCGGGCGCGCTTCGCGTCCGCCGGGGTGTCCGCGTTGGTGCGCACGCCCATGGTGCGGTATTTGTCCGCCCACTTCATGACCTTGGCGAAGTTGCCCGAAAGCTCCGGGATGATGGTGGAAACCGCGCCCGAGATCACCTCGCCGGTCGAGCCGTCGATGGAGATCAGGTCGCCGCGCCCGAAGGTGCGTCCACCCACCGTGAAGGTGCCCTTGTGCTCGTCGATCTGGATGGCGCCCGCGCCGGCGACGCAGCACTTGCCCCAGCCGCGGGCGACCACGGCCGCGTGGCTGGTCATGCCGCCGGTGCTGGTCAGGATGCCGGCGGCCTTGTGCATGCCGTCCACATCCTCCGGGCTGGTCTCCTTGCGCACCAGGATGATCTTCTCGCCCTGGTTCGCACGGTCCACGGCCTCCTCGGCGGTGAAGGCGGGGTGGCCCACGGCCGCGCCGGGCGATGCCGGCAGGCCCTTGGCCAGGATGTCCGCGGTCGCCTTGGCCTTGGGATCAAAGCTGGGCAGCAGGAGCTGGGTCAGGTCGCCCGCGGGGATGCGCAGCAGACCCTCGGTCTCGCTGATGAGCTTCTCCCGCACCATGTCGCACGCGATGTTCACCGCGGCCGGACCGGTCCGCTTGCCCGTGCGCGTCTGCAGCATGAACAGCACGCCGCGCTCGATGGTGAACTCGATATCCTGCATCTCGCGGTAGTGCTTCTCCAGCTTGTTCTTGATGTCGATGAGCTGCTTGTAGACTGTCTTGTTCCACTTGGCCATCTCGGAGACATCGCTGGGCGTGCGGATGCCAGCGACCACATCCTCGCCCTGGGCGTTGATGAGGAACTCGCCGTAGAACTTGTTCTCGCCGGTGGAGGGGTTGCGGGTGAAGGCCACGCCCGTGCCGCAGTCCTCGCCCATGTTGCCGAACACCATGGACTGCACATTCACCGCGGTGCCGTTCAGACCGGTCACGCCCTCGATGCGCCGGTAGCTCACGGCCTTGTCGGCCATCCAGCTCTTGAACACCGCCTCGATCGCCAACTCCAGCTGCTTGAAGGGGTTCTGCGGGAAGTCCTCGCCGACCCGGCGCCGGTACACATCCTTGTACCGCTCGCACAGCTCGCGCAGGCCCGCGGCGGGGACATCGGTGTCCAGCGCCACGCCGTACCGCTTCTTCACCTCGTCGAACTCGTGCTCGAACAGATGATGGTCCACGCCCATCACCACATCACCGAACATGTTGATCAGGCGGCGGTAGGCGTCGAACGCGAACCGCTCGTTGCCCGTGGCCTGCGCCAGGCCCTCGACCGAAGCGTCGGTCAGGCCCAGGTTCAGGATGGTGTCCATCATGCCCGGCATCGAGATCGCCGCGCCAGAACGCACCGAGACCAGCAGCGGGTCCTTCTTGTCGCCGAACCGCTTGCCGCGCTGCTTCTCCAGCTCGGTCATGTGCTTGCCGACCTCATGCATCAGCCCCTTGGGCAGGCGTCCGCCCGCGGCGTTGTACTTGGCGCAGGTGTCCGTGGTGATCGTGAACCCGGGGGGCACCGGCAGGCCGATGCTGGTCATGTCGGCCAGGTTCGCGCCCTTGCCGCCCAGCAGCAGCTTCATCGAGGTGTCACCCTCGGTCTTCTTGCCGAAGGCGTAAACCATCTTGTTCGGATCGATCCGCTTGCCACCCGCCCCCCCGACCCCTCCGACCTTGCGCGCCACCTTCTTCTTGCCGGCAGTCTTGCCCGTGGTCTTGGCGCGCGACCCGGCCGCGTGAACCTTGGCGGCCTTGCCGTTGACCTTCTTGGTCGCGCTCTTGCGAACCGCTTTCTTCGCGGTCGCCTTGCTAGTGGTCTTCTTCGTCGTCTTCTTCTTCGCCATGGTCCGCGGTCCTTCGTGGAGGGGAGAGTCGAATGGGAGTGGAGGGTATGGGCAGCAGGAAAGAGCTTGCCCTCCCTCGGTCGCCGGGCCTCTCCTCCGCCCGGCACAAGGGCCAAGATCCTAGGAACCCCGGAGGGACGGCCGCCCCGCTCCCAGACTCGGAATACCCGGGCAGGCCACCAAAAAGCCCCACCCTTCTAAGATCCACGCATCGCCACCGCCAAGCCCCATCCCGCAGCAGCGCACCGCGCCAGTTTCCGGCCACCCAATCTCCTCGCCGCGGGGCCAGGTGACATCGCAGCGCGCGTGGTGCTCGCCACCCGCCTTCATGACTCGCCCACTGTGCTGGCCGATGCCCTGGCCGCCGGCGCGGACCGCCTTGTTGTCATCCCGTATGACGCCGCCCCCCTCTTTGAGCCCGCCATCGCCCGCCGATCTCCGGTCCCATCCCGCCTGACGCTGCCGGTTGTGGTCCAGGATCTCGGCGAGCCGGTCGGCATTGAGGCGAGATTGGGCGAGGGGGGGGGGGCATCTCCCGATCTCACCGCCACCCCCCTCACCCCCGCCTGGCCGCGTGATGGGTACACCGCCGCCGTTGCCGAGTGTCTGCGTCTCATCGCCGCTGGCGATGCCTATCAGATCAATATCGCCCACCACCTGACGGCGTCGTTTTGTGGTGATGCGTTTGCGTTGTATCAACGCCTCGCCGCGGCCGCCGCGCCCGCCCACGGCGGGTTCCTCTGCTGGGACGATCCGGCCGATTCAGACAAACCCGCCACACGCCACGCCGTGCTGTCGCTGTCGCCCGAACTCTTCCTTGAGTACGACCCCGCCACCCGACGCATCCGCACCCAGCCCATGAAGGGCACGCGCCCCATCTCGGCCGACCCCGCCGAACTCGACGCCTCCGAGAAGGACCGCGCCGAACTCAACATGATCGTGGACCTGATGCGCAACGACCTCGGGCGCGTCGCGGTGCCGGGCTCCGTGCGCGTCACCCATCCGCGTGACATCGAACCGCACGCCAACACAGTCTGGCAGGCCACCGCCACCGTCGAGGCCACGCTCCGCCCCGACAAGACGCCCGCCGACCTGATCGCCGCGAGCTTCCCGCCCGGCTCCGTCACCGGCGCGCCCAAGGTCCGCGCCGCCCAGATCATCCGCGCCCTGGAACCCCTCCCCCGCGGCCCGTACTGCGGCAGCTTGATCCGCGTCCATCCCGACGGCCGCTTCACCGCCTCCGTCCTCATCCGCACGGCGCACATCCACGGCCCCCGTCCCCCCCCCCCCCCCCCCCCCCCCCCCCCCCCCCCCCCACCCACCC
>CAZXGL010000055.1:0-10550 GCA_964640595.1 uncultured Phycisphaeraceae bacterium | reverse complement strand
GCTGGAGCAGCAGGTGCTCCGCTCGATCCGGGCGGAGCTGGCCGCATCACCCTGACCCTTCTCCATCCCCGGCATTCCCGATGCACCGTGGGATCTCCACGATCATGGTCGTCCCCTGCTGGTAGACGCTCTCCACGCCCACATACCCGCCGAGGCGCCGGGCCGCGTGCTTGACGATGGCCAGCCCCAGGCCCGTGCCGCGCTGCACCGATCCGCCCGTCCGCGCCCGATCAACCTGATAGAACCGCTCGAAGATCCGCTGCTGGTGCGCGATCGGGATGCCCAGCCCCTGGTCCCGCACCGTGATGCGGACCCCGGTTGCCCCGTCCGCGCCGGGGTGGGGGGGGGCGGGAGTGGGTGGGGGGGGGTTGACGGGGTCCACCGGGATCGGCTCCGCCCGCGCCGACAGCAGCACCCGCGTGTTCTCCCGCGCGAACTTGGTCGCGTTCTCCACCAGGTTGCGCAGGATCAGGTCCAGCAGCACCGGATCGGTCTGGATGCGGGCGGCTCCCGGCCCGATGTCGAACTCCACCCGCAGTCCCTTGCGCTTGCAGATCGCATCGAACTGCTCCCGCTGGGCCGCGAAGACCTCTGCCAGATCCACCCCCGTGATGTTCGGCGGCGTCTCGCCGGATTCCAGCCGTGACAGATCCAGCAGGTCATTGACCAGCGCTTCCAGCCGGGCCGCATTCGCGGCGATCATGCCGGTCAGCCGCTCCAGCATCGCCGCATCGCTCTTCGCCGGTCCTTGCAGCGTCTCGGCCGCGCCACGGATCGACGCGATCGGCGTGCGCAGCTCGTGCGAGGCGTTGGCGGCGAAGTCCGCTTTCAACTCGGAGGCTTTCACCAGCTCGGTGACATCCCGCAGCGTGACCACGCAGCCCCAACCCTGCCCGAGCGAATCCGCCGAGACCACCAGCGTCCGCAGCTCGCCCTCCACCGGCAGTTTGAGCCGTGCCCTGCCCGGCTCGCCCGCGCGGGCGTGCCGCTCCATCTCGTGCAGGTCCGGCTGCGTGAACAGCTCATCAAACCGCACCCCTGTCAGGTTCCGTCCCCCCCCGAGCGTCCGCGATGCCGACCGCGAGGCCACCGTGATCAAGCCGTCCGCATCGGTGGCGATGATCGGCGTGCCGGCCGCATCGAGCACGCGTCGCATCCGTTCGTGCTGCTCGCCCGACGCCCGCCACGCCCGCAGCTCGCGCGACATCGACAGCCACTCGTCGTCATACCGGCGCATCTCACGCCGCACCACCCACGCCATCCACCCGAGCGTGCCCAGCGCCGCCAGCACCATCCACGGCAGGAACACAGTCAGGATCATCGCGCTGGCGCACACCGCCGCGGGCAGCATCCAGCCGCCCGGTTCGGGGGGCGGGGGGGCGACCGTGGGCGGCGGTGTGAGCGGGGCGTCTGGCACGCGGGATTCTTCCGTCCCCGATCACGCGGGGCGGCGAAGACTCAAAGCAAGGCCGACCGAACAGAGAATGAGCGGGGCGGGGCGGGGCGGGGCGGGGGGGAGGGAGGGGGAAGGGCGGGCTCAGGCGGGGGTGTCGGCCGTTTCCGGTTCCGTGCTGG
Organism: uncultured Phycisphaeraceae bacterium; assembly: GCA_964640595.1. Classification (GTDB taxonomy): domain Bacteria; phylum Planctomycetota; class Phycisphaerae; order Phycisphaerales; family UBA1924; genus UBA6054. Next base: position 8,975 of record CAZXGL010000055.1, on the reverse strand, counting down.
CCCGGTATCCCACGCCGCGCACCGTCTTGATGAGGTTGGCGTGGTCGCCGAGCTTGCGTCGGATGGAGGTGATGTGCACATCGATGGTCCGCTCTGTCACCGTGACGCCAGGCCCGATGGCCCGCGAGATCAGGGCGGGGCGGCTGAGGACCTTGCCCTGCGTGCTCACCAGTGCGGCGAGCAGGCGGAACTCGGTGATGGTCAGCTTCATCTCTTCGCCATCCACAAACGCCGCGTGCTCGTCCAGGTCGATCGAGACCGGTCCCAGGCTCAGCTCGCTCTTCTTCACCCCGCCCGCCCCGGTCCGCCGGGCGACGGCCTTGACGCGTGCCAGCAGCACCTGCATAGAGAAAGGTTTGGAGATGTAGTCGTCCGCCCCCGCGTCCAGCCCTTCAAGCTCGTGCTTTTCCTCCGCCCGGGCGGTGAGCATCACGATCGGGATGGCGGCCGTCCCCGTCTGGCTGCGGAGCCGCCGGGCCACTTCCAGGCCGGACAGCCCCGGCATCATCACATCAAGCACGATGACATCGGGCTGGCGTGTGCGGACCAGGTCCAGGGCTTTGAGCCCGTCGGTGGCGGTGATGACCTCGTGCCCGTCCTGGCGGATGTTGTACGCCACCAGTTCGAGCAGATCGGGTTCGTCGTCAACCACCATGATGGTCAGTAGGCCGGACATGCCGTGGTGCCTCCCTGTATTCAGGCCCAGTACTCAGACCCAGTCTTCAGGCCCTTGAGCGTATCGCCCGGATCGACCGTACTCCCGTTCTGTGAAACGATTTACGAAATCTGAACACTCCGGATTCACCACCTCCCCGTGCCATCGGCGGCCGTCCCCAGGGAAACCGATCGGGCGAACGCGCGTTGTGACGCGCCCGAAAAGTACGCGCGGCTGCCTGTCCCGACCGACCTCCCTAGAGGCCGGAGAGGGGCCGGAATGCCTCCCGGCTGCCGCCGCGCCTCGATTCGGGCACCCCAGCAGGGAACGATCCGCCATGACGACGATGATCCCGACGCGCCCCATCACCCTGATCGCCCTGGCCACGGCCGCTATTCCGGCCCTTCCAGCTCTGGGCGCGGGGGAAGCTCGGGAACTGGCCGCACGCCTGCGGGCCGAGACCGCCGACTACTCGTCCTTCTCCTCTCCTCCCCCCCAGCCCATGACGGCCTCCATCCTCCTGCAGACACGATACATGGCCAACTTCCGCAAGAACGACTCGTTCTTCGACGACGACCGCCTCGACACCTACGGCTTCTCGATCCCCCGCGCCCAGGTCCGCCTCGATGCCAACATCGCCAACAGCCAGCTCCTGGCGCGTGTGTCCTTCGACATGGCCGATGCCGAGGGCCGTCGCGGCCGAGCTGGCCGCCCCGACGCCGACACGAGCACGCCCCTGCTCCTCGACGCCTACGCCCAGTACAACTTCGGCGGCGAGCAGACCGGCTACTACCTCAAGGCCGGCCAGTTCCGCCCCCCGCTCCTGCAAGAGGAAAGCACCGGCTCCGAGTTCCAGCTCGCGGTGGAGCGTTCGGTCGCCAACGAGTTCTTCGCGCCCGGTCACACCCAGGGCGTGGCGCTGGGGTTTGTCGGGCCGCATGTCGCGTGGGAAACCTCGTTCAACAGCGGCATCGCCTTTCTCGGCAACCCAGGCCCCGCCAACTCAGCCTTTGACAGCCAGTTCCAGGCAGATTACGCCGTCACCGCCCGCGTCGACTGGAAACTTGCGGGCGACTGGACCCGCTTCGAGGACTTCACCTCGTGGCGCGGCGACGAGGTCGCGGCCAAGGTCGGCTTCGGCATCCACTGGCAGCGCCAGGGCGACACCAACCCGGGCGACATCGTTCCCGACTTCCTCAACGGCAACGCACAGGATGTCAGCAACATCACCTGGACCATCGACGCCTCCTACGAGTCCGACGGCTGGCACGCCTTCGTCGCATACATCGGCCACCGCATCGAGTACGAGTACCCCGACTTCCCCACCAGCACGCTCATCTTCACGCAGCACGGCTTCGTCATGCAGGCCGGCATGTTCTTCACCGACATCCTCGAGGGCTTCGCCCGCTACGACTTCGTCTTCCTCGACAGCACGCTCGTCGATGGCTTCGGCGGCAGCGAGGAGTGGTACCAGTTCCTCACCGTCGGCATGAACGCCTACATCACCCCCCGTTCACACCGGGCCAAGTTCACCTTCGATGTCACCGCCTGCCTCTCGGACAGCGATATTCTGGATGCCGGGGTGGTGAATAATGTCTTCTTCCCCGACGCGGGCGTCACGGGACTTTTGGGGGGTTCTTCGGAAGAATGGCTGATGCGGGCTCAGTTGCAGATTTTGTTCTAAGCAACGACTAAATCATAAGTTATGATCGGCGGGAACCCGGATCTTCCCGATCCGGATGCATTCTCGCCGACCGACCCCCACCCCGGGTCGGTCGGTTTTTGCGCCCCGACCCCCGAATTGGATAGTCTTCACAAACATTGCAACCCGTTCATCCTTGAGTCGGCCGGTTAGGTTGCCCTAGCATCCGGTCCACACTTCTCTCCAACCCGCGGGTCCGGATGGCGCGCGGCAAGGGGAAGCGCTCGAAAGAGCGGGGCTCGCGATGAAGGCTTCTGTTCTTACGGCTGGGTTGGTCTTCTGGGCCGCCGGCACCGCGTCCGCCCAGAACGGACTGGACCTCGACCGCGCGTACGCATCGCAGTTGCGTGCCGATGCCGACACCCGTGCCAGCTTCCTCGGCGCGTCCTCCGCCCAGAACCTCAGCGTCTCCGCCCTGTTCCAGGCCCGCTACATGGCCAACTTCCGGGATTCGCAGTCCGGATCCAGCCTGGGCGATGACGACACCACCGTGGGCTTCGACATCCCGCGGGCCCAGATCCGCATGAGCGGCACCGTCACCGAGTCCATCACCGGTCACATCAGCTTCGACTTCGGCGCTGCTGAGACCAACGGCCGCAACGACTCCGGCACCGCCGAGCTGCTCAACGCCTTCGCCGCCTGGTCGATCGACGACAGCTGGACCCTGCTCATCGGCCAGTGGCACAACCCCGTGGTCGCCGAAGAAGGCGTCGAGGCCGAGTTCGGCCTGGCCGTCGAGCGGTCCATGGTCAACGAGTTCTTCAACCCCGGCTACACCCAGGGTGTGGCCGCCGCCTACGCCACCGACAACTGGAAGTTCATCGGCGCCTTCTCCGACGGTGCCGCGTACATCGGCAACCAGAACACCGCCAACTCCCCCTTCAACTCCTCCGGGGAGAGCGACTGGGGCCTGACCGCTCGCTTTGACTACATGGTCTCCGGCACCTGGGACCAGTTCAACTCCTTCAGCAGCTGGCGCGGCTCCAACTACGGCCTGAAGATCGGTGTCGGCGCCCACTTCCAGCAGCAGGGCAACACCAACCCCGGCGATTCCTCCTGGGGCGTCCTCGGCGGCGTGGACGCCGACGAGATCGAGGTCGCCCTCTGGACCGCCGACATGATGGTCAAGGGCGACGGCTGGAACATCTTCGCCGGCTATGTCGGCCACAGCATCAAGGTTGACCTGACCGGCGGCGGCAGCCTGCCCACCCTCGTCAATCAGGGCGCAGTGGTCCAGGGCGGCTTCTTTGTGACCGACCAGGTCGAACTCTTCGGCCGCTTCGATGCCCTGTTCCTCGACTCGGACCTGTCCGACCTGGCCGGCACCGATGAGGACGATTTCTACTTCCTCACCGCCGGCGTGAACTACTTCTTCATCCCCGAATCCCACGCGGCCAAGTTCACCGCCGATGTGGTGTACTCCTTCACCGACACCGACACACTCGATGCCCTCGCTCCCGAGCCGGGAGGCTTCAACGGGCCCGCCACCACGGGCCTGCTGGGGTCCTCGGACGGGGAGCTGCTCCTGCGTGCCCAGCTGACTTTTGTCTTCTAAACCACTGACAAAGACCTAATCTGGACAAAATCCTCTCAAGATTCACTCCAGATTTTTCGGCCAGGGTACTATTCTGGTCGATAGTAAGTACCAACACACCTTTCCCGGGACAAGGCGTCCCGGGCCGAGTGGGGTGCTCGGCGGACGACGGAAGGTGTGGAACAAGCCCTAGGTATGGACGAGTCGGGATGTTCCCGGGCGTCCGAGAATCATCCGGAGATTTCAGATGAACAAGTTTGCTCAGATTTCCGCCCTCGCGGCCACCGCCGGTCTCGCGACCGCCGGCTCCCTCGACATGGACCGTTCGTACGCCGCCGAGCTGCGTTCCGACGCCGGCGCCTACTCGGTGCTGAACTCCTCGGCCGCCAACATCCAGGTGTCCGCCGCCGCCCGTTTCGGCTACGGCATCAACATGCGCGACAACAGCGGCTTCACCAACAGCGACAACGAGACCACCATCGGTTTCGGCTTCCAGGATGTTGAAGTCCGCCTGACCGGCCAGGTCACCGACTCGATCAAGGCCACCATCAGCTTCGACTTCGGCCCCGATGAGAACCGCCCCATCGGCAACGACTTCGACTCCGACTTCGAAGAGAACGGTGTCAACCTCGAGGACGCCTACGCCGACTGGTCCGTCAACGAAGGCTTCAGCCTCCGCATCGGTCAGTTCATCCAGTCCTTCTCCGCTGGCCGCAGCATCTCCGAGTACCACATGATGGGCGCCTTCCGCTCGTCCGCTCAGTCCCTGCTCGGCGACACCGGCTACAGCCAGGGCGTCGAGGCCCACTTCGGTGGCGATAACTGGGGCGCCGCGGTCGGCTTCTCCGACGGTCCCCGCTCCTCCGGCAGCTCCTTCAACAGCGATGTTGAGGCCGACTACGCCTTCAACGCTCGCTTCGACTACTACTCCGACTCCGACAAGGCCCGCTTCGACGACCGCGCCGCCTGGCGCGGCCAGTCGGCCGGCTGGCGCGTCGGTGCCGGTGCCTTCTGGGCTTCCTTCGGCGACACCAACCCCTCGGGCCCCGAGGATCAGTTCCTCTCCCTGACCATCGACGGTGCCTATGAGGCCGACGGCTGGGGCGTCAACGCTGCCTTCTTCTGGCAGAACATCGACCTCGACGGCCCCGGCAGCGAGGACAACTACGGTGGCGAGATCGGCGCCAACATGTTCTTCAGCGACCAGCTCGAAGGCTTCGCCCGCTACGACATCGTCGTGTTCGACGAGAACTTCGGCGGCTCCGACGAGGATACCTTCCAGGCCGTCAGCGTCGGTATCAACTACTACTTCATCCCCGAGTCGCACGCGGCCAAGTTCACCGCTGACCTCGGCTGGGCCTTCGACGACACCCGCGGCCTCGGCAGCGAGTCCGGCGGCAGCCCCTTCGGCGGCGGCTTCCTGGGTGACAGCGACGGCGAGTTCAACCTCTCCCTCATGCTCCAGTTCATGTTCTGATCCGATCCAACTCCGATCAGCCCTCACGGTCTGATCTGATTCGATCACGCCGGCCGGTCCCCACGGGACCGGCCGGTCTTTTTGATGGCCCCAACCCGCATCCCGGCAAGCCCGCAGCCCCGTCACCGGGCCCGAACCGGATCTTCACCATGTGAAGCCTGTTCTCCGATACATCATCCGTTACCCTCCCGCGCGGCCCCTTCATTCGCCCCCGCATTCCCTGCCCCGGAGCCACCGAGATGCGATCCATCCTCACCGCCGCCATCCTAGTCGGTATGTCCGCCCCGCCCGCCGCCGCCGAAGGGAGCCTCGCACCCACGCTCCCCGAGACTTCCCTTGAACACATCAGCCTGTCCATGCACGCCGCCCCGGCCCTCAAAGTCTCGGCCCAGACGCAGTTCCGCTACGACCTCAACTTTCGGGACGACAGCTCCCTGGGCGATGACGACACCACCGTCGGTTTCTCGATGCGCACCGCCCGCGTCAACCTGTCCAGCACCGTGACCGACAGCATCAATGCCAAAGTCCAGATCGATTTCAACCGCGCCGATGGCACGGCCAGGCTCCAGGAGGCCTTCGCCGACTGGACGGTCAACGACGGACTGATGCTCCGCATCGGCCACTACAAGCTGAACTTCATGCGCGAGAACATCGTGGGGAGTACCAGGCAACTGAGCGCCAACGCCTCGGTTTTCGATTCGGTCTTCGGTTCGGGCTATGCCCAGCTCGTCGAAGCCTGGCTCAGCGGGGATTCGTGGCGCGGCTGGGTTGCCTTCTCCGACGGCTTCCACAGCGCCCACACCGCGTTCAACTCCTCCAGCGAGGCCGATTACGCATTCACCGGACGCTTCGAGTTCAAGTTCGGCGATGCCGATTGGAAAGCCTTCGACCAGTTCACCTCCTGGCGCGGCTCAAACTCCGGCGCTCTGGTCGGCTTGGGCGCCCACTGGCAGTCCAAGGGCAACACCAACCCCGCCACCTCGCCGGACACCGACATGCTCCTTGTCACCGCCGGTCTCTCCTGGGTCGCCGACGGGTGGAACGCCCACGCCGAGTCCGTCTGGCGCAACACCGACGCCGGCCCCGGCGCTGACTTCGACGACTACGGCTTCCTGCTCCAGGGGGGCCTCTTCGTCGCGGACCAGGCCGAGCTTTTCGCCCGGTACGACTTCGTCTCCCCGGACAGCGACCGCGGCCCCGGCGTGGACGACTTCGCCACCCTCACCGCGGGCTTCAACTATTACATCATCCCAGAGTCCCACGCGGTCAAGCTCACCCTCGCGGTCCTGTACTACTTCGACGCCGTGGACAACACCGGCGGCGTCGTCACCCCCTCTGATGGCCTGAACCTGCTGGCCGACACCGAGGACGGCCAGTTCGGCATCACCACCCAGCTCCAGCTCCTCTTCTGAATCTCAGCCCGGACCGCCGCTCAGGTCACGCCCACGATGAGTCCTCGAATCATGGAGTTCTTCTCTCCGTGGGACCAACTTCATGTGAATGAGCCGCGGGCTTCAGCCCGCGCGGTACCCACAACCACCCTGCCACCCCGCACTCCCCCCCCCCCCCCCCCCCCCCCCCCCCCCCGCCGCATCACATCCGCTCCACCGTCGGGATGCCAAGTGTTTCCAGCCCGTCCGTCAGCACGCGGGCGGTCAGTGAGCACAGCCGCAGGCGTGAGAGCCGCACCGCCTCGGCGTCGGCCTTCAGCACCGGGCATTGGTCAAAGAAGCTGCTGAACGCGCCCGCGAGGCTGTAGAGATACGCGCACATGCGGTTGGGCTCATGGTTCTCGCCCGCGGCGCGGACCGCGCCGGGATAGCGCAGCAGCGCCAGCGCCAGCGTTCGCTCCGGCGACTCCTCCAGCAGGAGCGGGGCAGAAGCCACGGCTTCCAGATCCACGCCCGCCTCGGCCGCCTTGCGGAAGATGCTCCGCGTGCGTGCCACGGCATACAGCATGTACGGCCCGGTGTCGCCCTCGAAGGCCAGCATCCGGTCAAAGCTGAACACATAGTCCTTCACCCGGTCGTTGGACAAATCGGCATACTTGAGCGCGGCGATGCCCACCGCCTCGGCGATCGGCGCACGCTCCGCGTCGCCCAGACCGGGGTTCTTCTCCGCCACCGTCTTCGACGCGCGCTCGATCGCTTCGTCGATCAGGTCGGCCAGTTTCACATTCTCGCCGGACCGGGTCTTGAAGGGTCGGTTGTCTTCTCCCAGGATCGTGCCGAACGCGGCGTGGAACAGTTCCGCCGTCTCGCCCGCGGGCGTGCGGTCATACCCGGCCTTGTGCGCCGCCCCGAAGACCTGCTTGAAGTGCAGGCCCTGGCGGGCATCCACGAAGTAGACCACCCGCTGTGCGCCGAGCGTGGAGGTACGCCGCCGGATCGCGGCCAGATCCGTGGTGGCATACAGGAATCCCCCGTCGCTCTTGCGCACGATGCACGGTTCCTTCAGCCCCTCCACCCGAACCACCAGCGCGCCGCCGTCTTCCTCGGCCACACCCCGGCGGACCAGGTCTTCCACCAGATCCGCCAGCTCGTCGCGGTATGAACTCTCACCGGCCGAGGCCGCGCCCGTGATGCGGGTGTGCAGCCGCCCGCACGCCTCCAGACACGCCCCCATGGTGATGTCATACACCCGCTGCCAGGCTGCCACCGAGTCGGCATCCCCGGACTGGAGTTTGACAAGCCGCTGCCGGGCCCGCTCCATGGCTTCGTCCGCGTCGGCGATGCGCAGCTCGAGTTCCGCCTCGGCCTTGGGGTGCCCGCCGACCCTGGCGATCAGGGCCAGCGCGGCCCGCTCCGCCCTGCACAGCGCCTGCGCTGCGCGATAGAGTGTGTTCAGTTCATCCAGCGACAGGCCGCACAGGTCGCGCCCCGACTGCTCCAGCTCGATCAGGTTCTGGACCACCATGGCGATGGGCAGCCCCCAGTCGCCCACATGGTTCTGGCGGAACACGGTGTGGCCCAGGCGCTCATAGAGCCGGGCGACCGCGTCGCCGATCACCGTCGAGCGGAGATGGCCCACATGCATCTGCTTGGCCAGGTTCACGCCGCAGAGGTCGATGACCACGGTCATGGGGTGCTCGGGCGGTTCGATGCCCAGCCGCTCCGTGTCCAGGCGCGTCAGGGAGGCCGCCATCGCCGCGCCCAGCAGCCGGATGTTGATGAACCCGGGCCCCGCGATGGCCTCGGCCGTCACCGGCTCGGCCACACCGGACAGGTCCAGGTGCTCGATGATGCCCGCGGCCACATCGCGGGGGTTCTTGCCCAGCCGCTTGGCCAGCGGCATGGCCGCGTTGGACTGGAAGTCCCCCAGCTTCGGCTGCCGGTTGGCTGCGATGTGGGTCTCGACCCCCTCGGCGGGCAGTTCGGGGAACGCCGCGCCGATCGCCGCGCGAAAACGGGCGTCCAGGGTTTCCAGGGGATCGATGGACAGTTCATGTGTGGCGGGCATCGTGCCAGTTTAGGGCTTGAACGGTCGGCATCCATTCACTCAGATCGCGTTTGCGATCGGAGATCAGGACGGATGAGGAAGTGGACAAGCGTGGAGCGGGCGGGGTGGGCGGTGGGGGGGTGGGGGGGGGGGGGTGGGGAGGGAGGTC
>CAZXGL010000054.1:0-11471 GCA_964640595.1 uncultured Phycisphaeraceae bacterium | reverse complement strand
CGGCAAGGCGAGATCGGCGAACTGCTCGCCACCGGCGATGGCCTCGCCCTGGGTTATCTGAATGATCCGGAGCTGACCGCCGCCCGCTTTGTCATCCTGCCTGGCTCCAGCGAACGCGCTTATCGCACCGGCGACCTCGCCCGCCTTGATCCGCAAGGCCGCATCGAGTTTCACGGACGCAACGACCATCAGGTCAAGATCCGCGGTTTCAGGGTCGAACCCGCCGAGATCGAGGCCGCGCTTCGTGCCCTACCCGCGATCCGGGATGCCGTGGTCGTGATGGCCGCCCCGAACGGTGAGCTTCTGCCCCACGCCTTTGTCACCACCGATCCGATCGAAAGCTGGCCGGAGCATCGGGCCCTGCTCCGTGCCCGCCTGAGCCAGGCCCTTCCCGCATATGCCCTGCCGGCCTCCATCACCCTCCAGGCAACCATGCCCCTTTCCGCGAGCGGCAAGGCCGATCGCAACGCCCTGCGGAAGATCATCGAACTGGGAGAACCGATCGGCCTTGCACCGGACAACGCACAAACCGCGATTCAAGCCGCCGCCAACCGCCTCGATCAATACTGGAACCCGTACCCGGAAGCATCGGACTCCGCCCCGCCCGTCCTGACAGCCGCCCCATGCGGCCACAACGGTTCGATCGACCTCCGAGCGCCCTGCGGCGGCCGGGCCACCCTGGACCTCCACGAGCACGCGGTCCTCCTCAAGCTGCCCCCCGGAACAAGCCAGCACATCCGCCAATGGCGTTGCGCCGATGCCGCCGCCATGCTCCGCGATGACATGACGCAACCCGGCAATCATCACGCTCTCATGTGCGACGATGAACGGGCGGCGGTTCAAGGATGGCTGACGCACCGATCAACCCAACCCAACGGATCATCGCTATGGACCGAGCTGGTCAATGCCGCCTCGCTCCACTCGCAATCACACGCGATCATCGACAGCGCGGGCACAATCACATACGCGGATTTAATCGCTTCCTGCCGTTCCGCGGCCGCATCGCTCGTGCAGAGCGGTGTTTCTCCCGGTGAAGTGCTCGCCCTGACGGACCGACGCGATACACAAAGCCTGATCTGGCTGTTTGCCGTGCTGTCAATCGGTTGCGTTTGCGTCCCAATCACACCGCAGATGCCGCCCGATCGCGCGGAGTCCATCATCCGGATCGCGCATGCCACCCGCATGATCGACCCCGCGCACGACGGGCTGTACGACCCGGCCGCCCTCGCTCCCACCCTGCTGCGGAACCGTGCCGCCCCCATGCCCGACGCACCCCACCCCATCGGGCGGGATGCCCTGATCCTCTTCACATCCGGAAGTACGGCGGAGCCCAAGGGGATCCGCCTCCGGCACGATTCCATTCTTTCGACGGTCGCGTGGTTTACCGAGACATTCCCGCTGAACGAGCGCGATGTCGTCACACAGCGAAGCTGGCTCTCCTGGGACTGCTCGGTCCTTGAGATCGTCTGGCCCCTTCTGTCCGGGGCCGCGGTCGCGGTCATTGACCCAGCCATCACAAAGGATCCCGCCACCTTCGCACGCTCCGCCCACGCGCTCGGAGCCACGGTTCTGGTGACCGTTCCATCGATCGTCACCCGGATCTGCCGTGAGATCGCCCACACCGACCGATCTCCCATCCGCGCCGTGATCTGCGCCGGTGAAAGACTCACGCCCGCCGACGCGCGGGAAGTCATCCAACTCACCGGCGCAGATCTGTACAATGTCTACGGCCCGTCCGAAACATCCGTTATCACCAACTGCTGGAAGGCTTCCGCCGAGTTCGATGAAGTGCCGGTCGGTCGCCCGGGACGCGATGTCATCCTGCGCATCGAGAATGACAAAGGGTCCATGTGCCCCGTCGGCGTGACCGGAGAGATCCTGATCCAGGGAATCCAGGTCTCTCACGGATACATCAACCCGGCGGAGCAAGCCCCCAACCCATTTTCCCGCTCACCGACCGGCGCAATGTCATACCGAACCGGCGACCTCGGATACTGGCGCGAAGACGGAAGGGTGTGCTTTGTCGGTCGCCGGGACGCGCAGATCAAGATATTCGGATACCGCATCGAACCCGAGGAGATCGAATCACTGCTCTCCCGGGTTCCCGGCATCAAGGATGCGGCCGTCACCACACACGCCGAAGGGACGGCCAAGGCCATCCTCGCGTTCTGCGTTCCAGAAACCGCCTCGGAATCCCCTCCCGACCCCGCCGATATTGTGAAGCATCTCCGAGGAAAGCTCGAACCCCACGCGGTCCCCGGTCGCTTCCACTGGATCTCGGACATTCCCCGCCTCCCAAACGGGAAGATCGACCGCCGTGCCGTCACCACACTCGCGCACGCCCGACTCGGGAACCCAACCACCCCCGGCAACCCCGAAGGCGCCACATCGGCCGACATCCCACAGCAAGTCCGCCAGGTCTGGACCACCCTGCTCGGTCACCCTCCCGTCTCCGACGATGCGGATTTCATCGCCTCGGGCGGCAACTCACTGCTCCTGCTGCGCTTGTTCCTCCTGCTCGAACAATCCACCGGCCTTGAACTCCCCATCCTGCCCAGTCTCCAGAACCAATCCCCCGCCTCCATTGCCCACGCCTTCATCACGCACCGGGCCAGTCACCGCGCGGCGATCGATGGCCGGGAAGTCCGTGCCAACTTCGCGGGCCACCTCCACAAACTGACCGATGGTCCACAGATCGTGCTCGCCATCCCGCACCTGGGCGGCACACTGGGTTACCTCACCGATGTGGCCAATGCCATGTACGGCCAAGCCGCTCTGTACGGCATCCGGCCCACCGGGCTGCTCGCTGGAGAAACACCCGTCGAATCCATTCCTGAGATGATTCGAGGTTACACCCAGCTCGCAACCGCCCAAGGCTGGGAACGCATCAAGCTCGTCGGCTTTTCAAGCGGTGCCACCATCGCCATCGACCTGGCACGCTCCCTCACCGAAGCCGGCATCCGGGTTGAGCAGCTCTACCTGGCCGACGGCATCCCCTGCCACCGTCCACCACTGCATCCCAAGTTTCGGAAGCTCTACATCCAAATCATGTGGCGCGTGCCCAAACGCTTCGCCCCACTCACCGCTCCGAGTACCCGTCCATACGACCTCAGCGGCTATCAGGACCAGCAACTCACCCTGGCACGATCCACACTCCATGCCCTCTTCCGACACAGGCCCGGTCACTACCACGGCCCCGCCACCATCATTTCAACGACCCGCTCGACGGAACTGGCTTCCCCCCAATCATGGAGCCGCGTGCTCAAGGGCCCTGTCGGTCACATCCTGCTCGACGGCGCGGGCCACTCCAGTTTGTGGCAACCGCCTTACCACACGACCGTGGCTGAGGCACTCATCAACAACACATCGCCAATCCACGGCCCGGCGCGATCATCTTCCCACAAGCTTCGAAGGCGCAGCGTGGCCTCGACCGTCTGATATCAGAACTTGATCTCACCGGGATGAGCAGAGGCGGATCCCGACACCACCACGACCCACCGCCCCCAAACTGCTCAAGATTTGTCCCGGACGGCGGACGATCGAATGGAGCGCAGGGGACTCGAACCCCTAACTTCCAGCTTGCAAAGCTGGCACTCTACCAATTGAGTTAGCGCCCCGTCCAGGCCAGCGCACACGCGGCCCCGGGCCAGTACCATACGCCGCAAACCTCCCCCATTGCCACCCCCCACCCCCCCACCCCCCCCCACCACCACACACAGCATCATCCTCCACAGGAATACCCATGAACCCCACCCTCCGCTTCTCCGTTCTCTTGGCCCTGCTCGCCCCCCTGCCCGCCCATGCCCAGGACCAGTCCCGCGTCGTTGACCCCGCCCGGGAGGCCGATGACCTGCCCGCGGAAGTCGCCCAACCCGCCCGCTCGGCTCCCACCTTCACCGTCACCGCCAGCGGAACCCTGACCGACCGTGCCGATCTCGACGATGGCCCCGGCGACCTGCGGATCAGCCGCGCCCGCCTCGGTGTTGAAGCCGGCTTCGACCTCGGCGAGCGCCGCTCTTTCGCCGTCGGCCTCGGCGCGGAACGCTCCTGGTACGACTTCAAGAACGCCACCGCGCTACACGCCAGCGGCGATCCTTTCGGCGATGTCACGGATGCCGAACTCTACCTGCGTTACAACGCCCCCCTGAACCACAACACCAACTGGTTCGGCCTGGCCGCCATCGGCATCGCCGCCGAGGACGGCGCGGACATCTCCGACTCCTTGATCTACACCGGCAGCCTCGGCTTCGTCACCAGGGCCTCCGAGACCTTCTCATGGGGCGTGGGCATCCTGGTCCGCAGCCAGCTTGAGGACGATGCCCTGGTCCTGCCCATCCCCCAGATCCGCTGGGCCATCGACGACAAGTGGACCCTGGAATCACAACGCGCCGGCCTCCGTCTCGGTTACTCCCACTCCGACGCGCTCTCCTACGGCGTCCAGGCCGAGTATGTCAGCCGCTCCTACCGCCTTGACGACAACGGTCCCATCCCCGACGGCATGGCCACCGACCAACGCATCCCCATCTCCGTCTACGCGGAATACCAGCCCGCCCCCACTTTCTCCATCGGCGCCGCCATCGGCGCATCGGTCTACAGCAACATCGAGCTGCTCGATTCCAGCGGCAACGACATCAATGACGACGATGTCGATACCGCCCTCTTCTTCTCCCTGAACGCCCGTATCCGCTTCTGACCCCCGGCGGCATCTCGGCCAGATACTCAGTCGCCCGCGCCCGCCGAGGCGGACACCGCCGCCGCGGCAATCCCCGGCGCGTCCCGGGTGTACGCGCGCGTGATCACCGGCGGCGAAACCGGCCGCCCACCCTCGCCCACCTCGACCCCTGCGATCGCCCGCAGCACGCCCGCTCCCTCCACCAGCTCCGCGAACGATGTGTATCGCCCGTCCAGGAACGAGGTGCCTTCCCGCGACAGCCCGATGAACACCTGCGACCCGTTCGAGTTCGGGTCCTGCCCCCGTGCCATCGACAGCACACCGAAATCATGGCCCAACCCTGAACGCTCCAGGTCAAGGTGATACCCAGGCCCGCCCGCACCCTCGCCCGACGGATCGCCGAACTGCACCACAAAAGGGCGTCCGTCCGGCAACGCCGCTACCACGCGGTGGATCACAACATCTGTGTAAAATCCCCCATCAACCAGATGCAGCAGGTTGAACGCCGTGTTGGGCGCAAAGTCGGGGCGCAGCCGGAACGCCATGATCCCGTCGGGTGTCTCGAACACCACTTCCTTCTGCAAATACAGCCGCAATCCGGTGAAGACCCGCTGACCGGCCCGATCATCCTGCCGTCCATCCAGTTCATCTTCAAAGGCTGGTGCCGCCCCCGGTCCATCCGAAGGCCGCCCGGTTGCTGGATCCACGAGCAAGGCCCGCGGAGGTGTCCACATCGGCTGCACGACCACCGGCGCGCCCAAGGGCACATCATCCGCGTACAACTGCGCCACCCGCGCCCGCTCGGCCGGTGCTTCCCACAGTTCGGCCAGCAGGCTGGCCAGGTCCGCCCTGCCCACCGCCGCCGCGGCTTCGCCGACGACCTTGCCGTCCGCGATCTCGTGCAGCCGGATCGTCAACTCCCCGGCGAAGTCTTCCGGCGCTTCAACCCGTACGAGCACCCGCCGTCCGACGCCGTAATACAGACGCTCGGGCGTCAACTGCCCGAGTACCTCACCACACACCGCCAGCACACACACCACCGAAAGCCAGAGTCGGATCGATCGCATGACCACAGCCTACGCAGGATCCGACCTTCGTGCAGACATGGGTGTGCCAAACGCGTTCACATCTCTGTCAGCACGCCTGGCGAATCAATCCCGAATGTCACTGCTTCCCGCAGCCGTGGACGAGGCTGTCCCGTCCATCCGGCCCCATGCGTCCACCACAGCCTGAGAAGAGGACGAAGCCCCCCCGGCCGTGCGGGCCATGATGTCCGCGACCTCGTTGCCGACATCCTCAAACCAAGTCACGGCCAGACCCGCCTGAAGCAGGTTGAAACCGCCCTTGTGGTTCAGGTTCTCATACGAGCGGAGCGTATCGGTCACCAGCGCGGAATCGGTCGGAATCTGGAACAGGCGACGCTGTCCCTGCGGCCCGATCCCCCGGTACTGGTAGTTCGAGACAATCTCGCCATCTCGTGCCATCCACGCCTGCTCATAGCGGCTGAAGGGGTGGGAGCCGGGGTGCGAAGGGCAGTAGAACACCTGTGGTGCGGACAAGATCCCGTGCTGATACATCAGCCCCAACCCATCCCACTGGCCCCAGGGTCGATCCGCAAAGTCCGTCCGCGTCGTGCGCAGCGTGTCCATCAACTCAGGCTGACCCGCCGATGAAGCGTTCCGTGATCTGGATGTCGGCAGGAACACGCTCGGCGGCAGCCACTCATTCGAGCCCTGCGCGTACATGTTCAGGCCCAGCCCCACCTGACGCAGATTGGACGCGCAGATCACCCGACGCGCCGACTCCCGCACCATGGTGAATGAAGGCAGCAGGATCCCGATCAGGATCGTGATCACCGCCAAGGTCACAAGCACATCCACGAGCGTGAACCCGCGCGCAGAATGCCGCCCCCGACAAGCTGTCTGATCTTTGAAACCCATATGCAAGACCCGCTGCTCCACACCAGCGACCCCCACGGTCGCCGCCACTGTCTCCCAAGATATCGGAAACAACCCCCCAATGCAACTACCCCTTCCCAAGCCAGACGCCGGGCAAACTACCCATTTTTATGCGAACCATACAAATTGCAAACAAAATGGGCGGCTCAAACTTGCATCTGAACGGAAACCCTGGCATCCTCTTGGCTTGCCATGCGTATGGCCTCCAGGCGACGGCTGTGTATGCCGCCGCCCCGGGCCCTCTCGTGAACCCGGAACCATGACGGATCTGACTCCTGACACCCCGGACCGCTCTCCGCGCCCACCAGGCCCGGGGCGCCCACCGGAGCGTCCCAACACGGAACCGACCGGCCTGCTTCCGCAGGAGGTCGTTGACCTTGACCTGATGCAGCGCATCGCGTCCAACTCGGAAGCCGCCGTCGCGGAGTTGTACGATCGGTTCGGCTCGCTGGTATATCGCATGGCCCTCCAGTCCATGCCCACCCGCTCCGAGGCCGAGGATGCCGTTCAGGAAATTTTCGTGCGTCTCTGGCGCACCGCGGACCGGTATGACCCTTCCAAGGCCGCGCTGGTCACATGGGTCATGCTTCTGACCCGGCGTCACCTTGTGGACAAACTCCGGCGCAAACGCTCACGCATCAAACCCGCCGGCCTCGATGATGCGCAGGTGTCCGATGCCATGGACGCCCACGCAATTTCAGACCGCATCGAGCGCGACGAACACTTCGCCGCCCTCATGCTCCGTATCGACACACTGCCAGACCTTCAGCGAACCGTCGTCATCCGTGCGTACCTCGGCGGCCAAACGCTGCGTCAGATCAGCGAGGAGATGGACATCCCGCTCGGGACCATCAAGTCCGCACTCTCGCGGGCCCTCGTCCGACTCCGGGAACGAACCGGAGAAGAGGCTTCACTATGAATACCCAGTCATTGATTGAACAGACCGTCCTCTACTCGCTTGGCCTCCTGGATGATCAGGAACAAGCAAGCTATGAATCCACACTGCTCGCGGCCCAGCCCACGGTCCGCGCCCATGTCCTGGCCGAAGCCAGGCGCATGGCCGACCTCGGCGACCTGCTCCCCCCCGACCAGCCCAGCCCCGAGCTGCGCGACCTTGTCCTTGCGGCCGTCCGGGCGGGCATTCGTGAGCAGGAAGTCGAGCAGCGTCTCGCCGCCGCGCCCATCGCGGGACGCATCACACCCCAGAGCACCCAGCCCGCCGCCAACGCCCGCAAGTATTCCCAGCCGACCCTGCCGCGCAGCCGCGGCGTCCATCCCGTCTGGCGTGCCGCCGCCATCGGCCTCGCGGGCGCCACCATCGCGTTGACCGTCATCTCTTCCAATGTGCGCGACATCCAGCACACCGCCGCGGAGGGGGCCCGCATCGCCCAGCTCTATAAAGACACGGGTGCGGAGTTCGTCAACGCCACCCTCTTCGATGCCAACACCAAGCGCGTCACCCTCACCCCGGCCTCCGCCGACAGCCC
Organism: uncultured Phycisphaeraceae bacterium; assembly: GCA_964640595.1. Taxonomy (GTDB): domain Bacteria; phylum Planctomycetota; class Phycisphaerae; order Phycisphaerales; family UBA1924; genus UBA6054. The sequence continues at coordinate 3,354 of CAZXGL010000054.1, read as the reverse complement.
CAACAACGCCGTCGCCTCCGTCTGGCACAACCCCGACTGGAGCTCCGCACGCCTCTTCGTGAAGAACCTCCGCGCCCAGCCCGGCGATGAGCCCTACCGCCTCGTCGTCCTCGATGCGGACGGCAACATCGTTCGTGAAGTGGCCGAGTTCCGCCCCACCGGCGAAGTCCAGGACATCGGCATCAACATTAATCTCAACACCGAGTCCCGCCTCGCGATCTACCAGAACATGCGCGATACCATCGACGCGCAACCGCTCCTCCAGGGCAACGCTTCCGACCTGTAGTCACCCGCAATCATTGAAAGCACAAAGCCCAGGGATTGTTTCCCTGGGCTTTTTTCATGCGATCGGGGTCGGGCGATCAGGCCTTCGGGATCTCCCACTGTGAATCGTCCATCAGCGGATCGACCCGGCTGTCCCGTTCGAACCGGCTCTTGGCCGCCGACAGCTTCCGCCAGAGGAACCCGCCGAACGCGAGCGTGAACACCGTGGAACCGCCGAAGATCATGCCGGCCATCTCCACACGCTGGGTATCCAGCGGTTCGCTCGAGGCGGTCGCCTCGGCGGTGATCACCGTGGTCGCACCATCGGTCCGACGCGCCCGCGCCTGGTTCGACACGCTGGCCAGGGCCACCGCGTAGGTATCCAGCACGCGCCGGGTCCGTTCCGCGCCCTCGCCACGCCATTCCAGGCGGATCTGGTTCGGGCTGGGCGTCTCGATCACCAGCCGATCGCGGGCCTCGCGGCCCAACTCACCGGCCGTGCCCAGCGTCGTGATGCCGCGACGCTTCATCCGGTCCGCCGCCTGCTCCAGAAACCTGGGGTCGGTCGCCAGCGCGGTCATGTATGCCTGCCATGCTTCGGCGTCCTGGGTGGAGAGCACCTGACGCGGTCCACTCTCGCCCGCGATGATCACGCTGGCCGCGTACTCGCCCGGCGCCATGCGCCCCGCCACGAACCACGACACCGCCGCGACCATGCCGACCACCGCCATCATCCCAATCACGCCGAAGACCACGCCGCCGCGCACCTCGCGCTTGGCGTTGCGCTGACGCATCTCCACGATCGCGTGGTACGCCTCCGCGAGTTCCACCCGCTTCTGCAGCACCTTGTCGCACTGTTCCAACCGGTCACGCAACGCCTCGGTCGCACGCCGGATCTTCAGCGAATGGTCCTTGAGGATGCGGCGCTGCCTGGCCAGACGCCGGCGACGCCCGAGCTGGAACTCGTCCGCGTTCGGCCGGGGCTTGGCGTTGGCCACATCCAGCTCGATCTCCAGCTCCTGAACCCGCGACTTGAGATCCCGGTTCTCGCCCTCGGATTCCAGCACCGCCTGCTCGGTCCGGGCCAGATCGCCGCCCGTTCGCTCGACGGTCTCACGCAGCGATTCGATCTCCTGCAGCGCCGAGTCCAACGCCTCCCGCGCCACGATCTTGTCGTGTTCGGCCTCGGTAATCCGGTCCACCGCGGCCGTGAGTGCGTCACGCAGACGGTCGGCTTCCTCCTGCGAGTTTTCGCCCACCGAAGCCAGCTGCGAGCGCAACTCATCCCGCGCACGCACCGCGGAGATCAGTTCCTGCTCCGCCCCGACGACCCTCGCCTCCAACTCGGCGGCACGCGCCTCGGCGGCATCCGCCCGGCTCGCCAGGGCCTCTGCGCGCTCGATCGCCCGGTCCAGTTCTTCCGATCGTGATCCCGCCGACCGCATCGCCTCTGTCAGCTCGGCGATCCGCTTCTCGGCCTCCTGCACCTTCACCCGAGCCGCCGTGATCTCCTCATCGGCGGACGCGGCCAGTTCATCCAGCTGGGTGCGCAGCGATGCCGCCTCCGCGCGGGCCGCTGCTTCGGCCTTGGGATCCGCCGCTTCGGACAGACGCGCCTCCGCGCCCGCCAGTTGCTCGCGGGCCTCGGCCAACTCCAGTTCCGCAAGCTCGGCCCGCTCCCGCAGCACCGTGATCTCACCCTGCAACGCCACGACCCGTTCGCGCTCGGTGGCCAGTTCGGCCGTCATCGCCGCGATCCGCTCGCGCCCGGCTTGCAACTCCAGGGCCATCGCCTCGGCGCCAGCCCGCTGGCCCTCCGCCTCCGCGTGGGCCTCCTCGCGGACACGGTCGATCTCCGCCTGCGCGGCCGCGAGCAGCGATTCCAGCTCGCCCACCCGCCCCAGCGCCCCCGCCGCGTTGCGGACCTCTTCCTCCGCCACTTCCATCTGTGCCCGCAGGCCCTCGGAGACCTTCCGCTCCCGCGTCAGTTTCTCCTCCGCCATCCGCAGCGCGCCCTCCAGACGCTCCCGCGTCTGGCCCATCTCCGCCTCCAGCGCGCCCGCACGCCCGGCCATCTCTTCCAGGGCCCGCGTTCGCTCGCCCAGTTCCAGCTCGCGCCCCTTCAGCTTGCCCTCAAGCGCCCGCAGTGACTTCTCGACCACGACCAGCCTGGCCTCGGCCGCGTTCTCCCGGGACAGCTTTTCCTCAACCTCGGTCTCACGCAGGGCCAGCGCCGATTCACGCCGCCCCAGCTCCGCTTCCCGGGTCTCGACCCCGCCAGCCCGCTCTTGCAAGTCGCGCGCGGTCAGTTCGATCTTTTGCCGCTCGCGCTGCACGGCCTGCAGCTCGGTCTCCAGTTCCTCACCCCTGGACTCCACCTGCGCCTCGCGCCGTTCCAACTGCTCGGCCTGCTGGGCGATCTTCGACTCGCGCTGCTCGATCCGGGCGGCGCGCTGCGCCACATCCTGCTCGCGCGTCTCGATTTCCTGGCGCATCTCCGCCAGCTCGACCTCCCGCGCCGTCAGTTCCCCTTCCCGGCTCTCCAGCTCCTCCCCACGCTCCTCGATCTGTGATTCGCGTGTCCGCATCGCTTCGGTGGCGTCGGCCAGTTCGCGGCGCTTGTCCGCCAGCTCAACCATCGCCTGGCGGTGCTCAGAGTGCGCGCGGCGCAACGCGGCGAGCTGCTGCTCCACCGCGCCGATCGCTCCCAGAACCTCGTCCTCGGCCTTGGGCAGCTTCATCTCCGCCCCGGTATCCGCGGGCAGATCCTTCTTCTGATCCGCCTGCTTGTTCGAGTTGCGGGTTCTCGCATCCATACGACGACCTCCGGCTCTCACTCCGATTCCCGCCTACGCCGAGTCCGGCGCACACGCCAACATACCAACTTCGGATTTCATCCGCCCCCGACAACCGGGGGTTGCCCCGCCAGCCCGGTCCTTCTCTCCCGAAGCTGCGGCCTGTGCCGGTCATCCCGAAACTGCCAACTCCGACAAGGTCCGATCACCGTGCCAACCAGGCCGATGCTCAGCATGGCAGGCAAAATGCCCCCCCCCCCCCCCCCCCCCCCCCCCCCCCCCCCCCCCCCCCCCC
>CAZXGL010000053.1:0-11696 GCA_964640595.1 uncultured Phycisphaeraceae bacterium | reverse complement strand
CCGAATGTTTCAGGAATATCTGAAACATTCGGACAGACATCGGCTATCATGCCCTTGTCATGACCACCATGCCCCCCCCATCCCCCTCTCTCCCCGCCTCCGGCACTGCCCCTTCCGCGCCCACCCGAGCCCCCGGGTCGGATCCGCGTCTGGAACCCATCCGTGCCAAGGTACACACCGGGAAGCGGCTGAGTCTTGAAGACGGGGCGGTGCTGTACGACACCCATGACATCTGGGGCGTGATCGCGCTGGCCGACCTGGTGCGCCGGCGCATGCACGGGGATGCGGCCTATTACAACATCAACAAGCACCTGAACTACTCGAATGTGTGCGCGCTGTCCTGCAAGTTCTGCGAGTTCTATCGCAAGAAGGACGACGAGGGCGCGTACACCCGTGACCTTGAGTACATCCGGCAGGAAGCACGCAAGGCCGTGGAGTTGGGCGCGACCGAGATGCACATCGTGGGTGGCCTGAACCCATACCTGCCGTTTGAGTACTACCCCGACATGCTCCGCGCGATCCATGAAGTCGCGCCCGGGCTGCACCTCAAAGCGTTCACCGCCGTCGAACTGGTCCACCTTGCCCGCATCGCCAAGGTCTACAAACGCGAGGATCCGCAGTCCGGCGTGCGCTGGGTGCTGCAACGCCTGATGGAGGCCGGGCTTGGCTCACTGCCCGGCGGCGGGGCCGAAGTCTTCGATGACCGCATCCAGAAGGAAGCCTGGAAGACCAAGATCGGCGCGGACGAGTGGCTGGATGTCCACCTTGTCGCGCACGAACTGGGGCTGAACTCCAACTGCACCATGCTCTACGGCCACATCGACGGCCGACGCGAGCGGCTCAACCACCTGGAAATCCTCCGGCGCAGCCAGGACAAGGCGCTGGCCCGCCTGGGCTACACGGGTGATCCCGATGGCTTCATCGCCGCGGGCATCCCGCAGACGGCGGACATCGACGCGCCGGTCGTCACGCTGTCTGGGGAGGGGGCGGTGCTGCCGACACCCGAAGGCTTGCCCACATTCGCGGAACGGGGGGCTTCCAACACTCCGTCTTCGGTCCGCGAGGCGAGCATCGGGCCGCGCCCGATCGAGGGGCAGGATGCCCCCCGCTCCGAGGGAGTGAAGGGCGGGTACTACCAGACCATCATTCCCTTGCCGTTCTTCCCCGACGGATCCGATCTCGAACATCTGCCCGGCCCCACCGGGCTCGAAAACCTGCGCACCATCGCCGTGGCGCGGCTCATGCTCGACAACTTCCCGCATGTCAAAGCTTTCTGGATCATGCAGACCCTGCCGATGGCCCAGCTCATGCTGGAAGCGGGCGCGGACGACATCGATGGAACGGTGGTCTGGTACGACATCACCAAGGTCGGCGGCTCCTCCACCCACCAGGAGAAGTCGGTGACCGACCTGAAACGGGCCATCCGCGAGGCAGGCTTCGAGCCGATCGAACGCGACACGCTGTACCGGCGGGTGGTGCGGGATGGGAAGGACTGGCGGGTGGAGTAGGAGGAGCCAGCGGTGCCCAAGGCGCTCTACATCGGCATCCTGATCCGGACCGACCTCGACACCGTCTGGCAGTTCACGCAATCCCCTGACATCCACCAACGCTGGGATCTGCGGTTCTCCACCATCGAGTATCTACCCAAAGCCAACGCGGACGCGCCCCAGCGGTTCCGCTACGCGACCCGTATCGGGTTCGGCGTGGGGGTGGAGGGATGGGGTGAGAGCATCGCCACACGGATCGGCGACCATGAACGGACCAGTTCCCTCCGCTTCGGCAGCGAGAGCCGGATCAGCCTGATCCGGGAAGGATCGGGCTATTGGAAGTATGTCGGGACCGGGGAGGGCGTCGCGTTCGAGACCGGGTATGACTACCGGGTGCGCTTCGGTCTGCCGGGGCGGTTGTTGGATGCGGTGGTATTCCGGCCGCTGATGGGGTGGGCCACCGCGTGGAGCTTCGACCGGCTGCGGCTGTGGATCGAGCGTGGCGTGGACCCGACGCTGTCCGCCGTGCGGGCGGTGGTCCATGCGGTGGCCCGGATCGGGCTTGCCGCCGTGTTCCTGTGGCACGGGCTGGTTCCGAAGCTGCTGGTCAGGCACGCGGAAGAACTGCGGCTCATTGAAGAACTCGGGTTTCCCGCGCGCCTCGCCCCGCGTCTGCTGACGCTCGCGGGCGTGCTGGAGATCGCGTTCGCCGCGGCCCTCATCGCCTTCTGGTCCGCCCGCTGGATGTACGCGCTCACGGCATTCGTGCTCACGGCGCTCATGGTTTCCGCCTTCGTGGCGGACTCGTCGCTGGTTCCGCACCCTTTCAGCCCTGTCACGCTGACCCTCTCGCTGCTGGCGCTCTGCCTGCTGGGATGGATCGCGTGCAAGGACCTTCCCAGCGCCCGCCGCTGCCGGCGCAGGCCACTCCGGTCACGCAAGGAAACGGCATGACATCCATCTATCAGCAGGCCCTCGGCGACCGCTTCAACGATCTGCACCCGCGGATCCAGCGCCGGTTCGGCTTCTCCAGCGAGGACGGTCTGTGCAGCGTCGGCAGCGGCACGATGCACCATGTGTGGCACGGCGCGCCGTACACGCTGCCATTCCTCTGGCTGGGCGCGTGGCGGAACATCATGTTTCCCGAATCCGGGCACGGCATCCCGTTCCGCGTTCACAACTATGCCTACAAGGACCGGTTCGGGCGTGAGACCGTCACCTGGGTCCGGGAGTTCGACGGGCGGCGCCCGCGTCGGTTCGACGCGACCATGATCCACAGCCGGAAGCGCGGGCTCATCGTCGATTACCTCGGCACCCATCAGCACCTCGCCGTGGATATCCATCTCGATGTCGCGGAGAACGGTGGCCTGCGCCTGCGGTCGGGCGACCAACGCTTCTACGAGCGGTGGCTCGGGTTCCGCTTTCACCTCCTCTTCACCGGGGTTGCAGAAGTGTGCGAGTGGTTCGACGAAACAAGCCAAAGGTTCCACATTGATGTCCATGTTCATAACGACACCTGGGGACCGCTGTTCGGGTACACCGGGTCGTTCACTTGCGAATGGAAACCATGCACACCGGAGCAGGTTCCCGCTGCGTTCAAGCCGGTCAGGGAGGAGGAACGGGAATGATCTCGTGCGCCTTGTGCCCGCGTGATCCGCCCGTCTGATTCCATGACCTCACACGCTCCCAACACCCGCTACACCCCGCCCCGCTGGCACCCCGGCGCGATCGGTCGGTCGCTCTCGAACAACCGCGCGGGGCTGGTGGCGAGCCTGCTCCCGATCGGGCTGGTGCTGGGCGCAACTCTGTTCGTGGTGTGGCCCATTCAAAGTGTCAACGCATCCGACCAACAACTCTGGGGATATCTCACGCTCTTCGTCTTGATTGGAGCCGCCACGGCCTTGCCGACCTATCTGACGCTCCATCGAGCGCCGGACTACGAGGTCGATGGACTCAGTGTGGCTGTTCTGGGTACCTTGTTCCCCGTCTGGGGCGCAGCGGGCATCGCATTGGGGATCTGCGTGCTCGCCCCGTTCACCTGCACCGGTTTCTGGGCCATCGGGCTTGCCCCGGTCCTCACGCGGCGGCGTGCCTGGCACTTTTTCCTGATGCAATCTTTCGCGACCACCGGATTGGCGATCCCACTGCTCCTCCTCGGCAGGCGGTGGCTCCATGATCCTTACGCACTGTCGATGGTGCTGGCGTGGCACCTGGCGCATCCCTTTACGCTGGGACTGGCCGCGGAGCTGCGACGAAGCGACCTCGGGCACCTGCGGGGCTTGTGCGCCCGGTGCGGCTATTCCCGCGACGGCCTTCCCCCGGAAGCCCCGTGCCCCGAGTGCGGGACACAGTGAGCATCACGCGCGCGGCAACTCCACTCCCATTTCCGACAACCGTCCCGATCACACACCGACGAACCGGACCCATGACCTCACCCACCCCCCTCAACCGCTATATCCCGCCCAGTTGGCACCCCGGCGCGATCGGTCGGTCGCTCTCCAACAACCGCGCGGGACTGGTGGCGAACCTGCTCCCGATCGCGCTGGTGCTGGGCGCAACTCTGTTCGTGGTGTGGCCCACCCACGGCACGCAGAGCGACGATCAGGTTCTCTGGGGGTACGGGACGCTCTTCCTAGTGATCGGCGGCGCGACGGCTTTTCCCGCCTGTCTCATGCTCCGGGGGTTGCCGGACTACAAGGTCGATGTGCTGAGCATCGTTGTTTTGGCTGCCCTCTTCCCGATGTGGGGAACGGTGGGCATCGCCGCGGGACTCTGTGTGCTTGCGCCGTTCACATGCACCGGCTTCTGGGCGATCAGCCTTAGCCTGGTGCTTGCCCGTCGGAGGGCGTGGCACTTCTTTCTGATGCAGTCCGGTCTGACCGTCGGGATTGCCGTGCCGTTTGTCCTGATCGGCTGGCGCTGGCTCGATGATCCGTTCACGCTGCCGGTGGTGCTGGCGTGGCACCTGGCCCATCCGTTTGCTCTGGGGCTGGCCACGGAACTTCGCCGGTCTGACCTCAGGCACCTGCTGAGCGTCTGTCATCACTGCGGCTATCCCCGCGAGGGCCTTCCCTCGGAGGCCCCGTGCCCCGAGTGCGGGCTGCGCCATGTCGGGGGGTGAGGGAGCGGACCAACCACACAACCGCATGCCCCGCGATACGCTTGCTGCCCGATGGCAACGGCCGCCTGTTTCTGGTGGATCATGGCGGGCATGCCGGTCCATCCCAACGCCGGGAACCCCGCCGCCACGACACCCGAATTGACCAGCAGCACCTGCATCCCGCGCCCGACCAGCCCGGCGAGTTCATCCGCCAGCCGCCGCACGGCGCCGGATCAACCACGCCGCTCGGCGCGACCACCGCGCTGCCGACCTTGACCACCACCCGCTGAACCTATACAGGCTCACTCATACCCAATCCCAGAGACGCCCCCCCTCCCCCAATGAAATCGCGGGATTCGGTCTTGATCCTTGGCCGAATCCGAAACCTTGACCGACCTCACCCGTATCGTTCCTGCGTGCCCATGCACCACGCCTGTCACGCCTGCGGCCAAGACCTCTCACGCCTCCGCGCTCAGGCTGATCCGTATTACGCCCTGCCCATCGTCACCTGCCCCACCTGCCGAACCAGCGTCGTCCGTCGCCGAGACCCCGGAGCGGCCGGGTACCGCCGCGCCCGTCGGCTCGTCCGTGCGCTGCTGACCATGATCGTCCAGTTGCTCGTCCTCACGCTCGTCATCATCGCGGCGGCCATGCTCATTAATTCCATCGCCCACACCGCACACTGGGAACACCACGACAATCCGCTCGCCATCCTTCTGTTCCGGGCCGACCAGCTCCATCCGGACAACAACGGCCCGATGCTCGGCATTCTGACCGGATCCATGCTGATGCTCGGCCTGTTCACGGGGGCATGGGTCCGCTCCACGCTCCACCATCTCAAACCGCTCTGGGCCTGGCTGACCATCGCCGGACTCGCCACGCTGCTGGCCATCACGCCCGCCCTTCTTTACTGGGCCTGGCAGGAGATGGGCCAGCCCGGCCGCAGGCCATGGGGTGATGTTTCGAGCAGCCGGCGGTGGGCATCCACGCTTACCGCCGGTGCCATGTTCACCGCTTGTCTCGTCGCCGGGCTACCGCTGGGACGCACCGCCCGCGCTGCCTGGGCAGCCAACTGGAAGTCCAGACGCTCCAAGTACCGTCGCGCACGCCGCCGTCTGCGGGAGGACCGATGACCGACCCCCCCCCCTCCACCCCCCCAACTCCCTCCATTCCATCTACCAACTCCTCCCCAAGCCCCGTTGGCATCTCCACCGGACACCAGATCCGCACGGATCGTCCCTGCGCGTGCTGTGGGTTCAACCTCTTCGGGCAGACCATCGTGCGCGAGCCCCATTACGGCCTGATCGCGGCCCGATGCCCCGAGTGCGGCCAGCTTGCCGCACTCCAGGAGTACCCCGCCCTGGGAAAATGGGCCGACCGCTGGGCCAAAGCGCTCGCCGCCCTCTGGATTTGGTTCCTCCTCACGATGCTCGCCGCCCACCTCGGGCCGATGCTCGGCTTCAGTTACTCCATCCTTGAGACTTCAAGTTTCAACCTGGGTAGCACCATCGCCCACCGCTACAACGAATCGCTCCAGACCGGTCAGGGCCCACCAACCCAGCAGCAAACCTACACGGGCTCCGGAGCATTCACCCCCGTGGATCTGGACTGGTGGCGGGACAACCGCGTCGAGGTCGTCGCCGCCCACCGCGCCTCGTCTTCCCCCTCTGCCCGGGAGAGCGCGTCACTCTGGGTTCTGCTCGCCGTGGGCGCTCTCTTCAACGGTGTCTTCTGGTCCGTCTGCCTGCTCGGGACACGCAGACACATCGCCATCCTCATCGCCCTGATCCCGACCGCGGGCGCGGTGGCCCTTGTCTGGGGAAGCAGGCCGGCCATGAACTGGGGCGGCCCCAACACCATCATCGCCCACGAAGCCGCCCGCGAGGTGCTCAAGCCGGACATCATGCCCCCCATCCTCATCACCCTCCTGGCCGGGACCGCGCTGGGCATCTGGCAGGGAAGGCGCATCGCCCGCGCATTCGTCCGGGTCTCGCTCCCTCCCCGCATGCGTTCCGCCCTGGCCATTCTCTGGACGCGCGATGGGCTGTCCATGCCCGGCCGCAAGCAGGCCTGACCCCCGCCCCGTCCCTATCATCACCCATGCGGAACGCGCTGCTGGTGTTCGTAGGGGGCGGTCTGGGCTGCGTCACTCGTTATGTCGTGAGCTTGGGGATCGCCCGGTTCGTATCGCATCGGCCCGATGCAGATTCGCCGCTGCCCCTCCCCGCCGCCACCCTGATTGTTAATCTGGCAGGCTGCCTACTGATCGGCCTTGCGTGGGGGGTCTGGGCATGACCATGCGCGATGAAGTCCGTCTGCTGCTCATCAGCGGGTTTCTGGGCGGCTTTACCACCTTCAGCGCGATAGGCTGGGAGTTGTTCAGCCTGCTCAGCCGCGGACAGCACGCCCTCGCGGGGGGTTATGTCGCCGCGACGCTGGTTTTCGGACTGGTATTCGTGTGGATTGGGCACCGGATTGGTGTCACAATATCTCCGTCATGACCACGCTGCGTCTGTACATCGTGCGCCACGCCAAGGCCGATGATGGGTCCCCGACCGGCGAGGATGCCGACCGCCCGCTGCGCCCGCGCGGGCACCGGCAGGCCGAGGCCCTCGGCGGATACTTCGCCGCGGAAGCCCCCAGCCCCGCCATCGTGCTGGCCAGCCCGTACCTGCGGGCGCGTGAGACCGCCGAACACATCTGGTCGGCGTTGGATCTGCTGCCCCAGTTCGATGACCGGCTCGCCGCGCACCGCAGCCTGGCCGACTACCTTGATGTCATCGCCGATCTGGCCGGCGCCCCATCGGCCGCCATTGTCGGGCACAACCCGCTGTGCGCCCAGCTTGTGGGCCTGCTGACCGAAGGCCCGACCGCCAGCCCGCCACGCCACGAGACGGCACGGGCGGTCACCCTTCTTGTCGATCCGTTCGAGCCCATCGGCTCCGCACGCGTGCTCGGCACATTCCGTCCGGGCGATTGACCCGAACGCCCGTGGTGGGCCCTGAAACAGGGATCCCAGAATAAAGCGCAATTCACCGTGCCATCACCGCCGCATCACTCGGCGCGTGGATGCTTCATGCGTCGCGGTCAACGGATCCCCAACGGACCGAACCGCGGAATGAAAACCGCACTTTCCATGGGAGAACACCATCATGACACACCGCACACTCGCCGGTATCACCGCACTGACCATCGCTCTTTCCGCCGGAGCCGCGGCCGCGCAGGTCCGCTCCACGCCAAACGATCAGCGACAGCCGCAGCAGCGAGACCGCGTGACCACCCAGAACGCCGACCGCGCCGCCCGTAGCGAGCTGCGCCTGCATAAGGCCGATGAACTGATCGGATCCGACCTGTACAACCGGAGCGGAGAAAAGATCGGCAGCATCGAGAACTTCATCGCCGAACGCGGATCGGGCAATCTTGTCTTCGCCGTGGTCGAGATCGGCGGCGTGCTCGGCATCGGGGGCAACGAGTTCGCCCTGCCCTTCGAGCGGCTGAGCTGGTCCGACACCGACAACCGCTTCGTCACCGACATGACGAAGGATGAAGCCAAGGCCCAGGACGAGTTCCTCCCGGAGAATTGGACCGACCTGCACCATGTCACCTGGATGGACAGGCTGACCGGCTGGTACGGCAGCGAGCATGACGACGCGGCCACCGAACAGGCCATCATGGCCGCCACGGCCCGTGCCCAGAGCGAGGACATCCGCGGGCGTGTGATCGATGTACGCCGCCACGACGACCGGACCAACTCCGATACCGTCATCGTCACCGTGGAGACGGAGAACGGCGACCAGCGCGATGTGGTCCTCGGACCGTCCTGGTATGTCACCGGCCATAACGCGGTCCCCCTCCGCGGCCAAACCATCCTCATCAAGGCCCGGCAGCATGACGGACGCTACTACGGCTGGTCCGCCGGCCAGCGTGGCAATGAGATGATCCTCCGCAACGAAGACGGCCGCACCGCGTGGCACCGCGACCGGGACGCCGACCGGACCGAAAACCGTGACCGTACCCAGACCCGAGACCGCATGGCCCGCGACACCAACGCGACGGCTTCGGACGCCCCCCTCCGCTACTTCCTGCTCTCCGATCTGATCGGCGCCGACGCGGATGCCCGCGGCATCAGCAGCGGCGAGATCGAGGGCGCTCTGATCGAGCGTCGCTCCGGGAAGATTGCCTTCCTGCTCTTTGACCCCAACGAGAACTTCCTCGGCATCGGCGACACGGTCGCCATGGTGCCTTGGAGCGTGGCATACATCAACCGGGACATGAAGGTGAACTTCGACGCCGATGCCTCCGCGTTCAGCAACGCCATGGAGGTTCCTGATGATGTGGCCACACTCCGCTCCGCCGCCGCGGTCGAGCCCGCCTACCGGGCTTTCCAGGTCAACCCTGTCCAGTTCCGTGAACGCGACATCAACCGCCCCCAAACCATGCACGAGAACCCGCGGAACACACGCGACATCCCTCAGGACCGCCGCGACCGCACGAACGCCCCCGGTCGCCAGCCCTGATCGGGTGACCGGACCACTTCCCCGGAAGTGTGCTTCTTGAAACATGCGTCCGCCTCGGCCAACGCCGGCGCGGACCATTCTCTGAATCACCGGTTTCAATGAAGGGAGCGGCCGACATGGATGCCCACAGCGCCCACCACCCTGATGAACGCGTGATCGACAACGAGGGCTTCGAGCATGTCCACGGCATCACCACCGGAGACCGGTCGCCCGATGGCAGGCCAGAAGAACCCCAGGCCGACCGTGCGGGAATCATCCTGCTGATCATCGGCTCAATCGCCGCGATCATGCTCATCGCCGGCGTCATCTTCTTCCTGTTTGGCCCGTGGATGGCCCTGGTCGTGCTGATCTTCGGCGGCGGGCTGGCCGTCGGTGGCAATCCCGTCATCTGGGCTTCAATCCTCCGCAGCCGCGAACGGGACTGACCCCCCCACCTCCCACCCGCGGAACCCATCCATGCACACCACCCACCCGGAAGACATGCCGGACAGCGCCCGGCCGACCATGTTCTTGTGCATCACGCTGCTGATTGCGTTGCTGATCCTCTCGCTCGGCGGTCCGTGGTTCGCCCTGCCTTTCTTGCTCGTGGGGACCGTGGCGGCATGTTCCCGCACATGAGCCCCGCTCACTACGCGACAGGCCGCCGGGGAGATTTTCCATGGAGAATGAACGGGGATTCACAGGGGGCTCACGCGCTGGTGACAGGGGCAGCGCAAAGTGCATCCAGAGCGTGCATGATGCCGTTCCACAAGCCATCCAAGATTCGAGGCCGCCATGAGTTCCACAGCGTCCAGACCAGCAATCGCCAATCCAGATCCGCGTGGCATTGGTTCTCGTCCACAATCCAGGGTTTCGCAACTCCCGGCGAACATGAAGGCGGATCAACTGCGAGACCTGGACGGGTTCGAGCAAGCATGGCTCGCGGCGGGATCGTTGATTGCCGTGGGCCTGCTCGCCCTGGCAACCTTGGCCGTCTTCGGCACCGTGGCCAGCCTGGTTGTGCTGCTCATCGGGACCGCCTTGGCCATCCGATCCAACCCGTCGGTGTGGCTGCCGGACACGCACAACCGAACGCCACCGCCCACCGCCCCCTCATCATCACGCGAATCGACCGCCGAGTGACTTGTGGACGGGCTCTTGCCACCGGACTGCTGGATCGACACCACCGTCGCATGGATGGCGAACTCACACCACTCCCCTGATTCCTTGGAGAAAGTACCCTGCGGTCGTCCTTGGACAGACTTCCCGATATCCCTCCCCCACCCAGGATTGGCAACCGTACCACCCAGAATAGGTGCCGCACCCGCCGCCATGATCCGTCAGAGGGGGGGCGGGAGGGCTTGGAAGGGGGAGCAGGGCGGTCAGATAACACAAACCAGATGCGAACAGCAGAATCACGGCCATAGACATCCAGATGCTTGCCGAAGTCTGATCTAGCATTTCCCCATAAGGCTGGGGGAATTTGGCCCGTTGGGTGGGATCGGAGAAGCGCGGTGTCTATGGATCCGGTGCCGCACCGGCATACAACCTGCCAGGGCGGTCCCGGTTGCTCCACCACGGTGTGGGCAGCCTTCCGCGACGCCGCCGGGGCTCACCCGGATGCCCCCGCGATCCTGGGCCAGCGGACCGAGTTGACATACCAGCAACTCCACGACACCGCGTGCGCCATCGCTCATCGTCTGCAAGACCTCGGCGTCCGCCACGGTGACCGCGTCGCTCTGCTCTGCACACGCGATGTGCTCGTTCCCGCCGCGATGCTGGGCATCGTGTCGATCGGCGCCGTCTTCGTCCCGATCGAGACCGATGCACCACCCGCCAGAAGAGCCCGCATTCTCGAACTCGCTGGCTGCGTCCGCGCCATCTCGAATCTGGCCGCAGGCGAACGCCCGGACGGCACACTGGATCTGGAGGAGATCGCCGCCCCAGTGCCACCAACCTCCACCACCACCCACTCAAACCACGCCTCCGAACCGGACCAAGCCGCCGCCGTGATGTTCACCTCCGGTTCCACCGGCCAGCCAAAGGGCGTGCTGATCCCCCACCGTGCCGTCGTGCGCCTCGCCCGTGCCGGCCTCCTGGAACTTGGCCCGGGCTGCCGCTTTCTGCACGCTTCCTCCCTTGCCTTTGATGCCTCCACACTCGAAATCTGGGGGCCTCTGCTCAACGGCGGAACGGTGATCGTCCTGGAAGCCAACCCCAATCCACGCAATCTTGATCAGATCATCCGATCAAAGTCCTGCACCGCCACCTGGCTGACCGCCGCATTGTTCCATCTCTGCGCCGACACGGACCCGACTCTCTTCGCCCCCCTCACCACCCTGCTCACGGGGGGCGATGTGGTCTCACCCCGCCATGCCGCCGCTGTGCTGCGGGCCAATCCCAACCTCCGCCTTGTCAACGGCTACGGCCCCACCGAGAACACCACCTTCACGACGACGCACGACATCACCGACCCGGACCCCGCGATTCCGCTGCCCATCGGCCGCCCGATCGCCGGTACGGGTGTCGCGATTGTGGATCCCACGCTCCATCCCGTGCGGCAAGGCGAGATCGGCGAACTGCTCGCCACCGGCGATGGCCTCGCCCTGGGTT
>CAZXGL010000052.1:0-11736 GCA_964640595.1 uncultured Phycisphaeraceae bacterium | reverse complement strand
CCCCACGCGAGTTTCGCAGTTGACCACCACCCTCCACCCCGCCGCCCCCAGCGTCGAGATCAAGCGCGTATCCATCCCGTTGACGCAGCTGGCGCGGGGACGCAAGGCGCGGGTGGCCGAGGCGGACCTGGGGGCGGACGACCTGTCCGTGCTGCGGGCGATGGGGCTGAAGCCGAATGCTTCGGTTGAAGTTTGTCGGCACGGTCAACCGTGCATCGTGGCGTTGTCGGGCGTGTGCGGCGGGGGCTGCCGCATCGGCTTGTCCCGCGAGATCGCCGACCGCGTGATGGTCCTCCCCGAAGACTGATCCACCAATGGCCGAACGCACCATCGCCGTCCTGGGCAACCCGAATGTCGGCAAGACCACGCTGTTCAACCGCCTCTGCGGCGTCCGCCACAAAACCGCCAACTTCCCCGGCACCACGCAGGAAGCCCTCGTCGGCCACCTCGAAGCGGTCCCCGAGACCACGGTCATCGACCTGCCGGGTGTCTATGCGCTGGACCTGAACCTGTCGGAATCGAGCGTGTGCCGGGCGGTGCTGGCCGGGCACCTCGCCCCGGAAGGCATCGCACCGAAAGTGCCCGATGTGCTGATGGTGGTGGTGGACGCGACGAACCTGCTGCGCAACCTCACACTGGTGGCCGAGGGCGTGCGTCTGCGTCTGCCCACCGTGGTGGTGGTCAACATGATCGACGAGGCCCGCCGACGCGGGATTCATGCCGACACCGCCAGATTGGAAGAGATCCTGGGCTGCCCGGTGCTGGCCATCTCCGCGCGGACGGGCGAGGGGGTCGATCAACTGCCCGCCCTGCTCGACCGAGCCCGCGTGCCGGACCGCTCGCCCCCGGCACTCGATGCCGGCGGAAGGGACGCGATGGAAGCCTGGGCGGAAGAGACCTACGCCGCCATCGCCGCCGCACACGAAGGCGAGCGTGCGGGCACCATCTCCGACCGTCTCGACCGCGCCTTCACCCATCCCGTGCTCGGCGTGCTGACCTTCATCCTGGTGATGACCGGGTTGTTCTGGGTCATCTTCCGGCTCGCGGCTTATCCGATGGACTGGATCGACGCGATCTTCACCCATCTGGGCGGCTTCGTTCGTGCCAAACTGCCCGAGGGCGCGGTGCGTGATCTGCTCGCCGACGGCGTGGTCGCGGGCATCGGCGGAACGGTGATCTTCCTGCCGCAGATCTGCCTGCTGTTCCTCCTGATCTCACTGCTCGAGAGCACCGGCTACCTCGCCCGGGCGGCCTTCGTGATCGACCGCGTGATGCGCCCGTTCGGGCTGTCGGGTCATTCGTTCGTGCCGCTGCTGAGTTCACACGCCTGCGCCATCCCCGGCATCATGGCCTGCCGGGCGGTGCCCGACCGGCGCGACCGGCTGGCGACGATTCTCGTCGCCCCGTTCATGAGCTGCTCTGCCCGCATCCCGGTGTATGTGCTGCTCACGGTGATCCTGTTTCCGGGCAGTCCCGCGATGCAGGCCGTCGCGTTCACGGGGTGCTATGTGATCGGGGCGCTGGCGGGCCTCCTCAGCGCGTGGATCGCACGGCGGACGCTGCTGAAGGGCAAGTCCCGCCCGATGGCGTTGGAACTGCCGTCGTACCGGGTGCCGGACTTCGCCTATGCCCTGCGCATCACGCTGGACCGCGGGCTGATCTTCATCCGCAAGGCGGGAACGGTGATCCTGGCCATCTCCATCGTGCTCTGGTGGCTCAATGCCTACCCCGGCTCCGACCCCACGCCAGAGGCCGTAGCCCTGCGCACCCAGGCGGCCCAGGTCCAGCCCACGGATCCCGACGCGGCCGCGGAGCTTGAGGCGGAGGCCGAGTATGTTGATGCCCGTCACGCCGCGGCCAACAGCTTCCTCGGACGCATCGGCACCGCGATCCAGCCCGTCTTCGCCCCGCTGGGGTACGACCGGCAACTGACCATCGGCGTGCTGGCCAGCTTCGCGGCCCGGGAGGTCTTTGCCAGCACCATGGCCGTGCAGGTCGCCGGCACCGACGACTTCGAGGACGCTGGCATCCAGGCCCGCATCGCCGGCGCGAGCCGGGCGGATGGCACGCCCGTGTTCACCCGCGCCACGAGCTGGTCGCTGCTGATCTACTACATACTCGCCATGCAGTGCCTGCCCACGCTGGTCGTCACGGCCAGGGAAGCGGGGGGCGTCAAGTGGGCCTTGCTCCAGCTCGGCTGGATGAGCGGCCTGGCATACATCGCGGCTCTGATCGTCTATCAAACCGCCAAGGCCGCGGGGCTGGCCTGATGCCCTGGGGTGATTGGCAGTTCTGGCTGGTCAGCATCGCCGCCGTGCTCGCGGTCGGGGCCCTGATCCGGGTGCTCCTCCCTCGGCGCAAGACCGGCAAGCGGGCCACGCTGACGATCGACCGAGGCAAGATCCCGCGTTGAGTGGGCTCCCGCAGTATGTGCCCGATTTCATGCCTGTTTCACGCGGGGATATGTCCGCGCGGTTACATACTGAGTGGAACGGAAAGGAGATCCCCATGCAGGTCATCCAGGCCCAAGAACTCAGACGCATTCTCAACGGTGAGGACGAGACTCCCGTGATCAATGTGCTGGATCCGGAGCATTATCGCGACAAGCACATCCCCGCGACGATCAACATCCCGCTGTCATCGGAGGACTTCGTCCGCCAAGTCGAACAACATGTCCACTCCAAGGCGGCCCCGGTCGTGGTGTACTGTGCGAAGACCGAGTGCGATGCGTCGGAGAAGGCGGCGAAAAAGCTGGAGGCCGCCGGTTTTACGACGGTCATGGACTTTGAGGCGGGTGTGGATGGCTGGTCGTCCGCGGGGTATGAACTCGAGGGCCAGCAGGAACCACGACGCTGACCGGCCAGCTTCTTCGTGTTGGACGCGGCCTGCGCGTCCAAATCAGCCTTGCCCATCCCTGTCTCGGCCCAGGATACGGACGATGTGGCGCAGATAGACCAGTCGAATGATTTCCTCGAACTGCATGCGGAGAAGCTCGGATCGCGGCATCCCCGTTGGGTCGCCGATCGCGGCATCGCGTTCGGTCGTGTACAGGCTTCTGGCACTTCCGCCTTCGAGCATCGGCAGGCGGAACACGCCGGGACGCACGGTTTCAAGCTGCTCGCCCGAGGCCAGGAGCAGTCGGCCAGCATCCGAGCGGATCTGCAGGTCGTTCAGGTTGACCGAGGTCGGATTGGCGATCACCAATCCCTTCCGACGAGGCTCGACGATGAGATTTTTGATGGCCAGGCAGCGGTCGAGGATCGCGGTTCCTCCTGCCTTCCAGCAGTCCTCTCTTGATCCGATCAGGTCGAACACGCGGGCGGCTTCTGGACGGATGGTTCCTTGTTCGTCGACGAACTTCTCGGCCATGTGTGCATAAAGCAGGAACAGGCCGTCCTCGCGTGCGAGCCGGTCGAGCCGTGCCGGCGTCACGCGTCGGCAGGCGTGGAGATCCTCGGCGGTGGTGCTGAACCAGAAGCGGACATCAGGAGTGTGGTCGGCGTGGTACGGCATGCTCGGGTTGACGCGCAGGACATTCAGGCGGATCGTCCGGAACATACGGATGTATCGCACCCGCTCGAACAGGATATCGCTGCTGTAGTACTCCGAATCCTTGTCCGCTCCGAAGTATTTTTCCGTTTTGTCGGGTACGAGCAGCGCGATGATTGCCTTGGCGATCCTGCTCCGAACAAAGCTCGTTCCCCAGTAGGCGTTGTCGGCGTTGTGAGAGTGAAACGCGATCAGCGATGGGTCACGCCCGAAGATGCGCCGGAATGTGTTGTACCCATCCCGCACTTCTTCCCGTAGATTGTCCCCCGAACTGACCCCGTGCAGTGCCATCTCGATCCCCGCGGCCTGGAGCTCCAGGCACAATGCGCGGTATTCATCATCGGCCAGCGTGACCGCCTGGTCAGCTTCCTCCTTCCCGATAATCCCACAGGTCCGTCTGGGCGGGGTCACCCAGGTTGTTCGGGTTGGAAAAATCCCCCTCGCCAGGCAGTATTCGTACACGCACCGGACACTGTCGGTCGTGCTCCGGTCTGTATCGTCGGTCACCCCGAATGCGAACCGGTACGGCGCTGGCCAGCGAAGAACACGGGCCTTCATGGCTGGTCACCCGCATCCTGACGCTTGGTTCCGGTGATGCTCCCGATCCAAGCGAGGTTCTCGAAGGCGGGAAAACGCGAGGCCAGGCGGCGATCAAGGCGCTCCAACATCCGATCGATCATCACGACGACCTTGAAGCGCGGGAGCGCATGGGTTCGAAACCAGAAAAATGTGATGATCTGGAACATGAAACGCGTTTCCCACTTCGCATTGTCCATGTGGGAGACAACCCGTCTTGCTTCCCTGGCGGTCAAATAGCCGCGGATCGAACCGAGATATGCCCGGTCCGATTCGGACCACGCGGTCGCGCGGCGGAGCAATCGCACCAGCCGGATGCCGGGGTTGTTGGGCATGTTCTCGATCATGACCAGCCGCCCGCCGGGGCGGAGCACGCGTAGGCATTCATCAATGACCGCGGCGCGGTCGGTATATTGCAGCACGCTCTGCGAGGACACCAGGTCGAACGAATCGTCATCGAACGGCATCCGCTCGATCATGCCGGTCTGGAAGCGGCAACGGTCGGCCACGCCGTGGTGCTTGGCCAGCGCGCCGGCGCGTTCCACCGCCTTTGGTCGTTTGTCCATCCCGGTCACGGTCGCGCCGTGCAGGGCGAACCACACCGAGGTATGACCATCGCCGCAGCCGATCTCGAGAACCCGCTGACCGTCGAGCGGGCCCGCATCCTTCATCCGCTCCGCGAAGAAATGCCCGAAGGCCAGATTCTCGAACAGGCTGCGTTCGAGTTCCTCCGGGCGGTGCGGGTCCAGGGGTGGCGTGCGGATATGGAACATCGTGGTGATTTCCTCCCGTCGTACGCACGGAGCTTCGGTCCATGCGGATTCAGGATAGCGTCAAACTCCCAAGTATGGGCCAGCTTCATCGGGTGGTGTTTCGATCAGTCGGGGTGGAGGGTGCAAGGCGGTGCCGTGTGGAGGGCGGGAGGGGGGGGAGGGGCGGAGGGAAGGGGGCGGCGAGTCCGGGAACTCGCCCGGGCCCTGTCCCACGCCGCCGTCGGTTCCGTGTGCGGAACGGCGCGGAAGGCGGCTTCGGAAGGTACACTTGCCACGAGGGAGCCGAACCATGCCATTGACCCGTGACCAGATCGCCGCCCGTGCCGCCCAGGAACTCCGCGACGGCTTCGTCGTCAACCTGGGCATCGGCATGCCCACGCTCGTGGCCAACCACATCCCCGACGGGATCGATGTGTGGCTCCAATCCGAGAACGGCCTGCTCGGCATCGGCCCCTTCCCCACCGAGGACAAGGTCGATCCAGATCTGATCAACGCCGGCAAGCAGACCATCACCACCCGCCAGGGAGCCGCGTCTTTTTCCTCGGCCACCTCATTCGGCATGATCCGCGGCGGCCACATCGACGCCTGCATCCTCGGCGCCATGCAGGTCAGCCAGGAGGGCGACATCGCCAACTGGATGATCCCCGGCAAGATGATCAAGGGCATGGGCGGCGCGATGGACCTGGTCGCCGGGGTCAAGAAGGTCATCGTGGCGATGGAGCACACCGCCAAGGGCGATGTTCCCAAGATTCTCCGGGAGTGCAACCTCCCCCTGACCGGTCGGCGCTGCGTGGACATGGTCATCACCGACCTGTGCGTGCTGGTGATGGACGACTCCGAACGCCGCTTCCGACTGACCGAACTCGCACCCGGCGTGACGGTGGACGAGGTGCTGGCCAAGACCGAGGCCGAGTTGATCGTCCGCGAAGCCCCAGTGGTGGTGGGGGTGTGAGAGATGGATTTCGAGCCGGATCCACGCATTGTGCCGGTCTCGCGTGCGACGCGCCTCCGCCGCCTGCTCCGCAGAGGTGTATTCGCGCTGGTTGCAGTCACGATCCTCCTGACGATCAGCGCCGTCATCGGCCTGTACGACATCTCCGCCCCCGTCCGCTACCGCTGGCAGCTGATCGACCGCCTCAAGTCCGTGCAGGATCGGGAAGGCATGACGGATGCGGTCGGCAGCCTCGGGGTTGTTCTGGATCATCCGGGCGGTGCATGGACGGCCATCACCTACAAAGACCTGCACACCTTCGGGTTCCCATCGGTCGCCGTCGCACGAATGAGCGATGGGTCGTGGTTCATCTCGCGCAGGCACCACTGCGGCCTGTTCTCGAGCTATCAACATTCCCGTGAGAGGGCGATTATCTTCGAGCCGGACAACCCCGCCCGGTTCTTCGATTCGCAGGACGAAAGGATCCAGGCTTTGCATCTGCTGGAGCAGGAGCCTGATGCCGCGAAGCGGGCTGAAGTGCTCGCAGGACTTGGCTTCCGCCCATTGTGACGCGCCGCGTCCGATAAGAGAACCAACACCTCTCTCAAAAAATCTCACCGACCCGCGTGACCGCCCGCTCCCGCCGTCGCTCCGATGGGTCAAGCGTTCATTCGTTTCTGAACCCAGAGGAGAGATTCGTGAAAATCAGCAAGCGCTTTACGGTCGCGGCCCTCGCCGCGGTCGCCGGTCCTGTCATGGCCGGAGAGAACCTCATCATCAATGGCTCGTTCGAAGATGCCACCGTGAACCCCGGTTCGAGTTGGATACCCATGGGGGCTGGTGTCACCAGCATCACGGGCTGGACCACCTGGGGTGCTGGCATCGATTACATGGGCACCATCCTGGCTGCCTCCGACGGCGTCCGCAGCATCGACCTCAACAATGTCACTTCCGGTGGCGGCATCCAGCAGTCCTTCGCCACCGTCGCCGGTTGGATCTACACCGTCGAGTTCGACCTGTCCGCAAACATGTACGGGGGGCCGGCGGTCAAGGTGATGGAAGTGTCCGCCGCGGGCCAGTCCGCGCAGTTTGAGTTCGACTATGTTGCGGCCGGTGCCACCGCCGCCAATCCCGCGTGGGAGCGTATCACCTGGACATTCATCGGCAATGGCTCATCCGCCACGCTGAGCTTCGGCGGCATCAGCAGCGGTGTCTA
Organism: uncultured Phycisphaeraceae bacterium; assembly: GCA_964640595.1. Classification (GTDB taxonomy): domain Bacteria; phylum Planctomycetota; class Phycisphaerae; order Phycisphaerales; family UBA1924; genus UBA6054. The sequence continues at coordinate 4,691 of CAZXGL010000052.1, read as the reverse complement.
CGGCGCGGATATCGACAATGTCGTGGTGACCGGGCGTGTGCCCACCCCTGGCACGGCCGCGCTGCTCGGCCTGGGCGGTCTGGTGACGCTCCGCCGGCGTCGCTGACCTCCCCCCGCCCCCCCCGATCCGGGAGGAGAGACCCGGATCGTGCCGCGCACGGGCTGACGCCCGCGTGCGGCGTTTCAACCCAGCAGACTCTTGAGCCGTTCGCCCAGCGTGAACTCGCTCAGGTCCGTCAGTTCGCCCGCGTCGAAGAACATCCCGCCGCATTTGGTGCAGGTGTCGATCTCGATGTGGCTCTGCCGGAGATCGCGGTGGATGCTCATGCGTGTGCGGTCGCGCGGGCACAGCAGCGGCTGCGGCCGGTCGTCCAGCTCATCGGTTCCCAACGCGTCCAGTTGGGCCAGTGTGGCCCGATGCTGCTCGATGAGCAGGGTCTGCTTGAGTTTGCCCAGTTCTCCCGCATCCAACCAGACCCCGCCGCAGGTCGGACAGCGATCAATGGCAACGGATCCCAGCGTGATGCGGCGCATGGGCAGGCCGTCCTTTGGGCATGAGATCAATCCGTCGGCCATGGGCTTCTTCCTGTTCTGGAGGCTTGTGGAGGGCTTCGAGAAAAATCATAGAGCATTCGGGGAATGGAAGGGGGAGTGTTCCCCGTTTTCGGTTAGACTCAGACTTGGGCACCTGCGGGGGGTGCCGGCACATGTTCCATCCAGATGGGAGTCACCCATGGCGAACTATCCGATCCAAGATGTCGAGGGCATCGGCCCGGTCTACGGGGCCAAGCTTGAGACCGCCGGGATCACAACCACCGACGCGCTCCTGGCGGCGACCAAGACCCCGTCCGATCGCAACGCCGTGGCCGAGAAGACCGGCATCGACGCCGGTCTCGTCCTCAAATGGGCCAACATGGTGGACCTGTACCGCATCGACGGCATTGGTTCGGAGTTCTCCGAACTGCTCGAGGCCGCTGGCGTGGATACGGTGCCGGAGCTGGCTCGGCGCCGTGCCGACAATCTGGCCGCCAAGATGGTTGAGGTCAATGCGGCTCGGAAGCTCACCCGCCGCGTCCCCTCTGAAGCCGAGGTGACCAAGTGGATCGAGCACGCCAAGACCCTGCCGCGTGTGCTCCAGTACTGACTGAGACCTGATGCCCAGAACCCTCGCCTCCCCTCCTCGGCGAACGGGGAGGGGGTTGATGCGTGCGGGATGACAAGTCTCCTCAGGGATGCGGATCCGCGGGGACCTCGATCACGCCGGATTCAACGGGTTCATCCAAGGGTTCACCCATCGCCGTGCGGATCGCCCGATCGAGTTCCCCGGAGAGATCGAACGCGGGTGGCACCGGTGGCAGGCCGTGGCCGTCCGCATGTTCACGGGCTTTGGCGAGGAAGGCCCGCAGCTCATCGTCGGTCACGGTGTTCGGCGTTTTGACGCGGATCTGCCGATTGCCAAGCTGGAGCTGGATCACATCCCGGTCCCTGGCGGCGGCCTGGAGCGGCATCAGGATCGTCACGAGTTCATCGCGTGGCACGGTGTTGCTTGCAAGACCATGGGCCACGCGGGCGACCTGGATCTGGCCCTCGGCCCGCTCGGCCTCGCTCAGGCCGGACTGCTTGAAGTACTGCTGGCTCAGACCCATTACCATGCCGGCGGACAGCACCGGGCTCTCGATGATCTCCTGCATCACCATCGCAACCTGCTGCAGCGTGACATCCCCCGCCTCGAACCGGGCGACGAAGTCATCCACCACGCCCTGGGTGCGGGCCTTCTCGGCATCATCGATGGGCATCTCGGCGATCATGGCGGTCATGGTCTGACGCATGCCGCCCGCGGCCATTCCACGCCACTTCATCGCCACGAAGATCCCGGTGCCGATCAGCAGCACAAACACAATGGCCAGGATGATCCCGCAGCCCAGCAGCCAGTTCCCGCGCCGGTGGACGCGGCCCATGCGTTCGATCCGACTCGTCAGTGTGCTCATCGTGCGGCTCCGTGGGGGGGAGGGGGGTGGGGGGGGGCGGCCCGTACCATCATTGGTGATCCGATCCCCCGGATTCCTCCTGCCCCTCTCGCACCCGGAGCCCGATTTGCCCACTTCCCTCCCCCCCTCCCGATGGTTCGATGCCCACCTGGACCTGGCCTACCTGGCCGAGACCGGGCGGGACATGCACGCCCCGCCGGCCGATGCCCGGGGACGCCACCAGCCGGTGGCGGTCACCCTGCCCGCGATGGCCGAGGCCGGGGTTACTCATTGCCTTGGAACCATCTTCACCGAGCCGGTCGATCCCAACGACCCCAACCGCGAGACCGGCGCGTTCGCCTATCCGGACGGCGACACCCTCGGCGCATGGAAGGCGGGGATGCGACAGCTCAAGCTGTATCAGGCCTGGCATGACGCGGGGGTGATCCGTCTGATGCCGCCGCGCGGCACGCGGGCCCCGGCCGATGGGCCTGTGTGCGTGGGCATCCTGATGGAAGGGGCCGACCCCATCGAGACACCAGAGCAGCTCGACGAGTGGGCCGATGCGGGCATGGTCGCCATCGGCCTGACCTGGGCCAGACGCTCCCGCTACGCGGGGGGCAACGCCACACCCATGCATGATCCAGGGATCGGTCTGTCCCCGCTCGGCCGGGAGCTGATCCCGCGCATCGATGCACGCGGCATCGTGCATGACCTCTCGCACCTGTCGCAGCGTGCCACCGACGAGCTGCTGGGTCTGACCGACAGCGTTGTGATGGCTTCGCACTCCAACGCCCGCTCGCTGATGGGCCAGCGGGACGACCCCAAGACACAACGCCACCTGTCCGACGAGACGATCCGCGAGATCGCCCGGCGCGGTGGCATCGTGGGGATCAACCTGCTCTCCGACTTCCTGAATCCCCGTGTCAAGCGTGGCGATCGGGCCACGATGGCCGATGTGGTGGCCCACATCGAGCAGGTCTGCACGTTGGTCGGTTCACGCCGCCATGTGGGGCTCGGCTCGGATGCCGACGGCGGCTTCGGAGCGGACCGCCTGCCGACGGGGATTGATGGGCTTTCGGATCTGGGCAGGATCCTCGACGCGTTGCGCAACGCGGGCTGGTCCGATGCGGATCTCGAAGGGTTTGCCTGGCGAAACTGGGCGGAGTTCTGGGGCTGGTAGTTTCAGGGTGATCCCAGACGCACGCCCGGCAGGGCGAACCGCATACGGATCTCGCCGCGTGTCAGACCATCGGTGGCGAGCACGGTCCAATCGATGCGTTCCACCGCGTTGACGAGCCCGCGCGCGGTCGTGGAATCGGATTGCGCAAGGACACGCGCGAGTTCGCGGGGTCTGGCGTGACCGGCGGTGATGATGTTTGGGTCGTGCTCCTGCAAGCCGTGCAGCCAGGCTTCGCGTCCCTGTCGGGCCTGATCGACCGGATCAACGCCGGCGGGGGCGATCGCCATGGAGACCGCGCCGGACATGGATCCCTCGTCGGGTGCCAGGCACCACGCGATGCGGGCATCAGGGCCGGGCCACGGTCCAGACGGTGAGGTTGTCTGGATGGTGTGGGAACGCACCGCCGAGGGGAAGGCCCCGCGGTGCTCAGGGGGATGTGGGCCGCCGATCATGGCGCTGATGGCGCGGTCGATGGTCTCGGCATAGCCGTGGTCGCTGCGGGTGTGGGTGATGAGTTGGGCGATGAGCGTGGGCGGCCGGTCGCTGGTCCGCTGTGACTCGGTGAGAATCAGCACACCCCCGCGTCCGGGGTGGAGCGGGCCGGGGTAGGGGGGGTTGGGGGGGGCGGGGGGGGCCGTATCGGGGCGTGAGGTGCCCATGCCGAAACGCAGGCCGAGATCGATCGTCGTGCCAGTGAACCGTGGGCCTTCGCGGAAGCTCGCCGCGAGCAGCGCGTCCGAGCCGATCCGGGTCAGCACACCCACCGGTGAGCCGGTGTCGCCTGTCTCCCCATGTTTCGCTTGAGGTTCGCCCGGGGCGGCGAAGCGGAGCGTCCACGCGCCGTCGGCCGTGCGCAGTTCCACGGCGGCGGGGGTGTCCGACTTCGGAAGGCGAACCACGCCCAGCGCGGCCCATCCCGTTTCAGCCTGGCCCAGCATGGCGCGGGCTTTCTCCGTGACAGAGTTGGGATGGGCTGCCGTGGTGGTGGTGGGGGGGGGGGCGGTGGGGTGGGGTGGGGGAAGGAGGTTTTCGAGCAGGCTGGCCGCGGCGTTGGGCGCAAACACCACGCGGGTCTGCCCCGCGTCCTCGATGACGGCCATGGCGGTGCGACCGGCATCGACCGAGTAGATCACGCGTCCATGGAGGGTGCGACGCGGCGCGGCATTGAGTCTGGCCCGCAGCGAGCGGGCGGTCTCGGCATCGATCTGCGCGATGACCACCCAGCGTGTGTCCGCCCGGGCGGCCGCGCCGGTTGCTCCCGCCCCGTCATCACGGATCAGTCCATCCCAGGCGATCAGCACCCGTCGTCCGAGCAGGGCGGTGGCCGCCTGATCCCCGGTGTATCCCAACGCGCCGGCCAGCCCGCTCCAGGCACGCTCGGTCTGCGCGAACAGCCCGGTGCCCGAGAGCGCGGCCCGGAAGGCAAGACCCGCCGGATCGGACCACAACCGTTCGCCGGGTCGGTCCAGCACGGCGGCGGCATCAATGGTGGGTGGGAGCCGCGCCAGCAGCGACCACGGATCATCGTCCGCGGCGGGGGG
>CAZXGL010000051.1:0-12629 GCA_964640595.1 uncultured Phycisphaeraceae bacterium | reverse complement strand
GGGCTTCGGTCCGTCGGTGGCCTGCTCCACGCCGGAGGCGCTGGCGTGGGATCCGTCGTGGCTCCGGCACGCGGGTGACATCTCGGGCCGGGCCATCGCGGATGTCCACGAGGCCAAGGCGGATCTGGGCGCGCCGCCGGCGGGGCACATGGCGGGTTGAGTGACGATGAAAAGATCAGGTGGGATGCGGCATCACGCCGCGTCACGGCCCTTGAGCAGGTCGGCCACCAGGCGGCTGACATCCGTGCCCTGTCCGGACCAGATGGCGCGGGCCAGTTCGTTCGCGTCGATGGCCAGGGATGCCAGCGAATCCGGCTTCGGTTCCGTGTCGGTGGCGGCGTGGGCCGGCTCCGTTACTGGCAGCTGGGGAAGTTCGTCGGTTTCGCGGTCATGGATGGCATCGGGGCGCATGCCGGTGTGATCGACCGTGGGTGTGCGTCACTTGAGCCGATTTTTCCGGTTGTCCGCCCGTTCAGGGGGATGTGAACACACCCGAGGCCGGGCGGTAGCGGACCGGGATCTGCTCATCGCGCGTGGTCTCGGAGCGCGGATCGCGCGGGGCCCAGTCCACGCGGGCCTGGCCGAGCAGGGTGCCGGTGGCTACGCCCAGGTCGATCTGGGCGATCTGGTACTCCACGATGGCGCGGATCTCGGCCAGGCGGGCGTCGGCCAGGCTGGTGTCGGCGTCGAGCACATTGGTGCTGGTGGATCGTCCGACCTCGAACTGGCGGCGCTCGGCGTCCAGGCCGCGGGCGTTGAGCACCACGGCCTGGCGGCTGGCCAGGATCCGCTGCCAGGTGCTCGAGAGTTGATCCACGGCGTCGCGGACCTCCTTCTCGATCTGCTGGCGCCGGGCGTCCCGGGTGGACAGGCGTTGCAGGCGGGCCAGGATCGACTGGGCCAGCGTGGCGCGGCGCTGCTCGTTTCCGATGGGCACCTCGGCCTGCACGCCCACGGTCCAGTCCTCGTAATCGTTGCGACGGGTGACATCCACGGCGTCGCTGAACGAGCCGCCGAGGCCGTTGATGCGGTAGGTGTACTGCATGGCCAGCAGGGGCAGGGTCTGGTTCTGGTCGAAGGCGACCTGGGCCGCGTCGCGGGCGAGCTGGAGTTCGAGTTCGAGCAGTTCCATACGGTTAGCCACGCCCGCGCTGACCAGGATGTCGGCGTCGAAGGCGTAGCGGACCGGCTCGGGCGCGGTGATGGGTTCCAGGGCGACGGCCGAGCGGACTTCCAGCCCGGGCGCGTTGAGGAGGGCCTTGAGTTCGCGTTCGCGCAGACGGACATCGTTCTGGGCACGGATGATCTGCTCGACCCGGTCGGCGATGCCGGACTCGGCGCGCACGACATCGATCTCGGCCCCGGACCCGGCACGCAGGCGGCGTTCGGCCCGATCGAACTGCTCGCGGGCCACGGTGTACTGCTGCTCGACCACCTCCAACGCCCGGATGGAGGCGTAGAGACGCCAGTATCCGCGATCGACCTCCGCCAGTGTGCGGATGACCTCCAGCTTGGTCTGGGCTTCGGAGATCTGCCGGTCGTACTCGGCCAGGCGGATCGAGTGGGTGGCCACGCGCCGGCCAGCGCCGCGGAGCAGGTTGTGGGACAGGCTCAGTTCCAGATCCGCCGTGATGGCGGGGTTGAGCGTGCTGAAGGTGTTGTTGGTCTCGAAGCGGGAGACGGGCGTGGTGATGGTGAAGTCGCCGCCGGTGCGCAGGGGGATGGTCACGCCGGGCGTGACATACTGGCGGGTGGACTGCGCATCGGCCAGCTCGGTGGCCACGGCGTCGTCGATTTCCGCCCAGCCCGCGCTGAGGGTGAAGACGGCGTTGAAGCGGCCTTCTTCCTGCGAGAGGCGTTCGGCGGCGATCACGGGGTTGACCAGTGTGGCCCGCAGGCCGAGGTTGCGCTCGAAGGCGTGCAGGCGGGCATCCTCCAGCGACAGGTCCACGCGCTCCATCCCGGCGTAGCGGGCGCGGGCGGCCTCCACCTGCTCGGCGGGGGTTGGCTCGGGCTGGCCCGGTCCGGTGTCGATGCGGGTCAGTTCCAGGTTGCCGATGCGGCGCAGCCGCTCGGCGGGGGCGCGGGTGTCGGTGTCCAGCGGGTGCGGGGCCAGGGGGTTGCTGGTGCAGCCTGCCAGCAGCACGAGCGTGGCGCCGGTGATGCCCAAGGTTCGGGCGGCGGCCCGTGCGGAGGAGGTTGGGGTGGTTGGGGGCATGGTCGGCGGTTCCTCTTTACTCGTGGCGGAGGGCGTCGATGGGATTGAGCCGGGCGGCCTTGATCGCGGGCAGGATGCCGAAGACCACGCCCGTCCCCGCGGAGAAGCCCAGACCGATGATGATGGCCAGCAGCGGCACCGGGGCCTCCTTGATCGGGAAGTCGGGGATGAAAGTCACGATCCGCGTCAGCCCGAAACCGATCGCCAGCCCGACCAGCCCGCCCACCAGGCACAGCACCACCGCCTCAACCAAGAACTGCATGAGCACCACCGGGGGCTTGGCGCCCAGCGCCTTGCGCAGGCCGATCTCGCGGGTGCGTTCGCTGACGCTGACCAGCATGATGTTCATGATCCCGATGCCGCCGACGAGCAGCGAGATGCCGACCACCCCGGAGGCCGTCATGGTCAGCACATTGGCGAACCCGTTGAAGATGTCGATGGCGTTCTGGACCACCTCCACGCCGAAGGTGTTCTCATCATCGCCGGAAAGACCGCGGTGGGTCCGAAGCAGCGCGCGGACCTCGGCCTGCGCGTCGGCGGCCGCGTCGGGGGTGATCATGGTGGCCTGGAACCAGGTCCCGGCGTACGGGTCCATCATGCCGAGCGTTTCGTAGGGGATGTAGATCTCGGACCGGGCCTGCCCGCCGCCGAAGTTCAGGCCCATCTCCTTGGTCTCCAGGACCCCGATGATCAGGAATCGGCGCCCGCGGATCTGGAGGTAGTCGCCCGTCGGGTCGGCGTCGAGCTTGAACTCCTCGATGGCGACCTCGTTGATCAGGCAGATCTGCCGGCGTTCCTCGTCGTCGATCCGTGAGATCGGGCGTCCCAGGCGCACCTGCCGCGCGGCGACCTCGTGCCAGCTCGGCCAGACGCCGGTGACGGATACGCTGGCCTTGATTTCACGCCCATACTGAACGCTCCAGCGCCGTTCGGCCAGGGGCGTGATGTTCTCGATGGATGGTGCGCGTTCCAGCAGCATCTGCGCTTCGTACGGCGTGACCCGCACATCGGACCAGCTCAGCACGCCGCGTTGGGAGTCCGGCACCTGGCCCCACACCCACATCGTCCTTGAACCCACCGCTGCGTCGATCTGGTTGAGCATCCAGTTGCGGCCCGCTTCCAGGAAGCTCATCACCGCGATGACGCTGGCCACGCCGATGATGATGCCCAGCGCGGTCAGCAACGCGCGGATCTTGTTGGCCCACACCTGCCCCAGGGCCAGGAAGACCGTCTGCCACACCAGCCTGATCACCGCCCACACGGGGGCCATCACCACGCCCATCAGTCCTTCCCCCCTTCGTGCTGCACGCCACCGAACAGACCGCGCCGGGGCTTGGGTTCGGGCGCAGGCTCCAGGGCGGCATCGGCCATCGCGCGCTCGGACGGCGAAACCTCCACCCGCCCGCCGCGACCATCATTCATCCGCCGGACCCAGTCACGGTGGATCGGGTCCTCCTCAGCCGGCGCGTCGGAGATGATCTTGCCGTCGCGCAGGCGCACGATCCGCTCGGCGTGCCCGGCCACATCCTCCTCGTGGGTGACGATCACGATGGTCTGCCCATCGGCGTGCAGGCGTTTGAAGAGTTCAATGATCTCGACGGTGGTTCTGCTGTCCAGGTTGCCCGTCGGCTCGTCGGCCAGCAGGATGCTCGGCTCGTTGACCAGGGCGCGGGCGATGGCCACGCGCTGGCGCTGGCCGCCGGAGAGCTGGTTGGGCCGGTGGGTCATGCGATCCCCCAGGCCGACGAGGGTGAGCGCGTCCTTCGCGCGGCGTTTGGCGCTGAAAAGGTGCTTGCGTGAGTACAACATCGGCAGCATGACATTCTTGAGCGCGGTGGCCCGGCTGAGCAGCTCGAAGCTCTGGAAGATGAAGCCGATCTCCTCGTTTCGTACCTGCGCGAGGCGGCCCATGCCCATCTTGTGGGTGGGACGCCCGTTGAGCACATAGGTTCCGGTGGTCGGCTTGTCGAGGCAGCCCAGGATGTTCATCAGCGTGGACTTGCCCGACCCGGACGCGCCCATGATGGCCACGAACTCGTTTCGCCGGATGACCAGGTCCACGCCGTTGAGCGCGCGCACCGTTTCCTCACCCACTCGATAGATCTTGCGCAGCCCGCGGATCTCGATGGTGGCCGGGGACGAAGACCGTGGCGGTGGAAAGGCCGAACTCATGACGGCCAGCTCACTCACGGCACTTCTCCACCTTCCGGCGTGGAGTTGGCGGGTTCGGCGGGCTTGCCGCTCTGCGCGGCCTTGGCCATTTCCTCGGCCTTCACCTTCCGCTCGTCGCGCACCGGCTGATCGTGGCGCAGGTTGACCAGCACGCGGAACGGCCCGGTCACGATCTCCTCACCCACACCCAGCCCCTCGAGGATCTGCGTGCTGGTCAGATCGCTCGCGCCAGCCCGCACCGGCGTGACCACCGTCTTGCCGTCCACCACGCGGTACACCACGCGGGTGAAGGTCTTGTTGATATCCACCAGACTGTTCCCGGTACGGATCGCGGGCGGCAGGTCGTCCACACGCCGATCGAGCACGGCCTGGCTTGGCACGCGCACGGCGTCGAAGAACCGTTCGACCGCGATGTCGGTCGAGGCCGTCAGCCCGGAGTACAGCGTTTCGCCCTCGCCCAGTTCCAGAATGATTTCCACTTCAAAGGTGCCGGTTCCGTCCGCGGCCACCCTTCGCTTCAGCCCGATCTGCCGCACGGTGCCCTTGTACTCGCGGTCTGGGTAGGCGTTGACATAGACGGTGGCCTCCTGCCCCACACGGATGGGCGCGATGTTGGCCTCGTCCACCGCCGCCCGCAGCAGCATGTTGGACAGGTCGGCGATCTCCATGACGACGCTGCCGGGGTTGTTGGTGGTGCCGACGATGACGGTCTCGCCTACCTCGGCGTTGAGGGAGACGACCACGCCGTCGATGGGGCTGGCGATGGTGGTGTTCTCCAGATCCTTCTCGGCCTGGGTGATCTGGGCGCGGGCCTGCTCGATGCTGAACTCCAGCGACTGCTTGTCGGACTGGGCTTGCAGGTAGTTCGCCTCGGCGGTTTCCAGCTCGGCCCGGGTCACATCGCCGGTCTCGAACAGCGAGCGGATGCGTTCGAACTCCAGACGCACGGTGATGAGACGGGCTTCCGCCCCGCCCAGGCGTGCTTCCTGGCCGCGCATGCCGGCGCGGGCCGAGTCCAGCGCGGCCACCAGGTTCTGGGGATCCAGCCGGATGACGATGTCGCCGGCCTTCACCTGCTCGCCCTCGCGGAACGGCAACGCCAGCACCCGCGCCGAGACCTGACTGGAGATCTGCACATTCGTCCGCGGCTCGATCGAGCCGGGCGCGCTCACGGTCCGCACCACATCGCCCAGAGCGGCGGGCTCGATCAGCACCAGCTCACCCACCCCCTGCTTGGCACGCCCGGAGCGCATCTTGTCACCCACGGGCGACTTGAAGAGCGCGTAGCCCGTCCCCGCCAGCGCGGCCACGACGACTCCGAGGACCACCACCACCCGTGCCGCGCCCATGCCCGCTCCTTGTTCTCATCGGCCCCGGCTGTGCGGATGGGACCGTTTCCTTGCGTGCGAATCCCGCGCGCGTCGTTCGCCCGGGTTCGGGTTATACGGATCAACCCACGCCCAGTTTCAGGGGTTCAGGCGACGACCCCGTGCAAATCCTTCCGTGATTGCCCGCGTCCGCTCAGTTCCATCAGACCCCGAGTTTTTCACCCAGGAACGCGGGCACCGCGTCCATCGAGATCCGCTCCTGTTGCAGCGTATCGCGGTGACGCACCGTGACGGTGTCGTCCGTCAGCGTGTCCGAGTCGATGGTGAAGCAGAACGGGCACCCCGCCTCGTCCATGCGGGCGTACCGCTTGCCGATGGACTGCTTCTCGTCCATGTCGATGGTGCCCAGGTGCCCGAACTTCTTGCGCAGGGCCTGTGTCAGGGCGGCGGCCTTCTCCGGCATGCCATCCTTCTTCACCAGCGGGAACACGCCCGCCTTGATGGGGCTGAGCCGGGGGTGGAACTTCATGTAGACCCCGCTGGGACGCTCGGCATCCGGGGTGAAGGCCTCGCACAACGCGGCCAGCACGCCACGGTCCAGCCCGGCGGATGGCTCGATCACATGGGGGAAGTACCGCTCGCCCTTGGGCTGCCCGTTCGGGGCGAGTTCCCCGCGTGTGGCGTCGAAGTACTTGAGCTTGTCGCCCAGGCCCGAGTGCTGGGCGTGCTGGCGCAGGTCGAAGTCCGTGCGGTGCGCGATGCCCTCAAGCTCACCGAAACCGGGGGCCGTGAAGGGGAAGCGGTACTCCACATCGCTCGTGCCCGCCCCATCCTTGGCGTAGTGGGCGAGTTCATCGCGGTCGTGCTCGCGCAGGATCAGGTTGTCGCCCGCCAGGCCCAGGCTCTTCCACCACTCCATGCGCCAGTCGCGCCAGAAGGCGTACCAGTCCTTCGCCTGGTCCGGGTGGCAGAAGAACTCGATCTCCATCTGCTCGAACTCGCGGCTGCGGAAGGTGAAGTTCCGCGGCGTCACCTCGTTGCGGAACGCCTTGCCCGTCTGCGCGATGCCGAAGGGCACGCCGACGCGCGTGGTGTCGATGACATTCTTGAACTGGACGAAGATGCCCTGGGCGGTCTCGGGGCGGAGATACGCGATGTCGTTCTCGGTCGCGGTGGCACCGATGTAGGTCTTGAACATCAGGTTGAAGGCGCGGGGCGGGGTGAGGGTGCCCAGCTCCTCCGCATCAGGCCCGAGCACATGCGCGAAATCCGTGCCCAACTCGATCAGATCAAACTCTTCCTGATCGTCACCGAATTTTTTGTCCGCGGCCTTGCGTTGCTTGGCCTCTGCGGGCGAGTCCTTGATGAACGCGAACACCGGCGCCTCGTGGCGTTTGCCCTTCCCCGAGATCGCCCGCACATGGTCCGCCCGGTACCGAGACTTGGTCTCCCGGCAGTCGATCATCGGATCGTTGAAACCCCCCACATGCCCCGATGCCTCCCACACCCGCGGATTCTGGATGATGCACGAGTCCAGCGGCACGATCTCCACCGGGTTCCCGTCCGGCCCGCTGCGTCCCCAGCACGGGTTCATCACCACATCCTGCCACCACGCGTCGCGCAGGTTCTTCTTGAGTTGCGCCCCCAGCGGCCCGTAATCCCAGAAGCCGTTGATGCCCCCGTAGATCTCGCTGGCCGGGTAGACGAACCCGCGGCGCTTGCAGAGGGCCATGATCTCGTCCATGGATTTGGCAGGCTGAGAGGGGGTGGCGGACATCGCGGCTCCAAGGGGAAAAGGGGCATGAGTGTAGGGGAGTTCCGCGGTGGCACAGGCGTCCCGCCTGTGCCACCAGATGACCTAGTACCATGCCCCCATGCCCACCCATCCCTTCGCCGATACCCTCGCCCAGATCCGGGCCTGCGTCGATGCCCCGTGGGAGTCCATCGCCATGACCCTGTCCGACCACGCGGGCGAAGATTTCGGCGATCCCGTGCAACCCGGCACGGCCGCCTGGCACATGCATCACACGGCGGAGATCTTCCGCCGTCACGCCCGCCACCTGATCGGCCCCGCGACGGAGGCCTGGCCGCCCGTGCCTGCTGATCCCCTCGCGGCGATCGAAACACTCCGGGGTGATCTGACCCGGTTGGAGGCATGGGCCGCCGACGGGCTCCGGCCCGACGCGGTGGTTTTCTACGGCCGGGATCAGTCGGTGTCCGACATGCTGGGCGTGATGCTGCGCCACATCGTGTGGCACGCCGCCGCGGCCCACTACTGGTGCTGCTGGAAACGCCAATCCCCCCCCGTCCCCCCCGCCCCCCCCAGCGTTCCGTAAACCGTCAGTTCGCGCCGAGCATCGCGCCCAGCGCCTCGCGCCAGCCGACATCCTTGATCCGGTCATGGATCTCGGACTCCACCTCGTCGAAGTTCCAGATCGGCGGCGCTTCCTCGAGCGTGACCCGGGTCTCGGGGCTGACCAGTTCCAGGCCGAGCGCACCATCGCCCGAGACACGCACGACCCAGCGTCCCTCGCCCAGCGTGCGGTAGACAGCCTGCCCGATGGCCGTAGCCCGGTTCGCCGAAGAGCCGGGCTTGGCTTCCAGCGGTTCCTTGCCCAGCCAGTCGATCTCGGCCAGGCGCGGGTCGATGACGGTGGCATCCTCCGGGCGGGTCGAGGCATCGAACACCCGCCGGATCCACACCCGCCCATCGAGCAGGGCGAAGTCCACATACACCTCTTTCGAGGGGTCCGCCCCCGTGACGATCTCCGCGATCGGCCCGTGCGCGGTCCGGACCAGCGCGGTCACCTGTCCGTCCTTGACGACCAGCTCGGTGACAGCGGTGCGGCGCACGGCCCGGTTGTACGAGGAGCGCAGGCCCTCGTAGTCCGCCGCCAGGGATTCGAGCCGGGCGCGGTAGATCTGCTCGGCGGCATCGGCCCGGGCCAGGCGCATCCCGGCGATGCCGATCAGCCCGACCGCGCCCAGCCCCGCCGCGCCGACCATGATCCCGGAGATCGCCGTGAGTTTGCCTGGCATGCCCGGATCATCGGTCGGAGGGGCGTTTTAGCTGCACGGATCCCGGTGGCACGGCTCGGCGAGCCGTGCCCGTTCTCTCACTCATGCCCTCTCCGCTTGCGGTTTCTTCCTCAGAGGCAGCCCGCGTTGTACAGGTCGATGTACGCGCTCACATCAAAGAAGTTGAACACACCGACCGGCTCCGCCAGATCGGCCGCCACATCCTGGTTGTTGAACCGGTCCATGAAGGTGGCCACATCGAAGAAGTTGAGCATACCCACCGGCGCGGCCAGATCCGCGCCGTTGCACGCAAGCACCGTGGAACTGAACGCGACCTCGGCGAAGCCCCAGTACTGGCTGCCGTAGTTTTCCAGGATGTTCACCCGCACCGAACGCACACCCTCCACCGCGTCGAAGTCGTAGAGCTGTGCCCGCGCCACATGCTGCTGAGCGGGCAGATCCTCCACCGCGCCCACCTGGTTGCCGTCCCCGTCGAAGAAGGTCAGGCTGAACCGCTTGACGGCGTAGTTCGGGTCCGCAGCCACGCCGTTGGAGCGGTGGTTCCACAAAAAGAACTGGCGGATGGTCTTCGCCTCGTTGAAGAAGAAGGTCGCGTTGGGGTTCACCGGGGTGGACCGCGTCGTCCAGTGGTTGTTGCCGGTATAGGTCGCGTGCGGCGTGTTGAAGCTGAACACCTCCGGCAGGCCGGAGCGGTCGATCGTATTGCCGATGTCATACAACGAGCTGAACTCACTCGACGCGATCGCGGAATCCGGCTGGAACAACTGACCGAACGACACCGAAACACACACGCTCAAAAGAACGAACGACAACAACGCACCACGCATGGCGATCTCCTCTTTGACGCTCACGGGACGGTTTCCAACCATTTTCCGAGCGCGACGGTACCTCCCCTAGCGAGCTGGGGGCATCATCACTCACGAATCATGGGCGTTATCGGGCGATCAAATGATGATTTTCAGCCCACAAAGCGGCGCACGCACACCGAATCGTTCTGCCCGCCGAAGCCGAAGCTGTTGGACAGGCACACCGACACCCCGCCCCCCCCGCCCCCCCCCGCTTCGTTCATGTCGCGGGCCGTGAGCGGCACATGGTCCAGCCCGCAGGCCGGATCAATCTGGTGCAGATTGATGGTGGGGGGAATGATCCCGGTGCGGATCGCCTGGACGCAGGTGATGAGTTCGACCGCGCCGGCCGCCTGGATCAGGTGGCCCAGCATCGACTTGACGCTGGTGAAGGGAACCCTGGGCGCAAGATCACCGAACACGCGGCGCACCGCGGCCGACTCGATCTTGTCGTTCTCCTTCGTCCCCGTGCCGTGCGCGTTGATCCAGTGGACCAGCGGGCGGCCCGCGGCGTCGGTCGCGTGCGGATCGATGCCCGCCTGACGCAGGGCGGCCGACATCGCGTCCGCCCCGCCCTTGCCCTCGGGGTGGATGTCGGTGATGCGGTAGGCATCGGCGGTGGAGCCGTAGCCGCCCAGCTCGGCCAGGATCGTCGCGCCGCGTGCCAGCGCGTGGTCCAGATCCTCGAGGATCACGATGCCCGCGCCCTCGCCCATCACGAACCCGTCGCGCGTGGCGTCGAACGGGCGGGAGGCGTGCGCGGGGTCGTCCCGGCGCGTGCTCATCGCGGTCAGGCGGATGAAGCCGGTCATGCCCAACGGGTGCAGCATGGTGTGCGCGCCGCCCGCGATCATCACCGAGGCATCGCCCCGGCGGATGATCTCGAACGCCTCGCCCACCGCCTGCGTGCTCGCCGCGCAGGCGGTCATGCAGTTCAGGCTTGGCCCGGCCGCTCCGAACTCCGCGGCCAGATGCGTCGAGGTCAACTGGGGTTCCTGCTCGACCTCCACGGCGGCGTTCAGGCCCGGCCGGGCGATGGCCGCGAAGGCCGCGACATCAAACCCCACCCCCCCGGCCTGCGTCCCGGCCGCGTGCGCGCCGATGTACGGCCCGTAGTCCACCGGCCCCTCGCCCGCGCCCAGATACACTCCGACGCACTCGGGGTCCAAGGGCGTGGGGGCGCGGTCCAGCCCGGCCATCCGCCATGCGTCGTTGCAGGCGGACAGCGCGAAGCCCGTGCTCAGCGAGGCGTGCCGGTGCCGCTCGGCCCGGGCAGCGCCGAGGCGTTCACGCAGGTCGAACGACGCGGGCACCTCCGCGGCGAAGTTGGTCGCCCAGGTCGAGGCGTCGTACCGGCGCAGCGGACCCATCGCGGTCTCGCCGCGCACGAGCCGGTTCCACACGCCGTCCAGATCCCACCCGAGCGGGGTGACCCAGCCGACACCCGTGATGACCACGCGGCCGCTGGGCACGATCAATCCTCGTCGTCGTCCTCGTACTCTTCGTCATCGTCGTGACGGGCGTTCAGCTTGTCCGGGTTCAGCACGCGGACCAGCCCGTCCTTGAGGCGACGCTCGCCGAAGTTGATGATCAGTCCCAGCTCCAGGTCCGCCGCGCGGAGCTGGGCGCGGAGTTCGGCCCGCTCCTGCACGCCGATCTCGCGGTGCTCGGCCATCAGCTTCACCAGGAAGGCTTCGCCGGCGAACATGTCCGCGGTGATCTCGCCGACCACCTCGTCGTTGTACTCAACCTCGAAGATCTCGTCGAAGTTCGGCTCAACGCCCTCGGCCTGCACGGCCTTGCCCAGCGCGGTCTTGTACACGGCAAGCGGGAAGCCCGGCCCCAGCGCCTTGTGGACCTCGATCGCCGCCCCGATCACCTTGCGCGAAACCTCCGTCACCGCCGGATCCAGGTCCGACAGCGGCGTCGCCCGCCGGGCGCGGTCTCCGCCCCGATCCCCACCCCGATCACCCCGTCCCCCGTTGTAGTCCCGATAGTCGCGTCCGTAGCCGTCGTTGCCCATCTTGATGCTCCTTGCAGTTTTTTAGACTCGCAGATTCCGAGTGTCGTCTTGCCCCGGCACGGGCGCCGGTCCACAACCGTAGCACGCTCGCGACCGCCTCATCCGACCCGGCGCAGCACCAGCGCGGCGGCCTGCCCGCCGAAGGATCCGGCGCAGACCAGCACATGACGCAGCGACGCCTCCCGGGCCTCGCACGCGCCCGCGTCGGCGCCCGCGGGCTTTCCGGCATGGACCCGTGCCGGCAGACGCTGCGTGTGCAACGCCATGGCCGCCGCCGCGGTCGTCAGGCCCCCGTGCCCGGCCAGCGCGTTGCCCGCGTTGGGCGTGACGGTGATCATCGGACGCGTGGCCGCGTCGCCCAGCGCGGCCCGCAGGGAACCGAACTCGCGTGCGTCCAGCACCGGCACGCCGGCCGCCATCGGCGCGATCGCGTCCACCTGATCCG
Source organism: uncultured Phycisphaeraceae bacterium (assembly GCA_964640595.1). Taxonomy (GTDB): domain Bacteria; phylum Planctomycetota; class Phycisphaerae; order Phycisphaerales; family UBA1924; genus UBA6054. The sequence goes on along the minus strand of CAZXGL010000051.1, from coordinate 559 downwards.
GTGTGATGCCCGCGTCCTTCAGCGCCCAGCGGATCGCGCGGGTCAGGCCCCGGTCTTCCGCCGCGTCGCCCAGGCCTTCCAGCCCCGGCGTGAACGGGCGCGTGTCCATCCCGCTGCCATAACCGGCCACCTCGGCGTAGACCCGTCCGTTCCCGCGTGCCGCCGCGTGGGCGGCGTCCTCCAGGATCAACATCCCCCCCGCCTCGCCCAGCACCCCGCCGGAAGTCGCATCGAACGGGCGCACCACGCCCGCGCCGTCGGTCACGGAAGCATCGGTCTCCGCCAGACGCCCGGCCAGCAGCATGCGCATCACACCCATCGGGTTGACGCGCGACTCCGCACCGCCGGAGATGCACACATCCGCATCACCGCGTTCGATGACCCGCGTGCTCTCGCCGAGCGACTGCAGCGCGCCCGCCTCAGCCCCCATGATCGTGTTCGACGGCCCCTCGCACCCGTGGATGATGGTGACATGACACGCCAGCATGTTGGGCAGGTACTTGAGCAGCCACAGCGGGGGCAGGTTGTTCATCGCCCCGGCCGCACCGGATTCCGGCCC
>CAZXGL010000050.1:0-13436 GCA_964640595.1 uncultured Phycisphaeraceae bacterium | reverse complement strand
TCCCGCCTGTGTCTCCCCCTCCCTCCTCCCAACCCATGACGCCGCCAATGCAATCGGCGGCTCCCTCCCCTTCAACCCACGATGGGCCTTCAAACTCGAAGGATGCCGTTCCGACTGCTCACCACAACCACACCCCAAACGAACCAAACAGCGATGACGAAACCGCGTGTGGTCGTACCCAGGCACCCGTCAGCAGCGAGTTCATCCAACCACAACCACGCATCCTCACACCAGACTTGCTCTCCCCGGATCCGCTTACCGAACCGAGCGCTGCTCAAAAATGGATTCCATCACTTCCAACCCATGCTCCCTCTTGAACTCGCGCCCCGACCGCGTGATCGGCAGCAGCCAGACGCACAGCCAGACGCATCGTGTTTCTCTCCCGCCAAAGCGGAGAACACCACCCTTCAGCCAGACCGCACAGCACGCTTCCATTGCCTTCGCGGCGTGTGTGATCCTTGCGTTCAAGGTGTCCGCTCTGGATCACCGCCCGCCGACCCGCGATGCTTCATGACCTGCTCAATGGCCCCCGCAATGTGTTCGCCACCGAATGCGACAAGCCCAACGCTGTTCGCCGCCAGCCTCACGATCGAAAGCCCCATCACCAACGCGAAATCAAGCACCAACAGAATCATGAATGTCACTGCCAGCACCAGCACCCCGGCTGCCCCGATGCCGCTGCCGCTGCCGCTGCCGTTCAGCAACATCCACCCGCCCACGAGGATCACCAACGGCACCACCGTCAGCAACACCATCGTGATCAGGCACACAACGGACACCACCCGCGCCAACACCACCATGGGCCGCGTCACCCGATACCGGCACGCCCGCACCACCCACCCGGCCAATGCCTCACCCCAAACAGGCAGCCTCGTCACGCCATGCCCCTCCACTCCCTCACATCGGCGCCAGCCACGGCACCAGCACATTCACCACCACCATGAACGCCACGGCCAGCACCGCCATGCCGCCCAGCACCTGGAGTGTGAAAACCAGCACCTCGCGCCAGTAGTCCTCCATGCGGTTGACACGCACGGCCTTGTACCCGATCGCGATGAAGATCACCATGGGAACGATCATCAGATACCACGCGTCATGCGCCTGGATCGGATCAATGAAGATGGTCGCCATTATGAGGCCATCCCTTCCGCCGCCGCGGCTCCTGCGGATGCCGTGCCGGCCACCGCTGCGCCGATCTTCCCCGTTGCCTTGTGTCCCCTCCCCGGGATCAACGCATCCAGGAACACGATGAAGTTGAGCATCCCCGCCAGCGCGATCGAAAGCATGGCGATCTCGTTCAGCCGCCCCAGCCCCTTCTCATTCGGAGGCCCCTTGCCCGTTTCCAACTCCGCCGGCGTCGCCGCACGCCACATGGGCTGTTGGCGAACAAGAGACGCGACCGCTTCATCCGGGGAACGGATGCTCGGATGCTCCGGATCGTGATCTCGGAGCCTGGCGTTCTCCGTCTCGATGAACGCCCGGAACAACTCCGGAGTTCCGAAGTACTGCCTGGAAGCCGGATCTTGCCACGGCCTCCACCGCACCTCCCCCGGCCAACCCGTGCGCGGAACACGGTGTCCCGGGTCCAGGGCCTTGAAGTGGTTCTGGTGAACCCAGTCCGTTCCCCAGGTCAGGGGGCCGACCAGTGCCGCCCCGTAGTACCAGATCCGATCCTCCCGCGAGTCCACCGCGTCGATCCCCCCGATGAACAATCCGTAGAGAAAAAGCCCCAGCACCCCCACCATCGCCAGCACACCCCGCTTCGTCCGCCTCTGCACGATGTGGCCCAGCCCGGGCCACGCGATCGCCAGCCCGCCCGCCAGGTAGTCCGGATTCCGCAGCACCGGTTCCGACGAACGGGAGGGGGGGGAAGGGGGGCGGGAGGGGGGGGAGGAGGGGGAAAGAGGGGTGTCGGGCATGGGCCAGTGTAGATCGGCCGCACATGGAATTTTCGTCCCGGGCCGTCCGGCGGTTGACACGACGACGACACCGCTTACGCTACGGCGCGCCGGGCGGGTCCTGCCCGGCACGCTGGCAAGGTCCAATGCCGCGAGAGCCACGACAGATGCCCTGGAGGTTTGAAGCCATGATGTTCGCAGGACTCACCGACGACCGTTCCGACACCGCCCTGCTCGAGCCGGGCGTGACCGAGGAATCCTCCCCCTGGTCCGATCACACCGTCATCGCCTTTGACGATGATCTGGACGAGGACGAGAGCTATTTCCTCGAGTCCGACGACGAGGATGATGACGAGTATGACGCCGACGACGCCGACGATTTCGAGGACGAGGACGAGGACGGCGTTGACGCCGAATCCGATCTCGACGATGACGACGACCTGTGAGCCTTGCGTCCGGGGCTGAGCAGCCCGCGTCTGTGTCGGCGCGTTCCCGGACCCAAAACTTCCGGGAGGTCGTCGATGGGTGCCAGCCAGCCGGAACGCCGCCAGGGTGAACGACGCCAGAACCGCAACGGCACGCCCCCGCCGGGCACCGTCGTGGACCGTCGCCTCGGTCTTGAACCACGCGCCGGCGTCACGCCCAAGCAGGATCTGGTCACCGGCGCCGAACGCGCCCGCGGCCCGGGCCGGCGCCTCAGCGAGTTCACCAAGGCCGCCGAAGAAGGCGAGATGACCACTGAACAGTTCCTGTTCCTGATGGCCATCGACGCGTTCAAGAAATCAAACGACCGGATGTTCCCCACCTGGACCGATGTCCTGGAGGTCATCCGTCTTTTGGGCTATCGCAAAACCATGCCCAGCGAGCTGAACCTGCCCAACGCCGACGACTGGCGCGAACGCGGAGATACCCACTCCAATGTCCGCCCACAGCGCTGGGCCGAGCGGTTCACCAAGTCCGAACGCCAGCTCGCCGACGAAGCCATCGCCGAGTTCGAGGCCCAGTTCGACGGCGACTTTGACGAGGACGAGGCCGCCGCCTGAACCCGCTTTGCCCCCCTCCCCCCCCCGCCCCCCCCCACCACCCCTTGACGGGAGGACGATCGGTTGCAGGACCCCGACGCCCAGCCCGCGCCAAATGCCCCGGGGCGGACTTTCGGCCCGGTCGCGATCGGCATCGTCAGCATGGTCCTGCTGCTGTTCGCGACGCTGGTCTCCATCGCCGGGGTGCGTCAGGCCGCGCTGAATGCCGTCGATCAGGAGGTGCGTGACAACCTGGCCCGGTTGGCCGTGGCCGTGGCGGCCACCATCGATGCACAGGCCCACGCGGCCTTGACCGAGGCGGCGCAGGAGGATTCGGACACCTACCGCGAGCTGGCTGGTCCGCTGACGAAGGTGATCCAGAAGACCGACGGGATCCGCTTTGTCTACACGATGCGGCCCGTGGGAGACGAGCTGTACTTCGTGCTGGACGGCACACCGATCGGGGATGCCGACGGGGACGGGGTCGAGGACCACTCTTTTCTGATGGAGCAGTACGAGAACCCGGACCCGGTCGCGTGGCAGGCGGTGCATGAGAACCGGGTGGTGGTCACGCCCCGGCCGTACACGGACGCGTGGGGCAGTTTTCTGAGCGGCTTCGCGCCCGTGCGTCTGCCCGATGGGACGCTGGACGGTGTGGTGGGCGTGGATGTGTCGGTGGGCGAGTACCGGACGCGGCTGGCCGGGGTAGACCGGGCGGCGCGGTGGGCGTTGTTGCCGTGCGCGGTGCTGAGCGGGCTGGCGGGTGTGGCGGCGTGGTGGGTTTCGCGTCGGCTGATCCGTCACACGCGTGAGCTGGAGCAGCATCGGGCCGCGGCCGAGCAGGCGAACCGGCACAAGTCGGCGTTGCTTGCGAACATCAGCCATGAGCTGCGCACGCCGCTGACGGCGATCATGGGTTTCGTGGGGATCGCGACGGACCGTGGCGTGGCCGAGGCGGAGCGGCATGAGGCGATCACGACGGTTCGGCACAACGCGGACCATCTTCTGGCGCTGATCAACGACCTGCTCGACATGTCCAAGGCGGAAGCCGGTGCGATCCGGATCGAGCCGGTGGAAGTGGATGTACACGAGTTCTTCCGGACGACCACTGCGCCGCTGCGGCAGCGGGCGCAGGACAAGCGTGTGCGGCTGGAGATCATGGGCGTGGAGACGCTGCCGCGGCGGGTGATGATGGACCCCACCCGGACCAGGCAGATCCTGCTGAACCTGATCGGTAACGCGGTGAAGTTCACGGATCGGGGGACGGTGCGCGTGGTCGTGGGCGACGCTGGCGGCGTGATGACGGTGCGCGTGGAGGACACGGGGCCCGGGATGAACACCGAGCAGATTTCACGGCTTTTCCAGCCTTTTTCGCAGGTCGGTGGGTCCACCGCGAAGCGGCGCGAGGGGACCGGGCTGGGCCTGGCGATCAGCCGGCACCTGGCCGAGCTGATGGGCGGGTCGATCACGGTGGAGTCGGAGGCGGGGTACGGGTCGGCGTTCACGGCGGCGGTGCCGTACGGGGCGGCGCCGGCGGATGAGCTGGTCGTTGAGTTCATCCCGGCGGGGCCGCTGGCGGGGCGGCGGGTGCTGGTGGCCGAGGATGGAGCGGACAACCGGCGGTTGCTGCGGTTCATTCTGTCGCGCGCGGGGGCGGAGGTCATCGAGCATCCGGACGGGCAGGCCGCGCTGGATGCGATGGTCAATGGTGAGGGCGGTTGCGTGGACCTGGTGCTGACGGACTGGGACATGCCGCGGCTGGATGGTGCGGGGCTGGTGAGCGGGCTGCGCAGCTGGGGCTGGCGCGGGCCGGTGGTGTCACTGACCGCGCACGCGACGAACGAGCAGCACAAGGCGTGCATTCAGGCCGGGTGCGATGCGCACCTGACGAAGCCGATTGACTGGGGGATGCTGGTGGACACCTGCGCGGGGTTGATCGATAGAAGGGCGAAAAAGGTGGCGTAGCCGGGGGATGAGGGATTGGGAGAGGCGGGGAGGATTTGAACGCGGAGCAGGCAAAAACCAGTAAACTTCTGGGTGTGAAGCGTGAATCCGTTTGTTTTGCGGAAGACACAGCCTCTCGACCATGCCGACGGAGGATGATACAAGTCACGGCTTATGCATTGCAGCCACGGTGAGTTCGCGGTGGGCGATCAGGATTTCGTCTCTGACGGTGTCCGAAAGGCCGTTGAATGTGGTCAGGATATAGGTGAGATCTTCCTCGGAAATGCCATAGAGGTGGGCGTAGGCGGCGTCCAGTTCGGCGCGGAGTCGCGTCCGCTCCTGGTCTTTCCACTTGTGGACACCGTTCTTGAGGGAGCCTTTGAAGCCGCAGGCCTTGGCGAGGGGCTTCATGTCGTCGGCGGTGCAGGAGAGTTTGAGCACTCGCTCGCTGATCCATGCCTCCAGTGTTTGCTTTGGAGACCACGGGCACGGGTCGGCATATGTGTCTGGGGGGAGTGTGGGAAGTTGCTCGACGATGAAGAAGTTGAGCGGGATGCCACCCATTTTCTGACGGGTTGCAAAGTCAAACACGATCGAGTTCAGGTTGCCAAGCAGACAGGATTGCAAACCTGGGCTGATGTCGGTCAGCATCAGCACAAACTTGTTCGTAGCTGCGTAGCGAGGAATGAACGACGCGATCATGGTGCGTTCGTTGGTCGAGCTTGAGATATCCTTGAAACCCATAAACCATCCTGCATCGCCCGGTTGGTCTGCAAGGGCCTTGTTGACGACACTTTCATCGACCCACCATCGTGGCGTGACGGTAAACTCGGGGTTTGTGTGCTCGACGAGGGAAGTTTCGATCGTTTGTCCCTGGCGGACCCAGTTGCCATCCTTGATGATCACGCTGGCGGCGCGGTGGTCGTAGGCCTGGACCATCTTGGCCTCGTACAGCGGGAGGGCCTTTTTTTTGCCGCTGGTGTAGATGCCCGCATCGAGGGTGTAGCATTTTTTCTCCCAGTGGGAGGCGGGCTTGAAGTGGGCCGCGTCATTGGTCTGGTCGAGCATCCGAAGGAATTTGATGCTCCAAGGATTGCCGCCGGATTTGCGGTTGTGGTCGATGAGGATGGGGACGCGTCGGTAGATGTCGCGTGTGAGGTTGGCATCGCGGCGTGTGCGGAAGATGGGGCAGGTGCGAGTGTTCGGGTTGAGCAGGGCCATGTCGGCCGCGGTGAGAGCGATGTGGCGTTGCTTGTTGTGGGGGGCGGTTTCCTCGACATTCCGGGCGAAGAATACGAAATCGGCTTGCTCGGTTGTGTTCTTCTTGCCTCCGAAGATGAGAGCGGTGAACTTGAAGGAGCGGTGGACATCCTCGAAATGGGCTTCCTTGTTTTCGAAGTCGTACAGTAAAATCAGTCGCTTGGAGTCCATGAGGTCGTTGAAGAACTGCTTTGTGGTGTCATCGGTGGCGATGCCAGAGGGAACGAGGAGGCCAGCGAGGGAGCGGGCGAGTTCGGCGAAGAGCATGTAGAGGTTGACATCGCCACGCCCGGTGAGGGGGTAGCGTCCACCCTCATCGGCTGGGGTGCGGGCGTAGGTGGACAGTTTCTGGGCGTGGTCAACGGCGTTGAGGTAGGACTGATAGAGAAGCGGGTTGTTCTTGGGCATGGCCGCGATGCGTTTCTTGCGATCGGCGGCATTGACGGCCTCGGCGGTTTCGGGGTCAGTGAGGGAGAAGAACTCGCGGTCCTGGACCTTGACGCGCTCCCAGGGCGGGTTGCCGATGATGCATGTGAAACCGCCCGGCTTGCCCTTTGGAAAGACCGCCGGGAAGGCATCATGCCAGTCGAAGGCGTGGGGATCGACCGTTTTGTCGGAAACGAGGCTGTTGCCGTGGACGATGTTTGCGGAAAGATCCGCGAGGGTTTTGCCCTTGCGGGCAGAACGGATCCACAGGGCGAGTTGGGTGATCTCGACACCTTCACGGGAAAGGTCAACACCATAGATGTTGTGGGTGAGAATGTCGTTGGGGATGTCATCCTCGATGGCCTGGATGAGTTCCGGATTCTCACCCGCGCCGGCGAGACCGTGAACGACCGCTTTGTATTGGGCATCCAAGGCGTCATACGCCTGAATCAGAAAGGCTCCCGAACCACAGGCCGGATCGCAGACGGTGATGGATCGGAGTGATTTGAGGCAGGCTTTCCAGTATTTGAGCTGCTTGTCCGACTCGGTTCGGCTGATGTTCCCGGCATCGATGCGGAGTTCGGCCGCGATGGCCGCGAAGCGTTGGGCCACGGCCGCCTCAACGGTGCGTTCGACGATCAGGCTGGTGAACGCGGGTGGGGTGTAGTAGATGCCAAACTTTTTGCGCTGCGCGCTCTTGGGCATTCTGGAGATTGGTTCGAGGGCGGTTCCGTCGGGCTTGCGTGCGGAGGCCTTTGCAGAAGCCCGCCTGACAGCGACACTGTCGGGACGAATACTCGCCTTGAGGGCGAAGAGGCCGCCGACACGGAGTTTCTCGAGTTCCGTGATGGAACGCTCAAAGATGTGGCCGAGGACTTCAACATTGACTTCCTCGGAGAAGTCGTACCTTCCGAATCCACGAAAAGCGGCGGCCCAGGGCTCGTCATAGAGGTCGAGATCATCAACGCCGGGATCCTCGGCAAAGAGACCGCCGTTGAAACGATCGATCTTGGGGATTCCGTCGCTGCCGTGGTTGACGGCGTGGAAGAGGCCGAGGAAGTTGTGCAAGCGTGGGTTTGTGACCTTGGAGAACGCGGGGACATTGCTGTAGGCTCGTTCGAGGCAGTTCTCGGGAAGGAGTTCGCGGTCCTCACAGAATGCGATGAAGATGACGCGATCGAGGAGCTTCTGGGCGATGCGGATCGCCTCGTCGAGATCCTTGCGTTCATGACGATGAAGATGTTCGATGAGTTCGAGGCGTTTGAACTGGTATTCCTGATAGAGTTCGTCGCCGACTTCTTTCTGTCGCTTGGCGGTTTTGTTGAGGAGAGCCGTGGCTCGTGGAATCTGCGAAAGCTTCGAGGGAAGCAAACCTCCCCGCTCGAAGAGGGCGTAAAACTGGTTGAATCGGTCGCGGTCACGGAGTTCCTCGATCGAGAACTCCTCGTAGGAAAGCGTCCCCTTTGTCTTGTGGTAGAGTCGGATGAGCGCAAAGTTGGAAACGATTCCCCAGTGGCAGCCGGGTAGCGCGTTCATGTAGTCCCAGCATTGCTGAACAGCTGAACGGCCGTTGGACTTGTCACGGTCAAGATCGATCATCGCACCCTTGAGTTCGATGACTGCGACAGGGGTTTTCTCATTTGGAAACAGACCGATGGCAGCATCGGCGGTGCCCACGCCAGGAACGGGAAACTTGTGCTCGAGCGTATGGGCTTCCGGGTTGAGGGTTTTGAGTTCATAGCCAAGCCTCTCGCCGAAGAGCTGATCGAGAAACTGGGTATCGATCGTGGTTTCCTTGTGCTCGGCGAGCTTGCCAGATGCGCACAGGTCGGCCCAGCGGACAGCGACTTTGTGGGCATTGTCTTGCGCCGACCCGGCGAGCGCAACACTGGCTCCGACATCGCGGAGATACTTTGGAATGAAAAGGGCCCGCTGACGACGGATGCGACGCGTGCGGACAATCTCTTACGATGCGAACAACCGCTGATCCAACCCATCCGTTTTTGATTTCTTGGCCATGCCCGCTGCGTGGGTGTGATGAGGCATCATGGTACGGCATTTGTCGGGTGCAGACGAGGGTCTGATTCCCCGATGGCGCGTCTGATTCATGGCGAGTCATGCTGGATCGCAAAAGGGGATTTGACGGTTCCTTTGCCCCTCCTCCCCGGGGGGGGAAAGGGATTGGGCATTGGGGGAGAAAAAAGGGGAGGGGGCTCGACCCTTTGGGCCGACGGGGGGCTGGAAGCCCCCCGCTCCGCGGAAGAGGGGAAGGAAACCCCACGATTCGAGGACTCATCGTGGGCGTGACCTGGGGGGAGAGGGAATGTGGGTGATTTGGGAGTTTTTGTTGGTGTTGGGGCTGCGGGGGGCCGATGGTGAGAATCCGGAGCGGTGGGACTTCCGGGAGCGATTCATGCTTGTCAGGCCAGATGTGAATGATGCTGAACGCCGGCGGTTTCCGCGTACCGATGCGGAGATCGCGTGCAAGCTGCGGCGGGATGCGCGTGCGGTGTTCACACCGGGGCGGACTACCAACATTTCTTCGGGCGGGGCCGCGTTGGAACTGAGCGGGCCGCGCAGGGCGGAGATCGGGGAGCGGGTGGCCATCGCGTTTGAGCATGCGGCGTGCCCGGTGACACGGTCCGTGCAGATGGTGATGGGCACGGTGGTTCGCGCCGGTGCATCGCTGAATGGGACACAGCGGGTTGCGCTGGTGTTTGATGTGCCGCAGATGGGGCTGGAAGCGCTCGAGCGACGCGCAGCCGCATAAGCCCCCCTCCCCCCCTCCCCACCGGCCGACAAGCCGCGACGGCACGGGAGCGGCCGCGGTTGCGTGAGCGGGTGGAGCCTCCTGATGGAAACCGCTCCCGGTTGATTTTCGTGCGGATTTCGTCGGTCGCTGGGCCGAGACCGGCCGCAATCACAGCCGAGAGGGCTTCCGGATCGTCATCGTTTGCAAGCTGCGAAGGGCCTGTGCGTCGCTCGGCCGCTCCCTTGCAGTCGCGGCTTGTGATTCGATCACCCAGGGAATCAAGTGGAATCCGTCTCAGAGCGCATCGAAGGCGTGACGCACGATCGCGTGCTTGTTGTACGCACCGCCACATGCGGGGCACCGGCCCACCAGTTCCAGCTCGTGCAACGAGTAGCGGCAGTGCGGGCATGGGAGCTGCAATCGACGGATGACGGCTTCTTCCGTCCACTCCGGGTCTTCGGGCTCATCATCCGGATAGCAGTCGAGCAGTGCCTCCGGTCCGTGCCGCGCCAGGATGCGGTCCACCGGGTTGTTGACGCCCCCGCACGCCGGGCATGTCATCTCGGCGGATGACTTTACGAGTGGGCCGCAGGTCGTGCCTGCACGATGCACACGGCACGCTCAATCCCGGCGGCAGGCGCGACAGATCCGGCTCGGCCTCGGACAAGCCCGCGGATTCAGAGTCCGGCGGCAGAGGCAGCGCATCAAACTCGTTCAGCAGTGCTGCTCCATGCGGCAGGTCTTCCCGGAATGCCAGCACCACCCAATGCTCATAGCGCGGCTCGTGCCCGCCGATGCGCGGCATGGTTCCCACGGGCACATCCTGGGGCCGCGCCAGCAGCCCTTCCTCCATCAGAAAGATGCTCGCCCGCCACGCGGATCGACGGTCGGCATACGCACGCAGGAAGTGACTCGCCATGACAATCCGCAAATCCGCAGCGCCGACTTCCGGCCAGCCATTTCTGTTCCGCAGACACGGGCTTTTCACGATGGCCCGCATCCGCCCTGTGGGCTCCAGCCATGCACACGATGGTAGAACTCCCACCGGATATCCGCCCCCACACCCCCCCCGCCCCCCGCCTGCCACCACCTCCACACCATCGACATGGACGAGCGGGCGCTGTTTGAGTGCCGTTTGCACACACCTTGGCGGTGGGGTAGGGTGCGGACCCGAGGAGATGCGACATGGCACGATGGATCACTGCGGTTTGCGGCGTCTGGATGGCTCTGGCAGTTGGATGCGCGACCGGGGAAGGGGTGCGGGCGGAGCGTTTGCGCTGCGAGGGACTGGACACGCCGCTGGGGATCGAGGTCGAGCGTCCGCGGCTGACTTGGGAGGTGAGCGTCGATGCCGACGCTCGGGGCGTGCGTCAGACGGCCTATCAGATCCGCGTGGGAGCGACCGTCGATGCGGTGTCGCCGTCCGGGGCGGCCGGGTGGGACAGTGGGCGGGTTGCATCGTCGGAATCGGCCGCGGAGTATGCGGGCGCGGCGATCGGCGCGGGCGGGGTTCGTTGGTGGTCGGTGCGGCTGTGGGATGAGCAGGGCGTGGCTGGCCCGTGGAGCGAACCGGCGCGATGGGAAGTGGGCCTGCTGGATGACAGCGGCTGGGGCGGGGCGGCGTGGATCGATGCGGGCGTGCGGCCGGGTGTGTTCACCGTGCGGTCGGCGGTGTATGGGCCGGGTGATGTGCCCGATCTCAAGGACGGGGCGGATGTGACAGAGCGGGTGGCGGGATTGTTGAATGACGGCGGATCGTTCGTGGTGAACAACAACACGATGGGGGGTGATCCGGCCTTTGGGAAACGCAAGCGCCTGGTGGTATGGGGTGATCTTGACGGACGGCCCGTGCGGATGGAGGAGCCCGAGGGTTCCCGGCTGCGGGCGCCGGGGGGGAGCGTGCCGTATCTTCGCCGCGGGTTCGAGGTGCGCGGAGAAGTGGCGCGGGCGCGGGTGTATGCCACCGCGCTGGGGGTGTACGAGCTGAGCCTGGACGGGGAGAAGGTGGGCGATCAGTCGTTCGCGCCCGGGTGGACGGACTATCGCAAGCGGGTGCGGTATCAGGTGTATGACATCACCGACCGTCTGACGCCGGGCAGGCACGCGCTGGGGGCGGTGGTGGCTCCGGGGTGGTTCGCGGGGCATGTGGGGCTGTTCGGGGCGTACGGGTTCTATGGCGAGCGGCCCGCGCTGCGGCTGGTGCTGGACATCGAGTATGCCGACGGGCGGCGGGAGCGGGTGCTGTCCGACGAGGGTTGGAAGCGGCACGACGGGCCGTGGGCTTGGGCGGACATGATGGACGGTGAGATGTACGACGCGCGGGCGGCGATCGCGGGGTGGGACACGCCGGGGTTTGATGATGCGGGGTGGACGACGGTCACGACGCGCGACGAACACCGCGTGCTGGAGGCGGACATCTGCGAGCCGGTGCGGGTGCTGGCAGAACTGCCCGCGGTCGCGCTGACCGAGCCGCGGCCGGGACGGTGGACCTTTGACCTCGGGCAGAACATGGTGGGCGTGGCGCGGCTGAAGCTGGGGACCCGTGTTCCGGCGGGGACGGTGGTGACGCTGCGGCACGGGGAGATGCTCAACCCGGACGGGACGATCTACACGGGGAATCTGCGGGCGGCGCCATCGACGGATGTGTATGTCAGTGATGATGAGAACGGGGCATGGACGCCGCTGTTCACCTTCCACGGGTTCCGGTATGTGGAGGTGACGGGGCTGGACGATCGGCCCGAGCTCGACACGGTGACGGGGGTGGTGCTGGGGACGGACACGCCGATCATCGGCGAGTTTGCGTGCTCGGACGAGCGGGTGAACCAGCTTCAATCGAACATCGTGTGGGGGATGCGGGGCAACTTCCTGAGCGTGCCGACGGACTGTCCGCAGCGGGACGAGCGGATGGGATGGACGGCGGACGCGCAGGTGTTCCTGCCGACCGCGCTGTACAACGCGGACGCGGCGGCCTTCATGCGCAAGTGGATGGTGGATGTGATCGACGCGCAGCGGGAGGATGGGGCGCACTCGGATGTGGCCCCCGCGACCTATGGGCTGACCCATGGCACGCCCGTGTGGGCGGACGCGGGCACCGTCGTGCCGTGGGAGGTGTATCGGGCGACGGGGGACAAGCGGGTGCTTGAAGCGGCCGCGGAATCAATGAAGGCCTGGGTGGCGTGGTGCCGCGCCCACAGCACGGGGCTGATTCGGGATCGGGACCGGGGGAACGACTATGGGGACTGGCTGTCCATCGGGGCGAACACGCCGAAGGATCTGATCGGGACGGCGTACTTCGCGCACTCGGCGGACCTGCTGGCGCGGACGATGGAAGTGCTGAGACGGGATGAGGAGGCGGCGGAAGCGCGGGCACTGTTCAAGGACATCCGGGCGGCTTTCAACGAGCGCTATGTGGGCGACGACGGGCGCATCCACGGCGACATGCAGACGGTGTATGTGCTTGCGCTGCGGTTTGGGCTGCTGGATGCGGCGGACGCGGCGCGGGCGATCGAGCGGCTGGTGGCGGATATCGAGGCGAAAGGATGGAAACTGTCCACCGGGTTCGTGGGGGTGAGCCACCTGCTGCATGTGCTGGAAGAGCACGGACGCGCGGATGTGGCGGCGCGGCTGCTGCTGCAGGATGAGTTCCCGTCTTGGCTGTTCTCCGTGAAGCATGGGGCGACGACGATCTGGGAACGATGGAACGGATGGACGCCGGAAACAGGGCCGCACGCGGATGTGACGATGAACTCGTTCAACCACTACGCGCTGGGATCCTGCGGGCGGTGGATGTTTGAGGGCGTGGGCGGGGTTCGCCCGCTGGAAGCGGGGTGGGGACGCGCGGAGTTCAAACCCACCGCGACGGGGGCGTTCGAATGGGCGAAAGCGCGGCACCGGTCGGTGCGCGGGGAGTTCGCTTCATCATGGCGGTGGGAGGAGGACGGGGCGTTCGTGATGGAGGTGGAAGTGCCGGCGAACACGGACGGGGTGGTGTGGCTGCCGGTGCGTCCTGGGCATGACGCGGTGACGGAATCCGGCGTGCCGCTGGCGGACGCACGCGGCGTGCGTGCCGCGCAAATGCTGGAGGGGTGGGTGCGGGTGGAGGTTGGATCGGGGGGGTATCGGTTCCGGGTGGAG
>CAZXGL010000049.1:0-14177 GCA_964640595.1 uncultured Phycisphaeraceae bacterium | reverse complement strand
AAGGGCCGATGTATGACCTGCCGATCGCGGTGGGGATGCTGATCGCGTCGAAGTCAGTACCGCCCGGGGGGTTCGAGCATCGCGGAGGTGGTGGGGCTGCTGAGCGGGGCGATCGACGCCGAGCCGCTGCCGGTGGCGGATGTGGAGGGGATGCTTGCGACGGCGGTGCCTGAGGTGGATTTTCCGGAGGTGAAGGGGCAGGAGTCGGTCAAGCGGGCGATGGTCATCGCGGCCGCCGGACGCCACAACCTGCTGGGGTTATGACCAAGTGAGGGTCGCGGTTCAGCTTGGGTGACTGCACTGTCGAACCAGATTAGAGCGGTTCTAGATCTCGCGTAGCGCAGGTTTGACGCACGCCCGGTTGCGCGGGGTCGTTTCTTCGTGTAGCTTCTGGCAATGGCCCCTCCCGGGCCTTTCCAGGGGCCGCCGATGAGTGCCTGCGTAACCGCGTCCTCGCAGCCGCCGACCGCAGCATGCTCACAAGTCAGATCGCCAACATCTTCATGGTCAGCCCCGCATGGGTCCGCCGCGTCGCCCAGCGACGACGCAAAGCAGGCGAGACCACACCCCGCAAGATGGGCGGCCCCGGCTCGATCAAGATCGGCCCGACATCGCTGAGGCCCCAGCCATCTGGAAAGCCTGCCAAGCCGATAACGACACCGCACGGTCACTGGCAGACCAGCACGCGGATCGTGGCCCTGGGGATCGAAGGCGTCCACTGCTCGGCGGTGATCGACGGTCCGGTCAAAGCGCGGCCGTCTTCGAGGCCTTCACGGCCCAGGTACTGGTGCCCTGCCTGAAGCCCGGCGACATGGTGGTGCTGGACAATCTCTCAAGCCACAAGAGCCCGAGGATCAGGGCATTGATCGAGGGTGCGGCGGCCGAGCTGGCCTTCCTGCCGCCGTACAGCCCGGATTTGAATCCCATCGAGATGATCTTCTCGAAGATCAAGCAGGGGCTGCGGTCGCTGGGGTACCGGACGAGGAAGGTCTTGTGGGCTGCGATCGAGCCGGTGCTGGACACGGTGGTGGCCGAGGACGCACGCAACTGCTTCCGACACTGCAGTTACACGCTACAGACGGTGTAGAACCGCTCTAATGAATGGTTAGCGTGTCAGTGGCGTGTCCAAGGAAGCCCCCGATCTCGGTCGGTATAAACCTAGCAACATAAAGCACTTCTGGCGTCAGATGGTGCCGGGCGAGTTCGATCAAAACCTCTGTGGATGTCGGGAGTGGCGGCTCGTCGGTCAAGATCGACCTGGTCGCCGGACGATTCGGCAACACGAGGGAAACCCCCATCATCCGCAATGCTTAGACTGGATGCGGTCTTCGCACGCGACACTTCCATCGGGGACAGGTTGAACTTGCGCCAGCGTGCCACGCGGACAGGGTTCCGAGGTGCTGGCATGATTTTTCTTTCGGGAAGTTCGCCCAAGAGGGTTGCACGGGCGCGAGGTTTCCGGGACCATCTGATACGAACCGGTCGCGCTACGCTGCGACCGCGTGAAGGGCGCCCATGCACACTGCCGCAATATCCATCCGTTTTCGGCGGCTCTCGGCCGCGTTGCTCGTGTTGATCACGGTTCCCACGGTTGCGCAGGTTACACCGGAGCGGCTGCTCGAGCACGATGGGTACACGATCAATCAGTACCGTGCGGCCCAGACCCTCCCGCCCAGAACGCGTAATCCTTGCGCAATGAGCGGGGCACGGTCCGGACGGATCATTCCAGCTCCGGGCTGCGTTCGGGTGGGCTGCTGGGAGGTCACCCAACTACTGCGCGGAGGTGATCGATGAAGAATCCTTGCAAGAGTTTCTCGCTTATTTTGACAGCGATGTCATTCTTAGTGTTCGGTCGCGTTGTTCCGCATGCGATCGCAAATGATCCCATCGATTGTTCGACACCAACCGGCACATTTCCGATTTCTTCAACCGGGAGTCCAGTTTGGTGTGATGGTCATTCAGGCGTTCATTTTGATGTCGATGAGCCTGGGGTGCGCAGCAACTATCGATGGGAAGTACACAGCAACTTCGGATCAGTCTGTTGGAATGGGCTGCAGATTCCATACACCGTCAATGGTCTATGGCCCAATGACCCATTCAACGACCCTACTGCGCCACCAAGTTCTACAACTTCTACAGGCAACAATGGTCCATGGCAGGGTTACCTTGACCCTTGTCGTCCTGTAATGGACACTGGTTTCCCGATCAATCCACCATTCGGATTCCGAGCCCCGCTCCATCTTCTGGCTACTCCCGGACTAGGAGATTTTTTGCCACCATCACCGACTTTGGAAGGCAGTTCGGCGGCTCTTATTCCAGGGGGTGGAGGGCAAAGCTCAACCTGGTGGAACGATGCCACCAGGCAAACTTTGCATCAGGCGGTGGATTTGGTAACGGGTCTTCCTCTCGCGAGGGTTCAAGAGCTCGAGCTTCCGTTTGATGGGGCTACTTTCCGTCTTATACGGACCCGATCGGGCAATCGCTATGATCAGGTCAGGCTTGGCGACGGCTGGTACGATGCGATTGCTGCTACTGACCGATGGTGGGATCATGCCGGACAAGGTTGGATGATCAGCGAGAATCCGGTCCTCATTGTAGATTCCGCAGTGGCCGACCTCGTCGGAAACAACCCACGGACCACATGGCTCGTGCTGGATGCACACCATTCAATACCGTTTCAACAAATCGAGAGTACCGGGGTGTATGCCGCGCCGCCGCGGTTTCGAGCGAAGCTGGCCCATAATGGTAACTGGACGGCGGATCCTAACACCGGGAAAATGGGTTGGGCTGAGGGGCAGGAACCTACTCAGATGGATGTTTATCTATATGACGGTGCTTTGAAGTATTCCTTTGTGATTGTTCGAGAGGATGTCCCTCACTATTTTTGGGATAAGTTTCCCGCCCTCGGCATCAGCGCAACTTGGGGAAGTTTTCCATCAAATCTGAATGATCGCCCTTTTCTTTCGGATCAGTTTCCTTCTGGTTCTGACAACTACAAATGGTGGGATCCATTCGCACACTGTATGAATCCAGGTATGGGCCTTCCGTACTTGGGCCTTTGCGTGAGTATTGAGGATAACTACGGTCATCAGGTCGAGATTAATTATTGCAATATCGTGCAGCAGGCCGTCCCTTATGAGGATGAGACTGTTGGTGGAACGGATGGCAGTGCATGCATGGAGTGCGGGCAAGCATGTACCAGGAAAGGCATGATTCGGTCAGTCAACCTCAAGACTCGTGGGCAAACGCGATGGAGCTTGCTGTATGCCTACCGGGGATTTAGGGGCCACAATGTCACGGTCACGCAAGACTTCGTGGCTGATGCAACGACGGAAGCCGGCCGACGATTCCGCGAGCAAGACCTTTGGGGGATGTATCAAATAGACAGAATCTATGTTTATAAAGTAGCCGATGGGCAATCGACACCCGAACAGCAGATCGCCAGCCTGCACGCCGACTACCTTGCAAGCGGCCTTACAGTTGATCATACGAAGCCGCTTGATCTTCATGGTAACGGAGCAGACCCCCTTGCCGAGTTGCTTGGAACGACCGGAGGGCTTGCTGATGGTTGGATGCACTTGGTCCAGTACCATTATATAAAGAAGCTTGACGAGAACAATACTGAGTATGGTGTTTGGAATGGCGGCATGAAGGTCATGACCTCCGTCACATCCCGGACTGAGCCTGCTACTGGCTCGCCAGCAGAGTCAATCAAACGATGGGTTTTTCACCATACGCACGGAAGCGGGAGTGCGCAGCCTTTTGCAGGGCCGATTTCTGAGTCAGGGTACGAGCACAAGCTGGGATGGCTAAGTCGAATTTACACGCCGGATGATGTGGCCAAGGTGCTTTCCGCCACAAACCTTCAGTTGGGTGGTCCTCTGACAGTCGAAAATCTTGTTCGCATGACCAAGCCGGGGACAACAGTACCTCTGAGTTTGCAACAGTTGGACATCGATGGAGACAATCTCGTCGACCATTCGGAAATGCAGCGTGTTGCGAACTTTGCATCCTACCAGTTTGGATCCGGGGATCACGATTGGCAGCGGTGGCCGAATACGGACGGCAGGAGCGATGCGCCAAACGCAACAAAACTTCTAAGCCGTGGCTATCTTGTTAATGACGCCAGCCGGCTCATGACGGACATGCACTATGATGTAGCCGGAAGCCTGATTATCACCGATGAAAATGGCCAGCGTCGCTACTATCAAATTAATCGACTCCGTGTAAGTCCAACAAATTTTCTTTGGACAGATAATGATCCTTTCCGTCTCCATTGGTTCGGCATAGGGGAGGAGTTCAATCACCGCAGCGCTTTTGTTCACCCATACCAGTGGCACGGGTACATGCCGAATTACGACGCTGGAGGAGGTTGGCTTGATCCTTCGACTTCTCAACCTCCTTCCCTGATGGATGTTCGATGGATTACGATTATTGATGAGTTTGGGGATCTGGGCGATCTCGTGCCGACCGGACGCCATATCGCGGATGGCTATGGTGTCTATGGAGGAGAACATGCTATCAAAAAATCCCAACTGAGCCGACGCGTGGTTGAACTCAGTCCTTCCGGCTATCTGCTTCGGGAACGCAAATGGGAGTATAGCGAGGACGGTGTCGTTCGTTCGGGAGGTGGGATTGGTGAGCAGTATATCTACAAGACTGTTGAGGATTACTTTGCGGACCTGAATGACCCGTTGCCGGCGGATACCACAGAGCCTACTCCGGGGAGTTCCGGTGGTCCATCTGGCGCGATCGCGAATGATGGATTGACCAATCTGCGTCGTGAGTTGCTGACGGTTGAACGGCGCTCGATTGGATGGTCTGTGGCGGAACTTGATCCGCTCTTGGATGAGACGACCACTGGACTGGTTAGCATTACCAAGTACGCTGCTTTCCATCCATCCAACGAGGTGTGGGCGGACTATGACGATGTCAGCGAGTCTCTGATCCCGGCCGCATCGCGTGTTCAAGCCGTTGCCGAGGGTTTCCATCGCGGGACGAATTATGTGACCCCCACGGGATCCACTGGGTGGGAGTACCAAAGCAATGGAAATCCCATTTTCTTCACGACGCAGTGGATCCGGGACCCTGTTCTACCAAACGATGTGACTGCCGAAGTCGCGTTCGTGCAACCCACGACAGCGTTGCTCAGCTCGCTGCCGACGGCTGTTTACAGCCAGCCGCCTCCCGTCTCTTACAGGGTGCAGCGAACCTTCATCGAGCGTGATGACTCCGATGTTTCGGTTCCGGAGGAAGAGCGCCCGATTCTCAGCCGTATGATCGTCGGTGTGCCGAAGCAGGTCTATCCGGGATCTCCGTGGTACTATCCTGTCGAGCGGGAGTTCTATGACGAGGACGGCAACCCGGCGTGGTCCTGCACGGGCCAACTCAAGGATCCTGAAGATCCTGCTGGCTCAGCAGGCACTGACCCGTACGAGTCGTTGACCTTCACATTCTACAAACGAGACCGGGAGGGGCGTTCGCTGCATACTGTGCTGGATGCAGCTCCGGGCTCTGCGGTTTCTTCCATTGATGGTCAGACGGGTATCACTATTCCGGCGTGGCCCGAGTCCGGTTGGGCTCGGATTGGGGCCGGCGAGCCTCTTCGCCATGTGACATCATTCGAGTACGACACCTACGCTCCCGGTTTGTGTGATATCTACTTCCCGAGCGGGCGTCGCTGGGCGAGGCGTGTGGTCATCCTGGAGGATACTGCAGAGGGATCTGACTACAACGCCTATCTGGACGAGTTTGCAAGGGAGTTCATCTACAATGATCTGGAGAAGGTCAACGGCGTCTGGGTGACCCGATCCGATGGTGAAGTCAAAGATTACCGGAGTACCAATGTTTTCCAATCTCCTTTGGTGACTCGCAAGGTGCGCTTTGTGGGTGACCTCCCATATAACAGCGGCTCGCTGGCGGTGACAGAGTCGAGTCAGCCGGAATGGTACCTGAAATCCGCGATCCGTCTGGGTGTTGATGGGAACGGTCGCATCCAGCAGGCATCTCTGCTGGAGCGTTCACCGAGCGGTGCACTCCTCGCCGTTGGCAGCAAGATGATCAATGACCTTGGTGAACTGTACCGCGAGCAGGAGATCGATGAAACCATCACCGTGCAGACACGGAACTCGCTCGGACAGACGCTTCGGGTGTACCAGGGAACAGAGGATCGACGCTGGTATGTGCCGACAAGCCAGCAGGGGAACTATCCGCAGATCAACATGGTCCTGCTTGAGCGCACGGAGTACGGCTCAGGTGTCAATGATGTCTGGCAGCCAACGGTAGTGCGGCATTACGAGCGTAATCAGCCGTGGGTGCAGGATTTGCACGGCGAGGTCTTGCCTGAGAACGATGTTTATGGTCGTGCCACCGTGATCCGGTACGACTGGCTGGGCCGCCCTGTCCGAACCGATCAGTATGAACGGGGGAACCCGGCGGATGCCCGTCGGCTGTCGACCACCATCGTCTATCTCGACTATCTGAGCCGACCTTATCTTGAGGTCACTTACGGGGCGGACCCTGAGGATCCGAACGCGACTCAGGGGTGGTTGGTCATCCCGACGGCCATTGATCCTGCGGCGTTCGTCGACGCGGCTGGGTTCCCCGAACTGATCGGTGTCGGGTACGACCTTTCGCTGTTCTTTGCGGGTTCCACCGGTCAACGACCGCTCTCGCTGACCCAGAGCATCTATGGGCTTGACGGCGGATTGGAGGAACGCCGCAGCTACGACATTGGCTGGAACGGTTCCGGCACCGCGCCGTACCACGCGGAGTACACCTACTCCACTCGCGGTGGAAACCCGTCGTTCGTCCAATCACCCGGCGGTCAGGTCGAGATCACGCGTCTGGACAGCCTAGGTAGGGTGGCTTCCACCATCACTGCGATTCCGTCCCGGGGCGCATTCGGGACGACCAACATCCCGAACTTGCTCAAGCAGTTGACCCGCACTGATCTGCGGTACGACACGGACGGCAATGTGATCGAGACGGCGTTCTGGGAGCGTGTCAAGGACAGCGGGACGGAACTGGATGGGACCAACACGGTGCGGACCCGCACCCTGAACTGGTACAACCCGCACAAGAGGTTGATTGCCACCGCCGATCTCGGCACCGAGAGCCAGCACGGGTACCGTTTCGAGAGCAGCACCTATGCGCATGAAGTTCCCGGGCCGGGCGACAATGTCAACGAGTTCGATGTCCCATACTGGGATGAAAGCACATCGACAGTGCTGGGTTTGGGTACTCTGCCGGCCAGCGCGATGGTCTCGATCTATCAGTATGACGACAGCGGTAACAAGGTCCGCTCGGTAGATCCGCGAGGGATTGTCACGGAGTACGAGTATTCCTCGGCTAACAAGCTGCTGTACAAGACCGAGAACGCGGGGGGTTCCCCGGCGCGCATGTCAGGATATCGCTACGAGTACGGTCGTCTCATCGAAATGAACCTTGTCACGGCGGACAATCGCATAAGCCCGATCGGAGGTTCGGCGCCGCCGGTCATGGGTGATGTCTCCCCCGCAGGTTCCGCGGGGTTAACCGATCTTCAGGTCTATGGGGACATCGAGTTCGCCCATCGCACCAGGCTACGGTATGGCGGCGAGATCGTGGTTCAGTCCGGCCTCAACTACATCGTGGTATCGCAGAACAACAAGCTGATCCGCTCGATGCACCTGCCTAACGAGCAGACGGGGGATCCGGCGGACGATGCGGATGTGTTCCTCCGCTACACCTTCTCCGGGCAGATCGCCGAACGGTACAACAGCGCGGGCGAGGCGTTCCGGTACTTCTACGACGATCTTGGGCGTCTGCGGGAGATCGAGGCCGGCCGCTGGGATCCCTCGGACGGGTACCCGCAGGTCTTCATCCCGATCGATCCGATGCCGATCGGCGGCTCCGGTCTGCCGACGCCCACGGACAAGATCGGATTCATTGAGTATACCTATGACGATCGCGGAAACCTGTCCGACATCCGCGCGTGGACCGAGCGGGACGAGCAGGATCGCATCCTCATCTCGCACAACCGGGTGGACTATGCCCGCGACCACATGGTGACCGAGTGGCAGTCGCACGGGGAGGCCGTGGGTTCCGGTACGCCGCGTGTCGAGTATGTCTGGGAGTATGAGGCGACGAACACGGGCATAACGGGGACCAACACGGCGCGGACGGGCCATCACCGGCTCACGACCATGCGCTACCCGGTTCCCAACTCCACCACGCCACGACGCGTGCTGACGATGCAGTACGGTGCGGACGGTTCCGAGACGGACCTGCTCTCGCGGCTGACCCGGATCCGTTCGAGCTTCGGATCGCAGATCCTTGCCGATTTCACCCACAGCGGGGCGGGCCGTCGCAGTTCGCTGCTGCTCAAGAACGGAAAGGTGGTCAATGACCTGCGTGACCCGGCCCATGTCGGTCTGGCGGGCGTGGATATTTTCGGTCGCACGACGCGGACGCTGTTCTTGGGCACCGACGGCACTACGACGCCGACGGCCACCCTCTACGACGCCCGCTCCGGGCTGAACACGGCCGGCAACCGCACGCATGCCCGGATCACGCAGGCGCCGGTCGGGGGCCAGTCCAGGGACAATATCCGCTCGGTCCTGAACACCTACGACAGCCTCGACCGGCTCGTCGGCTCGCGGTTCGGCGAGCTCGTCGATTCGGGTGGCGTGATGTCGATCGCTTCGGGCACGCAGGTGCATGAGGACGCGTGGACGCTGGACCTGCTGGGCAACTGGGTCGGGCAGACCAATCCTTCCACGGGTGAGGTGATCGCCCATGGTCGCACGACGAGCGGGCAGCTGGACGATTTCGGTGTGCCGTGGTCGTTGTCCACCTATGCGCAGTACGCCGAGTATGTCTTCGGCGTGAGCCATACGGTGGACCATCGCGATTCGATCGTCTCGCTGGGGTTGTTCGAGATGTACGATGGCGACGCGCAGACGGCCGAGCAGCGTGCGGTGTCGCCGGTGTACGACGGCGCGGGCCGGCTGATGTTCGACGGCGAGTATGTCTACCAGTACGACCACTGGGGCCGGCTGGTGCAGGTCAACCGGGCGGACTACGACCCGCAGGACCCGCCCGTGGACCCGGCGGATGTGATCCTGTCGGCATCGGGGCCGATGCTCAAGCATTATGTGTACGACGGGCTGGGGCGGCTGATCCGGACCACCTCCCCCGTCCCCGATCCGGACACCACCGCCGGCGCGACGCGGGCGGTGCACTTCTACTACGACGGGGCCAGGCGGGTCCAGGAGATCCGGGCGGCGGATGTGTTGAACTACCAGGCGGCGCAGTCGTCGGGCGATCCGGGGCTGGAGAGCCTCGCGTCGGGGTCGACGAACGAGGGGACGCCGGACGGCTCGAACACGCCGCTGTCGCTGCAGATCGGGCAGCTGGAGCCGGTGCCGTTCTCGCGGAACATCCACCGGGAGTATGTGTGGGGGCCGGGGGACAACGGCTTCGACGAAATCCTGCTGCAGACCGACGCACTGGACGACGAGTACTGGTGCCTGCAGGACGGGGGCGGGGATCTGGTGGCCCTGGTGACGGTCACGGGCAACGACGCGACCGTGGTGCGTCAGTGGACCTACGACGCGTACGGTGCGGTGCTGACGGCCGAGCACCTGGGTGCGGCGTTGGAGTCGCACATCGGGCACAAGGGGCTGTTCGTGGAGCGCCTCGATGTGGGGGTGGGGGAAGCCTCGGACCCCGAGTCGCCGCGTCTGGTGCCGCACGGGCACGCGATCTACCACAACCGGAACCGGTCGTATGTGCCGGTGCACGGGCGGTTCCTGCAGCCGGACCCGAACCAGACGGCGATGGCGTTGCTGTCGGTGACGGCGGCGCACGGGCGTGGGATGGGGTCGATCGCCATCGCGTTCAGCATGGAGGGGATGTACGGGGACGGGTTGAACCTGTACCAGTACCTGGGGTCCAATCCGTGGACGCGGTTCGACCCGCTGGGGCTGAGCTGGGACGACGAGATCGACGCCCTCATCGACGAGTTGATCGGCGGTCGTGCGGCGGCGTTGTCGCAGCTGGGCAAGGACATGGAGGCAACGGCGATCGTGGCGGCCCGGATCGCGAGCCTGCTACCGATCCCGATGGCGGGGGTGGCGGGGGATCTGGCGTTGTACGCGTTGGGCGATCAGAACGAGCAGCAGTTGGCGGCGGCGTTGGCGTTGGGTGTGATCCCGGGCGGGAAGCTGGCGGGCAAGCTGTTCAAGTCGATGGGGGGGATGGCGAGCAGCGCGTTCAGCGCGGCCTCGCAGATGGCCAGAGCGGGAGGCACGGCGCTGCTGCAGAAAGCGGGCGGGTTGGCGAGCCGGGCCAGGACTCTTGTGCGTCGCAAGCCCGGCTCGGCCTGCGGGTGCTTCACGGCGATGACGATGGTGTGGACGGCGCAGGGGATGGTACCGATCTCGGAGATCGAACAGGGGCAGTATGTCTACGCCGCGGCGGAGGATGCGCTTGCGAGCGACTATGCGTCCGGCGAGGTCGGGGCGACCATCTATATCGGCGAGGCGTCGCTGGTCAGGCTGACGGTCCGGCACGCCGACGGGTCCGTTGAGATCATCAACACGACGGATGAACACCCGTTCCACCCGGTCCACACCGGGGAGTGGACGCGGGCGGATCGGCTCCAGGTCGGGGATCAGTTGTCCACGATGGCAGGGACTGCGGAACTGCTCGCGGTCGAGTACGGCACGGCGCGTGTGCCGGTGTACAACCTGTCCATCCCGGGGTCTCCGACCTACTTTGTCGGAACCCACGGGCTGTGGGTGCATAACTGCAGCAAGTATGCGATCCGAAATCAGCACCTTGCGGGGAAAAACCATCCAATCACAGGTGTTCCATTCGACGCTCTAGGATATCCAAGATTCAATCATCAAGGACAGGTTATTCTTCCAAATGGCCATGCCGGAAGAGCAAAAGATTTCAGAGAAGCCGACAGCATGTTTGGCATCAATGAGGAGTTTCGTAGAAAAAACAACCTGACTTGGCATCATCATCAAGATGGAAACACAATGCAATTGGTTGACTCAAGCATTCACCGCCAAACCGGCCATACAGGGAGCCTGCCTGGACCATGATAACTTACAATGGATTTGGATGGAATCCATGCGATCCTGAACGCCTCTCACGGCTAGAAGCCGCGTTACGCTATCGTCTTCCAACTCAGTATCGGAAATGGCTGCTTGGGTTCAATGGCGGGTTTCCTTCCCCCAGTGCGTTTAGCATTCCAGAGAGTCAGTTTTCAGACGATGACATGGTTACGGCACTTCTTGGATTGGTTGATAACGAAGAGTTCGATATATTAAGCCACATTCGCTCTCAATTGTGGATGCTGCGTGAGAACTTCTTTCCAATCGCGTTCACTGCCAGCTCAAGTTATTTGGGGCTAGAAATGAAATCTCAATGCGAATCAATTGTTATGGTTGATGTATGTGATCAGGGCAATTCCGATGGTTTTCGCAAACATATTTTTATTAGCAAAGATATTAATGTATTTCTCGAAAAACTTTGGTAATCATTACTAAGCATAGAGATATGCCATACTATCAGCAATATCTGGCAGTCTGTGTGCTCTTTTGGTTGCTGGCCCCCGCAGCAGTAGGGCACAAGTCTCAGGGAGCGATGGCGGGGGATCTGGCGTTGTACGCGTTGCGCGACCAGAACGAGCAGCAGTTGGCGGCGGCGTTGGCGTTGGGTGTGATCCCGGGCGGGAAGCTGGCGGGCAAGCTGTTCAAGTCGATGGGGGGGATGGCGAGCCGCGCGTTCAAGGCCTCGGCGCAGATAGCGATGGCGGGGGGGAGCAAGCTCCTGCACAAGGCCGGCGGGATGGCGGGGAAAGGTGCGAACTGGGTGGCCCGCAAGGCGCAACGCGCCGTCGGCAAGGGTAGTTGTGGGTGCTTTACGGCGGCCATACTGGTGTGGACGGCACAGGGGATGGTGCCGATCCACGAGATCGAGCAGGGACAGTATGTGTATGCGGCGCAGGAGGATGCGCGTGCATCAGACTACGCGCAGGGCGAGGTCGGTGCGACTATCTATATCGGCGAGGCGTCGCTGGTCAGGCTGATGGTGCGGCACCAGGACGGGTCCGTTGAGATCATCGACACGACGGATGAACACCCCTTCCACCCGGTCCACACCGGGGAGTGGACCCGGGCGGACCGGCTCCAGGTCGGGGATCACCTGTCCACGATGGCGGGGACTGCGGAACTGCTCGCGGTCGAGTACGGCACGGAGCGTGTGCCGGTGTACAACCTGTCCATACCGGGATCGCCCACCTACTTTGTCGGAACGCACGGGCTGTGGGTGCATAACTGCATCAAGCATCATCTCTTTCCTGCATACCGCGGAAACCCTCACAAGAGAGCATTCTTTGAATCTAGTGGGATTAATCCCGATGGATTTACTGTCAAACTAGATCCAGGCTATCATAAAAAAGTTGTTCACCCAGGATGGAACAAAGACTGGGATCTTTTTATGGAGATGAACCCAGACGCTACGCGAAATCAAATTCACGACTGGATGGAGCATCTTGCCGGAAAGTATGGAATTGATATCACTAACATCGAGCATTACGGAAGACTCACGCGATGAGCAAGATCAAAGAGCTGCCTATTACTCAAGAGCTCGTCCAAATTTGCTGCAAAATTCAGCGTGGAATCGCAAAGGAGGGCGAGAATTACTTGATCTATTCTGACGATGAATATCAGACGGACCACTATTGTGGAGGCTGGACGCCAGGTGGCGACAAAGGATCTGGGTTTTATTTTAGCTATTATACCCCTGGTGGTGATGATTTTATTTTTTACTTATCCCTGGAAGTTGCCTTTTCTATCGCAAATGGTGATATGCCTAAAATTCAAATGGAATACTGGAAAAGATCTCCTATTGGGCCATACTGATTTGTTTTGTGAAATAATTCTGCAATCTTCAGTAGTATTTGACGCCGTCTGTATAGTATGGGTCTAGAGCGGCTCCGGATCTCGCGTAGCGCAGGTTCGGCGCATGCCCGGTTGCGCTCGTTCGATTCTTCGTGTAGCTTCTGGCAATGGCTCGCGTCGAGCCTTCCAGGAGCCACCGATGGGCGACGCATACTCCCAGGACCTGCGTGACCGCATCCTCGCCGCCGCCGACCGCGGCATGCCCACCAAGCAGATTGCCCAAGTCTTCATGGTCAGCCCGGCCTGGGTCCGCCGGGTCAAGCAGCGCCGGAGCGAATGCGGCGAGACCACCCCACGCAGGATGGGCGGGCCCGGCCCCATCAAGATCGACCGCACCCGCCTGGCCGAGTTGGTCCGCGAGCACCCCGACGCCACACTGGCCGACCTGCGTGACATGCTGGGCGTCGGCTGCGCGATCTCCTCGGTCAGCGCCGCCCTGGTCAAGATGGGCCTGTCTTTCAAAAAAAGACAATCCACGCCGCCGAGCAGGAGCGGCCCGACGTCGCCGAAGCGCGGGCAGCCTGGAAGGGCGGTCAGGCCGACACCGACGCTGACAAGCTGATCTTCATCGATGAGACCTGGACGAAGACCAACATGGTCCGCCTGCGGGGCCGGGCCCCCCGGGGTGAGCGGCTGGTGGACAAGACACCCCACGGGCAATTGCAGACCAGCACCCTGATCGCGGCCCTTGGGATCGAGGGCATGCGTTGCTCGGCGGTGATCGACGGCCCGGTCAACACCAAGGTTTTCGAGCCCTTCACGACCCAGGTACTGGTCCCGTGCCTGAAACCGGACGATGTGGTGGTGCTGGACAACCTGTCCAGCCACAAGAGCCCGAAGATCCGTGCGTTGATCGAGGCGACGGGGGCCGAGCTGGTCTTCCTGCCGCCGTACAGCCCGGACCTGAACCCGATCGAGATGATCTTCTCGAAGATCAAGCAGGGGCTGCGGTCGCTGGCGTGCCGGACGCGGAAGGCCCTATGGGACGCGATCCCGCCGGTGCTGGACACGGTGACGGCGGAGGACGCAATCAACTGCTACCGCACTGCGGCTACACGCTACAGACGGCATAGAACCGCTCTAGGCAGTGTGGACATTTGTTCTCCATGTCCGATGAGAGGTCTCATCGACTCTGGAGGGCGATTCCATGCGGCGACGGCACAAGCTGACAGACGAGCAGTGGGCGAAGATCGAACCGCATGTACCGGGGCGTGATGG
>CAZXGL010000048.1:0-15118 GCA_964640595.1 uncultured Phycisphaeraceae bacterium | reverse complement strand
GGGGGGGGGGGGGGGGGGGGGGGGGGGGTGGTGGGGGGGGGGGGCGAAGGACTGGAAGGCACCGGGATTGGGGGTCCCATGCCGTCTGTTGGTAGACGCTCACCGCGATCGGCTCTATCGTGCCACCCATTCCTGACGGCTGCGGCGGTCTGGCGTCGTTGTCGTACACGGAAGGGCATCCGAGGCCTTTGTTCGGATGTCGGGGCTCATGCACCGGAAGGCAGTCCTTGGAACAGTTCATCAGCCCGATCGTGCTGTACCTGGTGTGCGTGCTTGGCGCCGCCGGAGTGGCGTTGGCGCTGCCGCGCCGAGGGTCCAAACTGGTGCCCGTCGGCGCCGTGCTCATCGCGGGGGCCGTCGGGCTCGCCGCGGTCAGCCTCGGCTCCCGTGTCGGCTGGACCGCCGGCGCGGGCGGGCCGGGCCTCTTCTTCTACATGTTCGCGGCCATCGCGTTGGGCGCATCCGTGCGCATGATCACGCACCCCCGCCCGGTCTATTCCGCGCTCTACTTCATCCTGACCATCATCGCCTCCTGCGGGCTGTACCTGCTGCTGGGGGCCGAGTTCATGGCCTTCGCCCTCATCATCATCTACGCCGGCGCGATCCTCATCACCTACCTCTTCGTCATCATGCTGGCCACCCAGGCCCCGACCGCCAACGACGCCGCGCTGATCGACGAGACGGACGCCGTCGCCCGCGAGCCGGTGGTGGGTGCGGTCCTGGGCTTCGTGCTGATGGGTCTGATCTCCACGATGCTGTTCAACGGCATCGCTTCGCTGCGGGCACCGACCGACTTCCACCCGGACGCGGTCCTGGCCAACCTGCCCCGCAAGGTGGATACCGCCCTGCGTGCCGCGGACCTGATCGGCCCGGACGAGCGTGTGCTGCGTGATTCCGGCGCGGGCGTGCTCGACGCCCAGGCCCGGACCATCACCGTGATCAACGACGCCACCGGCACCACGCGCACCCTCCCGGCCGACCGCTGGCCGCGGGATCTGGAGGCGACGAATCTGGACCGCCTGGGCTGGAACCTGCTCAACGACCACCCCATGACCATCGAGATCGCTGGCGTCATCCTGCTGATGGCGATGCTGGGCGCGACGGTGCTGGCCCGCAAGCAGGTGGAGCATGACGAATCCCTCAAGGCCGCGCAGGCACAGCGTCTGACCGCTCCGCCCGTGACCGGCCAGGGACGCGCCGGACCCGCTTCCGCGGACGGAGGTGTCTCGTGATGGAGGCCGCCCTGCTCGCTTCAATCGAACCCTCGGCCTACGCCCTGCCCGACGGAGTGCTGGCCCATTACCTGCTGCTCTCGGCCGCGATGTTCGCGTTGGGGCTGATCGGCTTCATCACCCGGCGCAACCTCATCATCATGTTCCTCTGCACGGAGCTGATGTTCCAGGCCGCCGGGCTGGCCCTGATCGCCTTCGGGCGGTATCACCTCGGCGAGGACGGCCAGACCTTCGTGATCTTCGTGCTGTGCGTCGCGGCCGCGGAGGCGGCGATGGCGCTCGCCCTCGTGGTGCTGCTCTTCCGCCGTCGTGAGTCGCTCTCGGCGGAAGTCTGGAAGGAGCTGAACGGGTGATCACCAACTTCCTGGCCACCCCGCTCGTGCTCGCCGCCACGCCGGATGCGCACGCACCGCTCCAGGTCGGGCAAGGCCCCGCGTGGGTTCTCCTGATTCCCTTCCTGGCCCTCCTCGGCTCGGCCCTCTGCGGGCTGTACGCCGCCACCGGCGTCAAGAGCAAACTCCCCGCCTGGACCACCGTCGGCCTGCTGGCGCTGTCCTTCCTCACCACGCTCGCCATGGCCCTGGGCTTCGACGGGCCTTACACCGTCAAGGCCTTCGACTGGATCAATGTCTCCTGGGGGGGCGATGGCGCATCGGCAGCGTCCTTCATCGCCAACTTCTCCTTCTATGTGGACACGCTGACCATCTACTGGATGCTCTTCGTGACCGGCCTGGCCACGCTGATCGCCCTGTACGCCAGCGAGTACATGTCCCACGACATCGGCACCGGCTACAACCGTTTCTTCGCCGCTTTCGGTCTCTTCGTCTTCTCGATGGCCTGCCTGGTCATGGGCGACAACCTCATCATGCTCTACCTGGGCTGGGAGGGTGTCGGTCTCTGCTCCTACCTGCTGATCGGCTACTTCTACAAGAAGCCCAGCGCGGTGGCCGCTGCCAAGAAGGCCTTCATCGTCAACCGCATCGGCGACCTCGGCCTGGCCCTGGGCATCTACCTGACCTTCGTCCACTTCGGCACGGTCGAGTATGCCGCCCTGTTCAGTGATGCCAAGCTGCTCGCCTATGTCGAGGCCGCCAAGGTCGGTGACTTCGCCGCCATCCCCGCCATCGCCCAGACCATCCCGCTGCTGCTGATGGTCGGCGCGTTCGGCAAGTCCGCCCAGTTCCCGCTGTATGTCTGGCTGCCCGACGCGATGGAAGGCCCGACCCCGGTTTCGGCCCTCATCCACGCCGCCACCATGGTGACGGCCGGTGTCTACCTGATCGCCCGCATGTATCCCCTGTTCCTCGCCAGCGAGTTCGCTCTGCCGATCGTCGCCTGGGTGGGTGCAATCACCGCGCTGCTGGCCGCCACCATCGGCATGGCCCAGTTCGACATCAAGCGGATCATGGCGTACTCGACGGTGTCGCAGCTCGGCTTCATGTTCGCCGGTCTGGGCGCGCTGACCCCCTATGGCGCGGCCTACCACACCCTGACCCACGCCTTCTTCAAGGCCCTGCTCTTCCTCTGCTGCGGCGCGGTCATGCACGGCTTCGCCGGCCAGCTCGACCTCCGCAAGCTCAGCGGCCTGCGCCGCGTCAAGGGCTGGGGCATTGTCACCCTCGGCATGTTCGTCGGCTGCATCAACCTCGCCGGCGTGCCCTTCACCGCGGGCTACTTCAGCAAGGATGTGATCCTCGCCGAGACCTTCGTCACCCCCGGCACCGCCGTGATCGGCTGGATCCTGCTGCTCACCGCCGGCATGACGGCCTACTACACCTTCCGCGTCTTCTTCCGCGTCTTCCTCGGCCCCGTCCACTTCGAGCCTGGTGAGGAAGACCACAGCCACGACTCCGCCCACGCCCACGACGATCACCACGCCGCCGTTCATCACGAAGCGCACGGCACCGTGGCCCACCCCGCCGAGCCCAAGGCCACCGGTCCGGACCACACCCTCGCCGAGGAATCCCACTTCGCCGAGCACGACGCACCCGGCGGTCATGGCCACCCCCACACGCCCCACCACGCGCACCACGACTTCCACCCCCACGCCCCGGGCTGGGCCATCAACACCGTGCTCATCGTGCTGACCGCGATCTCGATTATCGCCACCGGCCTCTATTTCGTCGGCGGCAGCGAGAAGGCCCACTCCAAGAACTACGCGGGCACCATGATCTATCAGTCCTCCGCCGAGTATCACTCCCCCTACGACAAGCACGCCTTCGAGGGCACCTACATCGCCGCCCCCGGCGACGGCCCCCGCGGCGAGATCCGGAAGTACAACGAGATGCCCATTGTCGGCGGTGACCCGCACAAGATGATGTACTATGTGTCCGGCGTCATCGGCCTGGTCGGCATCGCCCTGGCCTGGTGGTTCCACCTCGTCGGACGCACCACCGCCGCCGAGTGCCGCATGGACAAGGTCGCCCGTCTCTTCGGTCCCATCCCGAGATGGGCCGAGCACAAGTGGTATGTGGACGAGTTCTACCACGCCGTGTTCCGCATGCCGCTGGTCATCATCTCGCACCTGTCCCACTGGTTCGACAAGCTCGTCATCGACGGCCTCGTGAATCTCTTCGGCCTGATGCCACGCCTGCTGGGGGCGCTGATACGACCCTCGCAGTCCGGCGCGCTGCAGGGCTACGCCGCCAGCATGGTCGGCGGAACGGCCGTCCTGCTGCTGGTGGTCCTGATCGTGGTGGTCCGCCTCGCCGGTGGGGGAGGTGCCGCGTGAGTCCCTTCCTGACCGTCCTGCTTATCGTGCTCCCCCTGCTCGGCGCGCTGGTCGTTGCTTTCGGCAAGGCCAAAAACGCCTACCGCGACGCGCTGGCCTTCACACTCGCCGCGCTCGCCCCGGCCGCGGGAATGCTCTTCACCTTTGATTTCTCCCGCGCCGCCGAGTTCCAGGGCGCGGGCTCCTGGACCTGGATCGACCAGCTCGGCCTCAAGCTCTCGATCGGCACCGATTCGATCGCCCTGCTGCTCATCGCCCTCTCCGCCCTGCTCGGGCCGGTGTGCGTCATGGCCAGCAAGACCGCCATCACCGAGAACCGCCGGGTGTATTACTCCTGGCTGCTCGTGCTTCAGGCCGCCATGGTCGGCGTCTTCGCCGCCCGTGACCTGCTGATGTTCTACATCTGCTTCGAGTTCACCCTGCTGCCCATGTTCGTCCTGATCCGCATGTTCGGATCGACCAACCGCGTGGCGGCCTCCACCAAGTTCTTCCTCTACACCTTCACCGGCTCGATCATCGCCCTGGCCGGCCTGGTGTATGTCGTCAACTTCGCGGCCAATCTCAACGGCGCGTGGTCGCTCGATATCGGCGTGCTGACCGCCGCCGCCGCCCAGATGTCGGCCCACGAGCAGGCCCTGGTGCTGGGCGCGCTCCTGGCCGGTTTCGCCGTCAAGGTCCCGCTGTTCCCGGTTCACACCTGGCTGCCCCTGGCCCACACCGAGGCGCCCACCGCCGGTTCGGTCATCCTGGCCGGCGTGCTGCTCAAGCTGGGCACCTACGGCATCTACCGCTTCGCCATCCCCATGGCCCCCGCCGCCTTCACCGAGTACGCCCCGCTCATCGCCACGCTCTCGATCATCGGCATCATCTACGCCGGCCTGATCTGCTGGGTCCAGGACGACATCAAGAAGCTGGTGGCCTACTCCTCCGTCAGCCACCTCGGCTTCTGCGTGCTGGGCCTAACCGCCCTCAACGCCACCGGCCTCTCCGGCTCCGTGCTCTACATGCTCAGCCACGGCTTCTCCACCGGCGGCCTGTTCCTCATGATCGGTTTCATGTACGAGCGCTACCACACCCGCGACATGCGTCAGGTCGGCGGACTGGCGGCACGCATGCCCGTCTGGGCCTCGTTCATGGTGTTCTTCGCCATGGCCTCGGTCGGTCTGCCCGGCCTGAACGGCTTCCCCTCCGAGCTGCTCTGCCTGATCTCCGCTTTCCAGGCCGACGAGGTCTGGACGCTCCGCGGCGAGCCAGGCGCGGCCGGCATCACCCTCGGACCGTGGTACGCCGCCATCGCCGGCATCGGCATGGTCATCGCCGCCATGTACCTGCTCATCATGGTCGGCAAGGTCTGCTTCGGCCCGTACCGCCAGCCCGAGGGGCACCACCACCACGAGGTGCTCCCCGATGACCTCAGCCTGCGTGAGATCGTCACGCTGGTCCCGCTGGCCGCGGGCTGCCTCATCTTCGGCTTCTTCCCCGGCCTGCTGCTCGATGCCATCCATGACCCGGTGAACCAGACGGTGGATCTCGTCCAGGCCGCGACCAGCGCGATCCAGGGGGTGCGTCCGTGATTGAGAAGCTCGCCCTCATGTGGCCCGAGATCATCCTGTTCGCCACCACCTGCGTGGTGATGCTCACCGGCCAATGGCCCTCCACCGTCGTGCGACGCCTCACGCCGTGGCTGGCAGCGGTCGGACTCATCGGCTCCATCGGCGCATCGTTGACCGCCCCCCTCGCGGGCGGCCTCTTCCCCGACCTCGTCCCCTTCGCCAAGACCCTCACCGCGGTCATGGGCCTCATGCTCCTGCCCCTGATCTCCGGCACGGTGGACCGCGATCTCGAAGCCGGTGTCGCAAAGGGCGGCAGGTTCGAGCCCATCCGTTCCAACAGGGCAGAGTTCTACGCCTTCTTCCTCTTCTCTCTCACCGGTCTGATGCTCGTCGCCTCCGCCGACAGCCTCATCTGGCTCTTCCTGGCCCTCGAACTGACCAGCCTTCCCACCTACATCATGGTCGCCATCTCCACCCGCTCGACGCGGTCGCAGGAAGCGGGCGTCAAGTACTTCTTCCTGGGCGCGCTGGGCGCGGCCATCTTCCTTTACGGCTTCGCGCTCATCTACGGCGCCACCGGCACCACCAGCATCCCCGCCATCGCCGCACACTTTGCCGAGTCCGGCATGGGCCCGATCGGCACCCTCGGCGTCATGGTCGCGCTCATCGGCATGTCCTTCAAGATCGCCGCCGTGCCCATGCACTTCTACGCGGCCGATGTCTACCAGGGCGCCGCCTCGCCCGTCTCCGCCATGCTCGCCTTCGTCCCCAAGGCCGCCGGCTTCCTCGCCATCTTCCTCATCGCCGGCGCAGCCGGCTGGGGGCCGGAGGGCACCGGCCTGCCCATGCCCGTCGAAGCCCTGCTCTGGGTCATGGCCGCCCTGACCATGACCGTGGGCAATGTCCTCGCCCTTCTCCAGACCAGCATCAAGCGGATGATGGCCTACTCCTCCATCGCCCACTCCGGCTACATGCTCGTCGGTGTCATCGCCGGACCCGGCCCCGACGGCGCCTCCTTCTGGCGCAACGGTCTGGCCGCCGTGCTGTTCTATCTGCTCTGCTACGGGGTAATGAACCTGGGCGTCTTCGCCGTCCTCGCCAGCCTCGAACGCAAGGGCGAGGAAGCCGACGAGATCGACGACATCCGCGGCCTCGTCAAGACCCACCCGCACCTCGGCTGGTCCATGGTCATCTGCTCCCTGTCCCTGCTGGGCTTCCCCCCGTTGCTCGGCTTCATCGGCAAGGTCGGCCTGTTCACCTCCGGCGTCGCCAGCGGCCACATCGCCCTGGTCATCATCTTGGGCCTCAACTCCGCCATCGCCGCCCTCTACTACCTCCGCCTCGTCGCAGCCGCCTACATGGAGCCTGCCTCCGATACAGGCTTCCGCCTCTCCCCCTATGCCGGGCGTCAGATCGCGGCCCTGCTCTCCGCCGGAGGTGTGCTCACCCTCCTGCTGGTCAGCAACCGCCTGATCACCGCGGCCGACGGAGCAGCCAGTTTCCAACCCTCCACACCGACCCACCAGACCGACCACCACGCCCACGCCGACACCACCCCCTGAAACAGGTCGTTTGGATCGAATCAAGCACCTCGCGGTTGATCGGGAAGCGCGGGGGGGGGGGCGGGGGGGCAGTCGTCCGTTGCGCGCGGCGCGGGTAGTCTTCACCCCATATGGGCCACACATTCGAACTGGTGCTCTCCCTCGCTTCGACGGCCCCCGTTTCCGGCGAAGTGCCGCAGGTCGTCTTCTGGTCCGGCGTGGGCCTTGTTGCCCTGCTGACACTGACAACACTCGAGATCGTGCTGGGCATCGACAATGTCGTGTTCCTGGCCATCCTCGCCGGGCGTTTGCCGCCGGAGCAACAGGCCAGGGCCCGCACCATCGGCCTGCTGCTGGCGATGGTGATGCGGCTGATCCTGCTCGCCGCCGCCTACTGGATCACCAAGCTCGACAAACCCTTCGCCACCATCCCCATCCTGGAGATCGACCTTTCCGGAAAGTCGCTCATCCTGCTCGTGGGCGGCCTCTTCCTGATCGCCAAGGCAACGATGGAGATCCATCACACCGTCGAGGACGGTGGTGCGCACAAGGACGATCCCAACGCGCGTCCCGGTTTGAAACGCAAGACAGCCACTTTCGCCGGGGTCATGGTCCAGGTTCTTCTGCTCGACCTGGTCTTCTCCCTCGATTCAGTGATCACGGCCGTGGGCATGACCAACAACTATTGGATCATGGCCACCGCGATCGTCATCGCCATCGGGGTCATGCTCATCTTCGCGGGTCCGATCGCCCGGTTCGTTCACGCCCATCCCACCATGAAAACGCTGGCCCTGGCCTTTCTGGTTCTCATCGGCGTGCTGCTGGTGGCCGAGGGAGCGGGGCGGCATCTTCCGCGTGGTTATATCTATTTTGCGATGGCGTTCTCGCTCGCGGTTGAGTTGATCAACATGCGGGCGGGCCACCGGCGCGGTCGGTCCGATCACCCGGCATCCGCCCGATCCAATGAGCCATAAAGCCCATGGATACCCAGAATCCGGGTTTCTCAATCACCCCCTGACATTGGGCGATTTCCTTATTTACCCCCTAAGGAGAAGGGCCTGAGGGAACCATCTTCCAGGCAGGGCAATATGATGTGTTATGCTGATGAACCATCCCCCAAATTCTGTATTTTCTAACATCGACTGCGACACCCTCATTTCTGGAATGCTCACGGATCCCCAGACCGGCGTCACCATCGTCCGGCTCTCGGGCGAAGTCCTGTTCTCGAACGATGCCGCCGTGCGAATCTTTCTGGGCGACGATCAGGACGCCGTGAAGATCGCCGGCAAGTCGCTCTGGAGCCTGTTCCCTGACAACTGGGTGAAGGAGCTTTCCGACTTCGGCTCGCAGGTGATCGGTTCACGCGAGCCGGCCATGGTCCGCACCGTGTGGCGTGGTCGTCAGGTGCTGTCCTGGGTCACCCCCCTCGATGCGGACGCACCGCCCGCCGAGGCCCGCCTCCTCGTCATCTCCCGCTTCGCCCACGACATGCCGGGCGGTGAGGATGTCGAGCCCCGTTTCGCCGTTTTCGAGTCCCGTTTCATCAGCCTGGGTGATCTCGACATCCTCTCCCCCCGGGAGCTGGAAGTCCTCGCCCTCGTCGGTCAGGGCCTCTCCATCCGCGAGATCGCGGCGATGCTCCACCGCTCCGAGAAGACCATCCAGAACCACCGTGACTCGATCGGTGCCAAGCTCAACCTGCCCAACCGAGTCCATGTGGCCGCCGTGGCTCGTCGCGCCGGACTCAAGCGCAACGATGCCGAGAAGACCCGTCTCTGACCCACTCCCCGGTCCGTTTTCCGCCTCTCTCCCAAACAGTGCCCCAAGCCCCCAAGACAACCGGTGCGTGTCTCCCGCCCTCCCCCCCCTCCCCCGCTGCGCACGGGTTCAGATAAACTTCCTCTCTCCTTGTGCAACAACCCCGCGCTTTGCGGGGTTGTTGCTATGATGGGCTTTCTTCCCCACCGCGATGAGGGAATCTCGATGTCCGATGCCGTGAATCGATCCACCAACTCACCCCCCCCTCCCCCGGAAGCAGGTGTGCTTTGGAATGTCATGACCCAGGACCCTGGTGCCGGGGTCGTGATCTGCGATCTTGAGGGCAAGGTCATCTGGGGCAACGAGCGTTGCTTTCGCATCTACCTCGGCCCGGAGGCCAAGGCCGGCGATGTGATCGGCAGGACCTGGGCGGAACTGGGCTTCCCGCAGGCCTGGATCACTGAACGCCTGGCCATGTTCCACGAGATCAAGCGCACCGGCCAGCCCGTCCTGCTCCGCACCATCTGGCGAGGTCAGCAGGTGCTCGCATGGGTCTACCCCCTCCCCCCGGACGGCGAGTGCGAGCAGGACCGCTTCCTGTCGGTCTCCCGCGTCTCCGAGGCCGACATCAAGGAACTCGGCGCTGAAGTCGCAGGCAAGGTTCTTGTCTCCGGCGTGGCCCGCCTGGGAGAACTCGATGCCCTCTCCCCGCGCGAGTTGGAAGTGCTGGCCCTGCTCGGCCAGGGCCTGACCATCAAAGAGATCGCCCGCGTGC
This sequence comes from uncultured Phycisphaeraceae bacterium, assembly GCA_964640595.1. Taxonomy (GTDB): domain Bacteria; phylum Planctomycetota; class Phycisphaerae; order Phycisphaerales; family UBA1924; genus UBA6054. The sequence goes on along the minus strand of CAZXGL010000048.1, from coordinate 5,528 downwards.
TTTTCCGATCCGAAAAAACCATCGGCCGTCACCGTGATTCCATCGGTGCGAAGCTGGGTCTGGGCAACAAGGTGGACCTGGCCGAACTCGCCCGGCGCGCCGGCCTGACCGTCGAGGATGTCACCCGCGAGCGGGTCTGAAAATCCCCTGAAGCGACGAAGCGAGGCGGAAAGACAAAGTGGGTGATCGAAAGTCATTCAGACTGGACCGCCCCCCTTGCCCCTCCTGCGGCGGATGCTCCTGCGCCGCGCCAAGACTCGTCAAATCGCCCGGAAACCTGCTGCGCCTGACAACCAATGTCCTCACGGCCCTGCTGACAGGCATCGCCCTCTTCGCCATGCGCCTGCGCTGCCCCGGATGCGGCGAACGGTTCTGGATGAGCCAGAACTGATCGGAAGGAAAGAGGCGGACAGACTACCCCGGAATAAAACAAGGCCGCCCCACGGCGGCCCTGTCCAAAGTGCGGTTCTTTTCCCCCTGATCCGCCCTGATCCCTGATCCCTGATCCCTGATCGCCAATCACACCATCACTTCATTCAGGATCTCAAGATCTTCCGCGGCCAGCGTCCGCCGCAGGTCGGCCAGCACGGTGTCGAACGAGGCGATCAGGCGTTTGGTGGAATCGATCGCGTTGTCCATGGACGAGCGTCCGGTCACTTGCTTGACGAGGTCGGTCCGCCGGATCTCCGCGAGGTTCTGCTCCGAGCAGCGTTTGGCCGCCAGCAGGGTCTCAAGCAGTGCCCGCGCTTCGTCGCGGCGTTGGACGGTATCAATCCAGACCTGGTGCGTCTGCATGGTGCTCAAAGAAGGCCTCCGTTCCCCACGGTCGAGTACTCCGACTCGACATACTTCGGAATCCGAGACCCCGATTGTCCCCCCGGATTCACACGAATCAAACACGGGACTGCCAAGATCCCCCTAAACAAGGGATAAAAAGACCGGCCAAAACCGCTCAGTCCGATAATTGTCCACCAGATGGGGCCTCCGACTTTGGGTTTACCCCGCTGCGATGTTCCGCCGCTTCTCGCATCCGCCTTACCGATCCCTCTCCCCCAGCTCCCCACCGTGCAGCGCCTTCAGTTCTTCCGCCCGCGCCCGCGGCATGACCAGCGTCGCCCGGCCTGTCCGCACCACGATCAGGTCTTCGCAGCCGACCAGCGCGACCAGATGGTCCCGGTCGGCCCCGCCTTCACCGATCACGATGTTGTTGGTTGATTCGTGGGCGGCCAGGCGCAGGCCGGCCGCGCGGTTGCCGGCGGCGTCGGGTTCGATCGTTTCGCCATAACTCGGCCATGATCCGACATCCAGCCACCGCACCGCCATGGGCACGCCCACGATCGAGACATCCGCATCGCCCGCCGCGGGTTCCATGATGCCGTAGTCCACGCTGGTCTTCTTCAGCATCGGGTAGAGGGTGTCGATTGCCTGTTGCTGCCCGGGCGTGCCCCATTCCTCCGCGATCTGCCGCATTGCGTTCTTGTTCTCCGGCAGATACTTCTCGTACAGCGCCAGGAACTGTCGCGCGTGGAACACGAACATCCCGCTGTTCCAGAAAAACTTCCCGCTGGCCAGATACGCCTCCGCCTTCTCCAGCGGCGGCTTCTCCACGAACCGTTCCACCCCGAAAGCCCCCTCGCATCCGACCGGTCCGCCCTGTTCGATGTATCCGTACCCGGTGGCCGGATGGGTCGGCGTGATGCCGAAGGTCACCAGGCGGGTCGAGTCTTCTTCCACCAGCCGGAACCCCAGGTCCATCGCATCGTTGAACACATCGACGGGCGTGATGAGCTGGTCGGCCGTCAGCACGGCGAAGATCGCGGCCGGGTCTTCCTTGGCGAACACCGCCGCCGCGAACGCCACGGCGTTGACCGTGTCGCGCGGCATCGGTTCGCCAAGAATCCGTCCATCGTCCATGCCGGGGATGCCATCAAGAATCTGCGCCCGATACCGCTCCCCGGTGCAGATGTACGCCCGCTCGGCGGGCACCAGCCCGGCCATCCGCTCCGCGGCGATCTGGAGCAACGAGACGACCGACCCATCCTCTCGGTGGATGAACCGGATCAACTGCTTGGGCTGCCCCTCCCGGCTCATGGGCCAAAGCCGCGTGCCAGACCCACCCGCCATGATCATCGCGTATCGCATGGCACAGGATAGGGATTAGGGATCAGGGACTGGGCATCAGGTTCGGAATTCCGTTCCCATCCTGCCCAATGCCTGATCCCCAATCCCTCATCCCTTACCATCCCCCCATGCTCACCCGCCTCACCGGCACCCTGGAATCCATCGACGACGCTCTGACCATCACCGTCGGCCCGCTGGCTTTGCGTGTGGAGGCCCCTCGCTACCTGCTCGACCGGCTGGGCGGGGATGCTGGGGACGGTGGTGGGGGGGTGGGGGGGGTCGGCCGGACCATCACCCTCCACACCCGCCTGGATCTGGAGAGTCACAACCAGGGCACGAGCTTCAGCCCGCGCCTGGTGGCCTTCGCCACGCCGGACGAGCGTGAGTTCTTCGACCTGTTCACCTCGGTCAAGGGTCTGGGCACCCGCCGCTCCCTGCGGGCGCTGGCGCGAGACCCCGCCCACATCGCCGCGGCCATCGTCGCCAAGGATGCGAAGTCGCTCCAGCAACTCCCCGAGATCGGCAAGCGCCTGGCCGAGACCGTCATCGCGGAACTGAGCGGCAAGGTGGACCGCTTCGCCACCGAACTGGCGGTGGAGGGCCTGGGCCTGCCCGCCCGCGCTGCAATTATCGAGCCGCGCCGCTCGCTGCCCCCGGCCGCGGAGGAAGCGCTGGCCGCCCTCATGGCCCTGGGCGACGCCCGCCCCGACGCGGAGCGCAAGGTCCAGATTGCGTTGAGCAAAGCCGGCCCCGATGCCGACGCCAACCAACTCGTCAACACGGTGTTCTCCAGGTAGGACGGCACTCGGTGCCATCTCCCCCGGTGGTACGGCTGGGGGGGGGGGGGGGGGGCGAGCCGTGTCTTCCGATGGCACAGGCGTTCCGCCTGTGCTCGCCCGCAGGGCGAGTCGTGGGGCCGAGTTCCACTCGGCCATCCTCCCGTTCACGCCCACGACGAATCCTCGAATCGTGGGGTTCCGTCATCCCCGTGACGCCGCACGAACCCTCGAACGATCTGCCAAGTACGCACTTTGCATGTCCCCCGCCCGCCGGACCCGATCCCATCCCGCACGCCTTGTCTTGGCCTGCGTGCTCATCGGCCTGCTGCTCAACGCGGTCGTCACGGTCGCCTGCTGGCTGGCCCAGCCGACCCGCTGGTACCGTCAGACTCCCCCGGTCACGGTGGGCACGCCCGGTCCGGGGAAGTTTGTGTCATCCACCATGGCCATTCACTACCTCATGCACTCTCTCGAGATGCACACGGCCGGGCGTTCGCTCCCAAGGTCGGGCACGCAAGGCTGGCAGCACGCCACGACCACATCAAACTGGCAGTACATCTACCAGTTCGGTTTCCCGTTCCGCAACATCCAACACCGAAACGCGCGCGAGCAGGTCCATAGCCATCATCACCTTTCGCCATCGATCGACACCAGCGACTCCCTCCCCCTCTGGCAACGCGGTCTGCCCACCGGTCTCACACCGTTCCAGTACCAACGCTTCCCCATCCAGCCCGTCTTTCCCGGCATCGTTTTGAACACCGTCATCTACACTGCCATCGCCATGCCCGCATTCATGATCTTCATGCGGCTGCTCGCCCGCTCCCGCCGCCGCCGCGGCCGATGTTCCGCTTGCGCATACGACCTCACCGACCTGACCACCTGCCCCGAATGCCGCCTGCCCATCCTCGAACCCACCGAGAGGTCACGCCCACGATGAGTCCTCGAATCGTGGGGTTCCTAAACTCCGCAGTCTCAAGGCACAGCCCGCTATCACCCGACCACAACGCACCGGAGGTTCCGCGATGAGTACATTCCGGGTGAGTCGATTCCCAGATGCCGGTGAGTTCGCGGACGGGAACGCGGCGGCACTTGCATGGGACATTCTCAAGCGGGCGGCCGCTCACAATCTTCCCTCCACGCTCGACTTGACCGAATGCACGCACCTGAAGCCGTACGCGATAGCATGTTTGTGCGGTCTCGGTGAACTGGCACGCCGGAGAGAAAATCCGATTCGTGTGATCCCGCCCAGTTCCGAATCATGCCGCGAGCACCTTGGTCAAATTGGGCTTCCCACCTTCTTTGAGGGTGAATGGCCGCGGGGTGCGGCACGCGACACCAACATCACGGCCCGTTGTGTTGCATGGCCGCCCAGCAACGAGGGTGAACGCATCGTCGAGATACTCGCTCCGCGCGCACAACTCCCTGCGGGGATGTTCGCCAGCATGGTGGACAGTCTCGATGAGATCATCCGCAACGCTCTGACGCACGCTGAATCGCCCATCGATTGCATCGTCGTTGGCCAGGCTTTCGACAAATCCTCAAAGGTTGAAATCTGCGTTCTCGACCTCGGCCGGACCATCCGAGGCCACTTGGTCACCAATCCCAAGTACGCGCATGTTTCCTCCGACAAAGAAGCCATCCGCATGGCTTGCATTGACGGCGTGTCGGGTACCCCAGATGCCCAACTCAACCGCCATGGCGAGCCGAACAGCGGTGCTGGTTTGGCTTATCTCCGTGATTACTGTGAATCTGGCGGTGGCCAGGCCACCATCCTCAGCGGAACCGCATGGACCACCTATTCAGGTGATACCGATCCCGTTATCGGATGTTTGTACCACCCCTTCCAGGGATGCTTGGTAAATATTCGGTATTTCACGGAAAGAAACTTGCACTCTTCGCCCGTTAGGTCCATACTGTAATCAATCACCCAGCGTGCCTCTCATGACCATCCTTCATCCCCAATCCCACGCCCTCCGCTCCGCTTCCGAAGGCCTTGAAATGGCCCGGGAAATTGTCGCGCAGTTGCGCAACGGCGAACGCGTCCGCGTCGATTTCGCGGCCGTCGAGATGATGTCCCCTTCTTTCGCCAACACCCTCGTCATGACGCTCTTGGAACAGTTCAGTGTCGACCAACTCCGGGCCAACTGTGAGTTTGCCAACCGAGCCGATGTTGTCATCGAGGCCATGAACCGGGCCGTCCAACGCTATCAGAGCGGCATTCGCCTGACGACCCAGCGTCTCCCAATATCCGCCTAAAGCCTTCCGACAAAGTGACTTGGGACAAGCCCAGCCCGCATCCACGCGGGTCGTTTGTCGTTGAGTCCTATTTTTTAATATCCTATCAAAATCCAAAAACACCCTTGACCCCCACACCCCATCCCGTACACTGGCCCACATGAACACAACCCAAACACTCCCGCCCCCACCCGCGGCCAAACCCACCTCCAACCCTTCCCCCTCCGCCACCCCCACCCCCACCCTCTCCCCCCTCGCACGCGCCATCCTCGCCGACTGGGACAACCCCTCAATCTCCGAACTCGACCTCGCCGACCGCCACGGCCTCACCCTAGAAGCCCTCTACCACCACTCCCAGACCCCCGCCTTCCGCGCCGCCCTGGCCCTGCGCCG
>CAZXGL010000047.1:0-16647 GCA_964640595.1 uncultured Phycisphaeraceae bacterium | reverse complement strand
GGCGCAAGTCTTACAGCCATGGCGCAAAAGGCCCGCAAGGGAGCGGCCGAGCGACGCACATGCCCCTCGCGGCTTACAAACTACAGCGAACCGGAAGTCCTCTCGGTTCTGATTGCGGCTGGTATCGGTTCGGCGACCGACGGATTCCGCTCAGGAATCAAGCGGGAGCCGTCTCAATCCTGATGCCTTTCCTGCTGCCGTAACCCCGGCCGCTCCCTTGCAGTCGCGGCTGGTCAGGACTGGATCCGCGTCACGGCTGCAACCGCGTCGCCGACCAGTGCCCCGGTTTGAACCCATCGCCCGCCGGAGAGAGCGCGCGCGTCCACACCGCCCGGTCATGCACGCGCCCGACGCCCCCGCACCAGAGTTCCACCCGTTCGAACCACAGCCGATACCCGCCCCAGTGCGCCGGGCGGTCGATCTCGATCGGCTGGCCCCCCACCGCCGCGGCCAGGTCCACGCCCAGCCGGTCCGCCGTGCGCCGGACCTTGCCGATCAATGCCTCGCGGGACTCGATCGGCTCGGTCTGGTCGCTGGCCCACGCGCCCACCCGCGATTCCCATCGGCGGCTGTGGAAGTACTCGTCCGACTCGCTCTCCGGGGATTTGACCACCGGGCCCTCGACGCGCACCTGACGGTCGGCCTGGTCCCAATGGAACACCACCGCGGCCCGCGGGTTCGCGTTCAACGCCCGACCCTTGCGGCCCTGATAGTTCGTATAGAACACCAGGTAATCGTCCGCAAGCCCCTTGCACAGCACCACCCGCGCCGACGGCCGCCCGTCGGGGTCGATCGTGGCCAGGGTCATGGCGTTGGGGTTGGGCTGGTGCGGACGGGCCTGGGCATCATCGAACCATGCCCGGAACAGGGGAACGGGCGACTTGGGGAGATGATCCGGCAGGATTTCGCCCCGGCCCAGCTCGCCGAGGGTGGAGGGATTGCTCATACAGAAAGGATACGACCGGCCCGGCACACCCGATGCCCACAGGCCATCCACCAACCGACAGGGTCATCACGGGCTTTGGTCCCAATGACCGTTCTTGTGCGCTGTTTCTTGGACATCGTCATCATTCCGCTTGTTTCGGCCCGGTCGCCTGTAAAATGACTCCCCGTGACCCGAGCCCCCTTCGAGCCAAAGACCTTCCGCACCGATCGCGAGGCGATGGGCAAGCTGTTCGACCGCACCCCGCCGCACGCGGTGGAGGCCGAGCGGTCGCTGCTGGGATCCATCCTGCTCGACCCGAGCGTGCTCAACGATGTGGTGGAGATCGTGCCCTCGCCGGAATCCTTCTATAAGGAAACCCACGGCACGATCTACAAGGCCCTGGTGGACACCTTCGATGCCCACCAGTCGGGCGATCTGGTGCAGCTCACCGAGACCCTGCGCGCCCGAGGAGTGCTCGACCGGGTGGGGGGCACGGGCTATCTGATGGAACTGGCCGAGGCGGTGCCCAGCGCGGCATCGGCCCCGTACTACGCCCGGCTGATCGCCGACGCGGCCCGGCTGCGCAAGCTCATCGATGCCGCGGGCGAGATCCTCCACGACGCTTACACCGGCGCGGACGGCACGCCCGACGGTGCCAAGCGGGTGATCGACTTGGCGGAGAAGAAGATCTTCGACATCGCCAGCGAAGACATCAACGCCGAGCCGGAATCACTCAAGGAACTGCTGCACGCCGAGATGCAGCGCATCGACGATGCGGACGGCAAGCCCATCATGGGCGTGCCCACGGGCTTCCCCGACCTGGACCAGATGACCAGCGGGCTGCAACCCGAGGAACTCATCATCCTGGCCGCCCGTCCCTCGATGGGCAAGACGGCCATGTGCCTGAACCTGGCCGAGCAGATCGCCTTCGGCGGCATCACGCCGTGGGAACCGGGGCGCAATGCCAAGCCCGTGCCCGTCGGCATCTTCAGCCTGGAGATGTCGCGCGGCGCGCTGGTACAGCGGTTGCTCTCCGCCCGCTCGGGCGTGGACTCGGCCAAGCTCCGCAACGGCATGGTCAACGCCGAGGAGTACGAACGCCTGCGCGAGGCCTCCGCCGCGCTGGCCGAGGCCCCGATGATCATCGACGACACGCCCGGCATGACCGTGCTGACCCTGCGGGCCAAGGCGCGCCGCATGAAGCAGCGCCACGGCATCGGCTGCATCGTGATCGACTACCTTCAGCTGCTCAGCTCCCCCACCTCCTCGCGGGAATCCCGTCAGGTGGAGGTGTCGGAGATCAGCCGCTCGATCAAGGCGCTGGCGCGTGAACTGAAAGTCCCCGTGATCTGCCTGGCCCAGCTCAACCGCGGCGCGGAGCAGCGCGAGGGCAACCGTCCCCGCATGAGCGACCTGCGTGAGTCCGGCTCCATCGAGCAGGATGCCGATGTCGTCGCCCTTCTCCACCGCGAGAGCTACTACCACCGCGGCGACCCCTCGTGGGACCCCAACAGCCCCGAGTTCGACGAGGAGAACCGCGACAAGCTCAACCTGGCCGAACTCATCCTCGCCAAGCAGCGCAACGGGCCGACCGGCACCGTCAAGCTGATCTGGGATTCGCATGTCGTCCGCTTCAAGAGCTACGACTCCATGCACTCCGGCAGCGCGTACGGCTTCGCCCGCGACTTCGCGGACGACAGAGGGGGAGCGCCAGGGGGCAGGGCGGGGGGCGGCCGGGGTGACTCCGGCGGGTATTCCGGCCCCGACTTCGCGCCGACCCCTGTCCACTCACCACCGTCTTTCGCGCCAGCCCCCTCCACGCCAACAAACGAGTACCGCGGGTTCGCACCGGGCAAAAAAAACGGACCCGAGGAGAACTTCCGCGACGGGTCCGGCAACGATATTGACTTTGACGACGAACTCCCGCCGTTCTAACCCCCCGGCCTCCCCGCCCCCCCCCCCAATCCCCGTCCGGCCTATTCCTTCACCCGCGTCTGGTTGACCTTCTGATCAAACCGGACCGCGGCGAGGGCCTCGGGCTGGTCGGGCACGAACACATTCAGCGTGAACACCGTGTCGAGGTTGAGGCGGTCGATCAGGCCGTCGGCGATGTCGAAGCGGACCTCGCCGGACAGCCTGGAATCATCCAGCTTCATGGTGAAATCGGATGTGGTATCGAAGCGGGATGTCAGCTCCCCCGTGATCCCGATGCTGGCGAAGGAGCGCCCGGCCTCCACATCCACACCCTTGAGCGTCATGTTCATGGTCATCACGATCACGCCCAGATCGAAGGGCAGTTCCACCGTGTGCGTCCAGGTGTCGCCGGGGCGCACGGGGACGGACGGCAGCAGCTTGAAGTTGCCCTCGTACATCGCCGTCAGGGCCTCCACCGTCCAGAGCTGACCGGCAATCTCCGACTGCATTGGGTCTTGCATCGCCGCGGCCCGGTCGCGCAGCTCATCGGCGTTGGGCACCGCGCGAACGGTGCCGTCCGGCCCCAGGTGCAGCAGCACCCGCACATCCCGCATCAACGCCACCGAAGCGATGGCGGCGTCCGCCGTCTTGGACTTGTCCGCCGGGTTCTCGGAATCGAAGCTGACCTCCTCGGCGTCGTCCTTGGCCCAGAAGCGGACCGACTCGATGGTGTTGGCGATCACCAAGGAACCATCGCTCTTGCGCTCAACCAGCTCGGTGCGCGTGCGGTTGGCGGTCCGGGTCCGGACCACCGCGGTCTCGCCGAAGGCGGTCTGGGTGCTCGTCATCTCCTGGGTCATGTCGAACCGGGTGGGGGCACCCTCGACGAACCGGAAAGCCAGAGTCACCGGCTCAGCCGAGGCGGAGGTGGCAGGCGGGATGGGGGGGGCAGGGGGGGCGGGGGGGGCGACGAGGGGCACGGCAAAGAGTGTGCTGACGAGCAGAGCGGCGAACTGCGGCATGGCGATCTCCCGGCTCCCCTTCCAACCCGGGCACCATCCCGGCGGGCAGCGGGCAAACTCTAGCCCCACGCGGTACCATCCCCGCCATATGGCGACCATCCACGACCGCGTCCCGGCTTCCAACATCAAAAGAATCGGTGTCCTGACCGGCGGAGGCGACTGCCCAGGCCTGAACGCCGTCATCCGGGCCGTGGTCAAGGACGCCCTGAACCACGGCATCGAGGTCATGGGCATCGAGGACGGTTTCCTGGGCCTGATCGAGGACCGCATCCGTCCGCTGAACCTGGATGATGTCTCCAACATCCTGACCATGGGCGGCACGATCCTGGGGTCCAACAACAAGACCAACCCCCAGAAGTACCCCGTGGGCAAGAACCCCGACGGCACGCTCAAGTTCCGCGATATGACCGAGGTCTGCCTGACCCACCTGCACATCCGCAAGATCGAGGCGTTGGTGGTCATCGGCGGCGACGGCACCATGTCGGCCGCCAAGCCCATCGCCGACGCAGGCATCAACTGCATCGGCGTGCCCAAGACCATCGACAACGACCTGTACGGCACGGACATCACCTTCGGTTTCCAGACCGCCGTGATGGTGGCGACCGAGGCCCTGGACCGCGTCCACACCACGGCCGCCAGCCACCACCGCGTGATGGTGGTCGAGCTGATGGGTCGCAACGCGGGCTGGATCACCCTCAGCTCGGGCGTGGCCAGCGGGGCCGATGTGATCCTGCTGCCGGAGATCGAATTCAACATGGATGTGGTCTGCAAAACCTGCCTGGACCGCAGCCAGAAGGGCAAACGGTTCACCATCATCGCCGCCGCCGAGGGCGCCAAGCCCAAGGGCGGTGCCCAGATCGTCGAACGGGTGGACGAAACCAGCCCGGACCCCATCCGCCTGGGCGGCGTTGGCAAGTGGCTGGCCGACGAGATCGAGAAACGCACCGAGATCGAGTCCCGCTATGTCGTGCTCGGCCACACCCAGCGCGGCGGCACCCCCGTGCCCGGCGACCGCATCCTGGCCACCCAGTTCGGCCATCACGCCATGGAACTGCTCAAGATGGGCAAGAAGAACCGCCTGGTGGTGATGCGCGGCGGGGATCTGGGCGATGTCGAGATCACCGCCGCCGCGGGCAAGCAGCGGCTCGTGCCGCTGGACCACCCCCTGATCGCCGCGGCGCGGAGCGTGTATACCTGCTTCGGGGATCGCTGAACTCGCCAACTCGGAGCGATGGGCTTCCAGCCTACCGGTCCAGAGTTCAGAGGAAGTCCGCCCCTCCAGATGCGTAAAATCACGCATAGCGCTTCCCTGGTGGCCCATCCGTGTCAACGCCGAGATCGAGCCGGACGGGCTGCGGGTCGTCGGCACGCAGGGCGGTGAAGTTGTTCCCGTGGGGAGCTTGCTCCCATGGGATCGGATTGCGAACGGGGTGGAACCGCGATGCCGGGATGCGGAAGGAAAGCCGCTGAGAATCGAGCGGCGCCCCATCGCGCTGCGGCTGAAGAAACCGCACCGCCCGGTCCACCTCGCCCGCGCCGCCATCGCCTGGTTCGCGGATCCGACCCATCCGTTCAGGATGGTGATCCGGCCCGGTGCCGGACGCCGGGCCCTGATCGGACCACTCACGCTTCTCATCATGGTGCTGTTTTTCACCCTCTGGCCGATTCTCTTCGCCGGAGGGCCGGTCTCGGTCGGGGATGGCACGGGAGAGATCGGACGCCGTGCCGACATCGCCGCGAACGGGATTCTTCTCCTCTTTGCGGGCGGGGCGCTGCTCGGTGTGGTGATGTTCGCCCGAGAGGTCTGGTCCATCCCCCGCCGCTGGTGGATTGAGGAACTCAACGAGAACGGCCTGCGGATCCGGCGTGGAAGTCAGACCGATGAAATCGCATGGAGCCATCTCAACGACCGTGCCACGGGGTATGGCACCATCGAAATCCGGCACATCGACGGGCGTCGGATCCGGCTCGAACTGATCCGCCCCGCGGTGTGGGCCGTGCAAGCTCGGTTACCGAAACGCAACCGGCTGTGGTCCGGGGGCTTCATCGCGTCGCTGCTGGCGGCGTTGATCGGGCCGGTGGGCATCGCATGGCTGTCACGCTGGCTCGGGGTGCCATCGGACCAGTTCGGGTGGCCCCAAATCGGTTTTGTTCAGGTTTCCATGCTTATTTTCCCCGGAATCCTGCTGCTTTATTGGTGGATGAGCAGGCGGGAGGCCGTGCTTGAAACCGCAAGAACGAATCCCGAATAATCTCCTTCGGGAGGTCTCACATGAAATCCACCGGCGTCGCGTACCTGCTCTGCATCCTCGGCTTCTTCGGCTTTGCCGGGTTCCACCGCTTTTACGCGGGCAAGTGGTTCACCGGGCTGCTCTGGTTCTTCACGGGCGGCCTGCTGCTGATCGGCACCATCGTCGATCTGTTCCTCATCCCCGGCATGATCGAGCGGGCCAACCTGGATCGGCGGCTGAGCCGGGCAGGGTTGTAGTGCGGACTTATCGTGTTCGGCCCTTTGGGCCGACGGTGGGCATGAAGCCCACCGCTCCGAGGTGGGGAGCAATCACCGCAGTTTCAGTGTCGCCAGCGCCACCACGCATAGCAGGATCGCCAGGATCCACAGACGCACCACCACCTGGTTCTCCGCCCAGCCGCCCATGTGCAGGTGGTGGTGGTACGGCGCGACGCGGAAGATCCGGCGGCCGGTCCCGCTCTTGATGCGGGTGTACTTGAACCAGCCGACCTGGAGCATGACCGAGGCGATCTCCAGCAGGAATACGCCGCACATGAGCAGGATGACGATCTCCTGCCGGATCGCCACCGCGATGTAACCGATCAACCCACCCAGCGCCAGCGAGCCGGTATCCCCCATGAACACCTGGGCCGGCGCGGCGTTCCACCACAGGAAGCCCAGGCATGCGCCCGCCATCGCCCCGGCCAGCACGGCGAGTTCATCCGCCCCCGTGATGTGCGGCACCAGCAGGTACTGCGCCCACCACTCCCTGCCCGCGATCAACGCCAGCACCAGCAGCGCGAAGCTCACCACGCCAGAGATGCCCCCCGCCAGCCCGTCCATCCCGTCCGTGATGTTCACCGCGTTGCTCAAACCCGCGATCATCAACAGGGCGAAGAGCACGAACAACGGCAGCGGCAGAAAGATCAGGTTCGGATTGAGCACCCACTCGCCGGGAATGATGGTCCGTTGGAACGGCAGATTGAGCACATGACCCATCGAAGGCCCAGTGGGCGCGCTGGTGTACCGGTACGCGAAGTAGCCCGCAAGCAGCCCGATGCCGAGCTGGAACACGAGTTTTTCCCATGCATACAGCCCCTGGCGGCCTGTTCCGCGGCGCGAGGCCGTCAGCTTCAGCCAGTCGTCGGCCCCGCCCACACACGCCAGCCAGATCAGCACGAACAGGCCCAGCAGCACCTTGGGCGTGGAGATATCCGCCAGCAGCAGCGTGGAAGCCAGGATCGCTCCGCAGATAAGCATGCCCCCCATCGTGGGGACATTGGCCTTGCTTCTCGCGTGCGCGCGGAGCATCTCCGCGTCGCTCTCGCCCGCATCGCCGATCTTCAAGCCAATCAGGAAGCGGATGGTCCGCTTGCCGAAGGCAATGACGATGGCGAACGACAGCCCCGCCGCGAGCAAGGCGCGGAACTGCACTTGGTCGATCAGGCCGAGCAGGGGGTCTAGCCAGATCCACTCGAGGAACCGGCGCATCCACGGCAGGGTGAAGAGCAAATAGATCATCCGCCGCACCCGGCACGCGCCGCGACCGTCGCGGTCGCCCGTTCGTGCAGCAGGCGCACCACCCGCTCCAGACGCATCCCCCTTGAACCCTTGACCAGCACCGTGTCACCCGGACGCACCAGCGCGACCACCCGGGCCACACTCGCATCATCCGTGCCGGCCTCGGCATGGACACCCATCTCCCCTTCAAAGTCCGCGGCGGCCGCCGCGAACAGCGGCCCCACCGTGGCGATCGTCCCGATGCCCGCATCATGCGCGGCTTCCAACACCTCCCGGTGCGCCCGCGCTGCGATGGCCCCCAGCTCCAGCATGTCTCCCAATACCGCGATCAGTCGCCCCCCCCCACCACCACCAACACCCCCTGCATCCAGACCCTCGGAATCCGCCAGCACACGCAGCGCCGCCCGCATCGAGCCGGGGTTGGCGTTGTAGGCGTCATTGATGATCGTGATCGGTGGCTGGGTGGGGACGATGGTGCGCTCCAGCCGCATGGGAGCGGGCCGGGCCATCGCCAGCCCGGCGCGGATGGCGGTATCCATGACCCCCAGCCACCGCGCCACCACCACCGCCAGGGCCGCGTTCGATGCGTTGTGCGCGCCCTCCATCGGGATCTCGAACCGCACGCCGGAGAGCGTGAACGCCGTGCGTCCCGACCGTGTTTCGATGTCGCCCAGTGTGAGGTCCGCGTCGTCCGGCGGGCCGACCCGCACCACCCTGGCCCCCCTTCCCCGCGTGCCCGTCGCCTCCAAAGCCGCGTCCAGCAGCGGAAGACCCGCCGGGATCACCACGATCCCGTGCGGTCCGATTTCGGACGCGATCGACGCCTTCTCCGCCGCGATGGCTTCCAGCGAACCAAGGCCCGCGAAGTGGGCCTCGGCCACCGTGGTGATGATGGCCGCGTCGGGCCGAGCCAGTTCGCAGCGGCGTGCGATCTCGCCCGGCGTGCTCATGCCGATCTCGCAGACCAGCACCCTGTCATCCGGACGCGCATTGAGGATGGTGATCGGCACACCCAGTTCGTTGTTGAAGCTCTTGCTCGGCGCGGTGCCGGGCACCCCGCCGGCCTCCACCGTGCAGGCCGCGGCGTGCATCAGGCGGCAGGTGGTCGTCTTCCCGTTCGAGCCGGTGATGCCGATGACCTTCAACCCCGGCACCGCCTGCCGCCAGAATCGGGCCAGCTCGGTCAGCGCCCGTGTCGCGTCGTCCACCAGCAGCACGGGGACGGTCACGCCCGCGGGCACGCCCGCCGCGTCCGTCACGATCGCCAGCGCGGCCCCGGCCTCCGCCGCGCTCGGGATGAACGCGTGCCCGTCGGTCCGCTCGCCCTTGAACGCCGCGAAGATGTTGCCCGGGCGCACCTCGCGCGTGTCGATGGCCACTCCCATGGGCGTTGGTGCATCGGGCGATGGCCCGACGAGCCAGCGCCCGCCGGTCAGATCCCGGATCTGATCCCATGACCACAGGCTCACCCGCGGCTCCCCGCCGCGGTCCGCAAGCGTCGTTCGCGCAGCACGGCCCGGGCCTGTTCCGCATCGTCAAAGTGGCGCACCAGCGGGTTGCCCGCCGCGTCGCAGGAGATCTGCTCGGTCTCGTGCCCCTTGCCCGCGATGACGATCACCTCGTCATCGCGCGCGTCCAGCACCGCCTGGCGGATCGCCAGACCTCGGTCCACCTGCACCACGCACCTGGGCCTGACATCCTTCGGCACGCCCGCCAGGATCGCGTCCACGATCGCGCCGGGGCGTTCGTTGCGCGGGTTGTCACTGGTGACGATCACGCGGTCGCCCAGCATGGAAGCCACACGGCCCATGCGCGGCCGCTTGGTGGTGTCCCGATTCCCGCCGCAGCCGAAGACCACGGTCAGCGAGGCGTTCTCCGGCAGCACCTCGCGCACGGCGGTCAGGGTCCGCTCCAACGCATCGTCCGTGTGGGCGTAATCCACGAAGACCGACACCCGGTCCTCCGGACCCGACACCGGCTGCAACCGCCCGCGCGGCGCATGGACCGACGGCAACGCGCCCTCGATCCCCGCACGACGCCGCTCCGCCGGCACGCCCATCCGCTCCAGCACCGCGTCGGCCGCCGCCGCGGACTGGAGCACATTCATCGCACTATGCCCCCCCACCACCGGCACCCGACCACGCATCACCCCAATCGGGCAGTCGATCACCATCACCATGCCGGACAGGTCCGCCGACTCGACCAACACCCGCCAGTTGGCCCGCGCATCACCCCGGCTCGAGCACCACCGCGCGCTCGCCCCTCCTCCGCTGTCCATCGCGTCCGACGCCGGGTCGTCCGCATTGAGCACACGGACGCCACCATCAGGCAACAGTCCGAACAGCCGCCGCTTGGCCGCCAGGTAGGCCTCGGTGGTCTTGTGGTAATCCAGGTGGTCGCCCGTCAGATTCGTGAAGATCCCCACCGCGAACCGCAGCGCGTCCGCTCGGCGCTGATCCAGCGCATGGCTGGATACCTCCATGCACGCCGCCCTGCAGCCCGCATCCACCATCGTGGCGAAGGTCCGCGATAGCTCCACCGCCGGCGGGGTGGTCATGGCCGCCGGGGCCACCTCCCGACCGTCGTCCACCTCCACGGTCCCGATCAGCCCCGTCCTGACCGGCTCGGGCCGAAACCCTTGCAGGATCGCCCGTGTCATGGTCGCCACCGAGGTCTTGCCGTTGGTCCCCGTGACCCCGACCAGTTGCAGCCTGGATGAGGGGTTCCCATAGAACCGCTCGGCCAGCCGGGCCGCCCCCTCGGGCACGCGGTCCGTCACCAGCACCACGGGGCGATCGTGCCGGTGCGGAGGAGGAAGGGGCGGGTCAAACTCGTCGGTATCCGCCAGCACCGCCACCGCCCCGCACGCCGCCGCGTCCGCCGCCGACTTCCGCCCGTCGAACTGCAGCCCCGCCCGCGCGATGAACAGCGACCCCGGCACGGCCGTCCGCGAGTCCTCCGTGATATCGCACACCCGCACCCCGGCGGCGTGGCCAACCACCCGCAGATCCAACCCCGAGATGAGTTCGTTCAGGTCCATTCGTGACGCTTCTTCATCGTCATTTTCCCCACCGAAGCGACACGAAACGCACCCTCGGAGCGGCGGCCTCCCTCTCCCGGAGCGCGGGGCTTCCAGCCCCCCGTTCGGGCGCAGCCAGAACCCCGCGGGGCGGAGTTCCACTCGGCCTCCGAGCGAAGCCCGACCGCCCAGTTCACCCCCCGCATGAAACCCGTCGGAAACGCAACCCCGTCAGCGGCTTGCCCAATGACACCCCGATCTCGTCAGCCGACAACGGCCCGGAGATCGTGTGCCCGACGGAGTCGATCAGAAAGTACCGCCCCGAACCTGTTTGCTTCCGCCCCCGCCCCAACCGCTGATCGACCACGATGAACCGCCCACCCTCCACCGCAACGCCCGCCACATGGCCGTCCACGGCCACACCCTCATGGCCAAGCCGACTCACGGTCAAATATCGCTCCGGCCCCAGCACCACAAACTCGCCCGGCACATCCCATGAATGCCCGAGCGCGTACCCGTTCGGGAGCGAGGGCATGGATCGGCAGTACAACGCAAGCCCGACCGCGCATGCAAACGCCACCAAGAGAGCGATACCCATCCGTCGCCAGGAGAACCCCATGCGGCATCCTACCACCGCCTTAACGCACCGGTTCACGCATCACGGAAGAACACCGGCCCCGTCATCGTGAACCAAACCCGTGGAGCTAACTTCCACTCGGCCTCCGAGCGAAGCCCGATCCCGTCACGGCTCGCCGCTGCGCGGCGACGGGGGGCTGGAAGCCCCCGCCGAGTTACGGCGAAGTCCGCCATCACTCCAAACCTTCCCGCGCCTCCATCAGCCGATCAAACACCACCCCCGGCACCGGATACCACCGTCCCCCCGGCGATCGCACCGCCGTAACCAAGAGCCCGAACCGCACCACCACCTCCGTGCCCGGCGGGATCACATCCGACCACCACAGCAGCCGCGCATCCAGCCCCGCCGGCGACCACTCCAGCGAATAGATCCCCGGCAGCCACCCGGCCTGGATCCGATCCCCGACCACATACACTCCCCAAAAAAACGCAATCGCCCACATCAATGGATCGGTATTCCAGCCAGTTGTCGAACTATACGCAAGACGCACAAAAACAACCATGAACATTAACGGTAAATAGACTCCTGCAATCGCGCTCCGCACAGGCCGCATTGCCCTCGCTCGCTTGAGCAGCATGACCTGCTCACCGGTTGCGTACTCACCAAAGCGGCTTAATCCAACCGCAGATGATACGAGATGAACATGCATTTGCATAGATTAAAACTTCACAATGCGCAAAACAACTCGTTTTCATTTTAATAATTATCCAGATACTTCAAATTTACGCATCACTCCAAGCCGGTACTATAGCAAGCACGCCACATATCCAGATCATCCTGGGGCGGAGTAAACCCACACTGCATCAAATCCAGTCGAAACTCTCGCCAAGCGTCCCGGATTGCATCATGTGCATCCTGGCGACACCCTTTCCAGCTTCTTTCAGCCGCCAACATCGCCACGACGCATCCGCCAGTAGCGAGCGCAGCCCACCCCAGTGTCAAAACAAGAATTCCCAAGCACCCAGCCGCAATTCCAGCAGTTGTCAACTTGTAATCCGTGTCGCACCCGTGCGCGTTAGCCACTTGCCGGTCTACTTCGTCACGCAGCTTATCTCTCGCCAACTTAGCACACGGGCTCTCTGTGCAAACAGGTTGTGGATCAGGTCCGGGTTCACTTGGCTCACCGGGCTGCGGGTTCTGCAAGAGAACTCCTGGCAGAGGTTCTGTGGTAATTTTCATCGCGTAAAAAACATCAAGCGGAATTTCGCCACCAAGATAAACAACGGACACTTGAACACCATCAACTTCGAGTAAATGCAACTGCACCAAAAGTTCTTTAGTACATCCATCACCCGTGATCTGTCCATACGCCACCCCAAAACCTTGGACAGCCGGATCCAAATTCTACGCCGGGATCGAGCAGATCAAGAATCTGACTTCTCGTCAAGTGATCCGTTCTAACCAATTCGATACTGGCGGTCTCTCCAGTCATAGCATGCAGGTCGTAGACACCATCTGCCAGCAAGCCGGACTGTTGAATCACGGGATAGCGATCCTCAGGCGATAAGGCACGCCCAAAGGCACACTCCCAGACATAATAGAGCCAAATCCCATACTGACGCATCTCTTCAAATTGCCACCCAATTGCACTTTCAGACTCGAGACCCGCGCCAATGACGGTCACTGCATCTTGCCACTCGCTCGGCGTTGCGGGCGGAGCCTGTCGCATCGGGGGATCTTGGAACTGCATCCCCCAAACCGGGGATGTGGACAGGGCCATGGCGGCAATCAACATCCCACTGACGAAGGCTCTGAACTGCTTCCACATGGTCGGTCTCCCGAAATCAGGCGAAAATCGCCCTCGCTGGTTGGTTTCCATGAACCACGGTTTTCTAGTGTATCCACCCCATAATCGTGTTATCAAGGCACCCAGACATATTTTTGCAAGAGAGCCCGCATTCCTGGTTCTCACGGCAAAACCACCATCGCGTCACCGTACGAGAAGAACCGATACCCCTCCTTCACCGCGTGCGCGTACACCTCCTTGACGCGTTCCACGCCGTCCACTCCCGGCCCTTCCAGTGCGGCCGCCACCATCGCGATCAGCGTCGAGCGCGGCAGATGGAAGTTCGTCACCATCCCGTCCACCACCTTCCACCGATACCCCGGGGCGATCAGGATGTCCGTCTCGAACCACCCCCCCCCCCGCGCCCGCTCGGCGGTGGCCGGGTCTTCGAGCATCCCAGCCGCCGCCTCCAGCGTGCGCACCGAGGTGGACCCCACCGCAATCACCCTTCCCTCGCCTTCCCCTCGCGGCAACAAATCCCCCGCCGTGCCCAGCCAGCACCGCTCGCTGTGCATGACATGGTCTTCCAGCCGCTCGGCCTCGACCGGGCGGAAGGTCCCCGCGCCCACATGCAGCACCACCTCCCGCCGCTGGACCCCCCGGGCGGCCAGGTCGGCCAGCACCCGATCCGTGAAGTGCAGCCCGGCCGTGGGGGCCGCCACCGAACCCGCCTCGCCCCGCTCCTGCGCGGCGAACACCGCCTGATAGAACGATCGGTCTAGGCCGTCCGGCACCGCCTCCCCCCGCTCCTTCCTCGCGCTCAAAATGTACGGCGGCAACGGCGTAAGACCCGACTGTTCCAACACTTCCGAACTCACACCCCCCTCGACCGCCACCACCCACGCCCCCGGCCCTTCCTCTATACACGGCTCGATCAACTCCAGCACCACGCCCGTCTCGGCCCCATCCGCCCCGATCAACACCACCCGCCCGCCCGCGCGAGACCGCTTGGCCTTGAGCAGCACCACCCACACCGCCCGCCCGCCCCCCCCACCCCGCACCCCTGCATCCTTCAGATACAGCCCGCTGACCCGCCCCCCGGTCGCCGGGTTGATCCCCTCCAGCCGGGCCGGGATCACGCGCGAGCGGTTGAACACCAGCGTATCCCCCGCGTTCAGCAGCCCCGGCAGATCCGTGAAAACGCGGTCTTCCAGCCGCCCGGGGTCCGACCGGGACACCACCAGCAGCCGCGATGCGTCCCGCGGCTCAACGGGCCTGGTCGCGATCAGTTCACGCGGCAGTTCGAAATCCAGGTCATCGGTGCGCATCCGGGGCCATGGTAGATGTCGCCCCCGCACCACACCCCGCACAACCCCACCACGCCCTGATCCGCGAACGCGCCCGGAATCCGCCGCGCTTCCGCCGCAGGCCCCGTTTTCTCGGACCCCACCGTCCGGCACACCCACGGCCCGCCCGCTGCACCACTCCCAGCGTGCAGAGTGGACCGATCCAAGCCCGATCCCTGACGCCGCCCCCGCCCTGCGGCTCCACGCCGGCCCCCCCGGGTGCCGTGGTCTTCCACCGCTACCTCTAGGATCTGAACCGCACCCGGTTCCCCAGCGCGCCGCCCTTCGCCGAGATCCAACCCGCGATCCAGCGCGAACCCGATCGCTTCGAGCCCACCATCGATCCCGCGGCGAAACCGGGCACTGGCCCCGGCCTGCTCCCCAAGCTCGGCGAACTCCCGCCCATCCAGCGCGAACCAGCCATGCGGATCGTGGTCGAAGCCCCCCCCCTCCCCCGCCCGATCCTGCGCCAGACCGGCAGCGGCCGCTTGGTTGATCTCCTCGCCTAAGCCCCCTCCCCTCCTCTACCCACCCCCGCTACCATACATCCAACGAACACGCCCGATCGCACCGGGCGACGGAGGGACGCCATGTCTCGCACCATCCTCGCCGCCATCGCGGCCCTGAGCGCCGGCACCGCCATCCTCACCACCGGATGCAGTCTGTTGCCCTGGGGGAACAACAAAGTGACCATCACCGCGCCCGATCCGGCCGTCCCACCCATCCGCCTCGATCAGAGCGGGGGAACGGGGGGGGTGGGGGGGGCGGGGGGGTCGGGGGGGCGGCACCTGCTCATCATGCAGGTGCCCACCGGCGGCTGGAGCTTCACGATCGACAAGGCCGAGATCACACCGGAAGGCCGACGCATCTTCGTGACCGTGCGTCGGCCCGACCCGGCCTTCATGCACACGCAGGCCTTCGTCGAGCTGCGCGCTCTCAGCGAGGTGCCGGCCGACACGCCCGTCGAGATCGTCGCCCGCATGCTCGACCGGCACCAGAAGACCGACAGCCGCGTGTACGCACGCGTCGAACCCGTGGCCGCCTTTGAGTTCTAGCCGACCCCTCCCGCCATGCACGCACCCGACGCACTCCCATCCACCGCCCGCGGCCTGCTCGCCCTCACGCTGGTCCCCGGCATGGGACCGGTGCGGATCGCGCGCGTGCTGGAGGCATTCGGATCATTCGATCGCATCCGCGCCGCATCGGCCGCGGAACTCGCCCGCGTGCCCGGTATCGGCGACAAAACCGCCCGCGCCCTGCTCGAAGGCATCAAGCAGTCCGACGCGCTTGTCAGCCGCGAACTCGAACGCATCGCCAACGCGGGAGCGACCGTCGTTACTCTGGCCGATGACGGGTATCCATCGCTGCTCCGCGCCATCCCCGCCGCTCCGCCCGTGCTGACCGTCCGCGGCACGCTCCGTCCGAACGATCTGGACCGCTACCCCATTGCCATCGTCGGCTCGCGCGGCTGCACGCACTACGGCATCGAGCAGGCCGCCCGCTTCGCCGGATCGCTCGCCCGTTCCGGCCTGACCATCGTGTCCGGCGGCGCACGGGGCATCGACACCGCCGCGCACCGCGGCGCGATCGACGCGGGCGGGCGCACCATCGCCGTGCTCGGCTGCGGCATCGCCAAACGCTACCCACCCGAGAACACCGACCTCTTCGACCGCATCGCCGACGGCCACGGAGCGGTCATCAGCGAGCTGCCCGCCGATACCGGCCCCAACGCCGACAACTTCCCCGCCCGCAACCGCATCATCTCCGGCCTGGCGCTGGGCGTGCTCGTGATCGAGGCCGGGCTGAAGAGCGGCGCGCTCATCACCGCCCGCCACGCCGCGGACGACCACGGGCGCGAGGTGATGGGCGTGCCCGGTCGCGTCGATTCCACCGCGAGCGACGGCACGCACGAGCTGCTCAGGCAGGGCGCGCACCTGGTCTGCACGCCCGCCGATGTGATCGGCGTCCTCGAAGGCCACGCCCGACACCTCCACGCGGGCACGCACGACGCGATGACCGCTGACCCCACCCGATCGCCCCTTTTCGCCCAGGACGCTGAGCCGGAAACCCCGATCGGCGACCTGTCCGACACCCAGCGGGCCATCCTGGCCCATCTCACCGAGCCGCGCTCGGCCGAGGACCTGGGCGAGCTGGTCGGCATCGATGCCGGACGCATCCGTGCCGAACTGACGATGCTGGAACTCGGCGGGCGGGTCAAGCGGGCCGGGTCGCGCTTCCGGCGGGCGTGATGCGCACGACAAGCCGCGACTGCAAGGGCCTTTGCGCCATGGCTGTAAGACTTGCGCT
>CAZXGL010000046.1:0-16669 GCA_964640595.1 uncultured Phycisphaeraceae bacterium | reverse complement strand
CCCTCCCCCCTCCGCCTCTTCCCCGCGATGCGAGCCCTGTCGGTTCTGGCCCTCTTCGGGGCGGCCGCCCTCCTTCCGGCCTGCTCGTCGGGTTCGCCCGCGCCGCGCGGCGGCATCCGGCTTGCCGACGCTCAGAAGGTCGATTTCGACGCCTGGGCCGGGGTGGGATACCGGTGGGAATGGACCAGCAGCCCGCCGCTGACGGCCCGCGGACAGATCCAGTTCGCCGAGGCCTACGAAGACCTGCTCGTGGTGCAGGACACCGGAGCCATGGTCAGCGTGCTGGAATCAAGCACAGGACGCATCCGCTGGAACAAGCAGGTGGCCGAGACCAACACCCGCTTCCTCGGCCTGACCCGCCGGGACAACGCGGTCACCGTGACCAACGAGACCGAACTGCACGAACTCGACCTCAAGACCGGCAACACGCTGGACCGCACCCCCATCAACGGGATCGCCACCACCCGCCCGGTCTTCTACGGCCCGCTGGCAGTCCTCGGCACCGCCGAGGGCCGGCTGGTGGCCTTCGACACACGCTACGACATCCGTGCCTGGGAATACCAGCTCGACGGGCAGATCGAGACCGACCCCCTGTTCGTGGATGAGGACCGCATCGCGGGCATCAGCACAAAGGGTGATCTGCGCATCCTCGAAGTCAGCACCGCCCGCGGCCTGGCCACCATGCGGATCTCCGGTGATGCCGGCGACCTCATGGTCACCGACGGGCACTACCTGTTCCTTGCTTCCGAGGACCAGTCCGTGTACGGCTATGACACCGAAGACGGCACCCGCCTCTGGCGTCTGCGCTCCTCCGCCCCCGTCACCGTGCAGCCAGTCCTCCTCGACGGCATTCTCTATGCCACCACCGCCGACACCGGCATGATCGCCATCGACGGTACCACCGGCCAGACCGTGTGGAAGAACCGTGACTTCGGCGGCTGGGTTGTGACCACCAACCGGGGTGACCTGATGGTCTGGACCGGTCGGGAACTGCTCCGCGTGGACGCCCGCCGGGGTGACATCATCAGCCGCGCCGCCCTGCCTGGCATGTCCGGCCTGCGAGCCGACAACCCCGAGAACGGCAACATCTACGCCATCAGCGCCGACGGCTCAGTCGCCAAGTTCTCCCCCCGCTGACATCCCCTCCCACCCCCCCTCCCCACCACCCCATTCGGGTGCCCATGAAAACGACAACTGGCCCGGATGCGTCCGGGCCTTTTTCTTTCTGGTATCCGGGCACAACAATCCATCATCCTCCCGAGAACCCCATGGCCGCCACAATGACCACCCCTCACCCCGCCCAACCCAACACCCTCGATCTCGTCCCCATGCGTCGGGCCTTGCTGTCCGTCTCCGACAAGACCGGGCTGATCGAGCTGGCCCGTGCTCTGCACGCTCGCGGTGTGACACTGATCTCCACCGGCGGCACGGCCAAGGCCATCGCCGACGCGGGCATCCCCGTCACGGGCATCGAGGAGGTCACCGGCTTCCCCGAGATGCTCGACGGGCGTGTCAAGACGCTGCACCCGCTGGTCCACGGGGGGCTGCTGGGCCGGCGGGATCTGACCAGCCACACCGACGCGATGGCCGCACACGGCATCGAGCCGATCGACCTAGTGTGCGTCAACCTCTACCCCTTCGAGGCGACGGTGGCCAACGCGGGTGTCACGGAGGCCGAGGCCATCGAGCAGATCGACATCGGCGGGCCTTCGATGATCCGCTCGGGCGCGAAGAACCACGCGGCGGTGGCCGTCGTCACCGACGCGGCGCAGTACACCGACCTGATCGCCGACCTGGAAGCCAACGAAGGCCGGACCACGCTGTCCCTGCGCCGCCGCCTCGCGGTGGAGGCGTTCCGACGCACCGCGGCCTACGACGCGGCCATCTCCACCCACCTCGCGGGGCCGGATGATCTCACACCAGCGAAACTCACCCTCGCCTACGAGCGCATCGAGGAACTCCGCTACGGCGAGAACCCGCACCAGAAGGCCGCGGTGTATCGCGCCCCCAACGCCCCCGCCGGCACGCTGGTCAACGCCCGGCAGTTGCACGGCAAGGCGTTGAGTTTCAACAACATGAACGACGCCAGCGCCGCGCTGGAGCTGGCCCGCTCGATGCGGACCACCTCCGGGCGCGTGTGCGCCGTGGTGGTCAAGCACACCAACCCCTGCGGCGCGGCCGCGGCGTCCGACGCCCGCACCGCCGTGGACATGGCCATCGCGGGCGACCCGATGGCGGCCTTCGGCGGCATCCTCACGCTCACCGCCCCGGTCGATCAGGCGGCCGCCGAGCGGATCGCGGCGGAGGGCACCTTCTTCGAGGTCATCATCGCCCCGTCATTCCACGCCGACGCCGCGGACATCCTCATGTCCCGCTGGAAGATGGTCCGCCTGCTCGAGGTCGGCGACGCCGCGCCCGACATCCGCACCGAACACAAGTTCATTCCCGGCGGCCTGCTGGTGCAGGAGCGTGATCTGACCGTGCCCAACCCCGCCGCATGGACACACACCGCCGGGCCAACCCCGACCACCGACACCCTGCAGGCCGCGGCCGTGCTCGAGTGCGTCTGCCGCGCCCTGTCGAGCAACGCGGTCCTGATCGGCGGCGTGGACACCGGCTCCGTGCGCCTCTTCGGCGCGGGTGCGGGCCAGATGGACCGCGTCGCCTCCTGCCTCGGCGCAGTGCGCAAAGCCGCCGACCTGGCCAAGGGCGCCATCGCCGTCTCCGATGCCTTCTTCCCTTTCCCGGACGGCCCCCGCACTCTCATCGACGCGGGCGTGACCACCATCGTCCACCCCGGTGGCTCCAAGCGCGACGACGAGACCATCGCCCTGTGCGACACCCACAGCGTCACTTGCCTGATGACGGGCGTACGGCACTTCCGCCACTAATGAGCCGCGGGCTTCAGCCCGCGCGGTCTTTGCAATCACCAACCGCGTTCGATACCGGGTCTCCGCGACCGCCAACCACTCTCATTCCCAGACATGCCGTGCCCAGGGCCATCCCCAACACCGCGCGGGCTGAAGCCCGCGGCTCATTTCTCTCTGCGGCCTCTGCGCGCCCTCTGCACCTATGCGTACCTCCCCCCTCACCTCGGCGTCTCCACCGCCGGACCGTCCGCCCTGCCCTGCACGCGCTTCTCGGGGTCGGCCGCCAGCTCACGCTTGCGCTTGTTGCGTAATCTCCAGAACCCAACGCCCCCCGCCGCGGACAGCGCGGCGCAGAACGCGAAGGTCCACGCCCCCGCCCCGGGCGACACATACTCCAGCCCCTTCCAGATGCCCACGGCCAGGAACGGCGCGATCAGCCCGCGCAGCCCCGTCAGCGTCACATGAACGCCCATGTATTCGCTGGCCCGGTGCGCTGGCGCGAAGTCCAGGTGGCCCAGGTTCCACGCCAGCACCCCGCCGCCGAACGCCAGCCCCTGGATCATGGCCGAGAAGTACAGCAGGTGGTGGTTGCGCGTCACCGCCGCCACCGTCACGATGCATGAGGCCGTCACGAAGAACCAGCAGTGGATGGCTCGGAACTCGATCACATGCACCCGGTCCAGCAGCCGCGCCCACAGAGGGATGCTCAGCGGCATCATCACCAGCGGCAGACTGTTGGCGATCATGATCCCGCCGAGGTACTCCAGCCGGAACAGGTCCCGCAGCGCGATCACCAGCACGGGCGTCACCATCAGGTTTCCCAACCCCAGCAGCATCATGCACGACATGTAGGCCGAATACTGCTTGTCGCCCCGCAGCAGCCGCACCACCGACATCGGGCTGATCGACGGCGCATCCAACGCGGATCCGGCCGCCCGCTCCTGCCGCACCAGCGAAGGCCCCTGACGCACGCGGATCCGGCTCCACGCCCACACCCCGATCAACGCCAACGCTCCACCGATCGGGAAGAAGAAACGGAACGCCCGATCGTCCAGGTCCATCGCAGTGCCCAGCCCCACCCCCAGCACCGCCACCGACAGCACCTGGATCGTTGCCAGCTTGCCCGTCACCCGCGCCCGCATGGCCCTCGTGTAGTTCTGCCGCCAGATCGTCGAGCGGATCGTCACGAACCCCGCCCAGCAGAACCGGGCCATCAGCACCAGCGCCACCAGCGTCCACAGGCCCCCGCCCGTCCGCGGCACCAGACCGATGCCCGCCACCATCACGATCATGGCCAGTTGCAGCCCGTTGATGAAGCGGATCTTGTCCTTCCCGTGGGCCAGTTTCACCCACGCGAAACTGACGATGTTGGCGAACGCCGTGGACGCCGCCAGGATCGCCACCACGATGTTCAGCATCCCCGGCGACACCGCCCCCTCGAACGCGATCTTGGCCACCACCGCGATGATCGTTGAGTCCACCACCGCGAGCAAAAACGGCAGGTAGAACGCGCTGACCAGTTCGAACCGGTAGTTCCGGGCCGCCAACCCCGGCATCGAACCCGGCGTGAACGACCGGGCCGCGCCCCCCACCTTCCCCCCCACTTTCCCGCCCATCGCCATCCCGGTGGCGATGAACCCACCCCGACGCGCACGGGACGGCACATCCGGCAACGGGTTCGAGGCCGCGGATTCATCGGTTGGCATCGGGGGCACGGTGGATCATTGTGCCCCGAGGCCCCGCCCGCCAGCGGCTTGCAAACCCCAATCAAACCGGTTCCCGCGACCTATCATCCTGCCAGCCCAGACCTTCCACCACCCCTCGCACCGGGACGGCCCCACCGCCCCCGACGCGACCCGCGAAAAACACCCCAGCCGTGCATATCCGAAACTTCTCCATCATCGCTCACATCGACCACGGCAAGTCCACCCTGGCCGACCGCCTCCTCCAGGCCACCAACGCCGTCTCGGCGCGGGAGGCCAAGGAGCAGCTCCTCGACTCGATGGACCTGGAACGCGAGCGCGGCATCACCATCAAGGCCTCCGCCGTCACGGTGTACCACACCCACAACGGCGAGCCCTACATGATCAACTTCATCGACACGCCGGGCCATGTGGACTTCGGCTACGAGGTCTCCCGCGCCCTCAAGGCCTGCGAGGGGGCGTTGCTGCTGGTCGATGCCAGCCAGGGCGTGGAAGCACAGACCGTCGTCAACGCCTACCTTGCCGTCGAGCAGGACCTGGAGATCATCCCCGTCCTCAACAAGATCGACCTGCCTGGCGCCCGCCCGGAGGAAATCGCCGACGAGGTGGAACAAGTCCTCGGCTTCGCGGCCGAGTCCTGCGTGCCCGTCTCCGCCAAGACCGGACAGGGCGTGCCCGAGCTCCTCGCCGCCATCTGCGAGCGTCTGCCCGGCCCGCCCAAACCCACCACCGACAAGACCCGCGCCCTGATCTTCGACGCCGTCTACGACGACTACCGCGGCGTCATCGTCTACTGCCGCGTGTTCGACGGCTTCCTCCGCCACGGCGACAAGATCCGCATGATGGGCCTCGAACGCACCTTCCAGATCACCGAGCTTGGCAAGTACACGCCCAAGCCCGTCAAGACCAAGGAGGTCGGCCCCGGCGAGACCTGCTACCTCGTCGCCAATATCAAGACCCTGGGCGATGTCCGCGTCGGTGACACCATCACCATCGACCACGACCCCGCCTCTGAGGCTCTGTCCGGCTACGCCCCGCCGCAGCAGATGGTCTTCTGTGATTTCTACCCCGCCACCACCGAGCTGGCCGGAACCGGCTTCGAGGAACTCCGCGACGGCATGGAGCGTCTCAGCCTCAACGATGCCTCCTTCACCTTCCAGCCCGTCCACTCCGAAGCGCTCGGCTTCGGCTTCCGCTGCGGCTTCCTCGGCCTGCTGCACATGGACATCATCCAGGAACGCCTCGAGCGCGAGGCCGGCGTGCAGGTCGTGCAGACCGCCCCCACTGTGTCCTACAAGATCACGATGCGCGGCAAGGGCGGCGAAGTCCTCGAAAAAGAGATCCATAACCCCGCCGACCTGCCCAACGCCGGTGAGATCCTCGACTTCTACGAGCCGATCTGCCGCGTGGAGGTCATGACACCCAAGGAGTACATCGGCGAGATCATGAAGATCTGCATGGACCGACGCGGCATCTTCAAGAACCAGATGTTCGTCTCCGGCACGCGCGAGATGCTCACCTTCGAGATCCCCCTCGCCGAAATCATCTACGACTTCTACGACAAGCTCAAGAGCATGACCTCCGGCTACGCCACCATGGACTACGAGGTCATCCGCTACAACGCCGACGACCTGTGCAAGGTCTCCATTCTCATCAACGGCGACCCCGTCGAGGCCCTGAGCCTCATCTGCCACCGCGACCGCGCCGAGCAGCGCGGCCGCCAGCTCCTCATCCGCCTGCGCAAGCAGATCGACCGCCACCAGTTCGAGATCCCCATCCAGGCGGCCATCGGCGGCAAGATCATCGCCCGCGAGACCATCAAGGCCTACCGCAAGGATGTCACCGCCAAGTGCTACGGCGGCGATGTCAGCCGCAAGCGCAAACTGCTCGAAGCCCAGAAGAAGGGCAAGCAGAAGATGAAGTCCATCGGCTCGGTCAACATCCCGCAGAAGGCCTTCATGGCGGTGCTGGACACGGGGGAGTAGGTCTTGGACCGGAAGCGCAAGGCCAAGATTCTGACAGGCATGGTGGTCGGACTTGCTCTGATCGCCTTCGGGTGGACCGCCGAAACCCTCTTCTTCATGGACCTCGGAGCACACAGCACGAACTCCGAGGCGTTCGAGATCATCAAGGCCGCCGCCGAGGAAGGGAAACTCAGCAACACCAGGGACGGCGGTGAACTTCACGACGCGTCTCTCTGGGTCGCCAATGACGCCTCAAGAGCCGTGATGTCCTCCGTCCGTCTGGTGCGCAACCTGACCACCGTGTTTTACTTCGCGGGGATCGTGGCCCTGGTTCTCGCGGCGGTCGGCGTCCTGCGATCGACACCACCGACACGAGATCAAAGCCCCAAAGAAGCGTAAGCGAGGATGAGAACCTCTTGGTTCCACAACGCTCCACCGAAAACCCTCGTGATGGTGGACACAAGTGAGTGATGCCGAGTGGCGGAACCCAACCCGTCGTGCTGGTTATGGCTGGCCCCAACGGTGCGGGGAAATCGACATCCGCTCCGCTTCTCGTTCATGTGTACCAACCCATCTCGGATGTGTGGCGAGTCTATGACAACTCCCTCGCCCCCCCCCCCCCCCCCCCCCCACCCCCCGACTCGTGGCGCGCGGGGGGATCAACGAAGCGACGAGCATCACGGACCCGGACGGATGGATAAGCCTTCACGCATCGGCGGGATCGGAGGGAACGGCATGAGCAACGACACGAACAACCGCTGACGGGATACTTCGGCCCTCGACTCCGACGAGGCAGTCAACGCCGCGATGCTGCGGGTTGGCCAGCGTGCCTTCCAATACCACGCCTGGACCCGCACCAAACTCTGGATCTGGCGCGACGGGCGCGTCCAGTCCATCGACCCCAACGATCCCAACGCCGAACTCCCCGAGGGCTTTGAACGCCCCGAACCCGGCCCACCTCCCTGGGTCGGGCTCTGAACAGCCTCACACCCGGATCATGCCATGAAACGCCAATCACTCGCAACCTGGGCCGCTGTGTTCAGCGCCGGCACCTCGCTGGTGGCGCTCGCAGTGGCGCTTCTGGCGATCAAACAGGCCGCCCGGACCACAAGCTCCCTCAACAAGCTCCGCGGCGATGACCGCTTCACTGACCTTGATCTCCACACCGATCAGATCACCGGGCTGACCGACCTCCTCCGCGAGTACTTCGGAGGCACAAGCCCGATCGTCTGGGCCACCCTCATCCTGCTGGCCTCGGCAATCACCCACGCGGCCCTCGCCGTCGGGTTCTGGATCGAACGGAAAGCCCCGAAGCAGGCAAACCCCGCGCCCCACGCGGCAAGTACCGATCAGAACTAAAACACACCTCCTCCACTCCGTATGACGACGAAGTCTGAACACCGCTTTCTCGGCTCTCACCCCTTTCCCCCCATCTTCACATAGGATATTCTCCCACCGACTCATTCACCGCCTGGAGGGACGGGCGGCCCGTGGGCATACTCGGACCGGAGGGATCCCATGCCCGACGACGAACATCCCGTGCATCTGTTCACCACCATGTCCCCCGCCTCCATCGCCCCCCTCGCGGCCGACCCGGAGGTCTGCGCGGCCGCACGCGATGCGGACCTCAGACTCATCTGGTGCAACATCGCCTATGCGAACAACATGGGCTCCACCCCGGAACGACTCCTCGGCACCGTGCTCTCGGACACGATGCCGTCCGATCTTGCCGAAGAACGCACCCGTCTCATCCGCGATGTCCTCCAGACCGGCCAGATGCACGCCCACCAGCAGTTCTGGGTAGGCAAACGCTGGCTCACCCGCGTCTGGCCGCTGGACCCGGACCACTTCGGCCAGCCCGGCTACTTCATCCTCATCACCCGGCTGACAGACGCCACCCCTTCCACCATCGGCGATGTCCACTTCGTCAAGTCCGCCGACCTGGGTCACCTGGACATCCTCTCCCCTCGGGAACTCGAAGTGTTCTACTACCTCGCCACCGGCATGTCCGCCGCCGATGTCGCCAAGGCCCTCTTCCGCTCCGAGAAGACCATCGGCCGCCACATCGAGAACATCCACCGCAAGATGGGCTACACCAACCGCGCCCAGCTCGTCCGCGACGCAGTCGAGAGCGGTCTGGTTTCCTTCAGCAGCGACGAATGGCTCCGCCTGATTGACCCCAAACACGCCGAGGACTGACCCCCCCCTCTCCCCCTCCCGCTCCCAGCGGGAGATGGCCGGGGTGAGGACTCCTTCTACCACTTCTTCCAACCCGCCTCCGCCTCTCCCCGATGGCACGCTCGGGGAGGCCGAGACGTGTCTTCTTCCTTCCTCTTCATCTCTTCCTCCCTTCCCTCCTCCCCCCGGAACACTCCACCCCCGGCACGCATTCAATACAACATGCCCATCACCACCCACACCGTCACCGGCATGCACTGCGCCGGGTGCGAGTCCAGGATCCGCGCGGCCGTGGCCGCACTCCCCGGTGTGACCCGGGCCGACCCCCACGCCCCCAGCGGCACACTGACCGTGGAGGCCGACACACCCATAGACCCCGCGGATCTCGCCCAGGCCGTGGCCGGTGCGGGCGACTACGAACTCGGCGAGCCAGTCTCCGCCCCGCCCACCGAGCACGGCACCATCCACCGCGCCGCCACCCCGGACGCGGGCGGCACCAGTGCCAAGGGCTACCCCGCGCTGGGCATTCTGGTGGCATACATCCTGGTCGCCTCCGTGCTGGCCACACTGCCGCAGCCCAGCATCGAAACCGTGATGTCCAACTTCATGGGCGGGTTCTTCCTGGCGTTCTCGTTCTTCAAGTTCCTCGACATCCGCGGCTTCGCGGCCGGCTTCGCCCGCTACGACCTGCTCGCCGAACGCTGGAAGCCGTGGGGATACATCTACCCCTTCGTGGAACTCGCGCTGGGCCTGGCGTACCTCACCGCCTTCTGGCCCGTCGCCACGCACATCGCCACCGTCGTGGTGATGGGCTTCGGCGCGATCGGCGTGATCCGCAGCCTGATCCGCAGGGATCGAGTCAAGTGCGCCTGCCTCGGCACGGTGATTGATCTTCCGCTCGGCACTGTCACGCTGATCGAGGACCTGGGCATGGCGGTCATGGCCGGGGTGATGCTCGGCCTGCATTTCACCGGATGAATCGGTTCTCATCGTTTCTGACCAAACTACCGCCGTACTGTGCATGTACCGGATCCAAACCCGGATGGATGTTCTTGACTGCGCTGACGGGAACGGCTTGCTTCGTGCTCGAACGCGTCCATTCATTCAGTCCCGGGCGCTCTCCATCCTTCTTACGGAGACGCCGAAAGGTCGCCCATGCGGTGGCAGTCAGCACAACTCTTCGTCCCCATGTCGCCCGCCGCATTCGCGCCGTTCGACGGGCTTGAAAACCTCTGCGCGCTGGCACGCGATGAGGACTTCCGACTTCTCTGGTGCAACGAAACCTACGCAAGCGTCATCGGCGCGGAGCGGGCCAGACTGATCGGCACCAGCCCCGAAGACCTCCTGCCGGCCGACCTTGCACGCGAACGCAAAGTCCAGATGCGCACCGCCCTCACCCAGGGACGCATGGTCAGCTTCTACCAGCTCTGGCTGGGCAGCCGCTGGCACACCCGCGTCTGGCCGCTCGATCGCGCCGCCTTCGATCGCGACGGTTTCTTCATCATCATGAATAAATCCGTCGACCCCACCCCCCCCACCCCCCCCCACGCCTCGACCCCCGACCACCCCCATGAACAACCCGTCCTCCTCACCCGTGCCAACCACCTCGGCGATCTGTCCGTGCTCTCCAAACGCGAACTCGAAGTGCTCTACTACCTCGCGGGCGGCCTGACCATCAACCAGATCGCCGCCGAACTCTTCCGGTCCCCCAAGACCATCGGACGCCACACCGAGAACATCCATCGCAAGATGGGCTACGCCAACCGGGCTGAACTAGTCCGTGATGCCACCTCCCGCGGCCTGGTCGCCTTCACCACGCAGGAATGGACCAGCTTGGTCAACCCACCCTGATCTCCGCCTACCCCCCACATAACCTACGGCACAAACCCCATTTCGGCCCAGACTACCGGCCAGTCGATGCTTGCACACAATTTGTCGGGTAATCTACCCACAATCATTGGGCGCATTCGCCGCTCCAACCCGCAGGCCATGAGCAGCCATGGACAAACCGGACCTCGAACTCTTCACCCCGATGTCACTCAAAGCCTTCCGCCCGCTCGATGGCGTGCCGGGCTGCTGCGCCATCGCCCGCGATGAACAGTTCCGCATTATCTGGTGCAACGCCGAGTATGCACGCCTCAACAGCAGACCACTCGATCGGATGATCGGTCAGACACTCAAGGACATCCTCCCAGAGTCTCTGGCCGAAGAACGCATGTCGTTCATGCGCCAGGCGCTCGCACAGAACACGATGGTCGCGTACCAGCAGGTCTGGCTCGGTGTCCGCTGGCTGACCCGTGTCTGGCCGCTCGATCCGACATCCTTCGGGCTGCCCGGCTACTTCGTCATCCTGACCAGACTCAACGAGCCGCTCCAAGCCGGTTCCGGTTCCGGGGCCATCCAGTTCACCCACTCGGCCGACCTCGGTGATCTCGCGGTGCTTTCACCCCGGGAGTTGGAAATCTACTATTACCTCGCCGCGGGCATGACCGTGGGGGACATCGCCCAGGCGGTCCACCGCTCCGAGAAAACGATCGGCCGCCATGTGGAGAACATCCACCGCAAGATGCTGTACTCCAGCCGGGCGGAGCTGGTCCGCGATGCCGTCCAGCGTGGCCTGATCGCGTTCACCGGCAAGGAATGGCTCGATCTGGTGGACCCCAGACGCGATGGCCGGTCCGCGGAACGGGGAAAAACCACCCCTGGCGGAAATATTGGGGACTAGACCCTGTTTTTAGACTAAAGGGTCCACTGCATAGGGTGTTTCTACACATCGTCCCATTCAGTTCGCGTAACATTTCAGAACCTTCCCTCGGGTCTCTCACCCCCCACGCCCCATCCTCATTCGTTCCAACCGGGAGGAAGCCATGGAGAGTTCAACATGACGCAGACCAAATCGATGTCCCCCAAATCTTTCGAACCGTTCGACGGCGTCCCCGGGTGTGCTGCCGTGGCACTCGACAGCTCCATGCGCATTCTCTGGTGCAATGAAGAGTTCGCCCGGGTGCATGGTTCCACCCCCGCGCATGCCACCGGCAGTGACCTGGCCTCCAAGATCCCCGCCCCCATGGCCCGCGAGCGGGAAACCCTCGTCCGTCCCGCCCTGGAAGAAGGCAAGTCGGTCGCGTTCGTCCAGCTCGACCGGGGTATCCGCTGGCTGACCCGAGTCTGGCCCCTCGATGCCGACGCGTTCGGCAAGCCGGGCGTGTTCATGGTCCTCAAGCAGGGCACCGTGCGTCGCGATCCCAGCGCCCCGGCCTCCTCCCTCCCGATCGCCAAGGTCGGCGACCTCGGCGAACTCGATGCGCTGACCCCCCGCGAGCTGGAGGTCTTCTACCACCTCGCCGCCGGGATGACCGTCGCCGAGATCGGTGAACTGCTCCACCGCTCGCCCAAGACCGTCGAGCGCCACCTCGAAAGCCTGCACCGCAAGATGAACTTCAAGAACCGCGCCGAACTCGTCCGCGAGGCCGTCGAGCGCGGCGTGACCGCCTTCACCCCCGAAGAGTGGAGCTGGTTCGTCAACTGCAAGCGCACCGCGATGTAACCACCGGCCGCCGAGCAACGCTGGCACCGGCGTCCCGCCTGTGCATCTCCGCATTCTCTCCCCGGCCCGAATCTACTCCAGCGTTGCCCCCATCGAAGCATAAAAGGAACCCGCCTCAGGGCGGGTTTTTTCATGCAAGCGAGCCACCATCGCGTCGGACCAGCCCGCGGCCCGCGAGACGCCCCGCGCCGCGAGATACGCGCGGTACGCCGCGTCATACGCATCCACGCCGCGCATCAGCTCGGCATCGTCCGGGTACGCATCATCGAACAGCACCGCCTCGGCGGGCAGCCGCGGACGCGGGCCGGGCGATTCATCCGCCACGCCCACGCACAGCCCGAACAGCGGATACACCCCTTCCGGCAC
This sequence comes from uncultured Phycisphaeraceae bacterium, assembly GCA_964640595.1. Taxonomy (GTDB): domain Bacteria; phylum Planctomycetota; class Phycisphaerae; order Phycisphaerales; family UBA1924; genus UBA6054. The sequence continues at coordinate 4,041 of CAZXGL010000046.1, read as the reverse complement.
TTTGAGCAGCGCACGCACCCGCGGCAGATCGTTCCGCACGCCGCCGATGTAACACACGCCATACCCCATCGACTCGAACGCCAGCACCATGTTCTGTGCCATGAGCGATGCATCGATCACCGTGACCAGAAAGTTCTCGAATGTTTCCGCGTACGACACCCCGGCCCGATCGCACAACACCCGGTGCCGGCGTGCGTCACCGCACACCACCAGGAACGCCCCGCACCGCGCCACCTTCTCCTGCGGCCCGGCCAGTTCCGCCAGTGCCGCCCGCTTGCCCGCGTCGCGCACCCGGATGACCGAATACGCCTGCACAGCCGAACTGGTCGAGGCCATCTGCCCGGCCCGCACCCCTTCAAGAATGTGCGCATCCGGCACCGCATCCTCTTTGTACCGCCGGATGGACCGATGCGCATGGATCTGACGGAGCGTCTCATTCATGCCCAAGCCTACGAGGGAGGTCGGCACAAGGGGCCGTGCCGACTCTTTCGCTTCACGGAACGGGGAGCCCTCACCCCCCTCGGCCCAAAGAGCCGAACTCCCATCCCCTTTCCCGCTCCCCTTCCCCCCCACGCATCCACACCCGTGCGCCACTTGCGCAACCTTCACACTTCCCCCGCGCACGCCCGTCTTCTGCTATCTTGCCCTTTGCCAACACAGGAGATACGATGCCGCGTACAACATTCCTCGCACTGGTTCTGACCCTCTTGTCAACCCTCGCTGCGGCGGGCGGCCCCATCCAGCTGGATCTCGTCACTATCGGTGACCCCGGCAACATCGGCTACCACGGCGGCCCGGTCGGCATCAACGCCGGTCGCGGCTCCGTTGACTACGCGTACCGCATCGGACGCACCGAAGTCACCGCCGGCCAGTGGCTGACCTTCTACAACACTTTCAGCGTCCAGGGTTCTCAACTCGCCCAGACCCTCCGCCCCGCCATCTGGCCGGGCATACCGGACTTCACCTACCAGGGGCCGGGCGACCTCTATGGGTTCGGTTCCGCGCTGCACCGCCCCGAACTGGCGCCCATCGGCGTTTCCTGGCGTCAGGCCGCGATGTTCTGCAACTGGCTCCACAACGGCCAGTCCAGCGATCCCGCCTCGCTGCTCAACGGCGCGTACGACACCTCCACCTTCACATACAACGAGGACAGCAACACCTACAACGACCAGGCTGTTCGCCACCCCGACGCCCGCTACTGGATCCCCTCGCTGGACGAATGGCTGAAGGCGGCCCACTACGACCCGGACAAGAACGGCAACGGCCCCGGCTGGTGGGAGTACGCCCACTCCTCGGACGCCCTCCCCGTCCACGGCATGCCCGGCGAGGGCCATGTCGCCCGCGGCCTGACGCAGCAACAGATGATCGATCTTGCCGGCCCGGGCGCGGGCCCGCTGAACCTCCCGCTGGGCCTCTACGCGGATGTGCAAAGCCCCTGGGGCCTGCTCGACCTGCTCGGCGGGAACATGGAGTTCGTCGAGGACTGGGACCCGGACGCGCCGCACCTCTGGCGGCTCGCCAAACTCAGTGGGAATGGCATCTGGGCTGACGATTATACATGGGATCTGGCATGGTACTTTGGCCCTTGGGGCGTAGGTGCTCCGGGCGGACTCCGCATCGCGAGCGCCATTCCGTCTCCTTCAACATTCACACTGATGCTCACTGTTGCGGGCATTTTCTCACACACAAGGCTTAGGAGAAGATCATGAAGCGTGTTCTGCTGTTGGTCGTGGCGATCGCCGCGGCCTGTGTGTCGGCCAGGGGACAGCTCTCCGGGATCTATGTCGAGTTCTACAACCCGACGGCCCCGTACCATGTCGCGCCGGACGGGTGGCAGACGGTCCCCAACTTTCCCTGTCGACACGGCCCGGACCCGGACAACGACGGAATCCCGAGCAGCCTCGGCACCCCCGAACCCGGCCTTCCCAGCGGGAGCAACATCTCGTTGACGAATGTCAACTCGGTCAACTACCGCGTGTTCGCCGTGAGCCCTACGACGACCGACATCGGCACGATCTCGGTTTCCGGCGGTGCCAGTGTCCCGACGCTCTTCATCGGCGAGCCTGCGGGTGGATTCCCCATCGCCAGCCAGTTTGCCCGCCTGCCAGTGGCCGGCGCCCGTAACCTGGGCGGCCTGAGCTACGGCCTGCCCAAACTGCGTGTCCAGGGCTTCATCCACGGCACGCTGACGGGTTCCATGAGCGTTCATGAGATCGTCCGGTTCGATTTCGGGACCCCGGTTTCATCTGGCACCGGCATGATCTCCGCCAACATCACGCACAACCCGGGCGCTGATGCCACCGTGACGCAACTCGGCGGCATCTTCGCCAAGCGGGTCGCACCCGGATCCGTCATCACATCGTACAACTCGAACATCCGGGTTCTCGAAACCTACTCGGACTTTGAGGGAAGCGTGCAGACGACGAGCGGAAAAAACATCCAGAGCATGACCGTTGGACGAGACTTCAAGGGGTCCATCTCTTCTGCTGGCAATATCGCAAATCTGCAAATCGTGCGGAACGGCACGGGATCGATCACCGCCACCGGCAACCTAGGCATTGGCATCATCTCGGGCCACTGGGGTGCCCTACCGAGCGGATCAACTCCAAATTATCAATCATCGTCCATTGTTGTCGGCGGTTCGATTTCCACCAACCTGTCGGTGACTGGTGACTTCGTGGGGCAGCTGCAGGCGGGTTCAATCAGCCAGATGACGGTGGGTGGCGGGTTCTACAACCGTCTCTCCGGGACCAACACGGACGGTTCCATCCTCGTCGGCGGCAACATCCAGACCCTGACCGTCGGCACACCGGTGCTGGGAACCGCGACGGGCAACATGTTCAATCTCGAAGCCGACTCGGTTACATATGCCGTCACTCTTACCGGCAACTACGCCTCCGGCTCCGCGCTGCTGCGTGACGGCCTCCCCGGGGGGTCAATCTTCCACATCGGCGGAACGCTGGCCTCGGGCGTGACCATCGAGCTTGAGCATGATCCCCTTGACGCGAACGATGTCGGCCTCGAAGGCCAGATCGTGGTCAATCAGTCCAACGGATCCGGCGACTGGTTCGGCAATATCCAGATCAACGATGGCTCAACGCTCACCGGCCTGGCTAAAAACTACATCACCCTCTCAAAGGACATCGGCAACGGTGCCGCCGGCGCGGCCCCCTTCAACTTCCACCAGTTCACCGGCCCCCTGCCTGCCAGCCGCGGCGACCTGGACTGCGACCCCTTCCACACCGAAGTGGTCCGAGTTGGAGACTGTGAGGATGATCTCAGCGCGCTATGTCAGGTTGACATTGAACACTATGGTCCCATCTTCGTGCAGGGCGCGGCCGATCAGTACCGTGTCGAGTTCCTGCCCGCGTTCATTCCCATTACCGGCCCGGTCTGGTACGATGTCAGCAGCCAGTTCGTCGTCGATACCACCTTCACCGCCACCACCGAAGCCTCCGCCCACCGTGTGGTCCGACTCATCGCCGCACCTGGAAGTCAGGCCGACTTCGCGGCCGCGGGCCAGTTCCGCTTCCGTCCTCTCATCATCACCAAGGACGACACCGACGAGCATCAGGTCCGCTGCGCATGGGTGCGCTGGCAACCCCGGCGTCGCCTACGACTCCAGTGTCGTCTCCGGCGACCTTGGCAACACTACCAGCGGCCCGCAGTACCACTGGTACCAGTTCCATGTCGCCCTGACCCGCTGCCGTCTCGATGCCCCGCTCTTCGAGGGGAATCGGGTCAACGCATCCGATATCGCCGAGTGGCTCAACGAACCCTTCGAGGTGAACATGGACGGCGAGATCTGCGCCCAAGACCTCGCCGACATGCTCGCCGCCTACGAACCCGAATGAATCCCACCGCTGTCACACCCCCAGACGGAGCGGAGGGCTTCCAGCCCTCCGCTCCCTTCCGCTCACGATCAGTCTTGGCCTGTGGACCGAAGGGGGAGGCTTGAAGCCCCCCGCTCCGGGAACGGAAGAATCGGCACGGAGTCTCAACCCCCCACCCCCCCCACCCCCCCCACCCCCCCTATACACA
>CAZXGL010000045.1:0-20455 GCA_964640595.1 uncultured Phycisphaeraceae bacterium | reverse complement strand
GGCGTGGTGGGGCGTGGGGGGGGGGGAGGGGGGGCGGGGCGAGTGCGGGTATGCTTTGCAAGAAGGGGAGTGGGAGCGGGGGAGGAGGCTCTGGATGCGGACAGGGTACACGGATCAGGATCTGTTCCTGCGGTGGTGGGGCGATGCGTGGGAGATCGGCAACTGGTCCGCGGCGTGGTCCAAGGCGGTGGACGGTCTGACACCGGAGCAGGCTGCGTGGAGCCCGATGAACGCGCCGGGGGTGGCGGTGGGCGAGCGGCACTCCATCTGGCAGATTGTTGAGCACATGATCTTCTGGCGCGAGAATGTGCTGGCCCGCATGGATGGTGCGAACGCGCCGAGCGACCCGGACCGGGCGACCAGGAACTTCCCGAAGATCATCGATCGTTCGGAGGCTGCGTGGTCGGACACGCTGCGGCGGTTCCGGGCGACGCACGATCGGATCACGGAGGCGGTGCGGGATCGGTACGAGGTGGCCGCGCCCGCGATGTGGCTGCTGCCGCACGATTCATACCACATCGGGCAGGTGGCGTACCTGCGGGCCATGCTGGGCTTGCCGCCGATCGAGTGAGCGGTCTACTGGGGCGTGGGCGGCTCGACGCGCGGTCCGGCGGGGTTGCGGGTGGTGGCGCGGGCGCCTTCGCCGGTGATGAGGCGCGCGCCGCGTGACCAGAAGAGATAAGCCCCGGCCCATTCGAGCATGGCGAAGACCTTGCCACGGAAGGTCACCAGGAAGGCCACATGCACGAGTGACCACACGAGCCAGGCGGCAAAGCCGCTGAAGCGCAGTGTGCCGATCTCGGCGACCGCGCGGGCACGGCCGATGGTGGCCATCGATCCTTTATCGCGGTAATGAAACCTCGGGCGTTCGGCTTGGGGGCGGCCCTTGAGTTCGGCGGCGATCAGCCGCCCGACGAACCGGCCGGACTGCATCGCGCCCTGGGCCACACCGGGAACGGGTCGGCCGCTTCCGGGGTCGATGCAGGCCATCTGGTCGCCGACCACGAAGATGGTGGGATGCCCGGGGACGGACAGATCGCCGTTGACACGGACACGCCCGGCCTTGTCGGACGGTGCGTCGAGGGTGGCGGCGACCGGCTCGGCCCGCAGCCCGGCGGCCCAGATCACGCAGCGGGCATCGATGCGCCGGTCGCCCGCCGTCACGCCGTCGGCATCGATGGCGGTGACGAAATGGCCGAGGAGAACCTCAACGCCGAGTTCCTTCAGGTCGGTCAGGGCGCGGGCGGAGGAGGCGGGAGACATGACGGGCAGCAGTCGGTCCGCGCCCTCGATGAGCACGATGCGGGCGGTGCGGGTGTCCACATGGCGGAAATCGCGGGGGATGGACCTGGCGGCGATCTCGGCGATGGCGCCGGCCATTTCGACGCCGGTGGGCCCGCCGCCGACGATGGTGAAGGTGAGCGCGGCGCGTTGGGCGTCCGGATCGGCCTCGAGTTCGGCGGACTCGAACGCGAGGAGGATGCGTCGGCGGATGTCGAGGGCCTCATCGACGGTTTTGAGGCCGGGGGCGTGGGCTTCCCATTCGTCGCGGCCGAAATAGGCGTTGGTCATGCCGCAGGCGAGGACGAGGTAGTCGAAGGGCCGTTCGATGCCGTCGATGCGGATGGCCTTGCGGGCCGGGTCGATCGCCTGCGCCTCGCCCATGACGACAGTGCAGTTGGCCTGCTTTCGGAGGATGCGACGGATGGGCGCGGCGATATTGGCCGGTGACAGGACCGCCGTGGCCACCTGATAGAGCAGTGGCTGGAAAAGGTGGTGGTTGCGTCGGTCGATGATGACGACATGGGCATCGGTCCGGTGCAGTGCCTTGGCGCAGGCCAGGCCTGCGAATCCGCCGCCGACGATGCCGATGATGGGTTTGTCCGACATGTGAGAGTGTATGACGGATGCAGAGCAGGAGAGGTACGCGGGGGTCACGGAGATCGCGCAGAGGACGCGTGCAGGCTGAGGTCTTCGGCGAGGAGTGCGGCCGAGATCTGTGCGCTGAGGAAGATGGTCGGCAGGCCCGAGCCTGGGTGCGTCCCGCCGCCGACGAGGTAGAGGCGGCCCAGGCCCTGCACGCGGTTGCCGGGGCGGCGGTGGAGCATCTGGCCGAGGTTGTGGGCGAGGTTGAAGGTCGCGCCGAAGGAGATGTTCGCGGCCTGCCAGTCGGCGGGGGTGACGAGTTTTTCGGCTTCCACGCGACGCTCGGCGTCGGGGATGCCGAAGACGGTTTCCAACTGTTCGAACATCTCGCGGCGCAGACGCGGGCGCTGGGCGTGCCAGTCGATGGGAGCTTTGTCGCCGTGCTTGGTGGATGGCGTGGGCATCAGGATGTAGAGCGAACTCTTGCCCGGCGGGGCCATCGTGGGGTCGGTGCGGCCTGGATTGCAGACATAGATCGAGGGATCGTCGGTCAGGGCATGGTTGTGCGAGATGTTGGCCAGGTTCTCGGTGTAGTTGGTGGATGTGTAGATGGTGTGGTGGGGCAGATCGACGGGGCCGTCCAGACCCAGGTAGAGCATGGCCGTGGAGCATGAGTATCTTTGAGCGTTGAGCGTGTCGTCGCTGAAACGCTTGGGACGGACGGAGGCGGGCACGAGGTTCCGCAAGGCCCAGGTGGCGTCGGCGTTGACGACCACGGCGTCGTGGCGGACTTCCTCGCCGTTGGCGACCACGCCGGTGGCTTCTTTTCCCGTGAACGAGATGCGTTCGACGGGGGTGGACAGACGGATGTCGGTTCCGAGATCGGTGGCGCACGCGGCGAGCGCCCGCATCACCGCGTGACAGCCCCCCTGGGGATGCCACACGCCGTAGGCGTACTCGATGTAGGGCAGGATGGTGAACAGGCTGGGGCAGTCAAGCGGCGACATGCCCAGGTACTTGCTCTGGAAGCACACGGCCAGGCGAACATGCTCGTCCTTGATGTGGCTGGCGATGTCCTCGTGGACGCTCTTGTGCGGGCCGAGCATGGGCAAAGCCCTGAACATGGTCGGGTGGAGGAGATCCGTGGGTGACAGGATCGCGCGGCGCAGGATCGGCTCGAAGAGGTCGAGCTTCGTGCGGTTCTTGTTGAGGAAGGCTTCGAAACGGGCGGCATCCTCCGGCGCGTGCGGACGGATCCGCTCGGCCATCCGCGCGGGGTTCTGCGTGGTGTCCAGAACCAGCGGTTCACGCCCCTTGCGCCCGATCATCAGGCGATACATTGGGTCCAGGCGTGTCATGGTCAGGTAGTCGGACGCTTTCTTCCCCGCGGCGGCGAAGATCTCGTCGAGCACATAGGGCATCAGGAAGAAGGTCGGGCCGCGATCGAAGCGGTACACATGACCGTTGGGTGTGGACAGGCGCTCCTGGCCGGTGCGCCCGCCGATGTCGTCGGCGGCCTCGTAGATGGTCACGCGGCAGCCGCGGGCACTGAGCAGCACGGCGGCCGACAGACCGCCGGGTCCGGCTCCGACAATCGCAACGCTGGGTGTGGACGGACCGGCCAATGACGCTCCCGCGTGGTGATGGTGCTGGCGGAGTAAAGACACGATCGGGCGGGCAAGGCTACCCCCGGCAAGTGAATTCGGACGGTTGGACCCGGACGCGGCCCTGTGTGCGTGGGGGATGACCACCCATACCATCGGTTGTGCAAAGAGATACCAGCCAGGCTGGATGGGCACTGCCGCAGCGGCTCGCATGGGCGAAGCGGTTCGGATGCGCGGTGGGAGCGGCGGAGGCCGAACTGATCGATCTGGCGTGCGGGGAGGTCCACAAGACGCGCTGGGAATGTTTGACGGCGGAGATCGTGCCGCTGGCGAACGCTTGCCGGTGGCACGCCCGCCACGCGGGAAGCATCCTCTCCACGCGGCGTGTGCCGTGGGGCGGCTTGCTGACGATGGGCCAGCGGCACCGGATGATGCGAGCGCCGCTGGGACGGGTGGGGATCATCGCGACATGGAACTATCCGATCCTGCTGGCCGGCCAGCACATGCTGCAGGCGCTGGTGGCGGGCAACCGGGTGGTGCTCAAGCCGTCGGAGAACAGCCCGCGAACGCAGCGGCGTCTGGCGGAGTTGGCCGTGGAGGCCGGGTGTCCGGCGGCGTTTCTCGAAGTCATTGGTTCGGAGCGGGAAGCGGGGGCGGCACTGGTGCGGGGGGAGTGGGGGGTGGGGGGAGAGGGGGGGTATGGGCCGATCGACCACCTTGTGTTTACCGGCTCGACCGAGGTGGGGCGGATCATCGCCGCGGAGCTGGGGCCGAGGCTGATCGGCAGCACTCTGGAACTCTCGGGGCGGGATTCCGCGCTGGTGCTGGAGGATGCCGACCCGACGCTGGCGGCTCGCACGCTGTGGTGGGCCGCCACGACCAACGGAGGCCAGACCTGCATGGCTCCACGCCGGGCGCTGGTCCACGCGCGGGTGTATGACGATTTTCTGCGGGCGTTGGCACCGCTGGCGTCACGGGCGGAGGTCCGACGATTGATCAACGCGGCCGCGGCAATGCGGGTATCCGAGCAGGCCGCGGACGCGATCGCACGCAGCGGACGATCACTTTCTGGTGTGTTTGAGCCTGCATCGGAGGATCGGTTCCGACCGGTGGCGGTGGTCGATTGTCCGGCGGACGCACCATTGGTGGAAGGGCGGCACTTCGGCCCTGCCATCGCGGTGGTCCGCTGCGGTTCGCTGGATGAGATGCTGGCGATTCATGACACCTGCGACCAGCGCCTGGTGACCAGCGTGTTCACCCGCAACATTCGGATGGGGCGAGATCTGGCTCCCCGACTCGGCTCGACCACGGTGATGATGAATGATGACATCATCCCCTCCGCGCATCCGTGGACCTCGATCGGGGGCGTGGGGTCATCGGGCTGGGGTCTGACGCAGGGCCGGATGGGGCTGGAGGCGATGACGCGCCCGGTGTTCGTGTCGATGACTTCGCCCAGAGTCCGCCCGCCGCTGGACGCGCCGGATCCCGGCAAACAGGCGAAGCAGGCCTCGCTGCTGCTGCGGCTGGCTGGGGTAAAAACGCGAAGGATTGTTCGATGAGTGACCGCAAACATGTCGTGGTGGTGGGGGCGGGGCTGGCGGGCCTGGCGGCGAGCGCGGAGCTGGCCACGCACGGCTACCGCGTGACAATCGTGGACCAGAACCAGCACCTGGGCGGCAAAATGAACCTGCTGTCCGAGCGTGGTTACCACTTCGACATGGGGCCGACGATCATCACGCTGCCGGAGGTCCTGCGAGGCATCATCAAGCGTTCGGGGCGGCGGGTGGAGGACTCGATCAAACTGATCGACCTCGATCCGCAGTGGCGGTGCCACTATGAGGACGGCACGGTGCTGGATCTGCGTCGCGACCCGGACCTGTTCGCGCGGGATATTGATGCGCGGTTCCCTGAGCACAAGCCCGGGCAGGGGTATCTGAAGTTTCTTGAGTATGCCCGGCGCATGTTCCGGCTGTCGGAGAAGGTGTTTTTCTATCAGGATCTCGGCGGTGTGGGGGACATGATGCGGTCCTCACCGCCGGATCCCGCGTTGCTGGGCGATGTGCTGAACATGCGGATGCACTCGACGGTGGGGGCGACCGTACACAAGCACATCACCGAGCCGCATGTGCGTCAGTTGTGCGAGCATTTTTTGCAGTATGTTGGTTCGTCCCCGTTCCTGGCACCGGCGATTCTCAGCCTGATCGCGGCGGCCCAGGCCGACCACGGCTGCTGGTACGCCATGGCGCCGGACGGGTCCGATGGCGGCACGCGGATGGTGGCCCGCGCCATCGCGCGCATCGCGCAGGAGCAGGGTGTGACCCCCGTGCTGGGCCGGCGCGTGGCGCAAATCCTGCATGAAGGAGGCAAGGCCACCGGCGTGCGGCTTGACGATGGGACCACGATCGAGGCTGACATCGTGGTGTCCAACTGCGATGTGCAACGCACGCACCGAGACCTGCTGAACGGGCTGCCCACGGCCAAGAGCCGGGCGGAGGCGATCTCGCGTAGGTACGAGCCGGCGTGCTCGGGCGTGGTGCTGTATCTCGGGCTGGCCCGACGGTACGAGCACCTCGCGCACCACAACTTCATCTTCAGTGGTGATTCGGAACAGGAGTTTGACGACATCTATCGCAAGGGCATCCCGGCAAGGGATCCGACGCTGTATCTGGCCGCGCCCAGCCGCACGGATCCGACGCAGGCTCCGGAAGGGTGCGAGGCGTTGTATGTGCTGGTCCACACCGCATACAAGCGGAAGGGCCAGCGCTGGGACGGGCCCGGCGGATTGCTGGAGCAGTACAAACCGGTGATCCTGGATAAGCTGCGCCGCTTCGGGATGGGCGATATCGACCGCCACATCGTGGTGGACCGCGCTCTGACGCCCGACGGGATCGACAGCCGTTACAACGCGGAGGGCGGTGCGATTTATGGCCTGGCCAGCCACGGCAAGCTGGCCGGTGGTTTCAAGCCGCGGAACCGGTCCCGGGTGCTCAAGAATCTGTATCTGGCTGGCGGCAGCGTGAACCCCGGGCCGGGCGTGCCGATGGTGCTCATGTCCGGCGTGACGGCGGCTCGGGCGGTGATCGAGGATGACGGGGGTAAGCCGGACGGCGAGTATTCGGCGGCGGAGAAATCCCGTGACCACCGCGAGGCGTTGAGCGCGTGATGGGGATCACCGTAGAATCGTCGGCGTGACCCGAGAAAACTCGCACAAGCGGGACGCCCGTGCCACCATCGTCAGGCTTGGGGCGCTTCGGGCAGGTCGTAACGCACCACCACGCGTGATGACATGGGTGGGTATTCGATATGCAGGCGCAGGCAGCGGAACTCGGAGGCCCTGCGGTCCATCCTGGTCATCACGGCCTGGACCGCCTCGCCATACCGATCGACCAGCGGCGTATCGACCAGCGCGCTCGGGCCGAGGTTCTTGAACCGCTCGGGCATGTTCAGGGGCATGGTGCCGATGCCATCGACCGCCCCTCCGAGCGTGGCGAGCATTTCGGTGCGGGGCGACATCGCCTCCGTCAGGGACTCGTGGACGAAGAGGTCGAGGAGCAAGGCCTCCATCGGAACGGAGACCGAGGAGATCAGCTCGCCGATGGTGTTGGAGCCATCGCGGTAGCGGGGGACGCTGGCGAAGTCCGCGAAACCGAAGAAGCATGAGAACTCACCGGTGCGTCCGACGGGACCGTCGCCGATCTCGTACATGGTCACATCGCCACGCCGGCTGAGGTGCATGGTGGGCATCGTGTCCGAACAGAACGAGCGCATCAGCCAGGGGTCGCCCGGCTTGTCGGGCCCGTCGCCGGGTGATAGTTCGATCGCCTCACGCCGGAGCGGGCGGCCATCGGGTGATCCGTCGTCGTTGTACTGGCGGACCTGGAAGATCGGCCACCGCTCCACCGCCCGCAAACGCCGGACCCGCGTCAGACCGCCCAGCATGGCCAGATCCAGCAGGCCCGGGTTCGTGCGGCAAGGCGCCAGAAAGTGGGCCGTGATCCGCACGCCCGCCTGGATGCCCCAGATCCCGCTGTTGCCCCGGAAGGCCAGCTTGCGGCTCATCTCCATCGGGCGGCCCACGCCCATGCTGTCCAGCACCAGCTCGAGCTGGTTGCGGTCGCCGGTGTGGATCTCGATCATCCGGTCGAACTCGTTGATGGCATCGCGAACGCGGGTCAGGGCCTCCGCCGACGCGCCGGCCTGGGACATGGCATCCAGAAGAATGTCCAGACCACCCGGACCGGGGATCAGCGGGACCGCCTCGAACGCGTCCTCCGCCCCGATGATCCGGGCGACTTTCCAGGTCAGGTTCTTGTTGAGCTGGTAGCGCCTGGAAACATCCTGCGGCTTGGCCGGGTCCGCCCCCACGGCGCGGTACAGGTCCAAAAGCGATCCGCGCAACGCATGGACAGACCGACGGCAGTGCTCGTCAAACTTGGGTTCGTTGATCGTCGTGCTACTCAACAACGCGTCCTTAGCATGGGAAGAAAGACCGTACACAATCCTACTATAACCGCTCTGGCATATCCTTTCCGTGAGGCGGGAAGCCGGGAGGGAAAAAATGCAAAAATTGTCTGGGGGTTTCTTCGGGTAAATACGGGTCTGTATGATCGTGATGGGCAACCCGTTCAGACGGGTAACGCCAACGAGCCCGCAAGGCTTGGGCACAACGACCACTGAGTCAGAAGGAGCACGAAATGAGAAAGACCATGCTGATCGTTCTGGCGGTTGGTGCGACGGCTTCGGCCGCCAGCGCCCAGCAGTTCTGGAACCTGGGAGCGGGCTTCACGCCGACCGACGGCAACTTCGATGGTTCGGTGATCGTGGGGCAGAGCCAGGCCATCGGCCAGGGCTTTGTCTGGACCGCTGGCACCGGCGCGGTGGGGATCGGCGGCGACCCCATCACCGGCAACTTCCGCATCACCGACGATGGTCTGCGGATCGCGGGCACCGTGTTCAATGCCGCCTCGAACGGGACGGAGATGGGGCTGTATGACCGCACGACCGGGCAGTGGTCGTATCTGGGCGGCATCGGCGGCCAGTCGGACGCGAGCATCTCTTCTGTGTGGGGCATGTCCCGCGATGGCCAGCATGTGGTGGGCCTGGGCTGGGTGAACGCGGGCAACGCGCACGCCGTGCGCTGGTCGCAGAGCACGGGGCTGGTGAACATGGGGTCCACGGTGGCGGGGCGCTCGTCGCGTGCGAACGCCGTGAGCAACGACAGGCGCGTCATCGCCGGGTGGCAGGACGGGGTGACCGGCTTCCGCCAGGGCGCGGTCTGGATCGACGGCGTGCAGACGCTCATCACCGATGCCGACGGGTTCGAGGTGAGTGAGGCCGGCGGTGTCTCGGGTGATGGCCGGTGGGTCGTCGGCAACGGCGCGGCGGGGAGCGAGGCGTGGCGCTGGAGCGCGGACTCCGGATACCAGGCGCTCGGCAGCCTCGGGGTGATCTTCAACGGACGCGGGTTCGTGAGCGATGTGAGCCATGACGGCTCGACCATCCTCGGCTTTGATCGCGGCTTCGGTTTCCCGACGGGCGGGGAGGGCTGGATCTGGACCGAGTCGGGCGGCATGACCAACCTGACGGACTACTTCGCCTCCTTCGGCGTGGTGGCCGACCCCGGCTTTGTGTACTCGCTGCCGCTGGGCATGTCTTCGGACGGCAACACCTTCTGGGGGCTGGGGCGCGCGGACGGCGCGCTCTCCACCGGCTGGGTGGTGACGATCCCGTCGCCGGGCACGGCCGGGCTGCTGGGTCTGGGGTGGCTGGCGGGGGTGGTAGGGGGGGTGGGGGGGCGTCGGCGCCGCTGATCCGCGTCAGGAGTCCGTGAGCATCTCTTCAACCCGCCGCGTCACTCGATGGCGCGTGCGGGTTTTTCGTGCGCGCTCGGGGACCGGAAGAGCGACGCCGCCCAGCGCGTTGTGCCCTGGATCACGACGAAGAAGACCGGGATGAAGAACACCGCGATGAAGGTCGAGGCGAGCATGCCGCCGATGACACCGGTGCCGATCGAATGCCGGGCGGCCGATCCGGCGCCGGTGGAGATCGCCAGCGGCACCACGCCGAGGATGAAGGCCAGCGAGGTCATCACGATGGGGCGGAAGCGCAGCGCGGCGGCCTGGGCCGCGGCCTGTCGCAGGGGCACGCCCTCCCGGTACGCGGCCATGCAGAACTCGATGATGAGAATGGCGTTCTTGGACGACAGGCCCACCAGCGTGAGCAGGCCGACCTGGAAGTAGATGTCCTGCACAAGCCCGCGCCACCAGATGGCCAGCAGTGCGCCCAGCACGGCGATGGGCAGACCCAGCAGCACCGCCAGCGGCATGGTCCAGCGCTCGTACTGCGCGGCTAGCACTAGGAACACGGCCAGCAGGCCGAAGGCCAGCACCACCGGAGTCTGGTTGCCCGCCTTGATCTCCTGGTAGGATGCGCCGCTCCATTCGAAGGCGTAGCCGGGAGGGAGATTCTCGGCGGCGACGGCCCGGATGGATTCCATCGCGTCGCCGCTGCTGATGCCCTGCGTGGGCGCGCCGGTGATCTGCACGGCGGGGAAGCCGTTGAACCGTGATACCACATTCGGCCCCGCGAGCATGGAGGTGGTCACAACGCCAGAGAGCGGGACCATCCGCCCCTGGTCGTTGCGGACATAGATCCGGCCGATGTCCGCCGGGCTGTCGCGGTACTCCGCCTTGGCCTGGAGCTGCACGCGCCAGATGCGTCCGAAGCGGTTGAAGTCGTTGACATAGAGCGAGCCGAGGTACGCCTGGAGTGTTTCGAACACGCTGGAGACGGACACGCCCATCATCTTGGTTTTGTCACGGTTGAGTTCGATGAACAGGCGCGGCAGGATGACGCGCAGCGTGCCCTGCAGTCCCTCCAGGTCCGGGTGGGCCTCGGCGGTGCCCATGAAGGTGTTGCTGACATCCGCGAGATCCGCAATGCTTCCTCCGGCGCGGTCCTGAAGTTCCAGCTGGAAGCCGGCCCGCTGTCCCAGGCCCTGGATGGCGGGCGGGTTGAAGGGGATGATGAGTCCGTCGCCCTGGACGCTGAACGCTCCGAAGGCCTGGCCGACGAGGGTCTGGGCGCTCAGCTCGGCGCCCTTGCGTTGGTCGAACGGCTTGAGGGGGACGAAGATGACCGCGGCGTTGGTGCTGTTGCTGCCGCCGCTGAAGATGTCAAAGCCGCCCAGCATGACCACATTCTCGACGGCCGGCTGGCTCATGAAGAAATCTTCGGCCTGGCGGACGAGCGCATCGGTCCGGTCGAGGGACGCGCCGTCCGGGAGCATGACCGCGGCGATGATGTAGCCCTGATCCTCATCAGGCAGGAAGCCGGTCGGGATGCGCTCGGAGAGCCGCCACGCGGCGAAGCACAGCACGCCGAACACGGCCAGCGAGACCGGCGCGGCACGGATCATCCCGCGCACGCCCGCGGTGTAGCCCGCCGTGAGGCGGCCGAACACGGCATCAAACCAGCGGAACGGCGCCCACTTGCGGGCATGATGGGACGGTGGCTTGAGGATCAGCCGGCACATGGCCGGGGTCAGGGTCAGCGCAACAAAGCCGGAGATGGCCACCGAGAGCGCGATGGTGACGGCGAACTGCTTGTAGAGCTGGCCGGTCAGTCCGCCCAGGAACGCCACGGGGATGAACACGGCCGAGAGCACCAGCACGATGGCGATGACCGGCCCCGTGACCTGCTGCATGGCCTTGACGGTGGCGTCGTACGGGCTCAGTTTCTCTTCGTGCATGATGCGTTCGACATTCTCGACGACGACGATGGCATCGTCGACCACGATGCCGATGGCCAGCACGAGCCCGAACATGGTCAGGGTGTTGATCGAGAATCCCAGGGCGAGCATCCCGGCGAATGTGCCGATGATCGAGACCGGCACCGCCAGCAGCGGGATCAGCGTGGCCCGCCACGACTGGAGGAAGATGAACACCACGATCAGCACGAGCACCACCGCCTCGAGGAGCGTGTGGACCACCTCGTTGATCGACTTGCTGATGAAGACGGTGGTGTCGTACGGGATGCGGTAGCTGATCCCCTCGGGGAAGGTGGCGGATGCCTCGTCCATGGCGTTACGGACGCGCTCGATGGTGCCGATCGCGTTGGCGCCGGTCTGGAGGTAGATCAGCATGGTGGTGGTCGGGCGACCGTTGACGCGGGCGAACTGGTCGTAGCTCTGCGGGCCGAGTTCGATGGTGGCCACATCGCCCAGGCGGACCATCGAGCCGTCGGCGTTGGCACGGAGGATGATCGCCGCGTACTCGGATGGATCACTCAACCGCCCGCGCGTCATGGCGGGCACGGTCAGCTCGAGCGGATTGCTCGACGGCCGCTGCCCGATGGTTCCGGCGGGGAATACCGCATTCTGCTCACGGATGGCGGCGGCGACATCGGACACGGTCAGCCCGCGCAGCGCGAGCCTGTCCGGATCGGCCCAGATGCGCATCGCGTAGTCCTTGGCGCCGAAAACCTGGGCATCACCCACGCCTTCGATGCGTCGGAGCGTGTCCACCAGGTTGATGGTCGCGAAGTTGGACAGGTACACATCGTCGTACCGCTCGTCGTTGGATTCGAGCGAGACCACCCCCAGGATGTTGCTCGAGGCCTTGGTGACGGTCAGTCCCTGGCGCACGACCTCTTCGGGCAGGCGCGGCTCGGCGAGTGAGAGCCGGTTCTGCACCTCGACCGCGGCCAGGTCCTGGTCGGTGCCGATCTCGAAGGTGGCGGTGATGGTGGTTGAACCGTTGTTGGCGCTGGTGGAACTGAAGTAGATCAGCCCGTCGATGCCGCTGAGCTGCTGCTCGATGGGCGCGGCCACCGACTCGGCGACGGTCTCCGCGTCCGCGCCGGGATAGCTCGCGGTGATCTGGATGGTGGGGGGGACGATCTCCGGGTACTGCGCGATGGGCAGCACGGTGATGGCCACCCCGCCGGCGATGGTGATCAGCAGCGAGAGCACCGTGGCGAAGACGGGCCGGTCGATGAAGAACTTGGCCAGCATGGGATCAGTTGTCCTTTCCGGGCTGGCCAGCATCGGCCGGGGCCTCGGTCACGGGCGCCCCGGGGCGGATGGTCAGGATGCGGTCGAGGATGACTCGGTCCCCGGGCTCAAGCCCGGAACGGACCACGACCCGCTCGCCCACCCAGTCCCCGAGCTCAACAGCCCGGAACTGGGCCGCACCTTCGTCATCCATGACATAGACGAACGCGCCGGTGGGGTTCTGGATCACCGCGCGGTGGGGCACCAGAATCTGGTTGTTCTGGATGATCCCCTCGATAGACACATGGCAGAACTGGCCGGGCACGAGGCGACCGTCCGGGTTGGGGACTTCCGCCAGAATGACGGATGAGCCGGTGGTCGGATCGATGCGGACGCCCAGGAAGCTGATGCGCCCCAGGTGCGGGAAGGTGCTCCCGTCCGCCAGCTCGACCTTGACCTGCATCTGTTCGACGCCGGGGCTTTCCAAATCGCCAGATGCGATCTGCTGCTGCCATCGCAGGATGTCCGCCTCGCTGACCGAGAACCGCACCCGGATGGGATCGACCTGATCGACGGTCGCCAGCAGCCCTCCGCCCTGCTGCGGGCCGACGAAGCTGCCCACATCGCGCTCGGCCTCACCGATCACCCCGGCGATCGGTGATTCGACCCGGGTGTATCCCAGATCCAGCTCGGCCTGCGCCATGTGGGCGCTGGCCAGTTGGATCTGGGCCTGGGCGAGACGGAGTTCGGTCTGCCACTCGTCCAGTTCGCTCGGGGTGGCGGCCCGCTGGGCGATGAGCTCCTCGTAGCGTGTCACCTGGCGTGCGGCCCGGTCGGCGCGGGCCTTGGCGCTGGCCAGCTCGGCCTTGGCGACATCGAGTTCGGCCTGATACTGGCGGCGATCGATCTCGAAGAGCAACTGCCCCGCCGCGATGCGTCCCCCCTCCTCAAAGTTGCGAGATTCCAGGAAACCGTCCACTCGGGCGCGGATCTCCACGGACTGCGAAGCCTCCGTCTGCCCGAGGTATCGCGGCACCAGTGGCACGCGTTCCGGCGTGACGCGCAGGATGCGCACCGACTGGGCCGGAGGGTGCGCGGTCGCGGTCTCGGGTTCCGGCGCGGCCTGATGCCGTTTCCAAAAGATCACCGTGCCCACCACCCCGATGAGCAGGATGAGCACCACGAAGATCCGCATGAGGTGTACGCCGGGTTTGGGGGTGTTCCTCGCTGCGGGGGGTGGCGTTTGTTGTTCCGTCACGGGTCAGTCTCCCTGAAGTCGCGGAGTGCGCGGATGGGAATGCCGGGGGGGCAGATTGGATGGGTGGTTCGCCGAGCAAACTGTTGTTTCAACATGTTGCATCTCGCCCAGCGAGGCTAGGGCGGTGTCGCCGTGCGGTCGAGTG
The DNA here is from genome assembly GCA_964640595.1 of uncultured Phycisphaeraceae bacterium. Taxonomy (GTDB): domain Bacteria; phylum Planctomycetota; class Phycisphaerae; order Phycisphaerales; family UBA1924; genus UBA6054. Next base: position 6,590 of record CAZXGL010000045.1, on the reverse strand, counting down.
AGGGGGCATCAGCAGACTATAAGCAGAAAAGCCCAATTCGCGAGACGGGCGGTGATCGGCTAGCGTACCGCCGATGGCCGACCAGTTGATCCTTTTTCGTCTCGAGGGCCCAGCCGAGGATGTCTCGGCGGCGCGGTTGGCGTTGGATGGGGATACCGCGGTGGGGCGTTCGGTGGAGAACGACCTGTGCCTGCCGGATCCGAGCGTGTCACGCCGGCACGCGGTGTTCCGCCGCACGGGCCGCAACTGGTTTCTGACGGACCAGGGATCGACCTCCGGCACCACGCTGAACGCCCGTCGGCTGGAGCCGGGCTCGCCCGCCCCGTTGGAGCCGGGCGACCGGATCGCCATCGGGCCGTGGCTGTTCCGTGTGGGGGGGGTGGCGGATGGGGGGACCGCGACGCGAACGGTTGCGTTGACGCTTGATGAGCCCGGCACGGCGATGGTTCCCCTGTCCAGCCGCCGGTTGGACGCGCTGAGCCAGTGTCTGGACGAGATGGAACGGGCGACCAATCCCACGGAACTGGCTTACGCCGTGCTGCGGGCCTCGATGGATGGGACGGGTTTCGGGCGGGCTGCGGTGCTGCTGCCGGGGGGAGTGGGGGGGATGGGGGGGACGGGGGGGGGGGCGAGGGTGACGCTCCGGTGCTGCTGGCGGGGCTGCTGCGGGGACGGGGTCGGGGCGGGGGAGTCGTGCTGTTGGACGCGGAAGGGTTCGCGCCGTCGAACTCGCTGATCGAGCGGGCGAGGGCCGGGCACACGGCGGTGCATACGGATCGGCCGGGCCGGGACCTGGTGCCGGGCGCGCACTCGATCGATGAGCTGGCGATCCACTCGGCGGTGTGCGTTCCGGTGCGCCCGGACGGGCGGGTGTCGGCATTGATCTATCTGGACGCACGATCGGGCGAGTCGCCCGTGCGCGACGCGGCGGGGTACTGCGAGGACATTGCGCGGCTGTACGCGTTCGCGCTGACCCGGGACGCGCAGGCGGATCTGAAACGCCGGCAGGAATCCCTGCGGATCGAGCTGGAGCGGGCGCGGGAGTTGCGGGCGATGCTGGCCCCGGCCCCGGTAGCGCGGGCGGGCGCGTATCGGCACGCATCGCGGACGATCGCCGGGCTGTTTGTTTCGGCGGATCTGTTCGACGCGATCGCCCACCCGGACGGTTCGGCCACGGTGCTGTTCGGCGATGCGTCGGGTCACGGGGTGGGGGCGGCGATGCTGGCCGCGCTGGTGCAGAGCCATTTGATCAGCGCCTTGGCGGCTGGTGCGGGGCTGGACGAGGCGGTGACGCAGACCAATCGCTTCATCGCCATGCGCCCGACCGGGGGGCGGTTCGTGTCGCTGGTGGCGGCGCGGCTGGGCGCGGACGGCTCGGTGGAGATGATCGACGCGGGTCACGGGCACTGGATGATCGCGCGGCGCGATGCCGAGGCGGAGCACGCCGGGCGTGCGGGAGCATTGCCATTGGGCGTCGATGCCGACGCGGTGTTCACAAGCGGACGGGCGGCGCTGTGTTCGGGCGATCGACTGGTGTGCTACACGGACGGCATCCCGGACCAGGTCGGGCCGGATGGTGATGCGTTCGGGCTTGAGCGGCTTGACGCGGCGCTGCGGTCATCCCGCGGCTGCGAGACCGATGTGAGCCGCGTGTTCGATGCGTTGCTGCGTCACGCGGGAACCAGAGCATTGGACGATGACGCGACCGTGGCCTCGGTGGGGTTCGATCCGTTGTGAGCGGCGTCAGCGCTGGGCCGTGACGGCGGCATCGAGCGCGGCCATGCGTTCATGGCTTCGGATGGTCCGCTCGTGGTCCGGCCCGAAGAAGCCCTCGATGACCGGGTGTGATGCGGTCAGGGCGGCTCGTGCATCGTCGTAGCGGCCCATGGCGGTCAGGCATGCGCCGTGGTTGTTGCGGAAGATGCCGACGACATAGTGCGTGTCCGGGACCACCGCCGCACACAGGGCGAGCAGCTCGGTGTAGATCTCGTCGGCTTCTTCATAACGCTCGAGTTCGGTGAGGATCATGGCCAGGTTGTTCATGGATGGCCAGGACTCCGGCTCGAGCGCGCCGCTGGTCTTCTTGCGGATGGCGATGATCTCGCGGTAGAGATCGACGGCCTCGGCGCGTTTCCCGCGTTCCTCGAAGAGGTACGCGAGGTTGGCCATGAGGATCAGGGTCTTGTTGTGTTCACGCCCGAACTTTTCGGTGTGGGCGGCCAGGGATCGCTGGGTGAGTTCCTCAGCCTCGTCGAGTTCACCCAGGCGGATCAGGATGGCGCCGAGATTGCCCATGGTCAGCAGGGTGGAGATGTGCTGTTCGCCGAGGATGCGGGCGCGGCCCTCCATCGCCTCACGAAGGTAGGGCAGCGCTTCGCGCTCGCGTCCCTGGGTCATGATCATGCCGCCGAGCAGGTCGATGGCGGCCAGAGTCTGCGGGTTGTCCGGCCCGAGCACGCGCTGGCGTCGTTCGACCAGGTCCGCGGCGATTTCCTCCGCCTCCGCGATGCGCCCCGCGAGCTTGAGGCCAAGGCAGAGATTGTGCTGCATGACCATCGCGTACTCTGCATCCGGCCCGATGGCGTTGATGAGTTCGTCACGGCTGGAGGACCAGAGTTCGATGGCTTCGTCGATGCGGCCGCTTCCGAGCATCACGCGGGCGAGTTCGCCCCGGATACGAGCGGATTCGATCCGGTCGCCGCTTGCATCAACCAGAGGCATCACGCCGCGGATCAGCTCCTCGGCCTGGGGGAACCGGTCTGTTTCGTTGTAGACCATGGCCAGCGTGCGGGCGGCGTCGGGCGTGAGGGCGTGGTCCGCTCCGAGTCGCTCGCGGCAGAGGTCCAGCATGGCGCTGGCGTGATGCTCGGCGGAGTCAAACTCGCCCAGCGCGATGTAGGTGTTGGCCAGCGCCATGCGGACGGTGGCCTCGATCTCCGGATCATCACGGAGCTGGGTGGACAGGGTGCTCGCGGTGCTGTCGAGCAGCTCGCGGACGGTCAGCTCGTTGCCCATGGCCACCGCCGGATCGGCGCTGGTGAGCATGTTGGTCATGAACACATTCACGGCGAAGACGCGGCGGCGCTCGGCCTCGGCACGCACCAGCGCTGCCTCGGCCCGGGCGCGTTCCTCGGCTTCGCCCGCGAGGGCGGCCTCGGCACGCTGGGTCTCGGCGCGGGCCTGGGTCCAGCCGCGTGTGGCGCGGGCGGCCTGCCACGACACGCCGGCACTGCCCACGAGCAGGGCGGCTCCGGCCAGGCCCGCCAGACCCGATGCCACGGGGTGGCGGTGGATCAGCTTGCGCAGCCGGTAGACGCGTCCGCCGCCCAGCGCGTGGACGGGTTCATGGGCCAGCAAGCGTCGCAGTTCCAGGGCCAGGTCGCCGGGTGATTCATACCGATCGTCACGATCCGGGGCCACGGCCCGGGCGACAATGGCCGCCAGTTCCGGGCCGAGCCGCTCCGTATCGATCTCGGCGGGGGTGCGGACGACGGCCAGCGCGTCGTCCACGGTCATGTCCCCCACATCGTGCGGGCGCTTTCCGGTGAGTACTTCGCACAGCATGACACCGAGCGCATACACATCGGTGCGGCCGTCCACATCCGGGTCCGCGGCGAGCTGCTCGGGGGACATGTAGGGCACGGTGCCGACCAGCTCGCTGCGTTTGGCGCCGGGTTCCGGGGAAGGGACGGGTGAATCGGGCTGGTTCCCGGCCTGCACGCTGGTGGTGAACGAGCGTGCCACGCCGAAGTCCAGCACGCGGGCGTGGCCTTCCTCATCCACGAGGATGTTGGCCGGCTTGAGATCGCGGTGGAGGATGCCCCGGGTGTGCGCGTGGTCCACCGCGTCGCAGACCGAGGCCATCAGCGCGATGCGTTCGCGGGTGTTCAGGCGTCCGGCATGGGTGTCCAGCGGCAGGCCCTGCACCAACTCCATGGCGAAGAAGGGGTGGGGCTGCCCGTTGAGGTCGGCGCGTCCCGCCTCATAGATGGTGGCGATGCCCGGGTGGCGCAGGCGGGCGAGCGCCTGGGCCTCAAGGTCGAAGCGGCGTTCGCGTTCGGGCGTCATCATCTCCGGGCGGACGACCTTGAGGGCCACGCGGCGTTTGGGCTGGCGTTGTTCGGCGAGGTAGACCACGCCCATCGCGCCCGCCCCGAGTTCCGAGATGATGCGATAGGCCCCGACGCGGTCTGGGATGCCCTCGCCGCGGGCGGTGCGGAAAGCCTCGAACCGGAAGCCTCCGGAGCCGGACGAGGAGGACTCGTCGATGGTGGCCGAGTCATTCAGGCGGAGCATCTGCTCCACCGCGCGACGCAGGGCCGGATCGCCGGCGCAGGCATCCTCCACATACCGGGTCCGGTCCGCGTCATCCCGCATGCGTCCGGCGCGTGTTGCGATGTCCTTGGCCGAGCGGTCCATGTGGGTGGCTCTTCCCTCTTAATCCAGGGTTTCAGCCCTTGGATCGGTCGAAACCGGATGATTTCAGCGAGTTCCGGCCTGATCCGGTCTGATTTTGCGTATGCGGACCTGGGGAAGCGGTGCGGCCGGTTCGGTGGCTCGGCTCGTGGGGAGGAGGGGGAGGCCGAGCCGGGTCTTGTTGCTCAGCCATCGCGTGCGCGCGCACGCGGGGGGGGGGGAGTTGTGTGGAAAGTGCCGATAATGCTCATCCGACATCGGAACGCAACCTTTGCCTCCCGATTCGCGAAGTAACCCTTGCAACCGGTGGCTTTTCCGGTAAGGTATCTCCCGTGAGCCAGCTTCTGAATACCAACCCGAATGCGAATGCCAATCCGCCGCGTGGCGGGGCGTCGCGGTCGGGCTGACGGCTCTCACAGGCGTCAAGACCCCACCAGGGCCCCGTCCACGGACGGGGCCTTGTTCGTGTCCGGCGCAAACGGGCACGCAGGACTCCGGACCGGGCCAGAAGGGACCGAAAGGAGATCATAATGTGTGGACTGCTTGCCATCGTCGATACACCCGCCTCCGGCCGCAAGGCCGCCACCCACGCCCATCGCGGCGAGCACCTGATCGACCTGGTGCGCCACCGCGGCCCGGACCAGCGAGGCACGCTGAGTTTCCCCCATGCCTGGCTGGGACACCGGCGACTCGCGATTGTCAGCCCGGAGACGGGAGAACAGCCGTGCGTGTCCGGGGGAGCAGGGGGGCCGGGGGGGCCGGGGGGGGCGGGGGGGCGCACCGCCTGGGTGACCAACTCGGAGATTTTCAACCATCTGGATCTGCGCCCGCTGTGCGATGCGCTGCCGGAATCGATGTCCGATTCGGCGGTGATCGGGCCGATCTGCCGCAAGTTCGGCCTGGATTCCCTGGGCATGTTCGACGGGCAGTTCTCGCTGGTCGTGGTGCATGAAGACTCGGCGGACTGGATCGCGGCCCGGGACCACATCGGCATCTGCCCGCTGTTCGTCGGCTTCCACTCGGACGGCACCATGTGGTTCGCCAGCGAGATGAAGTGCCTGATTGATGACTGCGAGCGCGTGGAGATCGTCGAGCCGGGCACCGCCTGGGTGCGTGACGCGCAGGGCGTGCGGCTGGTGCGGTGGTATGACCGCGCCTGGATGCACGCGGTGCCGACCACGCCCGCGGAGCCGCGGGCGCTGCGGGACATCGTGATCGCGGCGGTCGAGAAGCGCATCATGGGTGATGTGCCTTGGGGCGTGCTGCTCTCGGGCGGGCTGGATTCCTCGCTGGTCGCGTCGATCGCACAGCGGGCGAGCATGAGGGAAGGGCACGGCCCGATCCATACATTCTCGATCGGTCTGGACGGCGCGCCGGATCTGGAGCACGCCCGGACGGTGGCGAAGTTCATCGGAAGCCATCACCACGAGTTCCGCTTCACGGTGGAGGAGGCGGTCGGGGCCCTGCCGCTGGTGGTCGAGCATCTCGAGAGCGACCAGCAGATCCGCACGGGCGTGCCGACTTATCTGCTGGCGCAGAAGGTCAAGCAGGCCGGTTTCAAGATGGTGCTCTCGGGCGAGGGGGCGGACGAGACTATGGCGGGATACCTGTACTTCCACAAGGCCCCCAGCCCGGCGGAACTGCACGCCGAGACGGTGCGCAAGACCCAGCGTCTGCACCGGTACGATGTGATGCGGGCCGACAAAGCGCCGATGGCCCACGGCCTGGAGCTGCGCTTCCCGCTGCTGGACCGGGCGTTCATTGACTACGCGATGTCGGTGGACCCGGCCGACCGGATGCCAAAGCCCCGCTTTCCGGGCGGCAGGCCGGTGGAGAAGTGGCTGCTGCGCACCGCGTTTGACGAGCCGAGCGACCCGTGGCTGCCGGACTCGGCCCTGTGGCGGCAGAAGGAGCAGTTCTCCGACGGCGTGGGCTACGCATGGGTGGACACCATCCGCACCATCGCCGAGCGCCGCCTGCCCGCGGGCGCGCTCGAGCACGCGGCCGAGCGCTTCCCGGAGGCGACCCCGACCAACGCCGAGATGTACTGGATGCGTGAGCTGTTCGAAGCCCGGTTTGTGACCGGCCGCAGGGCCGGTCGCTCGCCGCTGGCGACGGTGGGCTTCGGTCCGTCGGTGGCCTGCTCCACGCCGGAGGCGCTGGCGTGGGATCCG
>CAZXGL010000044.1:0-22907 GCA_964640595.1 uncultured Phycisphaeraceae bacterium | reverse complement strand
CCCCGCCCCCCCCGCCCTCCCGTCCCCGCCCCCCCCGTCCGTTCGTTCGACCACCAGTTCGCCCGGCTGGTCCCGCGGGCCCAGCAGGCGGTAGGTGCGGAAGCGGGTGCCGATGGTCTCGACGGGGGTGGCGACGACCAGGTGTTCGATGGCCCCCTTGTTGACGGCGCGGTCGATGGTGTGCCAGCCGTGGTAGCGGGTTTTGGAAGGGTCCGCCCCTGTGGAGGATTGATGCTCGCCGGTGAGGAGGGGACGGGGGGGGGAGGGGGTGGTTGAACGGGCGGAGGAACATGCGGCGGGGGTCAAGAGCACCAGAAACGCACAACCCCCCACGAACAGGCGGGTTGCGAACGCCCGCGGAGCGGAGGCCGGGCGGGAATGGGCAGCGTCATGGTGGGTGAGGCTCATATACTTCACTCTTGGGATCAGGGCGTGCGGCGCGGTCGGATGCGCCGGCGTGTGTGGTCGGCAGCGTAGCACGGACGGAGTGGAGCACGCTTGGAAGTCAGCATCGCCATGCCCCCCGGGCACGACTCGATCGGGATGACCGGATCGGGCGAGCGCAACCTCAAACTGATCCGAGAGGCGCTCGGGGTGGCGGTGACGAACCGCGACGGGGCGATTCACCTCCGCGGGGAAGAACCCGAGTTGGGCGTGGCCCGTCGGGTGCTTGAAGAACTCGGGCGTCGGGCACGGGCCGGGATGGGGGTCTCGCGCGAGGAAGTCCTGGGGATGATCGCGGCCGAATCCGGTCGGACGCGGCGGGATCTGCGACCCGGTCATGCGGGAGGGGGATGGGACGGACGCCTCCGGGTTTACGCGGCGGGCCAGCCGGTCGAACCGAAGACCGACAACCAACGCCTGTATGTGGAAGCGATCCGGATGAACGACCTGACCTTCGGGTTCGGGCCGGCGGGCACGGGGAAGACCTATCTGGCAGTGGCGGCGGCCGTGCACATGCTTCGGGAAGGGGCGGTCTCGCGCCTGGTGCTGTGCCGCCCGGCGGTGGAGGCGGGAGAGAAACTCGGGTTCCTGCCCGGCGGGCTCGAGGAGAAGGTCAACCCCTATCTGCGGCCGTTGCTGGATGCGCTCCATGACATGATGGAGTACCGGGATCTGCGGCGGTTCCTGGAATCGGATGTGGTGGAGGTAGTGCCGCTGGCGTTCATGCGCGGGCGGACGCTCAACGGAGCGGTCATCATCCTGGATGAGGCCCAGAACACCACCCGGGGGCAGATGAAGATGTTCCTGACCCGGATGGGGCACGGATCGAAGATGATTGTCACCGGGGATACAACCCAGATTGACCTGCCCGATCCGACCGAGTCCGGGCTGATCGACGCGGTGCGCCGGCTGCGCCGGGTGCCGGGGATCGGGATGGTCGCGTTAAGCGGGCAGGATGTGGTGCGGCACAAGCTGGTGCAGCGGATCGTCGATGCGTATGGGGCGACGGAGGACCACCGGGCGTACCGGGAAGCGGTCGAGCAGGCACTGCGTGAAAATCCGGATGTTGTTGGCGGGAATCTGGCGGAGCCGACCGAAGACCGGGTAGGCTGAAGGGGCCCATGGCCAAAGAAACGAACAAGGCAGGGCGTCGGACGACCTCGCGGGTGAACATCACCGCGCGCGGGATGCGTTGGCGCGACAGGCTGGTGGCCCTGGCCGATCAGGAGGCCCTGGGCTGGGGGCTGCTGGCCTGCGTTGTGTTCATCGTGGTGGTCGCGTCGCTGACCGTGTGGACGATCGAGCAGCCGCGGGTGGCGGTGGGGCAGATCATGCGGGAGACGCGTCTGGCCCGGGTGGAGTTTCGGACGGAGGACATCCACCGGACCGAGATGCAGCGCGAGGCGGCCCGGCAGAACACCCCGCGGATCTATGTGGCCGAACGCCCGGTGCTGGATGAGCTGCGGACCTCGATCGCCAACCTTCCGATGACGCTGGCGGGTGTTGATGCTCTGTCGCGGGTGGACCCGGACATCCGTGTGAAGTTCGGCCTGTCGGAGGATCGGCTGACGGCGGTGCGTGAGTTGGCGCAGGACGAGAACCGTCTGGCCGGGTGGAACAGCAAGGTGGCCGTGCTTGATGGCATCCTGCGTCGGCGCCCGCTGCTCAGCGGGCAGGGATGGCAGCGGGTGACGCAGGAGGGCCTGAGCCCGCAGATCGAGCTGCGTGGCGCGGCACCCGAGCAATCCACGAGGCAGTTCGTCGGGCGTGAGGACGCGGTCAACATCGAGAACAGCGAGATGCTGCGCCGGGAGGTGGAGCGGATCGTGTTCAACGCCGGGTTCGAGGCCCCGTTGGACGAGTTGGTCCGCAACCGCCTGATCAACTCACAGCGTGCGACCTTCGCGTTCGATGCGTCGGCCACGAACAACGCCCAGCAGGCCGCCGCGGATCGCGTCGAAGTCGTGGGGCGGACGGTCGCGGTTGGGCAGAAGATCTACGGGCGGGGCGAGACGCTGGACTCCGAGCAGTTGTCGCTGTTCCAGCGGGAGCGGGAGGAGTTTGTCTCGCGGGGCGGCATGAAGTCGGTCATGGTGCGGCGGGCCGGGATCTTCGGCTTCGTGGCGGTGCTGACCGTGCTGATGGCCGGGTACATCTCGGCGTTCTGTCCGAAGATCGCCCAACGCCCGGCGCGGGTGTGGTGGCTGACCCTGACGCTGATCCTGGCCATCGGCTCGGCGTGCCTGTTCGGGGTGTTCGATCCGCGCTTGATCTGGCTGGCCTCATTGACGCCCGTCATCCTTGTGACGGTGCTGCTGTGCGTGGCGTATGACCAGCGGACCTCGCTGGCCGTGGGTTCGGTGACGGCCGTGTTCGTGGCCATGGCGCTGGGCCATCATGTGGGCATGCTGGCGTTGATGATCGTGGGCATCGCCTCGGCGGTCAGTCAGCTCAAGGAGATTCGCGAGCGGCGCACGCTGATCCGGATGTCCTTTGCCGTGGCGCTGGCGCTGGGCGGGGCCGCCATGCTGGACCAGCTGATCGAGCTGCCGGCGGTGGGGCCGAGCAGTCCCGCACGGACGGGCGCGATCCTTTCGGCCGGGGCGCAGTCGTTCTTCTCGGGCCTGCTGGTGGGCGGGATCGCGTTGTTCATCCTGCCGTTCGTCGAGCGGGCATTCGACATCACGACGGGCATGACGCTCATCGAGCTGCGCGACCCCAAGCAGCCGCTGCTGCGCGAACTGCAGCAGCGTGCACCGGGCACCTACAACCACTCCCTGAATGTCGCGTCGATCGCGGAGAGCGCGGCGGAATCGATCGGGGCGGATTCGCTGCTGACCTATGTGGGCTGCCTGTACCACGACATCGGCAAGATGAACAAGCCGCAGTACTTCGTGGAGAACCAGTCCGGGGGGCACAACAAGCACGACAAGCTGAATCCGGCGATGTCGCTGCTGGTGATCGTGGGGCATGTGAAGGACGGGATGGAGATCGCGCGCAAGCACAACCTGCCGCGGAGCCTGCGTCACTTCATTGAGGCGCACCACGGCACCACGCTGGTCGAGTACTTCTTCCGCCGCGCCATGGAGAAGTCGGAAAAGACGGACAAGGGCGAGAAGACCCGAGCACCCGGAATCGAGGCCGTGGACACCGAGAAGACCCGGGTGATCGAGGGCGATGATGACCGGTTGCCCAGCGAGACCGACTACCGCTATCCCGGCCCGCGCCCGCGCACCAAGGAAGTGGCCATCACCATGCTCTCCGACGCGGTCGAAAGCGCGACGCGCACCCTGGCCGAGCCGACCCCCTCACGCATCGACACCCTCGTCCGCGAGCTGGCCAACCGGCGCCTGATGGACGGGCAGTTTGACGAGTGCGATCTGACGCTGCGCGAACTCTCGACGATCTGCGACTCGATCTCCAAGAGCGTGGCCAGCATCTATCACGGGCGGGTGCGCTACGCCAGCACCTCCGGTGAGGGAACCCGCTCCGAGACACGGAGCGTTGAAACCCGCCGGCCCGAGGCCACGCGGATCGACTCGGAATCGGGCGGCGGGACCAGCACCGAACGCCGGGCCTGATCCGAATCATCTGGATTCCGGCTGACTCCGGGGTGCAGCCAGACCGGCAAGCCGCTACTGCAAGTGAGCGGTCGAGTGACGCGCATGGCCTTCGCGGCTCGCAAACAACGGCAGGCCGGAAGCCATCTCGCTTGTGATGGCGGCTGGTCTCGGAGCGGCGACCGACGAGTTCCGCCAGACCATCAATCGGGCCTCAGCAAGGATGCTCCTCTGCTGACGCAACCGCGGCCGCTCCCTTGCATTCGCGGCTTGTAGAAACCGATCCACGCCTGAAACTCGAGTGGGAATCGTGTCAGCGGCTCTTCTTCTTGCGGACCTTGGGGCGGGAGGGCCCGCGGCCTTTGCCCGCTCCACTGCCTGAGGACTTGCCGTCCTGCGGGGTGCTGGCGGAGAAGCGGCCGCGGGAACGCTTGGTGCCCATCTCGGCGAACATCAGCAGAAAGAAGCCGATGATGCCGAGCACCATCGCCATGATGAGTCCAATGATGAGCCAGCCGGGCATGTGGGCAACCTCCCTCGCACGGCAGCATACCAGACATGGCCGGCGGATGGAAGCCCTTGATGCCGGAGAAGAGGGGCAACGGATGCGGGCCATCGTGCAGCGGGTCGAGCGGGCGGAGGTGCGGGTGCATGAAGGTGCGGAAGTGCGGGCCGTGGGCGCGATCGGGCGGGGGCTGATGGTGCTGCTGGGCGTGGAGGTGCACGACACCGATGCGGATGCGGCGTGGGTGGCCGCGAAAATCTGCGGGTTGCGGGTGTTTGAGGATGCGAACGGGAAGATGAACCTGGGCCTGGGCGAGGTTGACGGTGCGGTGCTGCTGGTGCCCAACTTCACGGTGGCGGGGTCGGTGGCGAAGGGACGACGCCCGGACTTCACGAATGCCATGAAACCGCCCGAGGCCGAGCGGCTCTACGGGCGGGTGCGGGACGGACTGCGACAGGCCGGCGTGAGGGTTGAAACCGGCGTGTTCGGCGCGGACATGCGGGTGGAACTGGTCAGCGACGGGCCGGTGACACTGGTGATCGAATCACCGGGGGCCGGCTGATGCTTCCTCGACGGGGCCGAGCAGTCGAGCGACCGCCTCGGCGGTGCCGGTGGCGGAGGCAGGGTTCTGGCCGGTGACCAGTCGCTCGGAAACGGCGACACGCTTCTCGAAATCGGGCGAGGTGATGACGCGTGCCCCGCGTTCGCGCAGGCGGGTTTCGAGCAGGAAGGGCACGACATGATCGAGTTTGACCGCGGCCTCCTCCGAATCCGTGAAGGTGGCGACCTGCTTGCCCGCGACGAGGTAGGTGCCGTCGGAGAGACGCGCGTTCACAAACGCGGCCGGGCCGTGGCAGACGGCGGCGACCACACCGCCGTTCTCATAGACGGCGCGGATCAGGTTCTGCACGCCGGGATCATCGGGGAAGTCCCACATGGTGCCGTGGCCGCCCGAGAAGAAGATGGCGTCGTAGTCCGCGGGATTGATCCGCGGGATGGGAAGGGTGTTCTGGATCTGGTGCACGATGGCCGGATCGGCCAGGAACACGGCGTTGATGGGGTCGGAACGATCCACGCCATCGAGCGGTGCGAAGCCGCCCTTGGGTGAAACGAAGTCGATGCTGTACCCGGCCTCCGTAAAGACCTTGTGCGGATGGGAGGCCTCCGACAGATAGAAGCCCGTGGCCCGCCCGGTCGAACCCAGTTCCGAGTGGTTGGTCAGCACGATGGCGACGCGCTTGGGGCCGGGGGTCGAAGAGCGTGGGGCGGACTCGGACACACTCTGAGAGGTTGAGCACGCGGCCAGCAGGGCGGCGGGTAGCAGGGCGGAGAATCGGGTCAGTGTTCCAAAGATATCAGGCATCGGGGTGCTCCTCTCGGGTTTGCGTGATGTGCTCCTGCCTCACTGAGACTCGGAGAACCCCGGGGATTGCGGTTTCATTCCACGCCGTGGAAACGGAGCCAGGAACGGATGCGACTGGCCGAGGAATCGAGAAAATACAGCAGCGTATCGTGGTTGCCGGAGTGGACCAGCCGGTCCACCGAGCCGTGCGCGGCGTTGAAGCGTTCGGCGGCGGTAGTGGGCACCACGGTGTCGGCATCGGCGTAGACATGCAGCACGGGGATATCGCGGAGGGCCGCGGCGGCACGGATGGGGTCGAGGCGGGCCTGCGATTCGTAGCGTTCCTGCAGGATGGACAGTTGCTCGGGCGTGGGTTCCGGGCCGTGGGGGTGCTTGAGGCGGAGGCCGCCGTTGGTGAGGACGCTGCCCTGGGCGATGTCGAGCAGGGTTCCGCCGCCGCCGACGAGCAGGACGAGGATGCGGCGATCGGGGAAGTGCTCGCGCAAGCGGACGGCCACCGCCGGAGCGGCCAGTGCGCCCGCGCTGAAGCCGGTGACCAGCACCGGACGCCCGGCCAGGTCCGGGCGGATCCGATCAAGGGATTCCACAAGCGCGGCCACGGCATCCGCGTGCTCGGAGAGACGCAGGTCGGCCGCTCGGGCGATGGCGTCCGCGATGGCGACGGGATCCGTGTCCGGGCCGATCTCGAAACCGGTGCCAAGGTCTGGGAGATCTTTCTTCAACTCCAGGCCGAGTTCATAGCGGTTCTTGGAGTACGCGGTAATCTCCTCGAACGACGGCGTGTCGTCGGCGTAGACCCGTTCGGTAAAATCCTTCGGGTGGAGCGGCATGCGTGATTCGAGGAGGGCTTCCCGTTCGTTGCGGCGGTCCATGGCCTGCTCGGCCAACGGGCCGCGGACGGACAGTTCGGTCTCGATATGACCGACGGCCCAGCCCCAGCGTTTGAGGCGTCGGATGACGGCGTGCTCGTACTTGTTCTCGTAGAGGGAGGTCAGGTGAACGACGAGGCCCACTGGATCGGTTTCCGGGAACGAGTAGCCAAGCGAGTAGCCTTGCCAGAGACGCCAGCGTTGGATCTCGTCGGTGGTGGTGATGCCGCGGACATCGGTCCAGTTGTAACGGACGCGTTCGGGCAGCCCGTGGCGTTCGTGGGACGCTTCCGACGCCAGCCGCCATGCGAACTGGTCTGGTGTCAGAAAACTGCCCCGCTGGCTGAACTCTTCAATCCGTCCGCCAAAGCTGAAGAACATGGGTATCCGCGTCTCGACGCCATCGTCCTCTGGGTCGTGCCAGAGGCGGAGCAGCCCGCCGTCGGTCAGGCGGGTGCCGAGCATCTCGATGGCGTGCAGGTCCGCCGCCGCCTCGACAAACAGGTCGAGCTGCTCGTCGGTCAGATCGGGGAACTCCTCCGCCAGCAAGGCCCGATCGGCGTGGTAGCGACGGATCAGGGCAGGAGTTTCTGCCAAGGGACGGAGAATGTCCGTGTCCGGGCGGATCCATGCGTCCGGGGGCATCGGCTCGACGGCGAGCGGGTTGTCCGCGGCACGGTGGTATGAGAAACAGCCGCCGAGTATGGGGATCACGGGCAGCAGCATTCCCAGGACGGCAATCGCTCGGTTGTTCATGGCGGTAGCGTACCGGGGCTTCGGACAGGGGGCTGACTTCTGATTGTCAAGACTTTGCCCCCGTGCCCCCCCCACCTCTCCCACCCCCACCCCCCCTCGCTGCTCGGGGTGCTGGATTCGTGTCGCACGGATACGCTCAACGCCATGTCCAAAGCCCTCATCACCGTGCTGCTGCTGATCGGCTCGAACTGCTTCATGACCTGGGCGTGGTACGGCCACCTCAAAAAGACCGGGTGGACCATCCCCGTGGCCATCGGGATCTCGTGGCTGATCGCGTTCCCGGAGTATCTGCTGCAAGTGCCCGCGAACCGGATCGGGCATATCTCGCAGGGCGGGCCGTTCACGGCGGCCCAACTCAAGGTCTTGCAGGAGGCGATCACGCTGACGGTGTTCATCGTGTTCGCCATCGTGGTGCTCAAGGAGCGCCCGCGGTGGAACGAGGGCGTGGCGTTCGTGCTGATCTTTGCGGGGGTGGCCGTGGCAATGATGGGACGGGGGGCGCGTGCGCCGACGCCGATCGAGGCACCGCCGACCACGGTGCGGGAGTGAAACGGCTTGTACAGCACCCGCACGCGCACGATCCGGCCGAATGAGGTGCTCGTCCTCCTGCCCGAACACGGAATCCAGATGCAAGCCCGCGGCGGCCCATCACTTCGGCGTTATGCTCATGCCGCGGTCTACGGCATCCGCGGGCCGCGGGATCGCTCATCCCGCACGCCCGTCCACGAGACCAGCTCGCGGTCGGCATCCCACCATTCCCCGACGAGCGTTCCGTCCGCTTGCAATCGCGCATGGACAAGCACGGCCACGCCTCCGTCAAAGAACGAGAGCCGCAGCATGTCGCCATCAACCCTACCAACCAGCGTTCGAGCTTCACCGCGATCAGTCTGGAAGCTGCCCGATGCCTCTCCAGTGTACTGGCCCACGCGGAGCGTCACGGTCATAGGCTTCGCCGGATCGCCCGCGAGCACGCGCCATCGCCCGGCGAAGTCCGATGCACGCACGGGCTGGTCCGTCCGGTCGTAGAGCGGCGTGTTCCCGGTCGCTCCGCTGCTCTGGAACGGTACATTCGCCTCCCCGTCCGGTCGGCGCCACACGCCGGAAGCGAGCACCGTCGAGAGCGGCTGTAACTCATGCCCCGCATACTCGGCCACCAGTTCCGATCCGGACGGCTCGAAACGAAGTATGAGCCGATGGTGCCCAGGCTTTTCAGAGATCGGTTCGGAACGGGAAGTCATCGCGATGGAAGATCCGCCACCCGAGACGCCTTCGTGCGTTCGCAGATCATACCGCCAATAGGCGGTGTACTCGCCGAGATCCATCCGCCGAAAATCACCGACAAACAGACGATCTTCGTCGCGGTCATCATCCAAGAAAAAGTAGCGTTCAATCAGCACGGGCAGCGGACCGGCGGGCGTTTGCAACTCCAACCGCGCATGGAAGTCTCCCGGCGTGCGGGGGTCGGACACCATCATTCGAGCCGGCATCATCGGCCCCATCGCCAGCCGCGCGATCCACCAAAGTCCGATCGCCCCAAGGAACGCCAGCCCGACCGAGAGCATGAGTTTTCGCTTCATCACAGGATTCTACAGAGCGATCGGTCGAGACGCTCAGTCCCGCTGACCCGTCCATGTGACCAGCCCACGCTCCGAATCTCACCAATCGCCTTTGAGACTTCCATCCTCGCCCATGCGTGTGTGGAGCAGTACCGCCCGCTTGCCATCGAACGAGGACAGCCGCAGCAGATCGCCATCGACCCGACCTTCACACCGCGTCACCGCCCCATCCGTTCCCATGATGTCACCCGTGGCTAGTTGCGTGGCGGTGGTCCGGAACTCCATCACGCCCGCTGCGGGTCCATCGGCGGCAACCAGCCATCGCCCCGCGAACGCCGCGGGCGGACCCGCCGTCTCCAGCGGCATGAACCGCTCGTCCGCTGAAGTCACCTGAACGGCCTTGAAGCGGTGCGCCTTCCAGGTCCCGAAACGGAAGAAATGGCGCGGCAGAACGGAAGGCGTGGTGCACGACCCGCTTCCATACCCGGTGAGTTGGAGTGATCCATCGTCATCCCGCAGCCAGGCCCGTGCGAATCCGGTTGCATCACCGCCGCGGATGTGAAACCGGTACGGGATCGTGTCCGATCCGTTCCGGATGAGCGCCGGAGAGTACGGCAGCGCTTTGTTGGCGTTCGATCCATCCTCGCCCGGTTCGTCCGGGCTTTTCTCCCAGCGATGTGAAACCGTCAGGACGAAAGGCAGCGGGCCGGCTGGTGTATCAAACTCCGCGCGCAGGTGCGATACCGGGTGCATCGCCGCCCAGAGAATCGCGTGGTCCCAGAACTGGTCGTGCATGTCGCTCGGTAGCGGATCAAGCAACCCAAGGCCGCGAACCACCAGGATGGCGATCAATCCATGCCACATGCGCACACTCTACCAACAGTCGCCCCGCCCGGTTCGTCCAGACCGACCGAGAGCATGAGTTTCCGCTTCATATCACGGGATTGTGCGGAACTGTCGGCCGACACGCTCAGTCCCGCTGACCCGTCCATGTGACCCGTCCCCGCTCCGAATCCCACCATTCACCCGTGATGTTTCCGTCGTCCTGCAACCGGGCCTGGATCAGTATTGCAAGGACACCATCGAAGAAGAAGAGTTCCATCCGGCCCGCGCGGATGAAACCGGCGCAGTCCAGTTGCCGCCCGGCTGGTGTGGGGAATGTGCCGATGATCCCGCTGCCGTCGAGGAGGGCGCTCAACTCGCAAAGCGATTCGGACCTCCCGTCCTGGAACCGCACACGCCAGCGCCCGAGAAAATCCGAGCCTAGCACCGCGTCACCCTCGGGCACGGGTGCTCGCTTCCGATCGGCCCGAGCCGCAAGCGTGATGTCGCCCTGCGCGCTGTGGGATCTTGTCCATGTTCCCCGCATCCCGCCATCGGCATCTTTCCGCAGTGATAGGGTCGATGCGTCCTGCGGGAACTGGATGCGTAGGCTCCCGTGCTTGCGATAGTCGGAGAAGATGCCCCTGATCTGCCGCGGCGGCAGGCTGAAGTCCTGAAACTCCCACAGCGGCGGCACGGCGATACGCACCGGCCCCGACGGCAGCACGACCAAGCGGAATGGAATCGAACCGCCCGGCGTCTCGATCTCCACCTTCATATCAATCGGCAGGACGATCCTGGCCGTCAGCAAGTACCAACATCCCGCGATAACAAGCCCGACCGGGATGATCCATTTGAGGACCGACCGCGTCCACCACGGTACGCCCGGTTTCCATGCCGAATTCCGGCTCGAACACCAATGCGCTCCCCTCCACGCCCTCTGCGTGATCTTTGCGGCCTCTGCGGACCTCCCGATCCCCTCCGATCTCAACGCCCTGCCCACCCCCCTCCCTCGCGGTCGGGGCGACCTGCGCCTCCGACTCCTTCCCTCCCCGTCTCTCCGTCGCTTCCCTCCCCATACCATCAATCATGCCCACCCCTTTCGCCCCCATTCCCGAGATCCTCGAAGAACTCCGTGCCGGCCGCATGGTCATCCTCACCGATGACGAGGACCGCGAGAACGAGGGTGACATCGTTCTGCCCGCTCAGTTCGTCACACCCGAATCCGTCACTTTCATGCTCTCCGTCGCGCGCGGCTACATGTGCCTCTCCCTCACCGAGTCCGACTGCGAGCGCCTCCAGCTCACCCCCCAGTCCGTCGTCAACACCTCCGTCCGCGGCACGCCCTTCACTGTTTCGATTGACGGTCATCCCCGCCACGGATTCGGCACGGGCGTGTCCGCCGCCGAGCGCGCCCGCACCATCCGCATGGCCATCGACCCCAAGTATGGTCCCGATGATTTCGTCCGCCCCGGCCACATCAACCCGCTCCGCGCCCGCGATGGCGGCACGCTGGTCCGCATCGGCCAGACCGAGGGTTCCATCGACCTCTGCCGCCTCGCGGGGCTGACCCCCGCCGCCGTCATCATCGAGATCATGCGCGATGACGGCGAGATGGCCCGCGTGCCCGATCTCATCGAGCTGGGCCGGAAGCACAACATCAAGATGTGCTCCGTGGCCCAGATCATCGAGCACCGCCTTTCACGCAGCCCCATCATCGAACGCCTCGAGCCCAAGTCCGGCACCACCGTCCGCACGCCCGAGGGGGACTTCACGCTCTATGCCTTCCGATCGCTGGTTGATCCGCTGCCGCACCTGGCCCTGACCGTGGGCGGCGTGGGCGCGCTCGATGACTCCGGCATCGTCCGCGAGACCACCGAGCCCACCCTCGTCCGCGTCCACCGCCGCGACCTGCTCGGCGATATCTTCGGCGACCTGGACTCGTCGGCGGAAGGCTCCACCGGCGAGACCCTCCGTGCCTCCATGCGGGCCATCCAGAACGCGGGACGCGGCGCGATCGTCTACCTGCGGCCGACCATCATCGGCGACGACTGGCGCGACCGCCTCCAACGCCCTGTCGGTCACCACGAGCACGACACCCCACGCAACTCCGTCCCACCTGGCATGCTCGAGTACGGCACCGGCTCGCAGATCCTCCGCAGCCTCGGCCTGACCCACCTCCGCCTGCTCACCAACTCGGCCACCCCCTACCCCCAGCTCGAGGCGTTCGGCCTGGAGATCACCGACCGCGTCCGGGTCTGATACGGATCCAACTTGAGTTTCGATATGCCGCGACGGCAAGAGAGCGGGCGCGGTTGCGTCCGCAACGGAACATTCTGATGGAGACGGCTCCCGCTTGATTTCCAGGCGGAATCCCTGTTGATCGTCGAGCGGAGACCAGCCGCAATCGCAAGAGGCAGGACTTCCTGCTCGCCGTTGTTCGCAAGCCGCGAAGGATATGTACATGGCTCGGCCGCTCCCTTGCAGTCGCGGCTTGTCTATCCCCCCACACGCGAGAGTTCAGTGGGATCCGTATGACAGAACACCACCAGTTGCTTCCCGTCGCAGGCCGCCCGCGGGGATTGGAACACGCCCGGCCATGCCTTGCCGCCCGCGTGGATCAGCCCCACCTACCCCGTTCTCCCCACCCGTCTGGACCAAGCTCGGATCCAACTCCGGGGCCACTGTCTCCAGGGTGTCGATGGGAACTGGAAGAAAATGCGCGACCACTCATCGGGTTTCATGCAGCGTGCCTGTGACGGATCCGTTGGGTGTGCATCCCCCCCCTTGCCGGTGACCAAGAAACATGCCATATGGGGAGCATGCCAGGGGGGTGGGGGGTGAACCCGCAACCACGACCAATTTGACTGGGTATATCCGTTTTCAGGGGGCGCACGGACTCGAAAACGCCCCGGGTGGGCCACCCTATGGCGATGCCTAGGATTCGGGACTTTCGAGGGGTGGGCGGAATCATGCTTGAGAGCATTCAACTGTCCGGTTCCGATGTCACGGCTCTTCTCCGAATCCTGTCCGAGGTGGTCGCCCTCTCGGGTGATACTCGCCTCCGGAAGCAGGCGCTGGCCGATCACACCGCCCGCTTGATCGGCGCTGATCGCTGGGTCTGGGTTGTCAGCCGATATCGGGCCGTTGGGAACGAGATGATGGCCATCTCGTTCCTCCACCGGGGCTATTCCGAGCGGGAGGTCGTGATGCTCATGGAGAGTACTTCCGATCCTTCTGCCGCGACCGTCGAGCAGTCCCGCATGGCGGCTCTCTGCCGGGAGGATCGTCATTTCACCCGCCGACGCCACGAACTCATCCCCGACCAGGCGTGGTACGCCTCCCGCCAGTACGACCTGTATCACCGCCCGATGGGTCTGAACGAGTACCTTACCTCCGTCCGGCCCATGGCCGACGGCCTGCTCAGCGGCATCGAGTTCCACCGCAACCACGATCGCCCGGCGTTCACCGAGCACCACTGCCTGATTGTTCATGCACTGTTCAGCGCCGGGGACACTCTCCACCTCATGGATCTGCCCGATTCCGGCGCGAGCGACATCCTCGATCTCCCACCCCGTGTCCGCACCACCTTCGGACTGCTTCTCGAAGGCTTCCCACGGAAAAAAATCGCCCAACACCTCGGCGTCAGCCCCAACACCGTCGCCGAGTACGCCTCACGCGTCTACCGCCACTTCGGTGTCGCCGGCCAGCGGGAACTCATGCTCCGCTTCCGCAACGGGGAAAGCCATCATCCTTCCGTATGACCCCCCCCCGCCCCGCCCCCCCGGCCCGACTGTCCTGATTCGATCTGGGAGGAAGAAGTGTCGTGCAGGGATCGCCACCGCCAGACAGCTGGCTCCAACTGCTTTTTTCACCCTCCTTTCGGAGGGTTGTTTTCCAGAATGCATCTGTTATCTTGTCGGTTGGAAGGTTCCCGAACCACGCTACTGAACCGGAGTTCCACGCACGGCTCCGGACAATCACCTTCAGACGCCGGGTGGGTGAGCCCGCCGATGCCGTGACGATCCCATTGGTGCAGATGGATTCGACGCGTGCATCGTCCTGACCGTCGGGGGTGGGGGGAGTAGGGGGTGGGGCGGATGGGTGGAGAGGGAACATCCGCGGCGTGCTTGGCATCAAGCTCCTCAACGCCGCATCCGCAACCCGGGCCTCGCCAGGCCCGGGTTTGCTTTCCGCCCCCCGCCCCCCAGCCCCCCCGCTCACGCGTGGCATGCCGGGGTGTTCAGGAAGCCCGTCGCAACACCCCGGTCAGCACGCACTCGACCATCGGTTCTCCCCCGGGTCCGAAGCTGCGGTTGCGCACCCAGGCCAGCACCGTGGGCCAGCCATTGATCTCGACCCGAAGCACGGAGCCCGCTGGCACCGCGCCCTGCAGCACCAGCCGCATGCCTCCGGAGTGCGAGACGGCCACCATCCGCCCTTCCACCGCGGCACTGCCGCTGGGCAGCCCGCTGACCCGCACCGACAGATCACACGCCTGTTCCCGCATGGATCTGGCATCCGACTCTGGCTGATGACGCACCACCGCCTGCTTCGGTGCCGAGGGAATCATCGCCCGCAGACGGGGCGTCTCGCCCGTCGCATTGTCCGGCACGCACCGCGCCGGATCCCGCTCGATCAGCCGGTCCACCACCCGCTCCCAGGCCTCGAACGCCCCGCGGTCCAACACCGTCCCGGCCTCTTCACGCATGCTGTCCAGCACGCGCCGCGGCGGGATCGCCGCCCGGTGCGGCCGCGAACTGGCCAGCGCGTCGAAGATGTCCACCACCGCCGCGATCCGTGCGGATGATGGGATCTGCGCCGCCTTCAGCCCGGCCGGATACCCGCGCCCATCCAAGCGCTCGTGATGATCGCGTGTGATCTCCAGCGCGGTCCCCGTCACACCCTGCTGGCAGGCGAGCAGCCCCACCCCGATCGTCGGGTGCTCGCGAAGGAGTGTCCACTCGTCGTCGCTCAGCTTGCCTTCCTTGTCCAGCACGGCACGGGGAATGTCACGCTTGCCGATGTCATGCACCAGCCCTCCCTGCAGGACATCCCGAAGGCCCGGCGTGTTGGGACCGCGCATCTCCGCGCACAGCAGGCCCGACCCGACCCCCACATTGATCATGTGCCCTATCGTCTCGTACGCGCGCCCGCTCAGGTCGAACAGCTCTCCGAACCGGCCCGGTTCCGCCACGCACCAATCCCCGAACCGGATGGCGATTTGTCCGATGGTTCGTGCGATGCCCGGCACATGCGGGAAGCTCATCAGGTCGTCGATCATCTTCCCGCAGCAGCCCCGCACGATCCGCACCCGCTCGTCCCGTTCGATCTCGGGATCTTCCCATGCCGCGGTCAGCCGCCGCAGCGTCAGCCGCTGGAATGCCCGGTGCTGACCGATCGGCACATAGAGATGTTTCACCCCGCGATCACCCAGCTTCACGCAGTCCGCCATGGAGTACATCGAGCCCACCGACCTGTACAGCACCGGCTCCCGCCCGCCGTGCATGAGGTACAGATCCAGCTCCAGCTCCTGGCTTTCCAGCGCATCCACGGCCACGGGAAAGAACGCCGCTCGCACGGACGAATCAACACCAGCCTGGACCACACCTTCCGCCAACGGGGGCTGCCTCCGAAATCCTCGCGCATCGGAGGTCGGCCCACGCTGGCTCCCGGATCAGGCTCGCCGGGCCCGAGCATGGCGCGTCCGCTCGCATGGATCGGTCACGCGGTCTGCGACGGATGCTCGCGCGGCTGTTCGGACCGGGATTTTTACCAGGTCCGGAAACCAGGATGCCCGTTCAGGCGTTGCAGGCTCGGTGCCCTGCGGTATCCCGCTCGCTCACTCCCCTCCCGAGCCGAGCTTGTAGGCAGCCCCGATCGCGATGAGGAAGAAAATGATGTCGAAGAACCCGAAGGTCGAGAGGAAGCCTCCGGTCTGAACCACGCTGCGCAGGAGTGTTTCCTGCTCCTGGATCAGGCGATCGCGTTCCTGTTCGGTCTTGCCCGCCCATTCCTCGCGGACGAGTGTGACCAGATCGTCCGGATAATCATCGGGGTAGTCGCCGTGATTGAGCAGTCCGATGTAGGTCTCGCGTTGCTCAGGCGTGAGCGTGTTTCCATCGAGCCGCTCCTGCACGACCGCATCAATGCGGATCTGGAGCATGAAGTCCTCGGTGCCGCTCGGGCTGAGATACTCAATCATGCTCGATCCGTCGAGTTCCTTGTTCATCAAGTGGTTCACACCGACGAACTTGCCGGCGCAGATCCCGATGATCGCGAACACCACCGCGATGAGCCCGGTCATCAGGCCGGTTTGCCCCCGGGATCCGATGGCCGTGCCGAAGCCGCACAACGCCCCGACACCGATGGCCACATAGCCCACCTCGTAGCCGGTTCCGATCATGATCCCGGCCCACACCGCCGCGCCGACCGCTGCGCCGACCGCCGCACCGATCAAGGAACCAACCAGGAACTTGGTGCCCTCGGCGGCGAAGGTTCCCGCCGTCCCCGCGATCGCGCCCATCCCCCCACCCCCCCCACCCCCCGGCTTGGGAGCAGCTCCGACCTTGGTCTTCAGCCCCTTGCCGGTGCGTGTGTTGAACCCGCAGCTTGTGCAGATCACGGTTTCCGGCGTGATGACAGTCCCGCACCCCGGGCAGCCCTGCTTCAATCCGCTCGCGTCAATTCCCGCCAGCCCGGCCGCAACGGGTAGGTCATCCAGCAATGCGCCCATCAGATCGTCGTCATCCTCACTGAATCCGGCACTTGATGCCACGGGTTTCGGCGCGGGCTTGGCGGCGCGTTTCTCGGCGCACGCCTGGTGTGCGTACTGGCCCTTTTCGTTCTTGATCCGGGGCTGGCCGGCGCAGCTCATGCCGCAGATGACACACAACTTTTCCTGATTTCCGGGCATCCGTCGCGCTCCTGTGCGGAAGAATCCCGCCCACCCACGGACGGAAGGCCTGAGCTTACAGAGTCCTTACTTGGAACACAAGGGGCTCAATCGAAACTGTGAAATATTTTTTAGAATTGTCGCACGAGCAATACTGACTCTTGCCCCCCCGCCCCGCCCCTCCTCCCCCCCGCCCGCCAGCCTCAAACCCCTCCCTCACCCACGCGCCCGACATTCGTCCAGAAAGGCCACCGCCCGGCGCAGGTGCGGGATCACGATCGACCCACCCACCACCAGCCCGATGTCGAAGGTTTCCCAGATTTCCTGATCGCTCGCGCCCACCTTCACCGCTTGATCGATGTGATACGCGATGCAGTCATCGCAGCGCAGCACCATGCTGGCGGCCAGACCGAGCAGTTCCTTGGTCCTGGCATCCAGCGCGCCGGCCTCATAGGTCTTGCTGTCCAGCGTGAAGAACCGTTTGGTCTGCATCGTCCCCCGCGCCAGGATTCGCTCATTCAACTCGGCCCGAAATCGCTGAAACTCGTCGTATCGGTTCATGAGGGGAGGATAGGGACTGGGGGGCTGGCCCCTCCGAATCAGGAAAGGACGGCACCCCGTTCCCGAATGGCAAGTGGCCCGTCCCTATCCTTCCTCGTTGAACCCCAAGCAACGCAAGCAACTCGAAGACGCCCTCGAAGCCCTGCCCAAGCGGGAGCGGGACCGCCTGTTCGACGAGGCCCGCCGTCAACGATCCGATGCGCAGAAACGGCGTCGCGTCAAGGCCCGCGAGACCATCGACGGCGAGCGTGTCGGCGGCAAGTCCCGCCCCGACCCCCTGATCGACTGGGTGCTCCGCCTGCTTGCCGAAGAGCGCAAGCGTGGCCAGACCCCCGACGCGGACCGGGCCGACACCCCGCAGACGCTCATCGAAGGCCTGGTGGTCGGCCTGACCCGCCGCTGGGCCGAGATTCTCCCGGATGCGGGCCCAGATTCACAGTCCACCCCGCCCGTGCCCGTGGGGTGCCGGCTCTCCGCCGATCTGGCCTCGCGACAGCAGAGTGCGATCGCCGTGGGTGATCGTGTCGTCTTCACCCCGGACACCGACGGCGACCCCGAGGTCGTGCGGGTGCTGCCCAGGCACAGCGTCCTCAGCCGCCCCGACCCGCGCGATGCCAACACCGAGCGCGTCGTCGCCGCTAACATCGACGCGGTGGTCATCGTGGTCTCCGTCGTCTCGCCCCCGCTCCATCCGCGATTGATCGACCGGTACCTCGTGGCGATCGAGCACGGCGGCGCCCGCCCCATCATCGCGGTGAACAAGGCCGATCTGCTGTCCCCCCCGGAACTCGAGGCCGAGCTTGGCCAGCTCGACCCGTACCGTGCAGCGGGCATCCCGATCGCCGTCTGCCGCGCCCATCCTCAGACCGGCGGGCAGGATGTCTCCGCTCTGCGCACCCTGCTGGACGGCGTCACCTGCGCCTTCGTGGGCCACTCCGGCGTGGGGAAAAGCTCGCTTGCCAACGCCCTGCACCCAGACCTGCGCCTGGAAGTCGGCGCGGTCCGCGAGCAGGACCAGCGCGGCCGCCACACCACCACCGCCTCCTCCATGCACCGCATCCCTGGCGCGGATGGTCGGCCGGGGTTTCGGGTCATCGACACCCCCGGCATCCGCTATTTCGGCCTGGCCGACATCACGCCGGAAGAACTTCGCTGGATGTTCCCCGAGTTTGTCGATCTGGTCTGGCACTGCAAGTTCACCGACTGCACCCATGACCACGAGCCCGGCTGTGCCGTGAAGGCCGCCGCCGCGGACGGTCGCATCCCGGCCGTCCGCCACCAGACCTATCTGCGCTTGCTCGAGGAACTCCGGACCGGCAGGCCGCCGGGCGAGATCACTGAACGGATCCGCCCGCCGCGTGATTGATTCCTTCTGGACACCCCATGCCAATACCACCTCCCGCTTCCGACCCCCTCGACCCGCAGCTCTACCGCGATCTCGTCGCCCAGGTCACGGACTGGGGCGCGGCCTACCTCGCCACGCTGCCCGATCGCCCCGTGCGTCCGGACACCGCGCCGGGCGATACCCTCGCACGCCTGCCCGCGCACCCGCCCGAGCAAGGCACCGGATCGCCGGGCTTCCCGGATATCCTGGCCGACCTCGAACGCGACATCGTCCCCGGCCTCGTTCATTGGCAGCACCCAGGTTTCTTCGCGTACTTCTCCTGCAACGCCTCCGCCCCGGCGATCGCCGCGGAACTGGCCAGCGCCACCCTCAACGCCATGCTCTGGGCCACTTCGCCGGCCGCCACCGAGCTGGAGATGCGCATGCTCGACTGGTGCGCGGAGCTATTCGGTCTGCCCGCCGCCTTCCGATTCGACGCTGGAACAGGTGGTGGTGGGGTGATTCAGGCCACCGCGTCGGAGGCGACGCTGGCCGCGCTGCTCGCGGCGCGGTCGCGTGCCGTGCGCGGCGGGGCATCACGCGACCGCGTGACAATCTACACCTCCACCCAGGCCCACTCCTCCGTCATCAAGGCGGCCATGGTCGCCGGCCTGGCCGACCATCCGGAGGACACCAGCCGCGTGCGCACCATCGCCACGGATGCGTTCCTGCGGATGGACCCTGCCCGACTGGAAGCCGCCATCCGCGCGGATCTGGCCGCCGGCCTCGTGCCCACGCTCGTCGTGGCCACGCTGGGCACCACCTCCACCGGCGCGTTCGATCCACTGCCCGCCATCGCGGCCACCATCGAACGCACCGGCGCCACCCCCTGGCTCCATGTGGACGCCGCCTGGGCCGGCGCGGCCCTGGTCTGCCCCGAGCACCGCGGCTTTGCCGCCGGGCTTGACCATGCCGACTCGCTCTGCATCAACCCGCACAAGTGGTTGCTGACCAACTTCGACTGCGACCTCTTCTGGGTGCGGGATGCCAAGGCCCTGACGACTTCCATGGCCATCACCCCCGCCTACCTGCGCGATGCCAACAGCGATGCCGGGGCGGTGGTGGACTACCGCGACTGGCATGTTCCGCTCGGCCGCCGTCTCCGGGCGCTCAAACTCTGGTTCGTCATCCGCCACTTCGGGGCCGAGGGCCTGCGGGCCCACATCCGCCGGCACATCGCGTTGGCCGAGCGGATCGAACGAACGCTCCGGGCTGATCCAAGGTTTGAGTTGCCCTTCCCCCGTTCCCTGGCCTTGGTCTGCTTCCGATCAACTGGGGGTGGGCAGGGGCGGGGAGAGTTGGGGGGGCAGGGGGGTGGAGAGGCGGATGATGCCAGCACCACCGAACTGGCGGCACGGGTCAACGCCACCCGGCGCGTGCTCATCACCCCCACGATGGTCCCGCTGGAGACCGGGGGCCGGCCCCGGCCCGTGGTCCGCGTGGCCGTCGGGACGACCACCACGGACGAGCGGGCCGTGGACATCCTGCTGGCCGAACTCGCCGCCGCCGCCGATGCCGTGGTACAGTCCCTCCCGTGATCAACCCTGCTTCCAATCTCTTCCGCGTGCTGGCGTGCCTGTCGCTGGCTGCTTTGGTGGGCTGCGCCTCCCCACCCACCGGGGCTCGGGCCGATGCCGACATCACCCCGGAGTCCTACCCCGACCTGTTCAACGCCGCCCGCGCGGTCCTGACGAACTACCGCTTCACGATCGACCGCGTGGATGCCGCCCGAGGGGTCATCACCACGCATCCCAAACGCACCGCCGGCCTGGCCAGCCCGTGGGATCGGGAGCAGTCCTCGCTCGCCCAGGAGTTTGAGGATCTCGTCCACCAGCAGGAGCGGACGGCCCGCATCACTTTCGAGCCCGCGGATGCGCCCACCCGGGTTTCCGTGGAGGTTGTTGTCGGGAGGGTCCATCGTCCCCACTGGCGGATCGAGACCGATGCCATCCGCCAGTCCACCCATGCGAGGGATCCTCTGGGGATCCGGACGGGCCAGCCCGCCGAGTTCCGCGAAACAGTGGCCGAGGACCGGGCCCTCGCCCGGCGGATCATGGCGGACATCCACGCACGCGCGGGCCTGCCAGCAGCCGGGAACGAAGCGCCGCCCGCCACGCTTGCCCCGGACACCGCGAGCGTCATCACGGAATGATCCCGCCAGCCAGCCGCGCCGGACTACACGCGCCGGGCTCCGGTTGTGCTCGGTGTCGCTTCGATCTGCGTTGCCGCGCGGACCCGCTCGATCACGATCGGCTCGATGTCCGCCCGCGTTTCCGCGGCGTGCCCGAGCGCCCGCGCCACCAACTCGCCGCGTGAGGAAGCGTCCAGCTTCCGATGCAGGCTCTTCACATGGTCATGGACAGTGTGAGGACTACGGCCCAGTTCTTCGGCGATCTCGCGGACGGAGCGTCCCAGGATCAACCGGTCCAGCACATCCTGCTCCCGGTCCGTCACCCACGACACCGGCCCGTTGGCAGGCAGCGCGCGCCAGGCCCGACGCGCCAGCAGCGGGATCAGCGCCCCCAATGTCCGTGCGTTCGCGCGGGCCATCCCGCTCGGTGACGGGCCCAATGCCACGAACAGGAGCAGCAGCCGGTCCAATGATTCTTTCCCGAGCGGGGTCACCCCGATCAGCAGTCGGTCAATCCCCGTCGGATTCCACACCCGTCCTAGCGGCCCATCCCGCCAGTGGCCGAGGTCGTCCGCAACGGCGGCCAGACCCTGGCTGAGCCCGTTGGCCGGGATCGCCACCCCCAGGTCGGTCAGCCGCTCCAGACGCACCCGCATCCCCAGAAGTTCGGCCTTGGGGTCGGCCACCCGCTCCAGTTCCTGGGCCGAGGCATGGACCCCGACCGCTTCCACCGATCGGACCTGTCCGTTCGGCTCGGCTTGACCAATGGCAATTCCCACGCGGCACCACGGGTCCACCCCGGAGAAGGCTGATGCAGCCCGGTCGACCCAATCCTGTGTTGCTACTGCGGGTAGTCCCGTTAATGCTCCGGCCACTCGCGCAAGACTGCGCTGATCAAACCCGATATCTCGTTGAGCCTGTGTGCGTGCGTCAATCACAGCCAACTTCCTTTCTCATTGCTGGCGGCCCCTCCTTCCCCTCCTCCCAGGTCTGGGGCCTTGTTCTCGGACAATCCTTTTTAATCCGTGAGGTATCGGTCCTTTTGGCAGTCTCTTGGCGGGGTGGAGGGCTCAAAACCGATCAAATAGGCAAAACCGCTCATCAAACCCCCTGGTTTCGCGTTTGAAACTACTCAAACTAGCGTACCAGACCTGGTCCGCATGTGTTGTGAAAAACCTTTGAATGACAAGATACGGCATTTTGCCCAATACTTTAGATGGAAAATCCGGCAGAACCTGCCGAATTGGTGGAACCGCGCCAAATCCGATGCACATTGTCAGGGTCGCTGGCAAAGCCGGGGCCCGCGACCCTGACCCACCCCCCCCCCCCGGACCGAGAGAGGACACCCCGACACAGGGGGGCGGTTTGCCCTCGTTGTGCCGGATCAGCCATGCACCCGCCCGCGGCCCCATCCGGGTTCTTTTTCGAGCCCTGCACCTGGCAACCCGAGGTGTGCAGCAAGCTCGAGAGCCACCACCTGGTGGCTTGGTCTCGGGATATCCGCGTCCGGACCCGTTTCGCGGCCAGCCTTCAGTCGTATCTCCAGGCCCAGCCCGCGACGGAGGTCTGCGTGCTTCATGGTCGGGCCATCCTCGATCTTGAAACCTTCTGTGCCCAGCTCGAACGCCAGATCCTCGTTGACGATCTCGCTCGGACCATCGACGGCGCGCGAGGTGTGGTGGCCGCCCTTCGGCGTCGGGTTTCGATGCCCGGTCGGCCGGCTCCCCGCCAGCGTGTGCTGCTCTGGCATGATGCGGAGGTGCTGGAACGATCCCGCCCCAGGATTTTCGCCGAGCTGGCCGAGGCGATCACGGGTGTTTCCGCGGAGCTTGAGTTTGCCAGCGATGGCCCTGTTTTCCTCCAGCGGTGCGTTTTCCTCGGTCCGGAGCGCCTCCGCGAGGCCGCTCGACTGCCTGGCTCCTGCTTCCGCGGCTGGAAGGATGATGGCTCGGGTGTTCCCTTCTGGTCCCTCGTCAGCGGGCTTGATCGCCCGCCGGTGTCGATCTGCTCGATCGACACGCTGATGCCGGTGGTCGTCTGACCTTCCCCCCTCCCCCCCCC
>CAZXGL010000043.1:0-23274 GCA_964640595.1 uncultured Phycisphaeraceae bacterium | reverse complement strand
CGGGTACACCACCAGTACTCGGCCAGGGTCTCGCCCTTCCACGCGAAGACCGGCACGCCCGCGGGCTTCTGGACGGTTCCGTCGCGCCCGACCACGATCGCGGCGGCGGCGTTGTCCTGGGTGGAGAAGATGTTGCAGGAGGCCCAGCGAACATCGGCCCCCAGTTCCGTCAGCGTCTCGATCAGCACGCCGGTCTGGACGGTCATGTGCAGAGAACCCGCGATCTTCACACCCTTGAGCGGCTTCTTGGCGCCGTACCGCTCACGCAGGGCCATCAGGCCCGGCATTTCCTTCTCGGCCAGACGCAGTTCCTTGCGCCCGGATTCGGCCAGGCTCAGGTCGCGGACCTTGAAATCCAGACCATTCAAAGTGTCCTTGTCCAGTTGGGTGGGGTGGGGGGTGGGGGGGTTCGTTGCGGTCACGGTCATCTGCACTCCCTTCGCACGCGTGCGGCGCGCCTCGTGTTGATACGGTCGTCAGTCCTTGATGCGTCCGGTGGCGACGAACAACGCCGGCCCAGAGGCGTCCACATCCGGCGTGAGCGTGCGCACGCGCACACCCGTGAAGCCGGCTTCTTCGTACATGTCCCGCACCGTGGTGTGGGAGAATCCCTGGTGTCGATGTCCCATCTCGTGCCGGTAGTCGGACCGGTCGTGCTCGGTGATGTCAACCACCAGCGCCACGCCCCCCCCCCCCCGCACGCCACGGAGCATGTGGGCCATCTGGTGCAGCACCGCGCCGGGGCGTTCAAGGTGGTGAAGCACCAGCAGGCAGACCGCCGCGTCCACCTGGCCGACGGGGACCGAGGCCGCCGTCAGGTCGGCGTGGACAAAGCGGATGTTGTTGCGATCAGCCAGACGGCGACGGGCCGCGTCGAGCATCTCAGGGGAAGCATCGACCGCCACCACCTCCGAGACCCAAGGGGCGAGCAGTTCCGCGGCGTTGCCGGTGCCGCAGCCCAGGTCCGCGACCGTCCACCTCGGATCGATCAATCCCAGCAGGGCCTGATCGGTGAAGCGACGCCCGAAGAGTTCGCCGCGGAGATCGTCCCAATGCCCCGCATGGCGTCCGAAGAAGGAGGTCGAGTCCTCCATGCGTTCGGCCAGCACCGCCGCCAGGCGGGCATCGTCCTGAGCGGTTTCCGGGTCTTCGGAGGCATGGTCCCGGACCGCGACCCAGAGGGCACGGGCATCGTGCGGCAGGTCATCGAGCACAACCCGGTAGTAGGTTGCCGGACCAAGGGGCCGCCGGAGCAGCCACCCGCCGTCGGCCAGGACTTTGATATGACGGGAGGCCGAGCTTTGGGGGATTTGGAGCACCTTTGCCAGCTCACCCACCGCCAGCTCATTGCGGTCAAGCACCCGAAGCATACGGACACGAACCGGGTCTCCAAGCTGGGAGAGTCGGTCCACGATGCCTCGGGTGGATTGTGGGGGGGTTCCTGTATTCATCCTTCATCCGTCGATTCGGATGGAAGGATATATCAGGTTCCCGCTGTGGTCAATTCGTCTCAGTTCGAGCGAATCGGCGGCTGGGCGAGGCTGGGGCCGGGGATGACCCCGAGCGCCCGCAGGCGGGCGTTGGCCATTGGGTCCGAGGCGTTGAACCACAGCACGGTTCGCCAGGCCTCGATCTCGCGTTCGGTATCGCCGGTCTGCTCGGCCAGGGCCGCAAGGAGGCGGTAAGGCTTCTCCGAGCGGGTGCCTTCGAGGGCGGCTGCGATGCGGAGGGATTCCTCGGCCTCGTCCACCAGCCCGGCCCGTTGGGCATAGACGGCATACCGCATGCGTCCCTGAGCAAGACCACCTTCGTTCATGGTGTTGCGGAGGAGGAGAAAGAGTTCTTCCCTTTGGCCACTCTGATGGAGGGATTCTGCCAGGGCTTCCAGGTACTCGATGCGTGCGGGCTGGAGATCGTGGGCTACGCGGAAGTGCCCCGACGCGGTCAAGGGATCTCCCGTACGAAGCAAGACAAGCCCGAGGCGATGCCGAGCCATGGCATCATGCGGGCGGCGTTCGACAAACTCCCGCCACAACTCGATCGCCTTGGCGTCATCGCCCTGCACTTCGGCGTAGCCGGCCTGATACTGCAACTCGTCAAGGGTCACGGTCCCCCTGTTCTGGGCCGGCTGGCAGCCGGTGAAGAGCGTGGCAAGGGCGAGCAGGGCGATCGCGTGACGCATGAGGAAGCTCCGTCTGGCCGATGGCGTTGCGGGTGGCCGGGGGCCGAGGGGTGTGGGCCGATCTTAGCACGGGCGTAGGCTTGGGGATGACGCGGACCGTGGTGCTCGAGCACACGCTGCCCGATGGCAGTCGGCACTTTGATTGGATGGTGGAACGGCCGGATCACGGGCGGGAACACCGCCTGGCCACCTGGCGAACCTCCCTGCGCCCTGATCAGTCCGCCGAGTTCGAGGGCGAGCGGATCGGGGATCACCGCGCGTTGTACCTCGAGTATGAAGGCGAGTTGAGCGGCGGGCGTGGGCGGGTGAGCCGGGTTGCTGGTGGCCAGGCACTGTGGCTTCATGAGGATGGGGGGCGGTGGGGGGGGGATTGGGAGGGAGCGAGGGGGTTGGTGGATTTCCGAATCACCTGGTCAAACGGCATAATTGTTCGGTACGCTGGGCGGTTTGGGCCGGACGGGCGATGGGTCTTCCGTGGATGCCCGGAATAGGGCTCGACACGGGGTTCGGTTTGTGATATGTTCAGGCACCCGGCCGCTGGCCGGGAGGAGGAGTCGCCGCATGTCTCCCATCAACCGCGATGCGCTGCCGCCGGGGTATTCGGGCGGTATGTCGGAGCAGCCAAAGAAACCCAAGCCTCCCGCGGATGATCTCTCGCTGGACGACACTCTGCCGTTGGATCTCGGGGATGAGCCCGTGCCCGTGGCCCGGCCCGCCGCGGAGACGGGCGGAGCCGGAAACAAAATCCGGACCTTCGAGCAGAAGCTGGGTGCCGGGCGTCACGAGGACAAGTGGGCCCGCACGCCGAATGTCACGGGGGCCGGGGCCATCCACATGAAGAGTTTCCACTGTCGATTGACGGGGGACTCTCTGGAGTTTCTCGATCAGCAGATCAACGAGTGGCTCGATGCCCACCCTCAGTATGAGGTCAAGATGGTGACGACCTCGGTGGGGATGTGGAGCGGCAAGCTCAAGGAACCCAACCTCATTGTGAATGTGTGGGTCTGACCGGTGCAAGCGTGGAAGTGGATCAGTCGTGTTCTGCCGATCTGCGCGGTCGTCGCGATGGGTATCGCTCCGTCGGAACCGATCCCCGAACCGGTCGCGGCGGTCCCCGATGAACCGCCGACGATGGTCCAGCCCGACCCAGAGCGTTCATCGGAGGCCGTGGTGCTGTCCGTGCAGGATGGCGACAGTGTGACGCTGATGCTCGATGGAGAACTGCGCCGGGTCGAACTGCTCGGAGCGGACGCGCCCGAATGGCTGGAACGGGCGCGGCAGCAACGCCCCTACGCCGCGGAGGCCCGCCGCTTCCTGACCAACCTGCTGCACGGGGAGCGGGTGCTTGTGTTCGAGCCGGAGCCTGGGGCGGTGGACCCGCTCGGGCGACGCAAGGCCTACCTGTTCCGTCTGCCAGACATGGCATTTATCGATCTTGAGATCATCCGCCAGGGATATGGCAAGATATCCACCCGGGCTGACGAGCCGTACAGGGAACTGCTGACCTGGTACGAAACTCGCGCCCGCGCGTTGGAACGGGGGGTGTGGGGCCAGCCGCAACCGCCGGAAGAGACGCCCGCGTCCCCTGTCCGAGTGGTCGAATCACCCGCCGTGACCCCGGCGGCCCCAACTCCGGCGAAGCAGCCCGAACCGCAGCCACGAACGGATGAAACCTGGGTCTGGGTCACACGGTCGGGCAGCAGGTATCACCGTGAGGGGTGCTCGCACCTGACAAGCACACGCACCCGGGTTCGCCGAGACAGCATCAAGTCCACGCACGAGCCTTGCAAGACCTGCAACCCCGGCTGACCCTGCTTTCTTTCCATCCGTCCGACTCCCGAGAATCTGTCCAAACCCCTCTGAAAACGCCGATCCAAGCGGCATGTGCGGCATCCTCGGCATCTTCGGTTTCGGCTCGGCGGTCACTCTGGACAACCGCGCTGTCGAACGCCTGCGCGACACGATGATCCACCGCGGCCCGGACTCGGCCGGCCTGTGGCGATGCCCGTGGGCGGTGCTCGGGCACCGACGCCTGGAAGTCATCGCGCCGGGGCCGGACGGGCGGCAGCCGATGACGACCGTGGATGGCCGGTATGCCCTTGTATACAACGGCGAACTGTACAATGACGCGGAACTCCGCCGGGCACTGGAAGCCGAGGGGGTTCACTTCCGGACGAGTTGCGACACGGAAACCGTGCTGCGGGCGTTGGTCGCCTGGGGAGAGGCGGCGATCGGGCGGTTCCGGGGCATGTTCGCGCTCGGGTTCGTGGACGCGGTGACCGGGCGGGTGATCCTGTCCCGGGATCCGTTGGGCATCAAGCCGTTGTACGCCGCCCGGATCAGCACGGACGGCGGCCCGCAGGTCATCTTCGCCAGCGAGCCAACAGCGATCCTTGCACACCCCGCCGTGACGCCGGAGCCGGACTGGATCACCGTGTCGGCCTACCTGACGACCATCCGGCCAACGCTGGGCAACTGGACGATGTTCGCTGGGGTGGAAACGCTGCTGCCGGGGGAGACGCGGATCTATGACGCCCATGCCGGGAAGGAGCTACAACGCCTCAATGCGTGGGAGGAGGAGCGAGGGTTGCTCGCGGGCGTGTCTGACCCTGCTGACACGGGCAGGGTGATCGCGGACGCGGTCCGGGCTCACTTGCGGACGGATGTGCCGATGTGCGCGTTGCTCTCCGGCGGGCTGGACTCGTCGGTCGTCGCGTTGCTGGCGGGGGAAGATGTCGGCCATCGGCTGCGGACCTACTGCGCCGGGGCGAGAACGGATGGCTTCGACGATGACTTCGCCCACGCCGCCACGATGAGCACGCGTCTTGGAACGAGCCATACGGAAGTACCGGTGGATCAGACGCTGTTCACACGGCGATGGGCCGAACTGGTCGAGCGGACCGGCGTGCCCGTGTCCACCCCGAACGAGATCGCGATTTATGAAGTCGCCCGCGCCTTGCGGGTGGATGGGCATGTGGTGACGCTTTCGGGTGAAGGAGCCGACGAACTCTTTGGCGGGTATGCACCACCCATGCAGCAGGCGGCTGCATGGGTTCGGGCGATCGGAGGGGGCGGTGGTGGGGGGCGTGAAGATCTCCAAGCCGGGCTGTTCCATCTGCTCTCCAACGCATGGGTGGCGCCCGGTTCCAAATCAGTGTTGCTCAACGACATGGTGTTTGGAGAGACCCATGCGGACACGGTGCTCGTCGAGGAGTATCAGCGGACCTTTGCGGAAGTGGCGGCTGGGGCGGGGAAAGGGGGGGAGGGGGCAGACGACTCTTCCCTGCAAGCACACTTGCGGTTTCACCGAAGGATGAACCTGCCCAACCTGCTCCGGCGGCTGGACTCGACCACCATGCTGGCGTCGGTGGAGGGGCGGACGCCGTTTGCCGACATCCGCGTCGCACGGTTCGCGGAATCTCTGCCGATGGCATCGAAGTTTGTGGATGCCGATCCGCCGCGCACGAAGATAGCTCTGCGTGATGCCTTCCGCGGTCGGTTGCCCGCCGGCGTGGTCGATCGGCCCAAGGCAAGTTTTCCGCTGCCGTTCCAGCACTGGTTGGGGGGGGAGGGGGGAACCGCTTGCGTACGCCGGTCCGCGTTCGCACGCGAGGTTTTCCGTCCGGAAGCACTGGCCTCACTCGCAACGAACCTCGGGGGAGGGTCGGGTGGGGCAGAGGAGGCGGGGGGAATGGGGGAGGGGACGATCTGGCAGACGGCGTGGCCGGTGCTGAACATCATCCTCTGGGGTGAGCGGTGGTGGGGAGGCGGCGTGGCGGGGATCACTGAAGCGGGCGGTTGCGAGCTGGTCGCCTAAAGTCCTCCGCCATGAATCAACGATCCGCCCGTGGAACCAGCAAAGTGAAGATCGGCCTGACGCAGTTCGCATGCGTCGAGCCGCCCGATGTGAACCGCGCCAAGCAGATGGCGTTGATCGAACGGGCCGCCGAGCAGGGCGCCAACATCATCTGCACGCAGGAGCTGTTCACCAGCCTCTACTTCTGCCAGGGCGAGGACCACCGCTTCTTTGACTATGCCGAGACCATCCCCGGCCCGTCAACCGAAGCCATGCAGGCGATCGCCAAGAAGCACGGCGTGGTGATCGTCGGGAGCCTCTTTGAGCGTCGTGCCCAGGGGTTGTACCACAACACCGCGGTCATCATTGATGCGGACGGTTCGCTCATGGGTGTGTACCGGAAGATGCACATCCCCGATGACCCGCACTACTACGAGAAGTTTTACTTCACGCCGGGCGATACCGGCTTCCGTGTGTGGGACACGCGGTACGGCAAGATCGGCGTGCTGGTGTGCTGGGACCAGTGGTTCCCCGAGGGGGCGCGACTCACCGCGTTGCAGGGGGCGCAGATCCTCTTCTACCCGACCGCGATCGGATGGCACCCGGCCGAGAAGACCGAGTACGGTGCGGCCCAGCACGATTCGTGGGAAGTCATGCAACGGTCGCACGGCATCGCCAACGGATGCTTTGTGGCGGCCGCGAACCGCATCGGTATCGAGCATGTCAACGACCCGGACGGCAAGCCCTACAGCGAGGCCGGGATTGAGTTCTGGGGGCAGTCGTTCATCTCCGCCCCGGACGGGCGGGTGTTGCGTCGGGCCTCGGCGGATCAGGAAGAAGTGATGGTGGTGGAGTGCGATCTGGAGCGGGTGGAGTTCAGCCGCACGCACTGGCCATTCCTGCGGGACCGCCGCATCGACGCGTACGGGCAGATCGTCCAGCGGTTCATCGACTGAGTACGGAGCAACATGGCCAAGGCACGCATCATCACGGGCAAAACCCCGGCGGAGATGGGGTACACCTTCCCGGCGGAGTGGGAGCCGCAGTCCGGCACCTGGTTCTCGTGGCCGCGCCCGGAGGGCATCTCATTCCCCGATCGCTACCACACCATCCCCGCGAGCTTCGCGGCCATCTTCAAGGCCATCACGCCGCGACAGTGGGTCCACATCAATGTGCCCAACACCAACTACGAACGGATCGTGCGGGAGACCATGCGCGAGCACGGCGTGAACCTGCGCAAAATCAAGTTTCACCACATCAAGACCAACGAGAGTTGGTGCCGGGACCACGGCCCGGCCTTTGTCGTCCGCGAGCGGCGTGGCGTGCAGGAGATGGCGGTGGTGGACTGGGGCTTCAACGCCTGGGGCGGCAAGTATCCGCCCTATGACGATGATGACGCGGTGCCCACGCGGATCGCGGAGGAGATGGGCCTGCCGCTGTTCCTGCCCGGCATCGTCATGGAGGGCGGGGCCATCGATGTCAACGGACGCGGCAGTCTGCTGACCACCGAGTCCTGTCTGCTCAACCCAAACCGCAACCCGGGGTTGTCCAGGAAGACCATCGAGCGATACCTGTGCGATTACTACAGCCAGACCAACATTCTGTGGCTGGGTGACGGCATCGAAGGGGATGACACCGACGGGCATGTGGACGATCTGGCCCGGTTCATCAATCCGACGACCATCGCAGTGGCCGCCGAGTTTGACAAGAAGGACGCGAACTACAAGGTGCTGCGTGAGAACATCCGACGGTGCGAGAAACTGAAGGACCAGGCCGGCCAGCCGTTCGATCTGCTGATTCTGCCCATGCCCAAGCCAGTGGTGTTCGAGGACCAGCGGATGCCCGCGACCTACCTGAACTTCCTGTTCGTCAACGGGGCCTTGCTGGTGCCCACCTTCCGGGATCGCAAAAACGACGCCTTGGCGATCGGGCTGCTGGAAGAGGCGCTGCCCAAGCACGACATCGTCGGGATCGATTGCCATGACCTGATCTGGGGCTTGGGCGCGATTCACTGCGCCAGCCAGCAGGTGCCCAAGGTCTGAAGTTGCCTGAGCCATGAAAAACGCCCCGAAAACTCGGGGCGCGTGCGGTTCATTGATTGTCCGGATCAGACCCCTGCGGGTTGCTTCACGGTGCTCTTCACATGCAGTTCCTGGAGCTGCTCCGCATCAACCACATTGGGCGCTTCGCACATCAGATCCTGCCCGGTCATGGTCTTGGGGAATGCGATGACCTCGCGGATGTTCTCCGTGCCGGCCATGTGCATCACGAGGCGGTCCAGACCGAAGGCGATGCCCCCGTGGGGTGGCGCGCCGTAGGACAGGGCTTCGAGCAGGAAGGAGAACTTGGTCTTTGCCTGTTCCTCCGTCAGGCCGAGCAGGCTGAAGACCTTTTTCTGCACATCCTGGCGGTGGATACGGATCGAGCCGCCGCCGATCTCGGAGCCGTTGCAGATCATGTCGTAGCCGTCGGAGACGATGGACTCAACGGTGTCGATGTCGGAAGGGTCCGCGCTGAGGAACCGCTCGGTCTCGGCGGCGGTGGGGGCCGTGAACGGGTGGTGCAGCGAGTAGTACCGCCCGGTCTCGGCGTTGTGCTCGAACATGGGGAAGTCGTAGATCCACAGGAAGTTCCACAACCCCTGCGGGATCAGATCCAGGTCCTTGGCGACCTTCTGGCGCAGCTCACCGAGCGCCTTGGTGCAGACGGCGTAGGTATCGGCCCCGAACAACACGACATCGCCGTTCTGCAGGCCGAGTTGGGCGATCAGTTGGGCCGCGATCGGCGCGAGGAACTTGGCCACGCCGCCCTCGAAGGCCCCACCCACGAGCTTGGTGAACGGCAGGCCGCCCGCGCCGAACTGCTGCACGAACGCGGCATAGGCATCGAGCGTCTTGCGGGTCAGTTTTTCCGCCGCGCCGGGAACGCGGATCGCCTTGACGACGCCCTTGGGCTGGGCCAACGCGGTGCTGAAAACCCCGAACTCGGTCTGGGCGGCGAGCTCTGAGATGTCGTGCAGGCGGAGGTCATAGCGGGTGTCCGGCCGGTCGATGCCGTAGGAATCCATCGCCTCGCGGTAGGACATCCGCGGGAATGCGGGCAGATCAACACCCAGCACTTCCTTCCAGAGCGTGCGGGCGAAGCCCTCCATCGTTTCCAGGATCAGATCCCGGTCCACGAAGGCCATCTCGAGGTCGATCTGGGTGAACTCGGCCTGGCGGTCAAAGCGGGGATCCTCGTCCCGGAAGCACTTGACGATCTGGAGGTAGCGGTCGCTGCCCGCGATCATCAGGATCTGCTTGAACAGCTGCGGGGACTGCGGCAGGGCATACCACAGCCCCTCCTGCAAACGGCTGGGCACCAGGAAGTCCCGCGCGCCCTCCGGCGTCGAGCGGCACAGCATCGGGGTCTCGACCTCGATGAAGCCGTGGGCATCAAAGTAGTCACGGGTGGTCTTGGCGACGCGGTGGCGGATCCGGAGGATCTCCTGCATGCGCGGGCGACGCAGGTCGAGATAGCGGAACGCGAGCCGGGTTTCTTCACCGGGCAGATTGGTTTCGTCGGAGGGCAGGAAGGGGAGCTTGGCGGTTTTGGACAGCACTTCCAGCGTCCGTACCACCACCTCCACCTCGCCGGTGGGGATGCGCGGGTTGACCTTCTCACGCTTGCGGACGGTGCCTTCAATCGCCACGCAGTCCTCGTTGCGGAGTCTGGCGCCGGCTTCGATGACATCGTCGGTGGTGGCGCCCTGCTCAAAGACCACCTGGGTCAGGCCGTCGCGGTCGCGCAGGTCCACGAACACCAGACCCTGGCCGTGGCCGCGGTAGGCGTTGACCCAGCCGTTGAGGGTGACGGTCTGGCCGGCGTGCTCGGCGGTGAGCCGGCCGCAGGTGTGGGTGCGTCTGAGCATGGAGCGATCCGCCTTCCTGATCCGAACGAACACCGCCCGGGCGCGTGCCCGAGCGGGGT
Organism: uncultured Phycisphaeraceae bacterium; assembly: GCA_964640595.1. Taxonomy (GTDB): domain Bacteria; phylum Planctomycetota; class Phycisphaerae; order Phycisphaerales; family UBA1924; genus UBA6054. The sequence continues at coordinate 13,327 of CAZXGL010000043.1, read as the reverse complement.
GCTTTGGGGGACGGGATGGTAGGCGGGAGACGCCGAAATCCGAGTTTCAGGCCGCCGCGGAAGCCAGCGCCCGTTCAACCGCGCAGGAGACAACCACGGCCCAATCCGCCTCCAGACGGTCAGTCCAGGTGTAGCTGCATTGTTCGGACAGGGCTTCGAGCAGGGCGTGCTCCTCGGCACCCCACCCCGCGCGATTCCGGACCGCCGAAGGGATGCCCAGCCCGTCGCTGCGTGCGACCGAGCGGATGAGGGTTCTGAGTTCATCCAGGCAGGCGGAGGTCTGTGGAGAGGGCGACTGGCCGCGGGCACGGAGGTTGGCCTCGAACCGGCGGGACAGGATGTCCATATTGGGTTCGAGCGTTCGGTACGAGCGGGTCAGGCGTTCGATCTGAGGTGGTGTCAGCGGCATTGGGTCATCTCCGTGTCCGAGAACCGTTTGCACGGCTATCGGGCCGGGAACGGGACCGCTTGAGCGGAATACAAGCCGCGACTGCAAGGGAGCGGCCGGGAACGCCAACCGACGCCCGGATGCCGGACAACTGGGAACGACCGATCAATCGGCATACGACGCTCTGGACGCGACCTCGGCCGCTCCCTTGCAGTCGCGGCTTGTAATCGCTTGTCGGTCGCTCACCAGGGCAGGGGGGTTCCGTCGAAGTTGAGGAAGGCCCCGGCATCCTTGAGGGTGAGTTTTTCGACGGTATCGAGGATGGCCGTGACGGACTGGTCCGGTGTGAGGTGGGCGTTGGGGCCGCCCATGTCGGTCTGGACCCAGCCCGGGTGGAGGACCACGCACGCGATGTCCTGCTCCCTGAGCTGGTTCGCAACCAGCGTGTTGGCCATGTTCAGGGCCGCCTTGGAGCTGTGGTAGGCGAGGTTGCCCTGCCAGTTCTGGCTCGCGGCGTTGGTCAGGCTGCCCATGATGCTGGAGATCTGCAGGATCAGCTTGCGCTCCGACGCGGCGACATTCGGCAGCAGGGCGCGGGTGACGAGCAGCGGCCCGACCGAGTTGGTCCGCAGGCAGGCCAGGTATGCCTCGGGGTCGAAGGTCGCAAGATCCTTGCTGTGGTCGGGCGAGACGCCCGCGTTGTTGATGAGGATGTCGATTGGCACACCAGCGAGAGTCTTGGCCAGGGCCTTGGCCGATTCATCCGAATCGGCATCGAGCCGTTCGACGCGAACACCGGGGACGGCCTTGAGATCGGCGGCCTTGCCGGGGTCGCGCACGGTGCCGATGACGGTGTGCCCCCGTTGGACGGCGTGGCGGGCGAGGTTGAGGCCGATTCCACGGTTGGCGCCGGTGATGAGAATGGTGGTCATATCTGTTTCCTGATTCACATTGGTGGCACAGGCGTCCCGCCTGTGCGTTGTGTGTCTGAACACAGGCGCGATACCTGTGTGCCACCATCAACCGGCCTGATACCGCATTTATGCGATTTCCACCGCCATCGCCACCGCGTTCCCCCCGCCGAGGCAGAGGGCCACCACACCCTTCTTCCCGCCCGTGCGCTTCAACTGGTGGATGAGCGTGACGAGCACGCGGGCACCGGAGGCTCCGATGGGGTGGCCCAGGGCTACGCCGCCGCCGCAGATGTTGAGTTTGGACTCGGGGATGCCGACCTCCTTGATGTTGCACAGCACCTGGGCGGCGAAGGCCTCATTGATCTCGAACAGGTCCACATCGCCGACGGACCACCCGGCTTTCTTGAGCACGCTGTTCACGCCATCGATCGGGGCAGCGAAGATGTCCTTGGGGTCCACGCCGGAGGTGTGGTAGGCGACGATCTTCGCCAGTGGCTTGACGCCGAGTTCCTTGGCCTTGGACTCGGACATCACGATGGTGGCCGCGCCGCCGTCGGAGATCTGGGAGGCGTTGCCCGCGGTGACGGTCCCGTCCTTGCCGAAGGCCGGGCGGAGCTTGGCGAGCGCGTCGGGGGTGGAGCCGGCCCGCACGCCCTCGTCGACCGCCACGCCGCCATCGGGGCCGGGGTTCTTGCGGTTGCCGACCTGCTCACCGGTCAGGGGGATGATCTCGGCCTTGAACCAGCCCTCGGCCTGGGCCTTCTCGGCCCGGTTGTGACTCTGGGAGCCAAAGCGGTCCTGGTCCTCGCGCGTCACGCCGTACTTGGCGGCGATGTGGTCCGCGGCGTTGCCCATCGGCCAGCCCTCGAAGGCGCAGCGCAGGCCGTCATAGGCCATATGGTCCTCCATCGCGCCGGGGCCGTACTTGATGCCGTTGCGGACATGGGCGAAGTGGGGGGATCCGGTCATGTTCTCCATGCCGCCCGCGATTACGACCTGATTGTCCCCGGCCTTGATGGACTGGGCGGCCAGCATGACGGCCTCCAGACCCGAGCCGCAGACCTTGTTGACGGTCTTGGCGGAGAGCGTGCTAGGCAGCCCGGCCTTCAGCCCGGCCTGGCGGGCCGGGTTCTGGCCCACCCCAGCCTGGAGCACGCAGCCCATGATGCACTCGTCCACATGGTCCTTGGCGGCCGGGACATCGTTCAGGCAGGCCTGGATCGCGTACGCGCCGAGCTGCGGGCTGGGGATGGAGGAGAGGCCCCCGAAGAACTTGCCGATGGGGGTGCGGCGGGCGGCGACGATCACGGGTTGGTTGGACATGACAGCTCCCTCAAGCCGGGTTGGAATCAGACAGAAATAGGCATTCGACCGGGCAAGCCCCGGGAGCCGATGGTAGGCATGTGTCCGGAATACCTTGGGCGACGGAGGTTCATGATGGGCGTGCTGTTCGCGGTGCTGGCGGGCTTGTGCTGGGGGATCGGCGAGGTGTGCGCCCGCGGCGTGCTCCACGGCGGGAAGATCGGCCCGTTCCTGGCGGTGGCGATCCGATCGTCGGTTGCGCTGCCCTTCATCTGGATGGCCTTCGCCGCGGCCCACCGGATCGCGCCGAACGCATCCGGCAAGGGTGTGGGGGCCTTGACCGGCAAGGAGTGGGGGCTGCTGGTGGTCGGCTCGGGCGTGGTGGCCGGGGCGGCGGCCATGATCTGTTTCTACATCTCCATCAGCCTGGATGAGGTGTCCAAGATGAAACCCATCGCGTTCTCCGTCGCCCCGATGGCGGCGGTGGTCCTGGGCGCGATGTTCCTCGGCGAAGCATTGACCGTTCGGAAAGCCGTGGCCGTCTGCCTCGTGATGGCGGGCGTGCTTTTGCTCGCGACGGGAGGCGGCGGACACGCGAAGGCCACAAGCCCGGTCCCTCAGCAGCCCGGCTCGACCTGACCGAGCATGTGCATGTCCGTGCGGAGCAGGTGCAGTCGCAGCATGCCGAGGGCGGTGGTGCCCGCCCAGAGCCGCACGGCATCGCGTCCGCCCCTGAACAGGAATCGCCTGGCATCGTGCGTGCCGTCCGCCGAGGCTCGTGCGATCCAGACCGTGCCCACCGGCTTGGTGTCACGCCCGCCGTCAGGCCCGGCGATGCCGGTGATGGCGAGCGTGTGGGCGGCGCCCGTTCGTTCAAGCCCGCCGCGGGCCATGGCGAGGGCGACCTCGCGGCTGACCGCCCCGTGCGATTCGATGAGGTCGGCATCCACGCCCGCCAGACGCATTTTCAGTTGGTTGGTGTAGGTGAGCAAACCGCCCGCGAAGAAACGGGAGGAACCGGGCAGACGGGTGAGCATCTCGCCGAGCAGGCCGCCGGTGCAGGATTCGACCACGCCGACGGTCTGGCTCGCTGTCACCAGCAGATCAAAGAGGGCGCGGACCAGTGATTGGCCGTCATCAAGGGCATCGTGATCCGTGAGCACCGCGGCACCGAGGCGTTGTCTGATCTGATCGACCGTCGTGTTCAGCTGGGAGTCCGCATCACGCGAGGATCCTGCGTACCGCACGCGGCAGGTGACGATGCAGCCCGAGGCCGTGGTGCCCACCAGCGGGTTGCGGGTGCGGTCCATCAGCGGGCCGAGCAGGTCCGCCACCGCCGATTCGCCCAGGCCGAATGTGGGCACGGTGTGCACATGCACGCCGTGTTCCGGATCAAGGTCGAAGGCGGGGACGACTTCACGCTCAAACATCGGCATCATCTCACGCGGCGGGCCGGGTAGGCAGAAGACCCGGCATGCGCCGATGCCGGCGGCCAGCCCCGGTGCGGTGCCGTTCGGATTCGGGAGACACCGGGCGGATGCCGGACGCAACGCCTGCGCCTTGTTGGCCTCCGGCATGGAGCGCCCGCGTCCCGCGTACCACGCGAGCAGGGTGTCCAGTGCCGTGGGATCCTCAATGAGCGGTTCGTTCAGCACGCTGGCCAAGGCCTGGCGGGTCAGGTCGTCCAGGGTCGGCCCCAGCCCGCCGGTGATGACGAGCACGGACGACATCGCGGCCAGTTCACGGATCGCTCCGCGGACCTGTGCGAGGTCGTCCCCGGCGGTCCGGTGCTCGATGGTGCGCACACCGATGTCGGCCGCCTTGGAAGCGATCCAGGCGGAGTTGGTGTCGATGCGTTCCCCGGAGATCAGCTCGTCACCGATGGCCAGGATGGAAAGGGAGGGAAGGGTTTGCATGGCGGCGTGATTCAAGGCGTGGGAGATCTGGCACGCGGGGCGATGAAATGGTGGACGAAAAAACGCGGCCGGCGGGCCGCGTGGGTTTGAGTTCTGATTCGGGAGGCGTGCCAGGGATCAATCCCAGGTGTTGACCTTGCCGTTCGCGCCGGACTTGGCGGTGTCCTGCGCATTGGCGGCCCGGACCTCGCCCGGGGCGTGGTGATCGTGCCGCCAGGATTCAGGGTACTGCATGTCGTCCATCTCGATCGCGGCCTTGGTCGGGAACATGGGCCGGAAGGTGTCGCACATGACCGCCAGTTCATCGGTGAAAGTCTTGCCGAGCGAGGCCTCGACGGTTCCGGGGTGCGGGCCGTGGGGGATGCCCTGCGGGTGGACGGAGATCGAGCCGGAGGTGATGCCGCGCCGGGCCTTGTAGTTGCCCTCGACATAGTAGAGAATTTCGTCGGAATCGATGTTGGAGTGGTTGTAGGGAACCGGGATCGCAAGGGGGTGGAAGTCGAGCATGCGCGGGCAGAACGAGCAGATGACGAAGTTGTGGCCCTCGAAGGTCTGGTGGATCGGCGGGGGCATGTGGACCTTGCCGACGATGGGTGCGAAGTCGTCGATGTTGAAGATGTAGGGGTAGTAGCAACCGTCCCAGCCGACGACATCCAGCGGGTGATACGGATAGATGTAGGAGTGGACCCGGTCGCGGGCCTTGATGCGGACCTCGAAGTCGCCGGTCTCGTCAAAGGTCATGGGCAGCTCAGGCAGGCGGAGATCACGCTCGCAGTACGGGGCGTGCTCGAGGAACTGGCTGGTCTGCTTGGAGAGATAGCGGGGGGGCGGGCCGATGTGGCTGGCATTGCAGGTCTCGAAACCCACGAACTTGCCGTAGGGCATCTCGGCCTTGGGATAACCGCCGAACTGGTCATCATCCGAGCCGTCGTCGGGGCGTTCGTCCATCACGATGGTGTAGATGGTGCCCTTGGGCAGGATCAGATAGTCCTTGCGCCCGAACCGGAGCGCGCCGAACATGGTGTAGCAGATGCCGGATCCATAATGGAAAAACAGGCACTCATCACCCTGGCCGTTCTTGAAGTGGTAGGCCATCGGCTCGGCGGGGTTGCACACGGACATCTCGACATCCGCGTTGCCGAAGAGGACGATGCGTCCGGTCACGGGGTCGCCCTGCGGCTTCATATGCTGCGTTTTGGTGTGACGCATGCGCATGACATCCTGCTCGACATACTCGGGCTTGGTCGCGTACATGGTCTTCCAGCCGCTGACCTGCGTCGGCGGGTGGATGTGATAAAGGGTGGAGGTCGGGCCGACAAAGCCTTCGGTGCCGAAGAGCTCCTCGGAGTACAACGCCCCGTCCGGACGCCGGAACTGGGTGTGTCGGGTTTTGGGCATGTTGCCCAGCTTGGTGTAGTACGGCATGACACCGTCCTCGGTCTTCCCCGCGCCGGGGTCGGCCTGAACGCCGGGCCGGCGGGGGAGGGCGTGGCGACGGCCGGGGCGGGCCTCCCTCGGGCACCGCGATGGAACCGATCAGAGACCGGCCGACTGGTCTGATTCTAGCGGCCCGGCAGCGCACCAAGTCTCCGGGAATCACCGAGCCACCCCGGATTCCTGCGTCCCAAAGGCGGTGCTGGAGTCTCGTGATCCGGGCGACCGAAGATATCCACAACGCACCGCGTGAAGAAAGCGCATAGCATGTCAGGCGGTCAGGGAAACCTCTCTGCCCGCCCAAACACCGACCCAACTCGGTTTCCTGCCCTTGTCAGGATCCGAACCCGCCCGAGCCGCCGTGAACCGATTTGGTCCGTACAAACTGATCCGTCCGTTGGAACCCGTCGCGGGCTGGGAACGATTCATCGCCCTGCATGAGCGCGATGACACGGACCATGTGATCTACCGACACCCGGCCCTGCATGAAGCGGCTGATCGGCGTCGGCTGATGGCCGCCATCGGTCCGCTGGCTTCCATCCGCCATCCCCACCTGACGGAGCTTTTCGCGTACAGCTTCGACGAGCAGGATCGCATGTGTCTGGTGACCGCATACACGGGCAATCAGGAAGGTCTTGTGACCCTGGCCGACCTGGTGGAACGCAAGAACGGCCGGATGGAGGTTCCTGAGGTCGCGTTGTGCGTGAAGCAGCTCCTCGACGCGGTGGTCGCCGCCCGAGCCGCTGGCCTGAGTGACGGACCGATCGACCCGCAACGGATCCAGATCGACCGACGCGGCTCCGTCCGGATCGAGTTGTACGGTCTGCCGCAGGCTGATCGACGCAGCCCCGGGCTCTGCACGGGCTCCGATGAGGTCCGGGCGATCGCCGAGATGGCGGTCTGGCTGCTCACGGGGCTTCGCCAGGACATCGCCCCGACGGGCATTGCCCGTATCGCCGGGCGTGCGGCCCGGGCTTGGGAACCGTGGCTTGAAACTGCTCTGGACCCGGTTCAGGGCTTTGAATCCCCCTCGGATGCCCTGGAAGCTCTGCCCAACCGCGGCGGACGCGTTGAAGAAGCGCCCCTTCCCGAGGTGGTCGTGGCCCCCGCGGTCGGTTCCCGCTGGGCAGGGGTGCTCCGCCGATTCCGCCGGACGGAAGCGGAGCGGTCCAGCACACGGTGATCCGGTTCAGTCCGCCGTGCCCGAGCCGAGATCTTCGCTGGCATCGGTTTCGGACGCATCCGGGGATGCTTCTGATGAAACCGCGTCGGCTGGCGGCGTTGGTTCGGAAGCTGGCTGACCAAGTTCCAGACGCAGTTGGTCGGTGACCAGCGGCCCGAATCGCGCGAGAATGGCCGACCCCACGGCGGTCCGAAGGTCAGACCCCCCGCCACCCGTTCCACCCCCGGGCAGCAGCCGCCATGCCGTCATCCAGTCTTCGAGCGTGTGGTGGCTCAGCGCGTCCGCGGCTTGCAGATTGCCGCTCATGATGGTCGCGATCAGGCACAGGCGTGCGTGCTGTCGAGCCTGGGATTCGCTCAGCAAGGAGGGATCGACCCCGCGCAGCACGGCCAGGGCATCGGCGCTGCGGCGCAGTTCGATGCGTGTTTCCGCAAGCAGGAAGAGACCATCGATCACGCCCGGAGTCCGATCACGCTCTGGGTCGTTCAAACGGGTCAGGATGGCATCACGAACCGGGGCGGAGAGGTCGGCCAGTCGGACCGCCTCGGCGAGGGTTTCCGCTCGCAGTTTCGCACCGAGTTCCACCAGGGCCGCATCCCGAACAGTGCTGTCAATAGCGGGGAGCCCCGCGAGCTGGCGCAACGCGTCCGGCCCCGCGGCATGGGTGATGATGGCGCGAGAGGCGGGGCCAAAGAGCCTTGGATCTGTTGCGGCTGCTTCAAGCAGCAGCAGGGCGCCCTTGGGCGTTTCGGCCAGGGCTCCGGCGGCCGCGTTGCGTTGCGGATCTTCTGGAACGGTGAGCAGGGCCGCGACGCGGGCCAAGTCCTCCTGATTGCCCAGGCGGACGAGCAGTTTCAGGGCGGGTTCTCCTCCCCTGGCGGGATCCCGTTGGCGGAGGGTGCCGACCACCCGGTCTCGGAGCACGGGGTCGACCAGCAACTCCGCCTGGGCCAAAGCCCACAGGGCCGTCGTCACAGCCCCAAACGGCGCGTCCGCTCGTTCAAGCCAGCGAACGGTAGGTTGGACCGCTTCCTCGCTCGGCCAACGGGCGATGCTCAGGAGCAGGGGTTCGGCGGCGAGGGGGCTGGTTTCCGTTTTCAAGGCCCGGGTGAGGGTGAGCATGGCGTCCGGAGGGACAAGCCGGCTGACCAGCGTGGCCGCTCTGGCGCGGGTCGAGGCGTCCGGGTGGGAAAGGCGTGCCGCCGCAGCGCTGGCAACCTCCGGGCCGAGCTGGGTCCGGGCGGAAAGATCCCGCCCCGCCAGTTCAAAGCCGAGGTCTCGCAGCGGTACCCGCTCATCGCGGATCAGTTCCGCCAGCAGCACCGTTCTGCCCGGAGCGTCCAGTTCGACATGCAGGCGTCTGTACAGGGCAACGACCTCATCCCCAAGAACCCGCTGGCGGTCCGTGAGGGTGCGGGCCCGGGCGGCCTGGCGGCTGATGATGACACTTGTCCACACCCGATCTGACCATTCAGCGGAAGCCACACCCCAGACTTTCCATTCGTCATTGGTCCAGTTTTCACCCAGTCCGGTCAGGTCCCGGAGGCTCTGCCGGGCGGTCTGGGTGACCGTGGTGTTCGGATCGTCCAGCATCACAAGGAGCCGCGTGGCGGCATCCCGGCTGGCGAAACGCGGCAGCAAACGGGTCGCGGCCAGCCGCGTCGACACTGAAAACTCGTCCGTGGTGCATGTCGAGACCGCCCGCCAGATCGACGGCGGGAGCCGTTCGACCTCATTCAGGCCCGCTAGCACGGCATCCGCGAACTCCGGCGAGCGGAGCAGCCGGATGATCTCGGCATCGGCATTGGCCTCCTCCCCCCGGAAGGCGGCAAGGGCCCGCTCGACCTGGGTGGCCGCGGGATCCGGCTGGGCAGGAAGATTGGTGGGTTCATCCGGCTGAATCATTCCCCAAACAGGGGGGGTGGTCATCGCGGAGCAGACGATGAGCATGGCCCGGATTGTCGGACCATTCGGGGTGAAACGCCGAAGAAAGCCCGGTCGGGATGTTGTTCCACGGATTGCGGTCATGGTTCCGGTCGGTTAGGATCTATACTTCGGATCAGGGCTCTTCGGGGGATCAAGGCTTTGGGGCGGAGTCCCCTGGGCGGTGCGGCATGAATGACTGGATGGACGCTGAACATCATGTCGAGCGGGCCCACGAACTGTACGATGCCGGTCGCTGGGATGAAGCCGAAACAGAGCTCCGTCGCGCACTATTTCTGAATCCGTATCAGGCGGAATGGCATTTCAACCTGGGCCTGACCCTCGAAGCGGCCGGTCGGCACGCCGACGCGGCCTCGGCCTTCGAACGCTGCTTTGAACTCCACTCGGCCGATTCCGACCGCGATGCCAACAGCGCGCTGCTGGTCGGGGTGAATCTGCTGCGTTCCGGGCAGGCCGAAGCGGCTATGGCATGGCTGGACCGGGCCGCCGAGATCGAGCCGCTGAGCATCGCGCCGTTCGTTCACCGGGTCGAGGCCCTTGGGGATCTCGGCCGGCATGAGGAAGCCGAGGAAGCGTTCTACCTCGGTCAGCAGATCGACCCCGAGCACGCCGAGTTGTACGCCTCGATGGCCTATGTGCTGTCACTGCGGGGCGATCACGAACGCTCAGTCTGGTGCCTGCGGGAAGCCGCCCGGCTGGATCCGGAACTCCCGCGGGTCCGGGCGCGACTGGCGCGTGCCTACGCCGATTCCGGGCGGTTGGAACGCGCCCGCCAGCTCTATGTCCGCGAGCTGCGCGAAGATCCGGGCGATGTTGACACGCTGCTCGATCTGGGTGAGTTGCTGATGGACATGCATCGGCTGGTTGAGGCTGGAGAAAAGTTCCGGCGTGTGCTGGAGATCGAGCCGGACCACCCGGACGCCCACCACCTGCTCGGCGAACTGGCCGAGCGGGAGGGACGCACCGCCGACGCACTGGTCCAGTACGATGTCGTCCTGCGCCTCGATCCGGCGTACCCAGGCGCGCGCCGCCGTTTGGCCAAGGTCATGCTGGACCGCGGCCGGGAAGAAGATCTCCCCCGGGTGCGCGACCTGCTCCGGCGCGAGCTGCGCGAGGCCGCCGCGGAGTCCCAGGCCGGCGCGGACGAGTTTGAGGAACTCGGACGGCTGATGCTCGACGCGGGCGTGGCCGCGGACGCGATCAAGGCGTACCGCGAGCTGCTGGTCCGCCAGCCCGGCAATCACCGCGGGCACCATGGCATGAGTGTGGCTCTGCTCGAAGTCGGCCGGACGACGGATGGCATCGAGGAGGCACGCCGGGCGCTCGCGCTGCAGCCTCGCTTCGTCCCGGCGATGCACAACCTGGCCCTGGCCCACCTGCGTGAGCACCGCTGGGTGCGGGCGCGGTACTGGGTCCGGCAGGCACTGCGGATCGAGCCGGAGGATCCCGCGCTGCGTCGCCTGCGGCTCAAGCTTCGGTTGCACAGCGTTTATGGGTTGGCTGCCTGGGCTCAGCGCAGCTATGGCCGCGCTTGGCGGCGTGTTTCCGGTGTCTTCTGGCGTCCGACTCGGGCACGGATCTGATCCAAGCGGGGATTTGTATCAGCTCGCGTCCACGCCATCACCCAGCAGCCGGGCGGCTTCCGCCACATCCTTATCGCCCCGCCCCGACAGGTTGATGACGAGGTTGGCTTCCTTGGGCATCTCTGCGGCCAGGCGCACACCCGCGGCCACGGCGTGCGAGCTTTCGAGCGCGGGGATGATCCCCTCGTCCCGGGCGCACCACAGGAAGGCCTCCAACGCCTGTTCATCGGTGCAGACGGCGTACCGCACGCGTCCGGCATCCTTCCAGTAGGAGTGCTCAGGCCCCACACCCGGATAGTCCAGACCGGCCGAGCAGGAGTGGACATCGGCGGTCTGTCCGTGCTCGTCCTGCAGCACATAGGACAGCGAGCCGTGCAGCACGCCGGGCTTGCCGAGGGAGAGTGGGGCCGCGTGCTGGCCGGGCTGGGGGTTGCGTCCTCCGGCCTCGACGCCGATCAGCTTCACCGGGGTTTCATCGACGAAGGGGTAGAACATCCCCGCGGCGTTGGAGCCGCCGCCCACGCACGCGACGATGGCGTCGGGCATGCGCCCGAAGTGGCGCAGGGCCTGGGCCTTGGTCTCGCGCCCGATGACGCTCTGAAAATCACGGACGATCATCGGGAACGGGTGCGGTCCGACGACCGATCCGATGATGTAGTGGGTGTGATCGACCGAACCCATCCAGTCGCGCATGGCCTCGTTGGTGGCGTCCTTGAGCGTGCGGGAGCCGGACTCCACCGGGATGACCCGCGCGCCGAGCATCCTCATGCGGATGACATTGAGGTTCTGGCGTCGGACATCCTCCGAACCCATGTAGACATCGCACTTCAGCCCGAGCTGCGCGGCGGCGGTGGCTGAGGCCACGCCGTGCTGGCCCGCGCCGGTCTCTGCGATGATGCGCTTCTTGCCCATCTTCTTGGCGAGCAGGCCCTGGCCGAGGGTGTTGTTGATTTTGTGCGCCCCGGTGTGGGCCAGGTCTTCGCGTTTGAGCCAGATGGTGGCCCCGAGATCCTTATTGTCGGTCAGGGAGCGGGCACGCCGGGACAGTCCGCGGGCCTGGTAGAGGGGGGTGGGGCGTCCGACGAAAGCGCGGTTCAGATCGGCCAGCCGGTCCCAGAAGGCCTTGTCGTTCTGGACCTGGTGGTAGAGATCTTCAAGCTGGCGCAGGGCCGCGACCAGCGTCTCGGGCACATAGGTGCCGCCGAACTGACCGAACCGGCCCCGTTCATCGGGAACGGCCGAGAGGCGGGCGGGCGCGTTGGAGGGCGAAGGGGCGGGCTGGATCATGCGGAAGCCTATTCGGGCAGCGGACCCGGTGCGGGGTCTACGCGGGCCACGGCCGCAACCCCTTCGGCCTCGTTGACCCGGAGCAGGAGGAGGAGCCCGGCCGCGAAGAAACCCGCCAGCACGCACAGGGCGATGGGCATGCCCAGCGCCGCGCTGACCTTGCCGAAGACAAGCACGCCGCAGAAACCGGCTAGCTTATACAACATCCCCCAGATCCCGAAGAACTCACCGGCGCGTGACTCCGGGGTGAACGCGCCGACCATCGCGCGGCTGGCGGTCCCCACCCCGCCCAGCGCGAACCCGATCAGCCCGGCGACCACCCAGAAGAAGCCCTTGGGCAGGTCCCACCAGTTGGCGCCGGCCATCGTGAGCGTGGCGAGGATCCACGCGACGAGCATGACGGAGATGGTCCGCTTATGCCCGAGTTGGTCCTGCACCCGACCGACCACGGCCGCGCTCACGCCGGCGGTCATGGCCACCACCAAGGCCATCAGGATCAGTTGCGGCAACTGGAACTTGAGATGCTTCCCGATCAGTCCCAGGAAGTAGACCACCGTCATGGTGCCCACGCTGTAGACGGAGAAAGCGAGAAAGAACCGGGCCAGCTGGCGGTACCGCGTGGTGTCCCGTGCGGAGGCCGCCAAACGCCCGAACGCTCCGGCGACCGTGGTCACAAACCCGGCGCGGTCCCGCGCGGGCACGCCCCGCTCACGCAGCCACAGAACCGTCGGGACCATGCCCACTAGGAACCAGATTCCCGAGAAGGCGAACATGGGGCGCATCTGGGCGATCTCCGACCTTCCCAGGCTGAAGGCGTACACCGCCGTGATCCCCAACAGCAACAGCGCGCCGACATAGCTCATGGTCCAGCCGATGGCGGACACCCGCCCGATGCTGGACGGGGTTGATATCTCCGGCAGAAACGACCCGAGGAAGTTCTCGCCCAAGCCACAGGCGATCGCCGCGACGACATACAGCGCAAACCCGAGCCAGATCTGCCCGGGCTGGAGAATGGCCAGCAGGCAGGTCAGGATCGAGCAGACCACGCCCGAGACAAGAAGCAGCTCGCGTTTCCAGGCTCGCTCATCGGCGATCGCGCCCGCCACCGGGCTGAGAATCACCACCCCGATCAGGGATGCAGCGGCCATCATGCTCCAGACCCCCTCGCCCCCGTCCGGGTCGGTGACGAGCACCGATTCAACAAACAGGCTGAACAGCAGGGTGTTGATAAGCAACTGGAACGACTGGTTCGCCAGGTCATACACACCCCACGCGAACACCGCGCGAGGGTTGGGCAGCGATCGGAACGGTGGGGGCCATGCCATGAGGTGAGCGTACTCGTTCCGCAAGTGCGATGAGTGGTGGGGGGGAGGGGG
>CAZXGL010000042.1:0-23766 GCA_964640595.1 uncultured Phycisphaeraceae bacterium | reverse complement strand
GGCCAGGTGCCCGCCGGTGGCCGAGACCTGGGCGATGATCGCGTTACGGATCTCCTGGGCCAGCTCGCCGAGCTGGTCGATGCTGAGCTGGCGGAGATCCTGGGGGCCGGTGAGTTGTTCGAGCAGGGTCATGGCATCCCCGGATTCGGGACAGAGTTGGTCAGCAACTTGATTCTAAGCAGTCGAGCAAGAACTTGCCCAACTACGACGCCGCCCGGTGGATCGTTCGGAGAACGGGGCCGGGGTGGGGTGGGGGTGGGGGGGGAACGGGCCGATTACCGGTCCCGCCGAGCCATCGAACGGCTCAGGTCCAGCAGTGGGGCGGCCGCGGAGCCGAGCGGTGCCAGGGCCGCCTCCGCATCCGCCTGGACCCGATCGATCTCGCGGCGGGTGCCGTCGATCCCCAGGACCATCGGATAGGTCAGTTTGCCGGCTTCCGCGTCCTTACCGGTGGCCTTTCCGAGCGTTTCCTGTGAGGCGGTGACATCGAGCAGATCATCCACGATCTGGAAGATCAGGCCCAGGTCCTCTGCAAACCGGGTGACCGCGGCACATCCCGCGGAGTCCGGGCCAGCGCCGCCGAGCATGGCTCCCATCCGGCACGCGGCCCGGATGAGCGCCCCGGTCTTGTTGCGATGGATCAGTTCCAGTCTGGCTCGGTCGTCCAGGCTGGCAGGCATACCCCCTAGCGTGTCATACACCTGCCCGGCGATCATCGCCCTGGTTCCTTCCCCCAGCTCCCCGATCAGGGCGAGCCTCAGGCCATCGCCGAGTCCTGCCGCCTGCCCGAGGGCATCGAATGCCAGGGTGAGCATGGCATCCCCGGCCAGGATGGCCATGGCCTCCCCGGCGTGTTTGTGCAGGGTGGGGCGGCCGCGGCGGAGGTCATCATTGTCCAGGGCGGGCAGGTCGTCGTGGACCAGGCTGAAAGCATGGATCAGTTCGATCGCCACCCCGGCGGGGAGAGAGTCTTCGCCCCGCCCGCCAACGGCCTCGGCGCAGCGCCACACCAGCACCGGACGCAGCCGTTTGCCCCCGCCGAGCAGGGCGTAGCGGATCGCTTCGCGCAGGTTGTCCGGCAGTTCGCTCAACGCGACGAAGCGGTCGAGGGCCGCGTCCACGCGGTGGACGATGCCGCTCGGATGGATGGGCGGGTTCATGGGCGGGATCGTACCCATGCCAAGGTCGGGCTTGCGTCGGTCCGACCCCGTACCATCCGCCCGTGCTTGAACAGACGCTTCTCATCTTCCGCGCCGGCGGGTGGGTCATGTACCCGCTCCTGGTTCTTTCGATCCTCACCGTGACGATGGTGGTCGAGCGAGCGATTTACTGGCTCTCCAACCTCGGCGCGGGCAGACGCTTCAACCTCTACATTGCGGATATCTCAGATGCTTCGGAGGGGCGTTCCATGGGTCTGAAGCGGGCGGCCAGCCGTGCCCGCAACGACCTAAGCCCGCTGGGCACGCTGATCCGCACCCTGCACGCGGCGGAATCGCCCATCACCGAGGGGGTCGCGCTTGGCGCGATCGAATCCCTCCGTCCGGCGATTGAGCGGGCGACCTTGCTGCTGAGCGTCGTGGTGGCCGCGGCGCCGCTGCTGGGCATCCTGGGCACGGTGACGGGCATCATCCAGAGCTTCGATCTGCTCGGCGCGGCGCATGCGGTGTCGGATCCGGTCGGCGTGGCGGGCGGTATCGCGGAAGCCCTGTACACAACGGCATTCGGTCTGATCATCGCGTTGACGGCGGTGTTCCCCAATGCGATTTACAGGGCGCAGGCCGAGCGGACGCTGTCGAGGCTGGAGTCGTTGGCGGGGGCGGTGATCGAGAGCAAGTGAGCACAACGATCCGCACGCCCGGAGGAATGCGCCAGCGTGGGGTCATCCGTCCGGGTTCAGCGTCCGGCGTCCTGCTCCACGACCAACTCAAAGATCTCGGCGGGCGTCTGTGCTGCGTAGATCTTTTCGCGGAACGCCTCGCTCGACATGAGCCGGCTCACGCGGGCCAGGGCCTGGATGTGGTCGCTGGTGCGGTCCGGGGGCGAGGCCAGCAGCACGACAAGGCGGACCGGCTGGTTGTCGATGGCCTCAAAGTCCAGCGGGTTGGCTGGCTTGCCGATGGCCATGGCGAGGCCGGTCATGCTGGCGTTTTTGCCGTGGGGGATGGCCAGGCCGTGGCCGATGCCGGTGGTGCGGGTCTGTTCGCGGGTCCAGACGGCTTCCCTCAGCCCGTCCGGATCGCTCACCTTGCCCGCATCGGCCAGCACGCCGACCAGTTCGGCGATGACCGCCTGCTTCTCCGTGCCCGCCAGGGGCGCTCGGACACACTCGACGGAGAGGATCTCACTCAACTGCATCGGCACCGTCCTGCGCACGAAACGATTCCCCGAGCGGAGCCACACGCCCGGGCCGGGGGTGGCAATGGTACGCCCTCCCGCCGGAGCCGGCCCCGCCAGCCGGGGAGCGGAAGACCGGGCGGTTTCAAACGCCAGTGGTGTCCGGTTTCCGCATCTCCGCGGCGTACGACCCGTCGCGGTACGCCGACTCCGGCCCGCCCGGCTCGCCCGCGGGGAGGACAGAGCGTTCGCGTTCGATCACCAGGCCCAGCTCGCGCGCCGCCCAGGCCGCTTGCTCGGTGTTCTCTTCCCGTTCGAGGCTGCATGTGGAGTAGACCAGTCGTCCGCCCGGGCGCACCATGCCCGACGCGTTCCGCAGGATGGTCCGCTGGGTGTCGATCATGCGTCGCATGGCGTCGCCCCGCACGCGGTAGCGGGCCTCCGTCCGGCGGGCGAGCACGCCCGAGTTCGAGCACGGCACATCAGTCAGCACCAGGTCCGCCCAGCCCGTCCCACGGTCGGACAGGCGTTCGGCGTGGGCGATCTCCACCCGGGGTTCGTTCTTGAAGGCGTGGCGGAGCGATTCCATCCGGTCTTCGTCCACCTCGGCGGCCACAATCCGCGCGTGCGGAAAGGCCCGTAGCAGTTGGCGTGTTTTGGTGCCGCGTCCAGCGCACAGATCCACGATCACCCCTTCGCCGCGCGGTTCCAGATTGGCAACCACCTCCGATGCCGCCGCGTCCTGCACCCACACGCCGGGGTTCTCCTTGAGTGCCCGCCCAAGATCCGATCGGTCGCCGACATAGACGGCGTGCTGCGGTGAATCGTGCGGCTGGAATCGTCCGTCATGCAGGATGTCCGGGGCATCGCCAACGAAACAAACGGTGGGGGGGTGCATCAGCGTGTGGCGTGCGAGCGTGCCGACATCCTCCCTCCCCATCCCCCCCAACCCTTCCCAGGACCGCAGCAGCGATCCCGGGAGCGAGCAGGCGATCACCAGGCGATAGAAGGGGTCGTCCGGCAGTTTGACATTCACCAGCGTCATCGCGCCGCCCTCGGACAGCGGGATGGCATCATCGCCGCCGTCCCATTCGTCGATCAACTCACCACGCGCCTCGACCACGCGCCGCAGGATGGCATTGACCATGCCTCCGGCTTTGGGACGGATGCGCCGCTTGGCCCACTCGACGGTCTCGTCGATGGCGGCATGGTCCGGGATGCGATCGAAGAGGAGCAGTTGGGCCGCCCCCCCCAGCAACGCGGCCTGCATCCGGGGCTCCATGTCCCGCACATCCCGACCCCCGGCCATCTCCACCAGGTACGACAGCGTGATCCACCTCCGGACCGTGGCGTCGATGATGGCGTGGGCCAGGGCGGCGTCACGGGGGTCCATGCCGTTGGTTTCGGGGTCGATCGGAGCCAGATCCGGCATCTTCTCGGCATGGCGTGCCAGCACGCGCAGGGCCGCATCCCGAGCGTTGGCGGTCCGGGTGGGCATGGGGTTGCGTGAGTTTCGGGTCCGTTCGACGCGCATCTCCTACGGTACGCCTTCCAAGAGTCGATCATGCCCAATCCTGGCCCTTCATCCAGCCTGCCTTCCCCCCCCCCCCCCCCCCCCCCCCCCCCCCCCCCCCCCCCCCCTCCCCCCGCCTCGCCCGGCGTGGCATCCTCGCGGGCCTGCGGATCCGCAAGAAGCTCATTGTTCTGCACACCTCGTTCTCGCTGGTGCTGGCGGTGCTTCTGCTCGTGGCCCTGCGCCCGGCGCTGACCAAGGTGATTGTGCAGGGGGAACAGGCCCAGGCCGCCGTGGCTCTGGAGTTGATGCGGGCCGAAGGCCGGATCCGCTCGATCAGCACCCCCACGCACGGCACCGAATCGGCCGGGCGTGTGACTTTCCAGGTTGGTGATCCTCGAACGATTGGTCTGGGGGAGGCGCAGATCACCCGCCTGCGCGAGTCGGGCGAGCCAATCCGCCTGACGGACACCCGCGAGGGCGCGGGCATCGCCATGCAGCTCGATGGTGAGGGGGGGGCGGTCGTGGTCGTCCGTGCCCGCAACAACGCCATCCGCAGCGCGGTCAATCTGGTGTACGCCCTGCTGATCGTCTCGCTGCTCGCGGGGTATGCGTTCGTGGCCGGCGCGCTGGAGGCACTGGTGCTGCCCCGCCATGTGTACACACCCATCCGTGCCATGCTGGACGCCGATGAGGCCGTCCGGCGCGGGGATCGGCAGGCCGAACTGGTCCCGGAATCGCTCATCCCGGCGGACGAGCTGGGCGAGATCATGCGTTCCCGCAACGACTCGATCGCGGCCCTGCGCCGACACGAGGGCGAACTGGCCAACGCCCTGAGCATGATCGAGACCACCGCCGTGGATATGCGGAAAAAGAACCACCTGCTCGAAGCGGCGCGGCGCAACCTGGAGGGAGCGGACCGGTTGGCCACCTTGGGCATGATGTCCGCCGGCATCGCTCACGAGTTGAACACCCCTCTGGCCGTGGTCAAGGGCCTGGTGGACAAGATCGCGGATGGTGAGGAACTGTCCGTCACCGAGCGGGCCCTGCTCGCCCGTGTCGTGAGCCGGCTGGAAAAGCTGTCAGAGGGGTTGCTGGACTTCGCCCGCGTCCGCCCGCCGCGTCTGGTCACCGCCGACCTGCACGGCGTGGTGGCGGAAGCCTGGACACTGGTCCGCCTGGACCGCACGCTGGCCGACCCGGGTCTGGTGTTCGGCCTGACGAACGCCGTTCCGCCCGGCACAACGCTGCGTTGCGATGCGGACCGGCTGATCCAGGTGTTCGTCAACCTGATCCGGAATGCCGCGGGCGCGATCCGGGATGCGAACATGGATCCCGGCCGGGTCGTGGTTTCGGCCCAGCCGGTCGTGCGGGATGGTGAGAACTGGATCTCCGTGGCCATCGCCGACAACGGGCCGGGCATCGCCCCGGAGGTCATCGATCGCCTGTTTGAGCCGTTCGCATCCACCAGACTCGATGCCCACGGCACCGGGCTGGGGTTGGCAGTGTCCAAGGGGATCGTTCACGAGCATGGCGGGGTGATGGTGGCCCGCAACGCCTCCGAGTACGACCGACGCACGAACCCTGAGATGGGGGGCGCGGTGTTCGAGATTCTCCTGCCGGCGGATCCTGCGGGCTTGTTCGGTGACATCGTGTAAGATGTTCACGATGGCCGACCTGCCCGACCCAACCACGGATGCCCCGCCGCTGAACCTCATCGCCCTGGACGATGACCCGGACTTCCGAGAGTACCTCGTGGGGGTGCTGCAGGGTGAGGGCCACGCCGTTCGCGCGGTCGAGACGCCGGACGCGTTGTTCGCCGCCTGCGAGGCCGAGTCGCCTGACATCATCTTGCTGGACATCAAGATGGGCCAGCACACGGGGGAGGGCGTGCTGGAGGAGATCCGCCGGCGCTGGCCCCGACAGTGCGTGATCGTGGTCACCGGCTATCCCACCCTGGACTCGATGCGCCAGACCTTCAAGCAGGATGTGTTCGACTACCTGACCAAGCCGTTCGGGGTGGACGACCTGCGACGGGTGATTGGGCAAGCGGCCGAGGCGTTCGGGCTTGGCCAACGCCCGCAGGACCGCCTCCGCGCGGAACTCGGCCGCCAGATCCGTCTGGCCCGTACCGAGCGGGGCTGGACCCTCCGCGAGTTGTCCACCACCTCGAATGTCTCGGTTTCCCAGCTTTCATCCATCGAGCGTGGCACGCACCTGCCCAGCATCGAGTCGCTGGTCGCCATCGCGGGCGCTCTGCGATGCACGCCGAGCGCTTGGATGGCGGCGGCTGGGTTCTGAATCCCGGGTCCGTGCCTCCTACGCTTCCGTCCCGTGCCGCAGGACCGCCCCATCATCCTGTTCACAGCCTTTGAACCGTCCGGGGACGACCACGCCTCGGCGGTAATCGAGGCGCTCAAGGCCGTTCACCCGGACGCGGATATTCGCGCCTGGGGCGGGCCGAAGATGCAGGCCGCCGGCGCGGATCTGGTCGCCCGCACCGGTGACGACGCCGTCATGGGCATGCCCGGGCTGGCCAAGATTCGCGAGCACAAAAAGATCAATGCCGACATCGCCCGCTGGGTTGCCGAGCACCCGGTCGCGGTGCATGTGCCCGTGGATTCCCCCGCCGCCAACTTCCCCGTCTGCGCCATCACGAAGAAGGCGGGTGCCAAGGTGGTCCACCTCGTCGCCCCGCAGCTTTGGGCGTGGGGGCCGTGGCGGATCAACAAGCTCCGTCGACTGACCGACCATGTTCTCTGCCTGCTGCCCTTTGAGGAAGAGTGGTTCCGCCAGCGCGGCGTGCGGGCGACCTTCATCGGGCATCCGCTCTTTGACCACGCGCCGGATACCGCGACGCTGGACGCGGCCATCGCGGACTGGCCCCTGGGCAATCCCCGCGTCGCGTTGATGCCCGGTTCCCGTCCCTCCGAGATGCGGGCGAACTTCACGCTCCTGCTGGCCGCCTACAACCGGTTGGCCCGCGAGCACCCCGGCATGACCGGCGTGGTGGCCGCCACCCGTCCGGAGGTCGAGCCTGTGCTGCGGAAACTGGCCGCCGACGCCAGTCTGGATTGGCCGGAATCGTTGTCGATCCGCTTCGGCGCGACGGACGCGGTGGTCCGCTGGTGCGAGATCGCGCTGGTCGTCTCCGGCACGGTGACGCTCCAGATCGCCCGGCAGCACCGCCCGATGGTGATCGTGTACAAGTCCAACCGCCTGCTCTGGTCGTTGGTGGCCCGCTGGGTGATCAAAACCCCGTTCTTCACACTGCCCAACCTCGTCGCGGGGCGTGAGATCGTGCCGGAGCTGGTCCCGCACTTCGCGGGGGCGGACCCGATCGCCGACCGGGCCGTGGCGTTGTTGGAAAGCCCGGACGCCGCCGCCGCCCAGTGCCGTGAGCTGGCGGCCATCTCGGACAAGTTCCGTGGTCACACCGCCGCGACCGAGGCCGCGGCGGTCATTGCGGAGTACGCGGGGCTGACGCGGGCCGATTCCGCTTGAATTTCGGGCGTGTCCCGGACGACAAGCCGCGACGGCAATGAGCGGCTTGTTGGTTCGGCACGCTCGGAATGCGACTATCCCCCCGCCCGCACCGGGTACAGCCCAATGCCGCACCAGGCGTTGCCCGCACGGTCATCGATCGCCACACCGCCGATCTCCGGTGTGCCCACCGGCAACTCGGCGTCAAGCAGGCGGTGGGCCGCGGCGTGGAGGTCGTGGCGGCCGACAGCCTCCGATTCACAGAACAGCACCACCACGGCGGCTGCCGTCCAGATTGATGGATCCCGGGCCAGTTTGACCAGGTCGGTCATCGGGCCTCGGACGATCTGTTGCATGTACGCCGGGTTCGGTCCGGGCACGCCGTCCACATAGGCGTGCTGGGCCACCGTCTTGACCTCCAGCCAGCAGGCATCCCCAGGGCAGACAATCCCGCAGTCCTTCCCTTCCTGTCCCAGTTCCGACGCCAGGCCCGCGAACAGCGTGTCTTCCCCCGCGAGCAGCACCGCCTGCTCCACGGCCGGGTCTTCCAGCGTCATCCCCGGTTCGGGCAGCACGACCAGATCGCACCGTGCCCGGGCCGAACGGCGCACCGGGGTGGCGTGCTCGCCGGGGTACAACACCTCCCGCTGGACCCCGAGCCCCGCCGCGGACAGGGCTTCGGCCAGCACCGGGTGCAGGCCGACCTCGGCCAGCGCGTCCACCCCGTACACGGCCTGCTCGGCCCGCAGGCGGGCGTTTGTTGCCCGAACACCGTCCACCAGGGCGGTCAGCATGTCGGTCATTCGCCACATCAAGGAGATCCTTGTCGCCCGATCCTCCGTGCGCCGGATTCGTGTTCTTTCCGCCGACTTTTTTTCGACCCTACCTACCATACTCCCCCCATGCCCATCCTTGCCGCGACCAACCTGACGCTCATCCACGGCCACCACACGGTGCTCAACTCTGTTTCCCTGTCCATCGAACCCCACGACCGACTCGGGATCGTGGGCCGGAACGGGGCGGGAAAATCGACCCTCATCAAGCTGCTGGCCGGCGTGACCGTGGCGGAGATCGGCGAAGTCTCACTCCTGCGTGGCGCTCGGCTTGGGTACTTGGATCAGCACACCACGCTGGACCCCACGGACACCGTCTGGTCGGCCGCGGCCCGGGCCTTTGAAGCCGCCCACGCGATGCAGGCCGAGTTGCACGCCGTCTTTGACCGCATGGCCGATGCCGACGAGGCCGAACTGGACCGGCTGCTGGCCGAGCAGGCCCGTCTGGAAGAGGCCATCGAGGCCGCTGGCGGCGTGAGCACCGAGCACGAGGTCGCCAAGGTGCTCCACGGCCTGAGCTTTGTGGATGCGCAGTTCGAGCTGCCGGTCTCGGTCCTCTCCGGCGGCCAGCGTGCCCGCTTGGCTCTGGCCCGCCTGCTGCTCGAAGAGCCCGACATTCTGCTGATGGACGAACCGACCAACCACCTGGACATTGACGGGCGCATCTGGCTGGAGAACTTTCTGGCGGAAGACTTCAAGGGCGCGGTGGTTCTGATCTCGCACGACCGCTACCTGCTCGATCGTGTGGTGGACCGGATCATCGAGGTCGAGCAGGCCAGGCTCATCGACTATCCGGGCAACTACGCCGCCTTCCGACGCATCCGCGCCGACAGGCACCTGACCCAGCAGCGCGCCTGGGAGAAGCAGCAGGCCGAGTTCAAGAAGGAAGAGGCGTATATCCGCCAGTACAAAGCGGGGCAGCGGGCCAAGCAGGCCAAGGGGCGTGAGTCGCGGCTGGATCGGGCAAAGGAGGATGCGCTCGAACGCCCCATCGAGCTGGCGGAACTCCGGGTGACCCTCCCCAAGCCGGAACGCTCCGGTGATGTGGTGGTCTCCGCCCGTGACATCACCAAGTCCTACCCCGGTGATGCCGATCATGCGCCCAAGGTGCTGTTCAACGAACTGACCGTGAAGATCCAGCGTGGCGAGCGGTGGGGGATTGTCGGCCCCAACGGAGCGGGCAAGACCACGATGGTCCGCTGCATGTTGGGCCAGATCCCACTCACGGCCGGCCAGGTTTCACTGGGCGCCAAGCTCGATATCGGCCACTTCGAGCAGCACCGGAAGGTTGATGATCCAACCCGCACCGTCGCCCAGCACATCCAGGCCCGCGTCAAGGCCAGCACCAACCCGCCCCTGCTGATGTCCGAGCAGGAAACCCGCAACCTTGCGGGGGCGTTCCTGTTCTCCGGTGACGATCAGGACAAGCGTGTATCCGTTCTTTCCGGCGGTGAACTCGCGCGGGCGGATCTGGCCGCGCTCATGGCTTCTTCCAAGAACCTGCTCATCCTCGACGAGCCCACCAACCACCTCGATATCCCCGCCGCGGAGCGTCTGGAAGGCATCCTCGCCCGGGGTACCAACGATCCCAAGACCGGCGAAACCACCGAGCCGATGTTCCCCGGAACCGTGATCCTGATCTCGCACGACCGCGCGTTGCTGGATGCGGTATGCGATCATCTGATCGTGCTCGATGCACAAGGAAACGCCACGGTCTTTGCCGGGACCTACTCGGATTACAAGCAGCAACTGGAGCGTGCCGCCAAGCCTCCCGCGTCCGCCAAGCCGACGACCGCCAAGCCCAACTCGGCCCCCAAAGCCCCGGCGGCTCCGAAGCCCGAGCCAAACCCCACGCCACGGCCGGTCCAAGTTTCCCGTGTGACCGCGCCATCCAAGGCGGCGGCGCAGGCGGAGAAGAAGAGCAAGTTCTCCTGGATGCCGCTCAACGCCATCGAGCAACGCATGGCCGAACTCAGCGTCAAACTCAAGCAGGCCGATACGCGTCTGGCGAATCCTGATGTCTGGAAGGACCCCCACAAGGCCAACAAGCTGACCGAGGACCGCGACAACCTCCGGGCCGAGCTTGATGATCTGGAATCCGAATGGATCCGTAAGTCCGGGTGAAGCGGGCGGCCCGGCGATCCGAGCCTGACCAGCGCGGCGTCGGCACTACGCCAGCACCGCGCGCACCCGTTCCACCGTCTCCCGCGCGTGCTCCATCGCCGCCGCTCGCGATCTTTGCATCACCGATCGCAGCATGAAAGGCGCGGGCAGCAGCGTCAGCGGCAGGTACCACACCCAGGTGTCGAGCCAGCCCGCCATGCCCATCAGCCGCTCGTACCAGACGAACCCGTAGAGAAAGCTGTCGGTGATGGGCAGCCCGGGCCAGACCGTCAAGGCGAGGATGATGCCGAAGATCACCGGCATCTTCCGCGGCATGAACAGCTCGAAGTCCGTCCGCCCGTCGGCCGCGTAGACCAGAACCAGTCCGTCGAACGGGTTGCCGTGGGCCGCGAACTTGGCGTCCGCCGGTCTTGCCTGCCCTCCTGCGGTGGGGCCGCCCCGTTCGAAACCGGCCAGCTTGCCTTTTTTGGAGAGCGCCTCCAGCCCGGCCAGGGTCTGCTCCCCGGTCAGATTGGTCTCGACAGACGCGATGTGGTTCTCGGAACTGGTCAACTCGCCTCCCTCTCGGGTGCATCTTCGCCCGTCGGGGGCATCAGGTCCAATCGGCACACCGTGTGCATCGGGTCCACCGGAGCCATTCAAACCATGAACCCCATCCCCCCCATCCCCATCCAGACTGCCCGAATGACACAGTCCGGTTCCCCCCGGTCCATTCCGATGCTGCCGGAAACCGACGCGCGATGGGTTCTGGCGGCGCGTGCGTGTCTGGCGGCCACCGGGTCGTCACAAATCAACCCCGAAGCCCGGGAACGCTTGGATGATTGGGGCCGAAGGCACGGGATTGCTCCCATCCATGCGGCTGCGATCATCGCCATGGGTGAAATGGCCGCCGCAAAGGGGGGATTGTCCCAGGCGGATGCCGCCCGCCTGGCCACGCTGCCCGAACCCGTGCCCCCAACGATCCTGGGTCGGCATGGGCAGATTTGCAACATCATCATGCTGGCACTGGCGATCACTGCCGGGGTGCTGCTGATGATCCGGCTGATGTGACACCGTGGCATCAGGGCGAGAGGCTGATGCTGATCTCTCTTTCCACCCCGTCGATGCCGACCACCCCGAACCGGACCCGCTGGCCGCTGAGCAACCCCGCGTCGGCCGCCAGGACATAGAACTCGCTCAGGTTTGGCACAGGACGGTCGCCCACACGGATGAATCGGTCTCCGACCTGCAAACCAGCCTGCGCGGCGGGAAAGTTCGGCCAGACATGCGTGACAATGGCCTCGCCCGGTGACTGTCGAAGCCCGATGGCCGCGCCGATGCGCATCTGGGTCGGATCGGCCAGGCGTTGGGCCATCACCTCGGGCCGGATCGGCGCAAGCGTGACGCCCAGGTCGTGCATCTCCCCGTCCCGCCAGACCCGGACCGCGACGGTCTCGCCCGCGCGGCCCGACCCGACCAGCGAGCTGAGCGCTTCCGTGGTGAGTACCGGGCTTCCCTGGATGGCCACGATCAGGTCGCCCATGCGGACCCCCGCCATCTCGCTCGGCCCGCCGGTCTCCACGCCGGTGACGCGGACGCCGGTCAGCACCCGCCCGTCGTCAGTGGTGACACGGTCGGCGACGGATGTGGTGAAGTTGATGCCCATGTAGCCGCGGGACACGGAGCCATAGCGGATCAGCTGGTCCACGATCGGCTCGATCGTCCCCAGCGGGATGGCGAAGCTGATACCCGCGGAATCCCCGCTCGCCTCGTCCGGTGAGGTGCCGGTCGAGCGGGAAGTCGCGATCGCCACATTCATCCCGATCACATGCCCGTCCGAGTTCACGAGCGGCCCGCCCGAGTTTCCCGGATTGACCGCCGCATCGGTCTGGATGTAGTTGGTGTAACCGCCGGGGATCGAGCTGCCCGGTGCCCGCCGCCCAAGCCCGGACACGACCCCCTCGGACATGGAGAACTTGAAGCCGAACGGGGAGCCGAACGCGAACGCCCTGTCTCCCACCCGGGGGAGACGCGACTCGCTCAGGCGTGCCGGAATCAGCTCGGACCGCCCGCGCTCCACGCGCAGCACCGCGATGTCCGTGTAGACATCCGACCCGACCAGGTGGGCGGCCGAGACGACACCGTCGAAGAACTCGATCGAGACGCGGCGCAGGCCCCGCACCACATGCGCGTTGGTCACGATGTGCCCCGCGTCGTCATAGATCCAGCCCGCACCCGAGGAGCCGCTCAGACCGCGCCGGTCCTCGGACACTTCGATGTGGACCACGCTCGGACTGACCGCATCGGCGATGGCCGCCACCGCCCGGTCAATCCGGCGCAGGATGTCGTCCTCGGTCAGTTCCTGGCGTGCCACCGTCACCCGTGCCGATTGCTCGGCCAGCGTATAGGTCCGGACCGCTTTCGGGCCGGCCAGAAGCAGGACCACGCCGATCACCGCGAGCATCAGCATCGGGATCAAAGTGTCGAACTTCCTCACCCCTGACCTCCCTGGGGCTGATCTTCCCGCATCATCCCCCGCGTGGGTGTGTGTCCGGCTTTGTCATCCGGTTCCAACTGCCCGGTCCTCTTCGGCGATTCAGTACGCATGGTGTACCGAGTTCCACCGATCGCGTCCGTCCGCACCCGTTGCACCCACGCCGCCCCCGCCGTTCGAATCCGTTCGCCCAGGGTCTCCACGGCCTCCGCGAACCGCGGCGGCCGGTCCGTCAGCCCCAGCAGGTCATGGGCCACCAGGATCTGGCCGTGGCAGTCCGTTCCCGCGCCGATGCCGATCACCGGTACCGAAACGCTGGCCACGATCCGCCGTGTCACCTCGTCGGGCACGGCCTCCACCAGGATCAGCACCGCACCGGCCCGCTCCATGGCCACCGCGTCGCGGACGATCCGCTCCATCGCGTCCTCGGTCCGCCCCTGCGCGGTCGGCCCGCCGAGCACCGCCGTCGTCTGCGGCCGGAATCCGATGTGCGCGCACACCGGCACGCCCGCCCGCGTCAGCCGATCGACCAGCGGCGCGAAGGTCTCGTCCACCTCCAGCTTCACCACATCGGCCAGCCCCTCCCGCATGAAACGGGCCGCGTTGGCCATGGCAGCTTCCACCGAGGCGTGGTAGCTCATGAACGGCATGTCCGCCATCACCAGCGTGCGGGGCGCCCCCCGCTTCAAGGCCGCGGTGATCTGCACCAGGAAGTCGATCGGTGCATCGATCGTCCGCTCGAACCCGAGCACCACTTGGGCTGCCGAATCCCCCGCCAGCAGCACATGCACGCCGCCCCGTTCCAGCCAGCGGGCGGTCGTCGCGTCGTACGCGGCCAGGCACGCGAACTTCTCGCCCGTGGCCGCCATCCGACGCAGGGTTTTCAGCGTCACCGGTTCGCGCAGGCGTACTTGCGCCTCGGCGTATCCCGATGTTCCGCCCGTGGGGATGGACGGGGTGGCGGTGGTGGCGTGGGGGGGGGGGATATCGGAGGGGGAGAGGCTCACGGAAGCAAGTATAGATTCCGAAACCCATGCCCCGGTCAGGTTTTAGCCCTGCCCGAAGAACTTTCGATGGTGGGCCAGAATCTCTCGGCAGATCACCTCATCCGGCTCGTCCCGCCAGTCGTCTTCCAGGAAGCACCCGCCCAACACCAGCCCATCCTCCCGGGGGAACATGTACTTGTACCCGTCGTGGACGATGTACCCCAGTTTCTGCGGCTTCATCAGCACCAGCATCCCGCGGGCCGGGAACATCGCCGAGTCACCAAACAGCGTCCTCGACCCCATCGCCAGGCAGTTCACCACCACCGGCTCGGCCAAAGTGCCGATCTCCTCCACCCGCTCGATCCGCCGGAACTCAAACACGGCCCCTCGGGCCCGCAATCCGGCGATCAGGGATCTCAGCAGCCGTGGCGTGTGCATGAAAAGGGTCCGAAAGACGCGGCCCGGTCGTTGGGCCGCCCCGACGGGCAGCACATCCAACGGGGTGGGGGGTTCGAGGGTTCCGTTGTCGAAAAACTCCTGGTAGGCCGGTGCGCCCTCGGGCTCATACACCGGCAGCTCTTCCACCCCGAACCCGTCCGGCAACGCCCGCAGCCCATCGATCGAGCGCCTCAGGATTCGGTGAAACCAGGACACCTGCTCGGGCGTTGAGCCAAACTCGAGTCCGGTCGGCAGCCAGACCGCACCCGCGACGGCGCTGACCGTTTCCGTCCCCTGTTTTTCGGCGATCAGCCGCACCGGGTGCCCGGCCTCTTGCAGCCGCCACGCCGTCATCAGACCCACGACACCCGCACCGAGAACTGCCACCGGCGTGCGCGGTCCTGCGTGTTCATGCACCAGGCGTACGACCTCATCGGCAGTGCCCAGGCCGATCGTCACACCGCACCCACCGTGGCCGTAGTTGTGGATCACCAGCTTGCCGTTGGTATCCGACCCGAGCCGCTCGGCCTCGATCCGCAGGCCCCCGTGCCGACACGGCCGAATGCCCGCCACCATCCGCAGGATGCTCGCGTCACTCAGATCCGGGGCGGGCAGTGTTTCAACCATTGGCAACGCTAGGAGACATTGGTGGCCCGGCTCCGGAAGTCGGGTCGTTGGACCCCCCGCGGAGCGAAGGGCTACCAACCCTCCGTCGGCCCCGGGGTCGAGCCGGGAGACGCGCCTCAGCGCGCCTGTGCCGCTCCATGGGCCGCGAACCGGCGGGAAAAATCCTCAAACGCCCGCCCGCGTGCTTCGAAGTGCTCGAACTGATCCCAGGAAGCGCACCCCGGGCTGAGCACCACCGCCTGTCCCGGCCTGGCCCGTGCCACGGCCTCACGCACCGCAACATCCAGCGTGTCACAACGAACGATTCTCGTCGGATCCGCCACCGCGTCGGCGATCGTGTCACCGGTGGTTCCGATTGTGTACAGCACCGCTCGATCCCCCAGCCCCGAGATTGCCGAGAGGTCCACCTTCTTGTCATAGCCGCCGCAGATCAGATGCACCGTGCCGGGTCCCAGCGTGTGCTCGATCGCATCCACCGCCAGGACACTTGCCTTGGGCACGGTGCTTTTGGAATCGTCATAGAACCGCACGCCGTGGGCCTCGTGCACGAGGCGCAGCCGGTGCGCCAGACCCGGGAAGGCCCGCACCGCCCGTTCCACATCCGCATCCTTGAGCGACACACCCGCGATCCGCCCGGCCGCCAGCTTGGCCGCCACGACGGCGACCCGTGCGTTCCACGCATTGTGTGCCCCGGGAACCAGACAGCCCGCAACCCCCTCACCCGCGCCGATCGTCACCTTCTCGACCCCGGCCCCCACGGGCCAGCTCGCCACCCCGTGCCCGAGCACCGCCGCGTCCCACTGACGCTGATGCGCCAGCAGCCGCTGCTTGCTCTCGCGGTAGTGGGCCTCGGTCCCGTGCCAGTCCAGATGGTTGGGTTCGAGGTTTGTCACCACGGCCACGCGCGGTGACCATCCCTCCATCCCCAGCCAGTGCAGCATCGCGCTGGACAGCTCCAGCACCACCACCGTCCGCTTCCCGATCCGCCCCGCTTGTTCAAGCAACGATCCCCCGATGTTCCCCCCCAGCACGCTCTCCACCCCGCACGCTCGCAGTGCGTGGTCGATCATCGAGCAGGTCGTGCTCTTGCCCGCCGATCCGGTCACGCCCACCACGCGCTCGCGTCCGATCAGCCTTGTCACCAGTCCGATCTCGGTCGTGAGTTCGATCCCCGCCGCCTGTGCCGATCGCACGAACCGATCGTCCCACGGCCTGGGCACCGCGGGGTTGACCACGACCAGGTCCGCCGTCGTGAAGTCGTTGACCCGGTGTTCGCCGAGACGCAGCTGCACCCGACCCCCCGCGACCAGGTCCTTGATCTTCGCGACGGAGTCCTCCAGCCGCTCGCCGGGTTCCTTGTCCGTTACCAGCACATCCGCCCCGCGCTCGGCCAGCCAGCGCGTCACCCCCACGCCACCGCCGAAGCGGCCCAGCCCCATCACCACCACCCGCCGACCCTCGAACGACTCCATCCCGCCTCCTTACGCCATCGTTGGAGCGGAGGGCTTCCAGCCCTCCGGCCAGATTACATCATCGCCACAGGATCGACATCCACCGCAGTCGCGGCATCGCTCTTCACCAGTCCACGCGACCGAAGTGTTCCCAGCACCCGCTGGATCACCCGCGGATCGTCCGCCACGATCTCCACCCCCACCCGCCATTTGTCCGCGATCCGGGCGATCACACAGTCCTGCGGCCCGTCCACCCGCACCCTGTCTCCTCCCGCTTCACGCAGCAAACCCACCAGTTCCGCCGCCCGAGCCCATGCCTTTTCGTGGTCCTCGTCCCGCACCACCACCCGGGCCATCCGCGTGATCGGCGGCAGGCCCGCCCGCTTCCGGTTGGCCAGCTCCTTTTCCGCGAAGGCGGCGTAGTCATGCCGGGCCGCCAGGACGATCGCCGGGTTCTCCGGGTTGTAGCTCTGCACGATCACCTCGCCCAGCCGCTCACCTCGACCCGCCCGCCCGGCCACCTGGGCCACCAGTTGGAAGGTCCGTTCTTCGGCCCGGAAGTCCGGCAGCGCCAGCGCGGTATCCGCGCTCAGCACACCCACCAGTGACACCCCGGGAAAGTCCAGCCCCTTGGCGATCATCTGCGTGCCCAGCAGCACCCGAAGTTCTCCGCGTCCGAACCGTCCGAGCACATCGAAGTAATCCGCCGCCCGCTTCATGGTGTCCGCGTCCACCCGCTCGAACCCGCCCGCCTGCCCGCGCACCAGCCCATGCGATGCTCCGAACCGGCGTTCGATTTCCTCTTCGACACGCTGCGTGCCCACGCCCAGTTCGATCACGGGTTTGCCCGTCATCGGGCATTTGGCCGGGATCAATCGCTCATCCCCGCAGTGGTGGCAGCGGACATAGCGTCGCCCGCCCTGCTCGCGCACGCTGCCGCGATGCACGACCATCGTCGCGTCGCACCGTTCGCACTCGAGTTTCCAACCGCTCGTCTTGTCCGAACTCACCACGACCGAGGCGAACCCCCGCCGGTTGAGCAGCAGCATGACCTGCCCACCCGCATCCAACGCCTTGGCCAGTGCTCTGCTCAGCGTCGGCCCGATCGCCTCCGATTCCGACGCCTTGCCCCGCTCCGCCCGCATCGCCAGCCGTTCCTTGGCCATGTCCACCACGGTGACACGCGGCATCCTGCCACCGCCCACCCTTTCGTCCAGCCGCCACAGCCCGTACCGCCCCGACCGAGCGTTGTGCCAGCTCTCGAGGCTCGGCGTGGCCGATCCCAGCACCACCGTGCAGCCCTCGATGTGCGCCCGCTTGATCGCCACATCCCGCGCGTGATAGCGTGGCAACTGGTCCTGCTTGTACGACGAGTCATGCTCCTCGTCCACCACGATCACGCCCAGGTCCCGCACCGGCGCGAACACGGCCGACCGCGCACCGACCACCACCCGCGCCTCCCCGCTCGCCGCCGCCTGCCACTGCTTGTGCCGCGCCGATGCCGACAGCCCCGAGTGCAGCACCGCCACCCCGAACTCCCGGAACCTCGCCACGAACCGCCCCGCCGTCTGCGGCGTCAACGCGATCTCCGGCACCAGCACCACCGCGCTCTTGCCCGCCGCCAGCGTTCGCTCGAGCACGCGCAGGTACACCTCGGTCTTTCCCGAGCCGGTCACCCCGTGGACCAGATGCACACCGAAACCGCCCAGTGTCGCGGCAATCCCATCGACCACCGCGGACTGTACGGTTGTCAGTTCCACCCGCTTGGTCGGGGTTGTGTCCGCGTGTTCGAACAGCTCCGGTGCCCGCACCGCCCGCTGCTCCACCCACGCGAGCACCCCCATCGCGATCAGCTTGTTGACCGGTCCGGCGTTGGACGCGCCCAACTCCGCCGCGAGCACCCTTGGATCCATGGGGAACGCGGCCGTGTCCATCGTCCGCAGGGCATCCCATGCCGCGGTGACGGACTTGGTCATCTTCTCCGAGGGTTCCACACCCTCGACACGCGTCACCAGACGCAGCGTGCGCGACCCGGTTCCCGCTTTCACCGCCGCCGGCAGCATCGACGCCAGCACCATCCCCACGGGGCAGCAGTAATAGCCCGCCAGCCAACGCCCCAGCTCCACGAGCGATGCCGGAATCCGCGCTCCGGTCGCCCGCAGCACGGCCTTGACCCTGGCCGGCTCGAAGTCCCCGAGCATGTCCGCCCCGCCCACTTCCAGCACCACCCCACCCACCGGCTGATCGCCCCGCCCGACCGGCACCTCCACCCGCTCGCCCACCCCGATCGAGTTGGCATCTCCCTCAAACCGGTAGGTCAGCCCATCGTCCCGGTCCACGCCGCGCTCAACCGCCACGCGCACGAACAGTGTGCCCGCTGTCACTTTGTCCACGCCTTGGAACGGCAAAAGCGCCATGACCCACCATACACTTGATTTTGATGCCCCACCCAACCCCCCCCGCCTTCCCAGCCTCCCCCATCCCCGCCCGCCTCGCGCTGGCCGATGGCACGGTCTTCCACGGCCAGGCCTTCGGGGCCACGGGCCGCAAGATCCGCTCCGTTGGCGAGGTGGTCTTCAACACCGCCCTGACCGGCTATCAGGAATCCCTGACAGACCCGTCTTACACCGGGCAGATTCTGGTGCAGACCACCCCCCTGATCGGCAACACCGGCACCAATCCGGAGGATCAGGAGTCCGCCCGGGTCCAGGTGGCTGGCCTGGTCATCCACGAGTACACCCCGACCCACTCCAACTACCGGGCGACCCAGAGCCTGTCCGACTGGCTGGCCGACTCCGGTGTTCTTGGCATTGCGGATCTTGATACCCGCGCTCTCACCCGGCACCTGCGGTCCGCGGGTGTCACCACGGGGGTGCTGACCGACGATCCCGACCCGACGGATGCCCAGCTTGTCGCCATCGCCCGCAGCGCCGCCCCGATGGAGGGCCAGAATTTGGCCGCGATGGTGGGGTGCGCCACGCCCTTCTCGTGGGATGAAACCCTCGGCGACTGGGCGCCAGATCTGGAACCTTCCGAGGAGGCACCGGTCGTGCTCGCGCTGGACTGCGGTGCCAAGCGGAACATCCTCCGCAACCTTGCCACGCGGAACTGCCGGGTCCGCGTTGTGCCTCACACGATTTCCGCGTCCGATCTGAAGGCAGAGTTCGTGTCCGGTGCGGCGCATGCCCTCTTCATCTCGAACGGCCCGGGTGATCCCGATGCGGTGGAGGACACGATCGCCACGCTGCGTGAAGTTATCCACGACCCTGAGTTATCAGACCTGCCTATCTTCGGAATTTGCTTGGGTCACCAGCTCCTGGCCCTCGCCCTCGGGGCAACGACCTACAAGCTCCCCTTCGGGCACCGCGGGGCCAACCAGCCTGTCCGAGACGACACCACCGGCCGCGTGGAGATCACCAGCCAGAACCACGGGTTTGCCGTTGATCCGGATTCCTTGCGCAAAGTGGGGGGGGAGCCGACCCATATCCACTTGAACGACGGGACCTTGGCGGGATTCCAGCTTCCAGGACGACCGGTGTTTTCGGTCCAGTTTCACCCCGAAGCATCCCCCGGGCCCCATGATGCCTCCCACCTCTTTGACCGCTTTGTGGACGCGGCGCGGGCCCGTTCGGGACGCACATTGCACGCATGAACGCATCAGGGCTCTCAAAAACGGGAACCGGTGGGCAAGCGGGGCGTACTGCCTAGGTCCGAATCGTCTGGATTTATGGTCAAAACGGCGGCTTCCCCCTTGCACGATTCTCAGAGGGCGGTATATTGGATAGACGGGTTTGGTTCGCCCAGCCTGTTGGACACGGGATCCGGCTCCTTGGAGCACCGCGCGGAGTGTCGTGAAACATTCGGTTCGAGCGTGATTGAATCCGATCACACCATCGAGCACCCGAATGCGAGCGAGAGAGAGACGACGAGCGGAAGAAGATTTGTTGCACGCTTCTTGGGACTGAAATGTTCCAGGGCAGCATTCGTGTGTTTCCGTTCCTGTTTGCCCGCGTTTGGGCAAAACTTCGAAGTGGTTCTGATAAAGAGGAGCATGTTCCATGAACAAGAATGCAATGAGCCTGTTGCTCGCCGCCGGCATGGTCACCCCGGCGCTCGCGACCGACACCGCCCCCATGATGGCCCCCAAGGGTGCCGTCTCCAGCGCCCAGCTGATGGGCCACATCTATGTCAATGTCGCCACCGGTGAGAAGATCGCCACCGCGCTGACCGACGGCCTGCGTCCCGCCGGCGCGCGTGGTCTGCCCCCCGAGGTCTGGATGGCGGACAACGGCACCCCCTGTGCCAGCGTCACCTCGAGTGCGCCTTACACCGCCAACTTCGTCGGTGCGCATGACGATCCCGCCGATGTCGGTGGCTCCTTCGACGCCATCGCGTACGGCGCCGCCTACATGAACTGGGGCGATGTTGCGTCCGACACCGTCATCGACACCATCCAGGTCAGCACCTATGCCGGCCACCCCGATGTGGATGACGGCAGCGGCATGGGCTCCGGCGTCGAAGGCCTCGCCTGCACCTGGCAGTTCTTTGAAGGCGACAATGGCTTCAACTCCTGCTTCCGTATGGGCCTGATCGGCTTGACCCTCACGAGCATCCCCGGCAACATCGGCCTCTTTGCCATCGAAGGTTACATCTACACCCTCGATCTCGCCGGTGACTTCACCGAGAGCATCTCCTTCGAGATCGGTGACACCGACGGTGACTCCCAGGGTGCCGCGGTCAACAATCCCTTCGCCAACGCTGGCGGAGCCCTTGACCTCGACTTCGACGACCTCGTCGACTTCTCCTATGCCATCACCTACACCCAGCCCGGTACCGAGGACTTTGACGGCGACGGCATCCCCGATGGTGATCCTAACAGCCGCTACATCACCTACAGCGAGCTGAACGGCCCCCGGATCGATATCCAGCCCACCCCCCCGACCACCTTCACCATCCAGCCGATCTCTGCTGGCTTGGAGGATGTGTTCGACATCTACGAGACCAGCGGTGACTACTTCGGTACCTACTGGTACGGCGGCTTCACCTGCGATCGCAACGGCAACAACATCTTCGAGGGTGACCTCAACAACTCCGGTACCAACGACTACCGCCCCTTCGCCACCTACTTCATGGCGATGTACGCCGGTGATGTTGCGCCGCCGATCTGCCGCCAGGACATCAACGACGACGGCCTGCTCAACTTCTTCGACATCTCCACCTTCATCGCCCTCTTCAATGCTCAGGATCCCCGCGCCGACTTCTTCCCGGTCGCGGCTGGCGACGGCCTCTTCAACTTCTTCGACCTCTCCACCTTCATCGCCGAGTTCAACGCCGGCTGCCCCAACTAATCCAGGCAGTCCAGCAGAACGCGTAACGAATGCACCCGGGACCGTAAGGTCCCGGGTGTTTTTTCGAGGTGACCCGGCTCGGGGGAGGGGGGGCTAGGTTTTCCTGTCTTCATTCGTTTGTCACAACTCGGTCCATCAATACCGTGGCACCGACGGGTCCACCCGCACCGACCACCACTCGATCCCACCCGCCACCGACCGGGCCTGGTCGAATCCCATCCGTTGCAAGGCGTTGGCCGCCGCGAGTGACCGACGGCCCGAGTGGCACAGCAACGCCAGAGTCTGATCCTCACCCAGGTCGATCTCATGGATCCGCTGCGCCAGTTCGCCCATCGGGATTGCGATCGCGCCCGAAACAGCCGCCACCGCCAGTTCCTCCGGCTCGCGGATGTCCACCAGCACCACCGATCCATCCGCCACCCCGTCTCGCGTACTCACCACCGAGATCTCCAAGGCGTTGTTGAACGGCCACCTCGGTGGGTTCTCCGGCAACTCATTCTGATTCATTCGTCTTCTCCTTGTCCATCACCCGATCACGCACCCCGCCCACGGCCGACCAGTGCGTCCGGTCCCCGCGCGTCCGCTTCCAGATTTCCACCGGACTCCAAGTCCACCAGCCCCCTCGCCCACCCCGGACCGCCCGCCAACCACGCGCCGGTCCCCACACCACATCCGCGGTGGATCGCCCCAGTTCCTGCAACGCTTCCCACGCCTGTGACCCGCCGTCACCGC
The DNA here is from genome assembly GCA_964640595.1 of uncultured Phycisphaeraceae bacterium. GTDB lineage: Bacteria > Planctomycetota > Phycisphaerae > Phycisphaerales > UBA1924 > UBA6054. The sequence continues at coordinate 1,424 of CAZXGL010000042.1, read as the reverse complement.
CCATCGGAGTGGAAAACGGGAATGCCCCAGCACGGGCCGCCGACGCACGCCGGGATACTGGCCGGATCATCCGGAACGGCTCGGTGTGAACCACGCCGTCGATGGGCGCGAGGACCACGGTGGTCCGCCACCGCCCTCGGTCGAGCGTGCCCGCGCCCGCGGCCCCCGGCCCGGTCTCTCCGCCAAAGCTGGCCGTCGGGCGCGTCCCGATCGCCGCCCGTTCGTTCAGATCCGCGACGCACCCGCTCATGCCCAGTGCTCCGCCCACGCCCAGGCAGGCTCCCAGGATCACGACGACGGCATTGGGCCGCAGCCAAGTCATTGTCCGTGCTCCGCCAGCCAATCCCGCACGGCCTCGTCCACCGCCCTGCGCACGGTTTCTCCCGAGAATCCACGCCGGGCCAGCCGCCCACTCACCCGTCGGCGCAGGACTTCCACATCCGATCCTGCCCGTGCGGCCCGGAACGCGCCTTCCGCCACACGCCGAGCGTCGGCGAGTTCGTCCCGTCCTTCCAGGGCTCGGTCGATCGCGCCGCGTGCATCTTCACCGCGCACGCCCTGCGCCCGCAGCTTTGCTTCCAGCAGACGCCGCCCGGCAGGCTTGCGGGCCAGTTCGTTCCGCACGACAACCTCGGCGTAGCGTGCGTCATCCAGGGCGCCCATCCCGGCGTATCGGTCCGCGCAGGCCGTGGCGGTCTGCCGGTCGTGACCTCGTTGGGTCAGGGCCCGCACCAGGCCCTCCCGGCACCGCATCCGCGCTGCCAGCAGACGCAAGGCCGACCGGTCGCAAAGGCGTTGGCGGACTTCCGCATCCAACTTCTCGGCCAAATCCGTGTTCCACGGGATTGGGGTCGCGGCCAACCCGAGCCGAGCTGCCGTCTCCCGGTCCACGAGCCCCGCACGCGCGCCGTCGATGAGCAGCCAGACACACCCCGGATCGTCACGCACGGCCCGAACTTCCGTCAGGCGGACCGACCCGTCCCGGGGCATGGTGTTCCACGCACGGATCGGGACGGTGGGATTGGCCCGCTTGCGAGGGTTCATTCCAACTCGTCCAGGTATCCCGCCAGTTCGGACCATGCCTTCTGATCCCCCGCCGCCCGTGCCACCCGCACGCCGATTCGCAGGGTTTCGATGGCATCCCCGCGCCGTCCGGCGGCCTCCAATGCTCGGGCTTTGTGGAAATAGGCGTACCCGTGATTCGGGTCGGCGGCGATGGTCCGGTCGTACCACGCCACGGCCTGATCGAATGCGCCGAGCTTGAAGTGTTCCTGGGCGATCCCGTACATCAGGAACGCATCGTCAGGCTCCGCTTCGAGCAGGCGGGTGAGTTGTTCGATGCTGGGCATGTCAGAGCGTACCGCGTCCACCTGCGGCCGGCGACCGGAAACGGGGCGGAAAGGATGGTGCGGCGGGAGGGGAGG
>CAZXGL010000041.1:20000-24118 GCA_964640595.1 uncultured Phycisphaeraceae bacterium | reverse complement strand
GGGGGGGTGAGTGGGGGGGTGAGTGGGGGGGGGAGGGGGGGAGGGGGGGCTCGGCTCGTCGGAGCCGGGTTGGTCTTCTGGTTTCTTGGCGTGTCGGGCGGCTGCACGGCCGGGACGGTCTTACTCGCCCCAGTCCTCTTCCACCTCGGGGGCCAGGGCCAGGGTCACCGGGTTGATGCTCGTGACCTCCAGCTCCGCCCCGCAGTCGGTGCAGCGGGCGATCTGGCCGTTGAGGGGGTGGCGATCGAAGCGGATGGAGGCGTCGCACTCGGGACAGGCGCACTGGACGGCGGTGGTGGTGGAAGCGGTGGACATGGCAATGACTCCTTTGGGGTTGAGAACGGTTCAGAAAGTGCAAAACGAAAACGCCCCGGACGGGTGTCCGGGGCGGGTGAGCTTCGGGTCTCGGTGCTGGGGTTACTCGCCCGCTCCGACCTCAGCCACCATGACAGCCCGGACACCCTTGGTGTCTTTGGCTTTCGCTTTGGCGGCTTTGGAGGCAGACTTGAGCATGAATGAGACTACACCGTCCGCGGCGAGGGTCAAGTCGCGGGCGCATATCCATCGACCCGAAAGGTTCGGAGGCTTGAGCAGTCCCTGTCCCACACGGATACGGATCTCGAGAAACATTCCGGCCTGACGCAACAACCCCACGGCAAACAGGGAGCCCGAAAGTGGGGGAGGGCCTTCGACCAGCCGAAGCGTGAGCGAGAGAGGAATGCACGAAGCAGAACCCGTGATTCAACAGGAGGTTCATGGCTGGTCTCATTTCAGAACACCAACCTAGCCAGAATAAGCCCCGCAGCCGCTCTCCTGGCCTCAGACCATTGCCGATGCGACAAGCCCGAATTTGAATGAAACCGGCATTCCACCCAGACAAACGCCAGTCATTTGGATGGCTCCTTCTCTAGGTTCTATCGCCCAAACCCGGTGCTGCATCAAAAAGCGGAATGGCAAACAAGCTTCGCAGTTTTTTTACAAATCTTCCAAAAATAGGCCAGTTACCCCTCGGTTCGGTAGGGTATACTCACCCCAGTAGCGTCTTAAAAATGTGTTTGGGGCGCGGATCTGGTATCACGGCTCTTGAGAGAAGAGTCAGTCAAGGAAGAGAGTCAGACATGATGACCAAGTTTGTTGCAGGCGCAGCCGCTGTGGCGTGCCTCGCCGGTGTGGCCCAGGCCCAGGATCTTCTCATCGTCGATCTGAGCGTTGCTAATCAGATCACGATCTCGGCGACTGCCAATGCCGCTTCGGCCAGCGCCACCTTTTCGAACTTCAACGGCGTCTATCTGGATGGTTTCTACGGGCCGTCGACTGGCCCTCTGCTGGTGACCACGCTGATTTCCGGCAACCTGACCACCTTCAACAATCCCTCTGACAACAGCCCGAGTCTCTTCCGTCAGGCGAACGATCCCGGTCTGAACATCTGGAGCTTCTCCACCGCCTCGACGGTCTCCGTCACCGCTGGCCAGCAGGCCTTCACCGGTGCGGGCACTTGGTCGATGGCCTCGGACTTCTACAATGCCATGCTCGCCGGTGCCTCCAGCGGCACGCTGTACGCCAATGTTGACACTGTTGACGACATTCCCACCGTGGGCGTCGCCATCGGTCAGTGGCGCGTTGTCCCGACCCCCGCCGCCCTCTCCCTGGTGGGTGTCGGCGGTCTCGTCGGCGCGGCCCGCCGTCGTCGCTGATCCGCGATCGGTTCTGATCCGACAAAGCACGGCCGGCCTCCCCAAAGGGAGGCCGGCCTTTTCAATCCTCGCAACTTGTTCGTTCCGAACCGCGAGGGCGGCGCGGACGACGACCGTGCCGCCCGACCCTCCGCACGGCCGGATTGTTCCGTGATCAGCCGCGCCGACGACGCCCGGCGACCAGCCCACCAAGCCCGAGCATGGCGATCGCGCCCGGGGCGGGGACCACGGAGCCTGTCAGCACGAAGGGCATGCCGAGCTGGGTGCCCGAGCCGCCGTCCGTCCAGTTCGACCATGTGCTGGTCGAGCTGGCATAGGCCAGCGCATCGCCCGTCGTCGCCTGATCCGGAATCGTCACCGGCACCATCCACATAGTGCCCAGGCTGGAGAACATCGCGACTTCCACCCAGTACTCGCCCTCGTCGAGCACCAGCCCGCCGAGCGAGCCCACGGCATCCCAGATCGGACGGGTATTGCCAAGGGGTGAGTTGATGCTGGCCCGGTATGCACCGGTCCACGCGGAGGAACCCAGGATGTTGGTCTCCATGTCACCGGCCACCACCGAGCCGCCGTCGCTCGGATTTCCGCTCCAGATCTGGACATACAGACCCTCGATCGGTGAGGTGGTCGTGTTTCCGCCGGTGAAGTAGCCGAAGACCTGGATGGAGTCGATCTGCCAGCCGCCAGCCCCGACCGTGAAGTTGTCGGCGCGATGGAACGATCCCAGGTTGTTGTTGGCGCCAAGCGCGGTCATGCCAAGCGGGTTTTGCAGCAGGCTGGCATCCGCTCCGCCGAAGCCTCCCCCGGGGTTGGTCACGATCGGACCGTTGTTCCAGAGGGTCGTCCCTGCGCTGGCACTCATCACCAGGCAGGCCACGGTCACGCTTGCCGCCAGAATACCGGTTTTCATGTGCGAATCCTCATCTCGTGAGAGCCCATTCGCTCGTGGACCCCACGAGCGACACAGGCCTCGGTCTCCAGAAACACCGTTAGCGGCCCTGCTCCAGAGCGGCGCGGCGGTTCAACCTACATCCAGTTTTGAGGAAGGACCGCGAAAAACCCCCGAAACATGGGGAATTTTTGTTTTTTATAGATCCAATGGGCTTTTTCCCGGTATCAGCGACGATCGGTTGGGACAGTGCCCAAGCCGTCCGCCGCCGGGGCCGCCGGTTGCCGGTCCGCGGTGGTTCGCAGATGGGCGACCAAGGCCATCAAAGCTCCCCCCGCGATGATCGCCGCCATGGGCAGGGCGGATCCGGTGTGGAACGCGCTCACAAGCGAAGCCCCGCCCGCGCTGATGGCGAACTGCACGAACCCCAGCACCGCCGACGCGTTGCCCGCCTCGCGGCCGTGGGGGGCCAGAGCCAGGGCCGTCGCGGTCGGCAGGATGAACCCCAGGCTGGCCATGAAGCAGAACACCGGGATCAGCACCCCGGCAAACCCGCCCACGCCCGTGGCGGTCATCGTGAGGACCGTCATGCCCGCCGCCGCCGCACCGCACACGCCCACCCGCAGGGCCCGGCGCGGCTCCACGCGTTTGAGCAGCCAGGCGTTCACCTGCGAAGCCGCGATGAAGCCCGCCGCGTTCATCCCGAAGAACAGCCCGAACCGCTGCTCGCTGATCCCATAGACCTGCATGAACGCGTGGGCCGAACCCGAGATGTACGCGAACATGCCCATCATCACGAACGCGCCGGTCAACGCGTACGACATGAACACCCGATCGGAGAGCAGGCGGGCATAGATCCGCGCGACCTTGCGTGGGTTCTGGGGGGTCCGTCTGGAAACCGGGTGGCTTTCCTTCAGAAACACGGCGGTCGCGACTAGGCAAGCCAGGCTGGCCCCGCTCTGGAACCAGAAGATCGACCGCCACCCGAAGTGTCCGGCCATCCATCCGCCCAGCAACGGCGCCAGGATCGGCGTGACACCCATCACCAGAATCAGAGTGGAGAACATCCGGGCCGCATCCCGCGCATCGAAGTGGTCCCGCACCACCGCCCGCGACACCACCATCAACGCGCACCCGCCCAGCGCCTGACAGAAACGGACGACGGTCAGCATCCCGATACCGACCGCGACGGCGCAGCCCACGGACGCCGCCGCGAACAGGGCCAGCCCGACATACAAGGGCAGCTTCCGCCCGAATCGGTCCGACATGGGCCCATACAGCAACTGCCCGAACGCCAGGCCCACGAAGTACACCGCCAGCGTGCGCTCCACCGCGCCGGTCGTGACGCCGAACTCCGCCGCCACCCGCGGAAAGCTGGGCAGATACATGTCAATGGCCAACGGTCCCAGCGCGGTCAACGACCCCAGCAGGAGCACCAGCGATACGAACTGCCGCCGACTTGGTGCCAGCCCGGGGCTCAAGGATGAGGACGGGGAGAGCAGAGGGGGAGAGGGAAATAAGGAGGGTGGGTTGGC
>CAZXGL010000041.1:0-19990 GCA_964640595.1 uncultured Phycisphaeraceae bacterium | reverse complement strand
GGGGGGGGGGGGGGGGGGGGGGGGGGGGGGGTGGGGGGGGGGAATCTGGTGATTCGTGGCGGCGGCGGCACAGCACCCGGGCGATCCATCACATTGCACAGCCTGCTCGCCCATCGGGTGGATCCTGCGTCACAGAAAAAGTTCTATGTGCTAACAAGCATCATACGAGTCCGATTTCAGCCAAAGCCCGAACAGGTGTCGGCCCAACACCCCAAACTTGAGGGACAAGGAGAGCTAGAAGCCAGAGCGAGGCGGCCCGGGGGCACCGGTGATGCCTGTCCGCCCTTTCCCCCTCAAACTGAACAAGCCCCGGCAGAGGCCGGGGCTTTCAGCAACACGGGCGGAAGGATTCGAACCTCACACGCTCAGTTGCCCGATATCGGGCTGGGGTGCTTTGTTGACAGCGTGCGGGACCCAAAAGCGGTGGGACTTCGCAGCCGCCGCTATCCCGCGAGCGGTAGAACGGCGCATCGGGGATGTCCTACTAGGCCCCGCGTGCCAGTGTGCCTCATCGGCCTCAATCTGAGCTATTTCACAAGCCGCCCCCGGACGATTGGACGGACCTGATCGCGGCGGTGGACCAGTTGAAGACACCGCGGGAGGGGGACGGCGGGTTCGAAGCCCGGATCGGGTAGAATCCCCAGCGATGCGGTATTTCCTCTCCGAATGTATCGACGCTCAGACGGGCCGATCCTTCTGGCTCCGCCTACTAGGATTCGACGAACAGGATGCCCAGAGTGTTCCGGTGGCGTGGGGATTCATTACTTCCAAGCCGGATCCCATTCAGCCTGAATCTGCGCGAACGCTCAAAGGAACCTTGCGAACGCGAGGCGGCCGCACCGTTCCGGCCAGTGGTGTTTGGGATGCGACCTATCGCGGCGATCTATCGCAAATGCTTGCGGTCCGCAATCAGGATTGCGACTGGGTAGATCGACACTTTTACCTCCAGCGCCTGGCGGAGACCGCATACAAAGAGAGGGAGCGGGCCGACAATGCATTGACCCACTGCGAGTGGGCTTGCTGGCAATGGCTTATGGAAGCGCCATTCCTCATGGATGCGCTAAGAATGGAGTTTCAAGGGCCGTCCTTTGTTTCCATTACTGTACCGAAACGCCTTGTGATTTTGCTTGAAAAAACCGGCCACAAGGACCGCGCGGCTGATGTGGCGAATGCGTGCCTATCGCTCAATTTCGGGCCGCTAGAGGTTGAGTATCTGACTAAAAAGGCGGGGCGGATTATCGGATGATCCGCCGCGTAAAGCATGGAGGCAATCGGATGGATGCGAAAGACATTCAACGGGTTATGGATCAGATGCCCGGACTGAACATCGCTGGCATCGGCATATGTGATGCGCGCCGCAAAGATATCGCGGATCAGGAGAGCGAACTGGCCGACGGCAGGGCGCACCTGCTGAATAGCGTCGATGCCTGTAACAAAGTCTGTGAGTGGCTTTTACAGGTGGACAAGATCAAAACCCCCAGCAAGCTGAACAGCTACGAACTGAAGGGGTTGGCCGAAAAGGATGTCGGATATCTCACGGCCGGAGCGTTCATTGCGGCCGCCGTTCACTGCGGCTACGCGTACCGGATCACACCGGGAGAACTTCACATTACCTTCGGCATGTCAAAGAAAAGCATAAATGCAATCAAACGGCGTCAAAAAAAAGAAGGGAAATGCAATTGGGCTATCTAAGCCGCTTGCCCAATTTGCCGGCCCCACCTGGACATCCCGCACGACGCACAGCCGGAGCACGACCGGCACCCAGTCCAACTTGTCCGCGCTGAAGCCGCGTTAACCGGTCAGAATACGCCCAAATGCTGCCTTGTCCATGCCGATGGGCCGGGCCAGCTCTGCGTTTGACAGACCGGATCCCCGGCAAAGTCGCTCCACCTACGGCTCGGAAGGGCTTTATTCGGTACACTTCACGCATGGCATATCACAACTTCGCAGAGTTTCTGAAGTCCGTGGAGGGTAAGCCCTTCCTTCCCGATGCCCATCGGTTTGTGGAGGCGGAGCACCGACGGGCTGAGGCAGCCGCCCGGCGGGGCGGCCGAGGCCGCACGCCCCGTGACTACGCGGCTGAAACATACGAACGCCAGTTGAGGGGGGTCTTGTTCTATTTCTACTCAGGTCGAAAGGCGGACGGGCTCTATTCCGAAGAGTTCGCCTTGCTTCGGCCCCTTGCCCAGCGATGGGTGGAAATGGGTCAGTTGAAGTCTGAAGCGATGGCGGAGTTTGATCGGAACGATGAGGCTCTGGCACGCGGGGAAGGTACCGAGTGGCCGGTCTGATTTCCATGTCGGTCCGATCTTGTGACCCACCTGTGCCCGCCCCAATGAAAAAGGCCCCATAAAAGGGCCTTTTCAAGCACGGGCGGAAGGATTCGAACCCTCAACCTCCTGATCCGTAGTCAGGTGCTCTATCCAGTTGAGCTACGCCCGCTCGAGATGTGGCCTCTACGGTACGCCGGACCTTGGGGGCTGGCAAGCGGGCAGGCCCCTTCCCAGGGTCAGGAAAGTTGCCCCGGGCTTGATTTGATGCCTGAACCGGCAACAATCACGACCCGGGCGACCGGTCCGTCCATGACGGTCCAGAAGCGCAAATCCCACCGACTGAATGATTTCGGGGTGCCCAAAGGCATCCCAGGCAGACCCCAAGGAACGCAGGCACATGGCTCACTCGAACTCGGCGAAGAAGCGCGTCCGTCAGAACATCAAGAGCCGCGCCCTCAACCGGTGGCGTCTGCGGTCGATGCGTCAGGCGCTCAAGAACTTCTCCGACAAGATCGCCAGCGGTTCCAACGAGGAGGCCGTGGCCGCCTGCCGCGAGGCTTCCAAGATCGTCGATCGCTCCGCCCAGAAGGGTGTGATCCATCGCAATCAGGCCGCTCGCCGCAAGAGCCGCATGAACGCCCGCCTCAAGGCCAAGGTCGCAGGCTGAGTCGAGGCTGCTTCCGGACTCGCGTTTGACAATCACCGACCCGGCCGCGAACATCGGCCGGGTTTTTCTTTCCCGGCGTTCGGTCTCCCCCCACACCCCCCCGCGCCCCGACGCCGATCCTCCCGTCTTCCATGACCATCCGCCCGAGTGAAACCGAGTCCAGCAATCGGCCCCGCTCGGCCCCGCGCGGTTACCTGGGCTTATCCGCACGCCCCCTGCACATCCTTGTGTTCCTGATCCCGATCATCGTCGCGGCCGAACTCGGCGTGCTCGGCGTGGGCGGTGAAAACATCGGCGACAAACTTGTTGCCCACAGGATGTTGGTACGGTTCTTTGACCTCTTCGGCGTGATCGGCCTGCACCTGCCGGCCCTGGCCCTCGTCGTCACCCTGATCGTCCAGCACATCCTGGCCAGGGACCGCTGGCGGATCGAGCCGATCGTCCCGGCCGCGATGGTGGTCGAGTCCGCATTTCTCACCGGTCCGCTGCTGATCCTGGTCCTGCTGCTCCAGCCCGCATCCGCGGCGGCGGCCGCCCTCCAGTCCGAGCCGGGCCTGCTCAACCCCAAGTCCGGCATCCTGCTCGCTTTGGGGGCCGGTTTGTACGAGGAGATGCTGTTCCGCCTGGTGATCATCACCGCCGTGCATTTCGTGGCGGCCGACCTGCTGCGCGTGCCGGACGCCGCGGCCAAGGTCATCGCCATCGCGGTGTCGGCCGCGATGTTCGCCATGCACCACGACACGGGCATCCCCCCGGAGCTGGGTGGCGGCACGGATTGGCGGCTTTTCTCTTTCTATGTGCTGGCCGGCATCTACTTCGGCGTGCTCTTCCTGGGCCGGGGCCTGGGCATCGCGGTGGGGGTCCACGCCTGCTATGACCTGCTGGTCCTGGTGGTGATGCCGGGGTTCGCGGGATCGTCCTGAGGTTGTGTCGGATCGGGGGAAGATGCGTGGCCGACTGAAAGTCGGCCTCGTGGGGGGGGGGGCGGGGGGGCGGACGAACGGGGGGGCAGGGGAGGCCCCTTGGTTGACCGCACGGGGGCTGGGGATACAGTTCCCACCTGTCCTCGACCTATCGGCCCCATCGTCTAGTCTGGTCCAGGACGTCAGGTTCTCATCCTGAAAACACGGGTTCGAATCCCGTTGGGGTCATTGGCCCGCCGAGCGATCGGCGGGCCATTTTTTTGGCCCGGATCGGGCTGGGACCTCGGTGTTATCCGGACAGCATCGTGCCGTACGCGGTATCGCGTGCCGGGGATCTGAATCCAGGTCAACCGGGTGGTCTCCTCGGCCGATAGGCGATATTGAGGAGGCGATCCCATGGCCGCGCCCGATCCCACGATCCCGGACCCGATTCTCAATGATCCGGAGTTCGCGGATCTCATCGAGTACTTCAAGGGCGAACTGCCCGCGCGGGTGCGTTCCTTGGAGGCGTGCGCGGCCGAGCAGGACCTGGACGGCCTCCGGCGTCTGGCGCACCAGCTCAAGGGTGCCGCTCCCGGTTTCGGGTTTCTTGAAGTGGGGCGTGCCGCCCGGGAGTTGGAAGAGCGTCTCAACTTCGTCGCCGGGGCGGAACGCAGCCTGGATCTGATCCACGGCGAGCTGAACACCCTGATCTCACTGTGCCGTTCGTATTACACCGATTCCGACCGTGCCACCTGAGATCCCCGCGCGTGAACCCCATCGAACCCAACCCGCCGATCGACCAGAATCCGGTCGTCCTCATCGTGGACGACTGCGAGTTCGTCCATCGCCTACTCCAGGCGAGGCTGCGTTCGGAGTCAATCCAGATCGAAAGCCTGCTGCGGGGCAGTCTCGCCGTCGAACGCGCCATCGCCACCTCGGCCGCCCTGGTCCTGCTGGACCTGAACATGCCCGAGATGGACGGCTTCGAGATCCTCCGACGGCTCAAGGATGAGCCCAGGACCATTCATATCCCGGTGATCGTGCTCTCCGGCCAGGACAGCGCCGAGGACAAGGTCACCGCGTTCGATCTCGGCGCGGTCGATTTCATTTCCAAGCCGTTCGACATGACCGAGCTGCGTGCCCGCATCCGCGTGGCCCTCCGCATGCAGGCCCTGGTCCAGATGCTCGCCCAGCGGGCGCAAATCGACGGCCTGACCGGGCTGTGCAACCGGGCCAGTTTCGACGATCGCTGGCATCAGGAGTACGAGCGGGCCTCTCGCGCCGGCTCCGCCCTTTCGCTGGCCATGTTTGATCTGGACGAGTTCAAGAGCATCAACGATACCTACGGCCATCCGGCCGGTGACGCGGTGCTCGTGGGCCTCTCCCAGCTCATCTCACGCACCGTGCGTGTCTCCGATGTCGCCTGCCGCTACGGGGGTGAAGAGTTCGCCATCATCTTCCCCGACACGAATCCCGCCGAGGCCTATGCGATCTGTGAGCGTCTGCGTCGGGCGTGCGAACAGATCCTCTGGCCCAAGCACCCGGGGCGTGCGGTGACCCTCTCCATCGGTATCGCGGGCACGCAGATGGCCGGCGGGCTTCCCCAGCAGGCCTGGATCGAGACCGCCGACCGCAACCTGTACGCGGCCAAACGCGAGGGACGCAACCGCGTGGTCCTGACCGACCTGAGCGGCGGCGGCCTCCGCGTGGCTTCCTGACCATACGATGGGCCCATGGCAGCCCATGAACCTCCCCACGAATACGACCGGCGACTGACCCGTCTCGAAGAGGCGGTCGGTTTCACTGATCGCACCGGCGAGCAACTCAACGAGCAGATCGTCGCCCTGACCCGGGAGATCGGTTCCCTGTCGCGCCGTCTGGCCAGCCTGGAACGCCGTCTGACCGATCTGCACGACAGCATCACCGAGGCGGCCCCGGTCGTGCCCCCGCCACACAGCGCGGGCCCGGATGTCCCCAGGGATCCTCTGTGAGGGATCCGGCAGGGAGTGGTGGCGTAGAGTGGGATGTATGAGTCGATCAAATCACCAAATGCGGACAGGGCTGGTTCTCTGTGGGATCTGGGGGGGAATCTGGGCGCTCGGTCTGCTGGCTTTGCCCGGCTGTGCCCGTGAGAAGAGCGACCCCACACCCTCCACCGTGGATGAGGGAACCGCCCGGCGGCTCCAACTGACGGAAGATGCCAAGGATCCCAGCCTGCGCGACCGCGAGGCCGGGTACAACCGTTGGCGTCCCAAGCCCGAGCCGGACGGGACGGCCTCGCCCATGTCACCCTCACGGCGCAAGATCGACCGGCGACCGTGAGGGGGGAGGGCAATCAGAAACGGCCGACTGGTAGCCGGCCTGCGGGTGTGGGGTTGAGGGTTGGGAGGGGGGGGTTAGCCGGCGACGGCTGCCAGCACCGCGTCGAAATCCATCGCCTGCCCGGGTTCGCGGGTCTGGGCCCAGGTGACGGTGGGGGAACCGTCGGCACCCTTTTCCACAATTACCGTGCCACGCTGGGAGATGTTCAGATCCTCCCAGTAGAGGCCGTAGCCGCGGCAAACGGCCCGGTGCATGTCGGCGAGCAGGCGGTGCTTGTACCCGGCCTGATCGGCCCAAGCCTTTAGGGTGGCGAAACTGTCGCACGACACCCCGACCACCTGCATGCCTTCCTTGCTCCACTTGTGGAAATCACGGCTGACGCACTCCATCTCCCCGGCGCAGACCGAGGTGAAGGCCAGCGGGAAGAAGCACAGCACCACGGGACCGCTCTCGATCGCCTTGGACAGAACCCATTCCTGGCGGTCCTGGTCGAGCAGCGTGAAGTCGGGGGCCTTGTCCCCGACCTGAACGGGGGTGGATCGGACGGGCATCGAGGTGGTGGTGGCCATGTTTCGCTCCTGATCTGCGGGGCTTCAGGCCGCGCGGGCGGCCGATCGCGTGTATCCTAGGAGTGGGGATGGGGGTGGATTCCGCCGGCAGGATGCCAGGGAGGCGACATGAGCGAACTCGCGGAGCGGTTCACGGAAGTCAGGCAGCGTGTGGCCGATGCGGCCAAAAGAGCCGGACGTACCCCCGAGTCGGTGTATCTGGTGGCGGTCACCAAAGCCGCCGAACCCGAGGACATCAGGGAACTGATCGAGCTGGGCCACCGGGACTTCGGGGAGAACCGGGTCCAGCAGCTCGTCCAGCGTGCCTCCATCGTGGACGAGTGGTTCGAGCGGACCCGCTTGCTTGCCCGCTCGTCGGCGGACAAGGTGCCGTTTGATCCGAACAAGCCGATCCGCTGGCACATGATCGGCCACCTGCAGCGCAACAAGGCCCGCAAGGTCGCCGACCTGTGCCGCCTGGTGCATTCGGTGGACTCGCTGCGTCTGGCCGAGGAACTCCAGCAGTTCGCCAACAAGCACGACCGCGACATTGAGGTGCTGGTCCAGGTCAATGTGTCCGGTGAGGAGTCCAAGGAGGGCATCCCGATCCCCGCCGCGGCCGCTCTGATCGAGCAGATCGACACCATGATCAATGTTCACGCCCGCGGCCTGATGACGATGGCCCCGTACTCGGACAACCCCGAGGACGCCCGCGCCCACTTCGTCCGCTGCCGCGAACTCTTCGAGGAGCTGCGCACCGAGGGCTACGGTGAGGGCCGGTTTGACCTGCTCTCCATGGGCATGTCCGGAGAGTACGAGATCGCCATCGAAGAGGGCGCGAACATCGTCCGGGTCGGCTCGGCCATCTTCGGTGAGGGATCACCGGAGACGGACGAGGCGACCGCCGGAGTGGCCGACGACTGATCCCCCTCACGCCGACGCTGAGCCCTCGAATCATCGAGTTCCCGCGCCGTGGGGCCGACTTCGAGTTGGCCATTCCGCCCCCTCAGCCTCCAGCATGGTCGGCTACGAAGGGCGTGAAAAGCGCAACGGGTCGGTGGCACTGCACCGGCCAGAGCGTGTGGCTCTGGTGCTGAAGGCGGACCGGATCAAAGGGAGGCCCGGATCAGCCCCGGAAGTCGCCCGCGGCCAGCGAGGCGAGGCGTCCGCCCCGGCCGCGGGTGCGGTCCATCTCGCGCTGGAGGTTGCGGCCTGGGCAGGCGGTGGGGGCCATCTCGCGGTGGGTGCGAATCTCACCCATCGAAATCCGGTACCGACGCATCTCCCAGGCGATGAGGCGGTCCAATGAATCGAGGGCGGGGCGCGAGGGGGCCTGACGCTCGAAGTTGCCCAGCAGCACGATGCCGAGGTTGTTCTCGTTCTGATCACCGACATGGGCACCCTGCAGCGTCAGCGGCCGGCCCTGCCAGACCCGCCCGGAGGGGTCGATGGCGTAGTGGTAGCCGATGTCAGCCCAGCCGCGACCGATGTGGCCGCTGCGGATCGATTCCAGCCGGCGGGCGACATCGTCGGGTGATGTGGATGGCAGCGGATCGATGGCATCGTGGTGGACGGTGATGCGGCGGACCGAGCCCATGGGTTTGGCCAAGGCCACGATCGGGGTGCCCCGAGCCCAGCGGGAGCGGGGGACCGCGCCAGAGATCGGATCAAACCCCGGGGCGGAACTGTTGGTGGTGGGGACCGAGGCCGACCGGTTGGGGGTCCAGGGTTCCCGGATCGCGACAGGATCAGCCGGGATCGGCTCGCCGAGTTGGGCTCCCTTGTCCTTGATGCGTTTTTTTGCGGCGGTGCTGCATCCGCTCAGGGTGGCGGAAACCGCCAGCCCGAGCAGCCCGGCCTGGGCGATCGAACGGATGGCATCGCGGCGTGTCGGCGCGGGCTCGTGGGACATGGAGCGGGCCTCGTGGTCGTGCAACATCATTGGTTCAACCAGAGCATCGGCTGATCCGCAGCCGGGAGTGTAATCCTATCTGCATTGGTGCGTTCGTGAGATCGTGCGATTTCAAGATCGGAAGGGTTGAGCTGTACCGCCTGGCGCGGGACGATGCCCTCTGATCGGCAGTTCATGCGCGGCCCCGACCGCGAGGGAAAACCACCCATTCTGGCGGATGAAACATGTCTGTGTTTCATGCCACACCCCCGAAGTGCCGGGTGGGACAGAGATCGTCGGACAAGGGCTTCCAGAGCGTCATCCGATGGCTACCCTCCGACTTTCAACACCTGGAGGAGTGCCAAATGGGTCAGATCGGTCGAGTTTCGTTGCTGCGTGTCGGGATGGGTGCATGCCTGATCGCTCTGGCCAGTGGTGGTTCCGTTTCCGCGAACACCGCCGACCCGGCGTCCCGCGTTGCGGAAGCCCGCGCGGCCTATGAGAAGGCCCTGGCCGAGCTGCAGGCGGCCGAGGCGGAACTGGCCACCGCTGAGGCGACCGGGGCCGTGGTGACGGACACCCAGGCCGCCGCGGGCCAGGCGGGCGAGACCGCGCCGCCGGCCGAGGTCGTCGCGAAGGAGCCGGGCTTCTTCGATCTGAAGTCGTGGAGCAAGTCGATCGACATCGGCATCACCGGCGCTTCCGGCAACTCCGACAATCTCAGCGCCCGTGTGCAGATCTCCGCCGAGCGGAAGACCGACAAGATGGAATCCACGGCGAGCGCGCTGTATCGGCTCTCCCAGCAGGACGGGGACAACACCGAGAACCGTTTCCGGTTCGATCTGGCCAACAACTGGCTGCCGCCGGAGGGGTCCAAGATCCGCTGGTGGGCCCGTGGTGCCTACGAGTACGACGAGTTCCAGGCCTGGGACCACCGGGTCAGCGGGTCGGGCGGTGTCGGTTACGAGCTGATCAACAACGACAAGCACACGCTGGTCGGGCGGCTGGGCTTCGGCGGTTCGCAGACCTTCGGGGACGACAACGAGGAGTTCCGTCCCGAGGCCGTGGCCGGCCTGGACTATGCGTACCAGATCAAGGACAACCAGCGGTTCGTCGCCGGGACGGAGATCCTCCTGGATGTCTCGGATGTGGACTACTGGCGGACCAACTCCTCCGCCCGCTACGAGGCCGTGATCGACCCGACCAACGGGATGACCTTCAAGACGGGTGTGACCCACCGGTACGACTCGAAGCCGGGCGGCGACGCCGACAAGAGCGATTTTGAGTATTTCGCTACCCTCGGCTGGACATTCTGACCATCCGCTTGTTCCATTCGGCATCTTTCCGTTCTGGTTCTCATTCGAGGAGCAGTGCTGATGTCCCAGGAACAACCGGTGGAGAATCTCCCGCTGACCGAGGCCGAACCGCAGGCCCACCTCCCGATCACGGACGGGCTGGAGGACTTCGTCCATCGGGTGTCCGATGGCGACCTCGGCACCGGCACCTGGGTGCTGCTGTGGGAGACCGTGGGGCAGCCGGTGGTCATCGCGATCGTGCTGATCGTGAGCGTTCTGCTGGCCGCAGGCTGGGTGCGTCGGCTGACCGAGCGTGCTCTGACCAGGGCGCATGTCGAGATCACGCTGGCCCGCTTTCTCTCGAATGTGGTGCGGTACTTCATCCTCGTTGCGGGCGGCATCGCCATCCTCGGCACGCTGGGCGTTGAGACGACCAGCTTCGCGGCCGTCCTGGCGGCGGCGGGCTTCGCCATCGGTATGGCTTTGTCAGGCACGCTGGGCAATGTGGCCGCGGGGATCATGCTGCTGTTCTTCCGCCCGTTCAAGGTCGGAGACACGGTGGTCGTGAACGGTGTCACGGCCACGGTGTACGAGATCAACCTGTTCAGCACGGAGCTGGACAGCGCCGACAACCGCCGGATCATCATGCCGAACAACGCGGTGTTCAGCAACACCATTGAGAACATCAGCTATCACCGAACCAGGCGGGTCGAGGTGCGTGTGGGCACGGCGTACGAAGCGGACATCGACCAGACGCGTGCCGTGCTGACGCGTGTGGTGCAGGGTGTCCAGGGCGGCCTTGCCGAACCCGCACCCGGCGTGCAACTCAACGAGATGGGCCCGTCGTCCATCAGCTGGACCGTGCAGGTCTGGGCCAACTCGGGCGATTCCGGGGCGGTCCGGGATCGCCTGACCAGGGACATCAAGGTCGCGCTCGACCAGGCACGCATCGGAATCCCATACCCCCAGATGGGCGTGCGACTGGACGGGTCGGTGCCCCAGGCGGGCTGAGAACGCGCGTGTTTGTGACAACTCCCAAAGCCCAGGGATTCAATCCCTGGGCTTTTTCATGTTATTCAATCCCTTGGCTTTTCATGTGGTTGAATGCTTGGGCGCTTTCATGCCCCCCCCGCCCCGCGCACCCGTTGCAGCCAGTTCGCCCAGATCGACAGCACCAGCAGCATGTACAGGCGTTGTGAGTGGTCCCGCCCACGCCACGGGTTGATGGACTTCTCGCCGGCCGCGTCGTGCTCGGCGAGCATCCGTTCGACGAAACGCATGTTGATCTCCACGCCCGCGTCGGCCAGGCCCGGGAAGGGGTCCGCCGAGCGGAGGCGGTCGTGCAGAAGCTGACGCATCCCGCCGTAATCAGTGCGGAACCACGCACCGATCGGGATGGCGAAGCCCTGCTTGGGACGGTTGACGATGTGCTCGGGGAGGTACTTGCGGGCGACCTGTTTGAGCAGGCCCTTGCGCTCGCCGTTGGGCATGAGGACATCCAAGGGCGTCCCGAGCGCTGCTTCGGCCAGTCGCGGGTCCAGAAATGGGCAGCGCACCTCGATCGGGACCGCCATCGAGGCGGTGTCGGTTTTGCGGAGCAGATCGCCGGTCAGATACTCGTCAACATCCCAGGCCCGTGGGCTTGTCGAGCCGCGAGCCAGTGCGCCGATACTATCAATGATGTGCCAGTCCGCTTGATGGGATGGCAGCAGCCTTCGGAGTTCCCGTCGCATGAAAATCGCGGTCATCTCCGGCCCGATGCTACTTGGTGACAACCGGCGAAGAGCGAGCAGCCGTCTGAGTTTCGACGATTTATCCTTTGGGTCACGATCCGGGATCAATCCTGACGGAAGTGAACCTGCGATACGCGGCAGCCGGTGGAGCATCGCAGGGACTCGATGTCGCTCATAGCCGCAGAACAACTCGTCTCCGCCGTCGCCAGCGAGAGCGACCCTGACATGCTCACCCGCCGCTCGGGCGACCCAGAATGTGGGAAGCAGAGAGCTGTCCCCAAACGGCACGCCGAGATTCTCGATGAGCCGCACCAGATCCTCGGCCGGCGCTGTGTGGCAGTCCAGAGTGTGATGCGTCGTGCCGAGCACCCGAGCCGATTCCATCGCGGCCGGTGATTCGTCATAGGCGTCCGCCGGCATACGAACCGTGAATGTGTCGAGTTTTCCCAACTCACGCACGGCGTGGTGAGCGATCAACGCCGAATCAATGCCTCCGCTCAGAAAACATCCAAGGGGAACATCTGCTTCAAGCCGGAGGATCACCGCTTCGCGGATCAGAGCGTCCGCGGTTTCAGCATTGAGCGGCGGGCGCGATCCAGCACGCCCCATCCACGCCACCACCCCAAAGTGTCCGGCTTCCACGGGAGTTTCATCGTCATTCGGCACATCCGCGGCGGGGTTGGCGTCGTAGCACCATCCTCCGTCAACAGCACGCTGGTTGGACCATCCTTGCCGAATCCAACGGGCCGTCGGGGTGCTCAGGCTCTCGGTTCGGTCCGAAGCGTCCACCGTGCTCGCTTGCTCGAAGACCGGAACGAGCGACTTCTCAAGCCCGGACCTTGACGAGCACCACACCGTGACCGATGAGGCGGGCGTTCGGAGAACTTGCAGCGGCTTCTCTCCGAACGGATCCCGGCGTGCATTGCACAGCCCTCGGATGCGATCCCAAAAAAGCACGGCGTACATGCCATTCAACCATCTGGTCACCCCGGCTTCAGCCGCCGTGTCGCCCCATGAGCGCCAGGACTGCACCAACACTTCCGTATCCGAATGATCCGTCTCGAACCGGTGCCCGCTGGCCTCCAGTTCCGCCCGCAGTTCCCGGTGGTTGTAGATGCACCCGTTGAACGCCACCGCCACCAGCGGCAGGCCGGGGGCGGCCTCGTGGGCCAGCACCGGCGGCTCGCCGGGTGCGTAGGTCAGGTCGGGGCGGAGTCGCTCGCCGTCGTGGACCATCGGCTGGTGGCCGCCGGCGTGGTCGATGATGCTCAGACGCCGGTGGACCAGGGCGATATCGACGATGGTCCCGTCGGGGCGGACGGCCCGGTCGCGGAAGCGTGCGGCCCCGTCCGGGCCGCGGTGCTTAATGGAATCGTCGAGAATGTCCAGCCATGCCTCGGGGATGGCTTCCAGCGGGTGGGGTGGGGTGGGGGGGGGGGAGGGGGGGCCTGAACCGGGCTGGGGGGCTTCGGAGGGGGGGGGGTGCAGTCTTAGGATGCCCGCGATGCCGCACATGGGGATGCAGGATACCTCAGTGGGCCTTCTGGCGTGCCCGGCGGACCCGGCGCAGCTCGATCAGGCGGACGCGTCGGTTGTGGCGGCGGTCGTCGAAGGTGCCGGTGCGATAGCCGATGATGGTGTGCAGCACGCGGGTGATGAGAATGGCCGTCACATAGACGATCACGAACGCCCAGTTGGCCTTGATGTCGGTGTGCTCCTGGAGCTGCCACATGCCGACGATGGCCATGATCGCGAACAGCGGCACCAGGATGATCCGTTCCGCCTGGACCACCAAGGCGTCCTGGGCGAAGTGGACGAGCCTGGCCCGGTCGATGGGGGCTGGCTGGCCCGGCTTCCAGTGGTTGGCCAGCCAGTGCAGCGAGAAGTACACCGTGAAATCGAACACCATGTCGATGAAGTAGGTCGCCACCGAGATCCAGAAGGTGTTCTCCTCGCCGATCCAGCGGGCGGCCAGCGCGACCGGCCCCTTGGCCAGCAAGATGGCCAACAGTCCCGCGAGCGTCACATTCACATTGATGTTGACAACCCGCTTGGTCTGGTAGAGTTGGAACAGGCGTTGCCACATCGGCTGGATCGTACCCTTGGGTCGGTCGGTTGGTTGGTTGGTTCACGGGAAAGGGACAACACAGGCGGCCAGGCGTTGCCGGGCGATCGCGACCGCCTCGGGGTTCCGATCCCCGCCGGTCGCCCGCCGTGCCAACTGGGTCGCCGCGACCAAGGTCGTGCCCGAGCCGCAGCAGGGGTCCACCACCAGCCCGCCGGGCGGGCAGCACGCCCCGATCAGCAACTCCAGCAGGGCCAGCGGTTTCTGGGTGGGATAGCCCGTCCGCTCGGCGGCCATGTTGTTAATCGCCGGGATCTCGATCACATCCGTCGCCTTCTTGAGCTGCCCGGCCATCCGGCGGCTGGTGGCCGGGACCATGGGGGGCTCAAACCAGTAGGTCTCCGGGTCCAGGCAGTACCACAGGATGTCGTCGTGCTTGCGGGCGAACCGCCGGGGGGAGGAGCCGCCCAGTCCATAGGACCAGATCAGGTGATTGACGAACCGGTCCGGCCCGAGCAGTTCATCCAGCAGCAGGCGGGCGTGGTGGCTGGTCCGCCAGTCCAGGTGGAGCAGGATCGAGCCGGTGGGGGCGATCCTGGGCAGGATGGCTGTGAGGCGTTCGCGCAGCCAGCCGACCCATGAACCGGTGTCCGGCCAGGCGTCCGCATATGCCCCTGCCTTGCCGGTCTGGGTCTGGCCCGTGTTGAACGGCGGGTCGGCGTAGAGCAGGTTCACGCTCGCGTCATCGAGCGTGGCGGCCAGTTCGAGCCAGTCGGCCTGAACGACCGTGGCGGTCACACCGGAACGACCGGGGCACGGCCCACCGAGTAATAGTGGAAGCCCAGCTCGCCCAGGTGCTGTCGCCGGTAGAGGTTCCGGCCGTCGAAGATGACCTTGGATTTCATGATCTGGCCGAGGCGGGCGAAGTCCGGGCTTTTGAACTCGGCCCAGTCGGTGGAGATGACCAGGGCATCGGCCCCCTTGGCACACTCGTACATGTCGTCCATCAGCACCAGGGTGTCGCCCATTTCCTTGCGGACATTGTCCATGGCCACGGGATCAAAGCCGCGGCAGTGCGCCCCGTAACCGAGCGCCTTGCGGACCAGGGTCAGGGCGGGTGCCTTGCGGATGTCGTCGGTGCGGGGCTTGAAGGCCAGACCCCAGAACGCGACGGTCTTGCCACGCAGGCCCTGCTCGCCGCCGAAGTGCTTGAGGATCTTGTTGAAGAAGATGTTGCGTTGGCGCTCGTTGGTGCCGTGGACGGCGTTGGAGACCTGCATGGTCACGCCGGCCTTATCGCCCATCATGATGCAGGCGAGTGTGTCCTTCGGGAAGCAGGAGCCCCCGTAGCCCAGCCCTGGGTGGAGGAAGGCGTGGCCGATGCGGGAGTCGGCGCACATGCCCTCGCGCACGCGGTTGATGTTCGCGCCGTAGGCCTCGCACAGGTTGGCCATCTCGTTGATGAACGAGATCTTGGTGGCCAGGAAGTTGTTGGAGGCGTACTTGACCATTTCCGCGCTGAGCACATCCATGATGAACACCGGGTGCCCGTTGCGGACGAAGGGGTCGTAGAGATCGCGGAAGACTTCGCCCACCTTTTCGGACTCCACGCCCACGACCACCCGGTCGGGCTTGTTGAAGTCGTTGATGGCATCGCCTTCCTTCAGAAACTCGGGGTTGTCGGCCACATGGAAGGGGATGCCGTCGCCGGCGATCGTGCGGATCCGCTCCTTCACACGGAAGGTGGTGCCCACGGGCACGGTGGACTTGAGCACCACGATCTTGGGCTTCTGGTTCGGCCCGAGATCCTTGAGCACCCGCCCGATGTCGTCCGCGGCGGAATCAACGAACGACAGGTCGGTGTGGCCCTTGTCGTCGGAGGGTGTGCCCACGCAGATGAAGATCATGTCCGCGTCGCGGTAGGCCTTGTTCTGATCGAGGGTGTAGGTCAGGCGTCCCGCCTGGCGGTTCTTGGCGATGAGTTCGGTCAGCCCCGGCTCGTAGATCGGGCAGATGTCCCGTTCGAGCTTGGCGATCTTCTCGGGGTCCACATCCAGGCAGGTCACATCGTTGCCGGTGTTCGCAAGGCAGACACCCGTGACCAGACCAACATACCCGGTTCCAACCATCGTCAAACGCATCACGGGGTCCTTTCCCTCTTGAGTCGCCCGATCGTAGCCGCCCGGCTGGATATGGCCCCGAAGTGGCAGGGGGGGGAAGTGACTCTATCGGCCGATCCACGCCCGGGCATGACCCGACGGTCCGGGTCCGATACCATGCCCGCCCGATCCCCCTTGCGGAGCCAGAAGCAGATGCCCAAGACCGTCAAAGAGCCTCGCGGATCAACCAGGAAAAAGCCCGCCACCAAGGGTTCCGGCTCAGGCCGATCCGCCAAGGCGGGTCTGACCGCCGCGACCGCCGACCGCCACGAGCTGTATCAGCTTTCCGTTCAGAATGTCGAGGCCGAGATCGACTTCGTGGACGCGACCTACAAGGCCCTGCGGGGCCGCCACGCCGTGCGGCTGCGGGAGGACTTCTGCGGCACCGGCAACACATCCTGCGAATGGGTCCGCAGGCGATCCTCCAACTTGGCCTTCGGGCTGGACATCGACCAGCCCACCCTGGACTGGGGCCTGGAGCACAACCTTCCCAAACTGACTCCGGCCCAGCGCAAGCGGGTTCATTTGATGAACCGCAATGTCCTGACGCCCGGCGATGCGGTGGGCATGGACTGCGTGCTCGCGATGAACTTCTCGTACTGGCTGTTCAAGACCCGGGAGCAGATCCGGGATTACTTCAAGGCCGTGCGGGGTTCCCTGGCGGATGATGGGGTCTTCTTCCTCGATCACTACGGCGGGTCCGAGACCATGACCGAGATGGTCGAGAAGCGGGATATCGAGCCGGGCAAGGGCAGAAACTTCGTCTATGAGTGGGATCAGGCCAGCTACAACCCCATCACCGGGGACATGACCTGCCGCATCCACTTCCGTTTCCCCGATCGCACCCGGATGAAGAACGCCTTCGAGTATCACTGGCGGCTCTGGACGCTCCCGGAGATCCGTGAGCTGCTGGCCGAGGCGGGCTTCTCCAAGGTCACGGTCTACTGGGAGGGTGACGAGCTGGACAAGCACGGCGAGCCCACCGGCGAGGGCAGCGGGGAGTTCAGCCCCTCCGAGACCGGCTCGGCCGATCCCGCCTACATCAGCTACATCACCGCCGAGAAGTAGGCCCCGGGCCTGCTTTCCGGCCGCGTACAATCCGCCATGCGTGGCGTGCTCGATATCCCGGAACACCTCCTCGCCCTTCAGGATCTCGTTCTGGACGCCCTGGCCCGTGTGGAGGTCCGGTTCGACGCCCAGCTCGCTTCCGACCTGCCGCCGGTTGATGACATGTGCGCCCATGTCGAGCGGTACCGTGGCAAGATGCTCCGCCCCACGCTGGTTACGCTGTGCGCGTGCGCCGTGCGGGACGACCTGGCGGATCGGCTCGGCGTGCGCGATTTCGCCGGTGTCGTCACCGAGGCCCACATCGCCGCCGGCGCAGTGTGCGAGATGGTCCACATGGCCACGCTGGTCCACGATGATGTCCTGGACGAGGCCGAGGTCCGCAGGCAGGGCATCACGGTCAACACCCTGCGGGGCAATGAGCTGGCGGTGATCCTGGGAGATTACCTGATCGCGTCCGCCTACGAGCTGTGCTCGGTGTTCGATTCCACCGTCCCGGCCCGCATCGTCGGGCGGGCCAGCAGCGTGATGTGTACCGGCGAACTGCTGCAACTGCACCACCGCGAGAACGCCTCCCTGGACGAGCGGACCTACTTCGAGATCCTGGAACGCAAGACCGCCGCCCTGATCGGTGCCGCGTGTGAACTGGGTGCCTTGGCGACCCTCGGATTCCACCAGTCCGATCACCCCCGCGTCGCGGCGGTGGGCCGGTTCGGACGCACCCTCGGCGTAGCCTTCCAGATCCAGGACGATCTGCTGGACCTGACCGGTGAAGAAGCCGTCGTCGGCAAGTCCGTTCGGAAGGATCTGGAAAAGGGCAAGCTGACCTACCCCCTCATCCATCATCTGGCCAACGCGGATGCGATGACCCGGGGCCGCACGCTCCGGCTGATCAGTTCACCCTCGCGCACCCAGGACGATGACGCTCAGGCGTTGCGTGAGCTGCTCGAAATCACGGGTTCGCTCGATGCGACCCGTGAGACGGCCCGCACCCTGGTCGAGGATGCCAAGGCTTGCCTGGCGGCCTTGCCGGATGGGCCAGGCCGTGACATGCTGGCCCTCATGGCGGATGCCGTGGTGGATCGGGCGTACTGAGCGGGCTGTGGCGGGCCGGTGTGGGCACGAAAAAACCGGGCGAGGTCGCCCGGTTGTTCAAGCACGGAGCGGCCTTGGTTCACGCACGCCGACGGCGGGTGGCGGCCAGTCCGCCCAGGCCCAGCAGGGCGATCGCGCCCGGAGCGGGCACGATGGAAACATTGTCCAGATCGAAGTTGGTCGGCAGAGGGGCGGTCAGGTCGGCGGGGCGACTGACCAGGATCTGCACATGGCCGATCTGCGGGGCCACGCTCTCGAAGGTCCCACCGGCGGGGGTGTAGCCGGGGGCATCGGCGCTGATGGCGAGCGTAACCGTGGTCCACGAACCGGACGAGACGGCCTGATCGCTGAAGATCACGAACGCCGGGCTGTTGTTCACGGTGGAGAAACGCACGGCGAAGGTCAGGTCGATCCCGGCATCATGGCGGATGTCGAACGAGATGGAGTTGATCCCGCTGGTGATGTAGTCGCCGATGAACGCGCCGCCGGAGGAGCCGTACTCGTCCTGGGCGCGGAAGATGAGCAGGCCGAATGCGCCTGCCGAGTTCACATCGCCGGAACCGGAGATGTAGCCGCCCGTGTTCCACGCCGCCGGGCTTTGCGGGCCGTCACGCCAGCCCGAGTTGTTCGTGTCGAAGGTCTCGGTGAACGGGGAAACGATGCCCGCGGAAGCAAAACCCGCGGCGGCGATCAGCACGATGGAAGCGGTACGAATCATGATCTCTCTCCTTTGTCTCGCGGTCGCGCCGCTGTGACGATGAATGGATGGGAACAAGGGGGGGGCGGGTGGAGTGGGGGTGGGGTGGGGGGTTAGGGAGCGGCGTTGAACTCGCTGAGGAAGATAGAGATGTCGAAAAAGTTGAGGGTGCAGTCGGTGTTCATGTCCGCGGCGGGCCTGCCCGCGTTGAAGTCGTTGAGAAACTCCGAGATATCGAAGAAGTTTCGGATGCCGTCGCCGTTGTAGTCGCCCGCGCTGCCCACGCGCACTTCCAGCTCGAGATGGGGGGCGAAGCCGAAGATCTGGGCGATGGGGTTCTCGCGGGTATAGAAGATGGGATAGGTCACATCGCCGGACCCGCCGCCCTTGCCGCCGGTGGCCGGGTGCAGCGACGCGATGGCGAACCGCAGTTCACCCGCGCTGAGGCTCTCGGTCAGGAACGCCCGCATCCCGGGGTCGCACAGATTGATCTGGAACGCGAACTCCGTGTCCGCCGGGACCAGATCGCCCGGTGTCACGACGCTCGTCCGACCGATCGCCGCGGGGGCCAGATCGATCTCCGCCTTGAGGTGGTTGGACGCATCGGTCGGCACGCCCGCGGCGTCAAAGCTCGCCATGTAGATTACACGCCCCTCTTGCGCGGGCGGGATCAGCGGGTTGAACCCGAACGGGCTGGTCTCACCCCAGTTGGCCAGGCTGTAGCCATCGCGGTATCCCACGCCCCACAGGCTGATCGGGCGGCCGGGATCGCTGTCGGGCACATAGCCGGGATACTCGCCCACCTGGTTCTGATAGGTGTTCTGGTTGTCGTAGGTCGGGTCGTAGCGGAACTGCATGTTGTTCGAGATCACCGCGTACACGGTCGCCGAGATCACGCGGTAGGACGAGGCAGCCAGCCCGGTGGGGACATCCTCCTCCGTCTGGAAGCCGACGACGAACTGGGCGTCGTAATCGTCAAACCCCTCCAGCCGCGGCGCACCGAAGATGGACGCGGACAGGCGCGTGCCCGGCGACCCGTTGAACGGATACATCCAGCGGTCCAGCGTGGCATCGATGCCCAGATTGAAGACCTGGGCGGACACGGAACCCCCGACCCCGCCGCACACGGCAAGGAACGAGGCGAGCATCAGCGGCGTGGGACGGGCGGTCATGATTCTCTCTCCTGACAGGGGGGTGATGGTGGAAGCTGGTGACGGGCGTGAGGCGGGGAGGCGGGGAAGGTGATGCATTTTGGATGGGAGATCCTTGCGACAA
>CAZXGL010000040.1:0-24785 GCA_964640595.1 uncultured Phycisphaeraceae bacterium | reverse complement strand
CCCCACCGGTGGCGGTGGTTTCTGCTGGTGTGGCGGTCCAACCGCAATCTGCGGCGGGTGTGCGTGCTGAGCGCCGGCACGCTGGTCATCATCGTGGGCGTGATCATCTCGCCCCTGCCGGGGCCGGGTCTGAGCATCCTGGGTCCGATCGGGCTGGGGATTCTGGCGAGTGAGTTTTTGTGGGCCAAGCGGGCGGCACACCACGCCATCAGGTTCGAGCGTGTGCTGCGGAACTGGGTTTACAAGCACTTCGCGCGGGTCTCACGCCTGTTGATCGTGCCCGCGTTGGCGGCCTACTGGGCCACGGCGTGGCTGGTCAGCGAGCACACCCGCGTGCCGTCATGGATGGTTTGGGCGGTGGCGTTTCCCACCTTCACCCCGGTCTGTTATGTGATGTACCGCTGGGCGCAGGTGCGGGCGGCGCGCCGCCATGCGCGGCGGACCGGGAACGCGGTGGTGCTTGACACCACCAGCCCGCTGTTTCGGGTAGATCTGCCGGCCGATCCCGGTGTTGAAGAAGCCCCACCCCAGGATGTCAGCAGGAGCGCGTGATGCGTACCAAACCCATCGGCCAGTCCGGGATCGAGGCTTCCGTTGTCGCTCTGGGCACCTGGGTGATGGGCGGGTGGATGTGGGGCGGGGCGGACGAGGACGAGTCGGTGGGGGCCGTCCACGCCGCGCTCGATGCGGGGATCAACTTTCTCGATACCGCGCCGATCTACGGCTTCGGCCATTCCGAGATCGTGGTGGGCCGCGCGCTGGAAGGGCGGCGTGATTCGGTCGTGCTGGCCACCAAGGTCGGCATGGTGCCCAACGCGCCGGGTGGGCGGCTGGAGTTCCGCTCCACCGGACTCGGCCCGCACGAGCACGGCCACATCCCGGTGCATATCTACAACCACCCCGACTCGATCCGGGTGGAGGTGGAGATGAGCCTCAAACGCCTGCGCACCGACCGCATCGACCTGATCCAGACCCACTGGCAGGAAGAGCACACGCCGATCGAGGACACGATGGGCGCGCTAATGCGGCTGAAGGAGCAGGGCAAGGTTCGGGCCATCGGCGTGTGCAACGCCACGGTGGAGCAGATGGAGCGGTATCGCGCGGCCGGGCCGCTGGATTCCGATCAGGAGAAGTACTCCATGATCGACCGCAAGAAGATGGAGGGCGCGGGGGGCGGGCAGCTGGAATACTGCCGGTCGAACAACATCGCGGTGCTGGCGTACTCGCCGCTGGCGCTGGGGCTGCTGACCGGCAAGATCGGGCCGGAGCGTGTGTTCCCCGAGGGCGACCTGCGGCGCACACGCGACCGCTTCAGCGTGGACAATCGCCAGCGTGTCCGGGACATGCTCGACTCCTTCGCGCCCATCGCGGAAAAGCACGCCTGCACACTCGGCCAGCTCGTCATCGCGTGGACCACGCATCAGCCGGGGTTGACCCACGCGCTGGTGGGCGCACGCACGCCCGAGCAGGCCGTGGAGAACGCGAAGGGCGGAGCGATCGAGTTGTCAGACGCGGATCTGGCGACGATGACGGCTGCGATCAAGGGTGTGGGGGCGGGGATCATCTGATCCGCTTGTCGCAGATGAAACACAAGCCTCGGGTCTGGGACTCGGGGCTTGTCGTTGGTGTGTTGATATCTTCGACCGGGGCGCATCGACAGAATGGTCGTGCAGAATCGCCCTGTTGAGGAGAGTGCGAGGGGGGGGAAGGGTCAAAGCCGGGGCGGGTGTTAGCGGCGGAAGATCGTGAGCACGGCCGCGGCGGACGCGCCCACGGCGTTGGACACGAGATCCCAGCCGGTGTTTTCGTAGCCGCCGACACCGTGGTTCTCGACGAAGAGCGTCACGGCGAACTCCAGTACTTCATTGATCGCCCCGAGCCCCACGCCGATCAGGGCGGCGGAAGCGGACAAGCCAATCCCGGGTCGCGCCCCCAGCCCCTTGCGCAGGCATTCCCATGCGGCGATGCTGGCGGTGAAGAAGCCGTAGGCGTGGATGAGCTGGTCATACCGCGGCAGCCAGGCGGCAGGACGGAACGCATAGAGGACATGGCGCGCGGTTTCGGATTCAGAGACGGATTCGGGGATCGGCACCGTTCCGCCGAGCATGTGGAGCGCACCCCACACGGAGAGCATCCACAGGGTGGCATTGCTCAGCCGCACGCGGGTGTGCAGATGCATCACGATCAGGATGAAGACCACCATCGAGCCTGAATAGACCAGGAACTCGCCGTTGCCCTGGCGGAAGGCCATGACGGAGCAGACCACCATATAGGCGACCGTGAAGAACACCAGGCCGGGGGGGAAGAGGGTGCGGCGGCGGAGTTCGGCCATGTGGGGAGCGTAGCGGAACCGAGGCCAGATCCGGGCTGGGCCCGTGGTTGTGGATATCCGCAGCGCGATTCGTGCGCGATAAAGGCGTTTGTTTGGGCATATTTGTCCACACCTTATACAGAGTGGGGCGGAGTGGAGGGATTCGGGTTGCTTTGTGGGGCAAAGTGGGCGAGAATCCCATGCATGCCCGGCGGGGACCGCTCCGGTATGCGACAGATTTCAGGGCACCCCCCCCCCCGCCCGGCAGGAGGCCGCCAGATGCGTGATCGGTTGGATGACACGGATGGGATCAGGGGCGGCCAGGGACTTCTTGCAGGAGTGAACGGGCGTGATCTTCACGGGACAGGCCGAGGCGAAGATCGACGACAAGTCGCGTCTGGCGATCCCGGCGAAGTTCCGCACCAAGGACAGCAGCGGGGACGCGGGTTCGGGCACGGTGTGGTACTGCGTGCCGTGGCTGAAGTCGCGGAGCCTGCGGCTGTACCCGGAGGAGATGTTCGCGCGGCTGTCCGAGGCCGGACGCCAGGGCGCCTCGCTGATGCCGGACGAGGAGCAGGCGGAGCTGGAGTTGACGCTCTACTCCGCGACCGAGCAGGCGGAGCAGGACGGGAACAACCGCATCCGGTTGGCCGCGTGGCAGGTCGAAGCGCTGGGCTTGCCCGGCGAGGTGATGGTGCTTGGAGCGCGGGATTACCTCGAGGTGCGTACGCGCGAGGGCTGGCAGCCGGACTTCATGGAGAAGCTGGGGCGGTTGTCGTCGTCGGGTGGGGGGGGCGGGGGGCGTGCTTCAGCCAGATGATGGATCAAGAGAGAGACCCGGGCCAAGCGGCACGGGGAGAGACGGGCGTTCCGGGCCGCACGGTCCGGGAAGCCTGAGAGACCGGGAACCCGGCTGACAAGGCCGGGGGACCATTCGGATTGATGTGTTGCCCTGATTGACGCAAGGCCGCGTCGGTCAGGGGCCGGGCAACCGGCGACAACCCGAAGGCCATCGGGGCCGGACGAGCACCGACCCACCACGGACGGCGGGGCACGCAAGGAAGCGTGACCCATCGGACCGCTCGCCGAGCGCACCCCGGCATGGCCGCTTTGAATGACCGCCCGACCCACCACCGGGCGGTTGTTCGTTTTTGGCAAGAAAAGGAAGAAACCCGGTCCCGGGAAGGGGGGGTTGTGGTAGGCTGGCTTGCCCGGAGCACGCTCCCCGTGGAGGGGGCCTTGGGACAAATCTGAGTTCGCAGCAAACCAGTCGGAACAGGTCTGCTGTTCGCAGCGAATGGGGAAAAGCGAGCAGGATAAAGCTGGCTGCGGTGGGGGGGGGGGAGGGGGGGCAAAGAAGCAGCTCGGAAGCCCTTTGTGGGGCTTACACGATTCATGGCCATTTTTCAGGACTTGAAGCGCATGACCACGCACGCACGCACGCATGGGTTCACTCTCCTTGAGACGGTTGCGGTGATGGGAATGTTGTCGCTGCTGATCGGGGTGACGGCCCCGGCGGTCAAGCAGGCGCGGGTGGGGATGCGGGGTTCGGTGAGCGCGGCGAACCTGGCGTTCATCGGGCAGGGGACGGGGATGTACGCCGCCGACCATCAGGGCCGGCTCTTTAGTTACAACTGGGGTCCGGGTCAGCACACCATGCCCAATGGGAAGCAGAAGTCCGCGACGAACAGCGTGGACGCCGCACAATGGCAGGACGCGGAGATCCTGATGCGTCGGACGGGACGCATATCCGGGCCGGATGGCATCGCCAATGTGTCCACGCGGCTGCCGCATCCCCGCTTCACGCACCTCGTGCTGATGGATTATCTCGACCAGCCGTTCCCCTCGGCGGTATGGGCCGATCCCGCGGATGCCAACCTGCTCCAGTGGCAGGACAATCCGACGAACATCTCATCGACGAACAACATCCCGTACTCGGTCGGAAATATCCCGCCCGGCTATGACTCCGGGGCCAGTTGGAGTCAGTTGGCTGTCCGCCAGCGGTGGGCGTACGGTTCGAGTTATCAGCGGACGGTTTCGGCCTGGAATCCCGATGGCATCGGTGGCACAGCGGGGTATGTCCCCGTGGCCTCCACGCCGAACCTGATGCAGTCGATCGGAAACTTCGATCTGTCCCTCGGGCGCAACTTCTTGGAGATCGCCTTCCCGAGTGCGAAGGTCCACTTCTTCGAGGAGTTCGACCGGCGGCAGGCTGGTTCGCCCTACTTCGGCTATGACCATGCCGCCCCGCTGAAGGTGATGTTCGACGGCTCGATCAACGAGCGTCCCTCGGGCGAGGCCGCTCCCTCGTGGAACCCGGTGCTGGGTAAGCAGCCATGGCGTCAGACCTATGTGCCGATTCACACCTTCCCGATCCCGCTGAGCGGGCTGGGCGAGATGACGACGCTGAGCCAGCGGTACCGCTGGACGGTGGGCGGGCTTCGAGGCATCGACTATGGTGCGCCGCTCATGAGGCGTTGAGTTCAACGGGCGGGCCTGATACGCCTGGAATGCCGATCACACATTCATGAAAAAACGCCCGCGTGATGCGGGCGTTTTCTCGTTTCCGGAGAGGTTGATCGGGGGGGTGGGGTGGGGTAGCCGATCAGCCTTCGGTCTTTTCGGTCAGGCGTGAGGCCTTCTTGATCAGAACGGTCTCGACAGGGACATCGCGGTGGTGGCCTTTGGTGGCGGTGGGAACGACCTTGATGGCGTCCACGACATCCATGCCTTCGATAACCTTGCCGAAGACTGCGTAGGCGGCTCCGTCGGGCTGAGGGTTGTCCAGGCCGCTGTTGTTGACGACATTGATGAAGAACTGGGCGGTGGCGGAGTCGGCGTTGCCGCCGAGGCGGGCCATGGCGATGGTGCCGCGGGTGTTCTTGAGGCCGTTGCGCCACTCGTTCTTGATGCCCTGGCCGGTGGGCTTCTGGTTCATCTTGTCGTCGAAACCGCCTCCCTGGATCATGAAGTTGGGGATCACGCGGTGGAAGATGGTGCCGTCGTAGTGGCCCTTGTCCACATACTCGAGGAAGTTGGCCACGCTGATGGGGGCCTTCTCCGGATTGAGTTCGATGTCGATGTTGCCCTTGGAGGTTTCGAGTCGGACGATCACGGCGGTGGTTTCCTTGGTTTCGGGCTGGGCCGCCGCGCCGGCGGGGTCACCGGAGGCGGGCTGGGTGAAGCCGAACATGGCGAACACGGTCACGAAAACAACGAGTGCGGCCGCGATGGAGGCCACGGTGGCCAGACCCTTACGGCTGGATTTGGGGGTGGTGTGGCAGTTGCAGTTGGTGCAGGTCATCGGGGGAACTCCCATGGTCTGAGGCATGAGGGGCCAAGTGTCTTGTTCTTCAAGTGTAGCGACAGTGATCTGGCGGGTTGCTGGGGTGGAGACGCGATATTGAGACTGAGTCTCAATATGTCTACCCTCTAACCTGGCAGTGGTTGTGTGCTGCTGGATGGAGGTTGCTTTGCTGGCCCTGCGTTCCGCGTTCATTCTGGTGCTGATTTGTGGGTTGCTGGGGGCTGGCGGGTGCCGTCGAGTGGGGGACAGGGGGGAGGCTGAGCGGGTGGTGGTGACGGATGACCTCGGTCGGTCGGTGTCGATTCCGGCGCGGGCGGAGCGGGTCGCGGTGCTGGTGCCAGCGGCGGCAGACCTGATGTTGGCGGTGGGGGCGCGTCCGATCCTGGTGCCGAAACTGCAGGGAGGCCAGCCGGATGAATGGTCGGGGATTCCCCAGGTGGTGGTGGATCACAGCGCAGGTCCGGGCTTCGAGGTGCTGATCGCCGCCGGGCCGGATCTGGTGGTGGTCAACGCCACCCACGCGCAGTTCATCGAGCAAATTGAACGCCTGACCGGGGCGGCGGTGGTGTCGATGGAGGTCTCGTCGGTCGCGGATCTGGCCCGGCACGCTCGGCTGTTGGGGCGTCTGACGGGGCGGGAAGCGGCCGGCGAGGGGGTTGCGTCCGGCTATGTGTCCTTCGCGGGCGCTGCCGGTGAGAACACGCAGCCGGTCTCGGTGCTGGCGATGCTGGGCACGCCGCACTCGTTCTTTGTGTTTCTGCCGGACAGCTATCTGGGTGATCTCGTGCGGGTGGCGGGCGGTGAGCTGGTGACGGCGGGGATGCGCTCGCACCCGATGTTCCGCGGTCTGGCGCCGGTGAGTACGGAAGCGCTGGCGGCGAAGGAGCCTTCGGTGTTGCTGGTGTTGTTCCATGGGTCGGAGGAGGCGGCGCGTGCGATGCTTGCGTCCGACCCGTTGTGGTCGTCGATGCCAGCGGTGCGCGAGGGGCGCGTGTTCCTGCTCTCGGACGATCGGTATGTGATGCGTCCGGGCGTGGAGATGGAATCGGCATTGCGGGAGGTCCGCGAGGCGATCCGGGCGGGGCGGCCTTGAGCACGCCGAC
This sequence comes from uncultured Phycisphaeraceae bacterium, assembly GCA_964640595.1. Lineage (GTDB taxonomy): Bacteria > Planctomycetota > Phycisphaerae > Phycisphaerales > UBA1924 > UBA6054. Next base: position 18,064 of record CAZXGL010000040.1, on the reverse strand, counting down.
GCTAGTCACTCCGGGGGCACCGCGTGCGGTGCGGTTTTGGGGGGAGTGGGGGTGGTGGGGGTGTGTGGCGCTGGCGGGGGTGATCGGCCTGTGCGGGCTGGTGGCTTCGCTGGCGGTCGGTGCGGCGGGTCTGTCGCTGGCCGAGGTGTTTGGTGTGTTGACCGGTTCGGGGACGGATGCGGCGCATCGGATCGTGCTGGAGTACCGCCTGCCGCGGGCGTTGTGCGCGTTGGCGGCGGGCGCCGCGCTGGCGGTATCGGGCGTGCTGCTGCAGTCCGTCACGCGCAACCCGCTGGCGGATCCGGGGCTGGTGGGCGTGACGGCGGGTGCCGGGCTAGCGGCCACGATCGTGCTGGCCGCCCTGCCCGGTCGTGCGGGGCTGCTGCCGGTGTTCGCGTTCGGGGGCGCGATGGTATCGGCGGTGGTGGTGTACTCGGTGTCGTGGCGCCCGGGGGCGGGGTCGTCGGCGATGCGGATGGTGCTGGCCGGGGTGGCCGTCAACGCGCTGCTGGGGGCGGTGATCGGTGTGCTCATCACGATGTACGCGGACCGGGTGCCGACCGTGATGTTCTGGACGGCCGGCTCATTCAACGGGCGGGGATGGGGACACCTGCGGCTGATGCTGCCGTATGTGGCGGTGGGTCTGGCGCTGGCTGCGTGGCTGCGGCCGTCGCTGGGGGTGATGGAACTGGGCGACGACACGGCCGCGTCGCTGGGCGTGCGGGTCGAGCGGGTGCGTCTGCTGGCGTTCGCCGCGGCCGCGCTGCTGGCCGGGGCGGCGGTGAGCGTGGCGGGTTTGGTCGGCTTCGTCGGGCTGGTGGTGCCGCATGTGGCCCGGCTGCTGGTGGGCGGCTCGGCGCGGTGGATGCTGCTGTCCTGCGTGCTCGGGGCGGTGTTGCTGGTGTGGTCCGATCTGGCGGCTCGGACGGTGCTGTCGCCGAACGAACTGCCGGTCGGTGTGCTGACGGCGTTGATCGGCGGGCCGTACTTTGTATTCCTCTTGTACCGTTCTGGGTGGCTGAAATGAAGCTCGAAGCGTGCGGCCTGCGGGTGCGTCTGGGTGGTGCCGAGGTGTTGCGCGGAGTGGATCTGCGCGTGGAACCGGGCGAGGTGGTCGGCATTGTCGGGCCGAACGGTTGCGGCAAGTCCACGCTGATGCGGGCGCTCGCGGGCGTGCAGCTGCCAGCTTCGGGCAGTGTCCTGCTCGACGGGCGACCGATCCGTTCGCTCGATCGGCGGCGGCTGGCCCGGTCGCTGGCGTTCGTGGCGCAGCACGCGCCCGCACCGGCGATGATATCGGTGCGCGAGCAGGTCATGCTCGGACGCTTCCCGCACCGGCGCTGGCTGCGCGAGTCGGACACGGCCGACGCGAAGCACACCGACGAGGCGATCGATGCCTGCGGCATCGGGCATCTGCAATCCCGCCGGGTGGAGCAACTATCGGGCGGAGAACGCCAGCGGGTGCGTGTGGCGATGGCGTTGGCGCAGGACCCCTCGGTGCTGCTGCTCGACGAGCCGCTGGCCGGGCTGGATATCGAGCATCAGCACGGGCTGCTGGAGATTCTGCGTGGGCTAGGAGCGACGGGAAAAGAGCATTCAGTGATGGTGGTGCTGCACGATCTGGAGTTGGCATTGCGGTACTTCGACCGTGTGGTGGTCATGCACGAAGGCCGCATCCGCCGGGATGCCAGGCCGTGCGAGGCCCTGTGCCCGATGGTGTTCGAGGAAGTCTTCCATGTGCGCGGGCGGGTGGGGCAGGCGGAGTCCTGCGGGAGCCCGGTGGTGGTGTGTCTCGGGGGGATCACTTCGGGCGCGCGCGGATCGAACGCTCGGGCATGAGTGGCGCCGTGGAGGGGAAGGGGGTTAGTCTCGGATCCGCACGCCCACCACCAGGCCGACGAACAGCTCGTGTTCGGATTCGAGGTCGAAGTGGCGGGCGATCTGGCAGTCGAGCCAGATCGGGCAGCGGTCCAGGATGGGTGAGCCGGTGACGAGGCGCTGCTCGGGGAAGGGATCGAAGGGGTCGGAGGCTTCGGGATCGGCGCGGATCGCCACGGCGGTATCGGCGAAGCGGAACCGACGCAGGATCAGCTTGTCGTCCGCGGCGACCAGGCCCAGGGCGAAGCAGCGGGAATCACGGATGACCGGATCGATGGCGTGGCCCTTGCGGCAGGCCACCACGACCATGGGCGGCTGGTATGAGGCGACCAGTACGCCGTGGACGAGCACCCCGGCGCGTTCGCCTTCGAACGCGCTGGTCATCAGGCAGGTGGTATTGGGAAACACGCCCAGAGCACGATCAAGCACACCCTGGTCCAGGAGAGCCTCGGACATCCAGCCGCTGTGATTGCTCGGGTGCTCTGACACGGATGAGCGGACCTCCGGGGGCTTGGGAGCTGCAATCAAACCGGACCGGTTGGTATCGGTTGGGGGAACTCCTCCCGGGATAAATACGATGCGGATTGTGCGGTGGACGCATCAATCCGACCCGCACATGTGTGCCAGAGCTTCCAAGATGCCCGTCCGGAAACACGCTTCGGAGAACCGCAGGGCGTGGGTGCGGCAGGCTTCGCCCGGGTCCGGAGGGAGCAGCGCGATCGCATCGGCGAACGAGCGGGCGGTTGGATCGGGGACGAGCACGCCGGTCTGGTGGTCGATGACGGTGTCCAGGGCGCCGCCCGCGGCCCGGGCCACCACGGGGGTGCCGCAGGCCTGGGCTTCCACCGCGGTGATGCCGAAGTCCTCGGTCTGGGGCATGAGAAAGGCGTGGGTCCGGCGCATGTGGTCTCGGACGGTGTGGTCATCGGCGTGGCCGAGGAAGGTGATGCCGGGGTGTGGTCTCGCACGGGCTCGCAGGGCGGCGGCGTGGCTGCCGGTCCCGATGATGACCAGGGGCCGATCGGCCAGCACCGCGGCGGCGATCGCCAGTTCAACCTGTTTGTAAGGTTCCAGAGCGGACACCACCAGCAGGAAATCCCCACGCGGGACCGATGCGTCGGGCGTGAAGTAATCGGTGCGCACGGGCGGGTGCAGGACCTCGGCGTCGCGGTCGTACGCGATGCGGATCAGGTCGCGGGTGTGGGTTGAGTTGGCAAGAAAATGCGTGACGCGGGCCGCGGTGGCGCGGTCCCAGCGGCGCAGGCGTTGTCGGAACAGACGCAGACCCGCCCCCCGCAACCGCCCCTTCAGGCCCGGTGTTTCGTAGGCTTCGGTCTGGGACCAGAGGTAGCGGGCGGGGGTGTGGCAGTAGCAGAGATGGGGCACCCCGTCCGGCGCGGGCAGGGCTTTGATGGCCACGCTGCTGGTGGAGATCAGGGCGTCGATGGGGTGCCGGGCGTGGTAGGTGGCGAGGTGGCGGCCGAGTTCCTCGACCGCGCGGGGGTAGCGTGGCAGCAGCCACCGTCGCAAGGGTTCCGGCCAGGCGTTGAGGGAGGAGACGATGGTGGGGCAGGCATCGACACGGGGCGAGATGGATGTTCCATTGTGGAACATGGTCAGGAGTGAGACGGGCGGATGGGGGAGGGCATCGGCGATGGCGGCCAGGACGCGTTCGCCGCCGCGGGGGGCGACGATCCAGTCGTGTGCGAGGGCGAGGCGGACTGGAAGGCCCACTCCCTTGTTGGAACAAAGAGTTGGGATGGTGGGGTCTACCATGCGAGGGTGGGGCCGGAGGTGTGTGGATGGCGGCGTTTCGTGTGGAGGGTGATATGAAGGGGGCGAGGGCGACACCGGCGAACCGGTTTGGGGTGGATTATCGGACGGAGGCGGCCCGGCTGGGGACCCCCGTCTGCCCGATCGTGGATGCGCACGCGCACATCAACGGCGGTCGAGCCGCCCGAGTGTATAAAGAGGTCTGCGACCTGTACGGGATCGAGCGGGTGTACTCCCAGACGCAACTGGCGGAGGCGGACGCGGTGAAGGCGGTGCTGGGGGACCGGGTCCGCTTCGTGGCCATCCCCGAGTACATGCACGCTGACCGGCGTTGGGCCCATACCACCGGGTTCCTGGAGAACCTGGACGCGTGGCATGCGCGTGGGGCGCGGATGGTCAAGTTCTGGGGCGCGCCCCGCCTGCGGGACTACCTCGGGCCGCTCGGGATGGACGCATCGGAGCTGGCGTTCGATTCGGAATGGCGGTTGCGCATCGCGGAGCGTGCGAAGTCGCTCGGCATGGCGTTGATGGTGCATGTGGCCGATCCGGACACCTGGTTCGCCACGATGTACGCCGACGCGTCGCGATACGGCACGAAGCGGTCGCAGTACGATTCGCTGTCGCGTCTGCTCGAACAGACTGGCATGCCGTGTCTGGGGGCGCACATGGCCGGGTGGCCGGAAGACCTCGGATTTCTGCGGGAGTTTCTGCACCGGCACCCGAAGCTGGTGATCGACACGAGCGCGACGAAGTGGATGGTGCGCGAGCTGAGCAGACACCCACGCGATGAGTTGCTTGGGTTCCTGACGGAGTTCGAGGGGCGCGTGCTGTTCGGCTCGGACATCGTGACCAGCGATGAGCACCTAGCGAGCAGCGCCAGCGACGCCTTCGGGGCGGCGTTGGCATCGAGCGAGGGCGAGGCGTTCGACCTGTACGCGTCGCGGTACTGGGCGATGCGCGTGATGTTCGAGACGGGCTATGAGGGAGAGAGTCCCATCGCGGACCCGGACCTGGCGATGGTGGATCCCACCCGGTATGACGCGATGAGTGCGCCGGGGCTGGTCGGGCGTTCCCTCGAAGCCGGCATGTTGCGGGTCCTGTATCGCGGTGCGGTGGTGGGTTCGCTGGACCGTTGGTATGCCGGGTCTTGAGGCGGGAGGGTGGGGGGGGGTTGGGGGGAGAGTGAGGGGACTGCCGGGGCGGGGAGCCGGGCCGCACTGGGTGGCGTGCCTGTTGCGCGGTTGGGTGGGTTGACGGTTCCCCGGATTCGGGCGGTTCGAGAGCCCGGCGGCGGGCTGTGGGGATTGGGGTGCCTGGTTTGGTGGGAAACCTGTGGGTTCCTCGGAGATCTTGCTTCCCAAAGACGGGAGGATTGGTACACTTGGCCTCATGCCCACGGATAGCCGTGGGCTCGGTTGCGCGGATCGGGCCCGAATCTCTCGCAGTCACGAATGTCTCGGGCTCGGAAAGTGAATCGGATTATGAAGCTGTATGTGGGCAACCTGCCCTACTCGATGACGGACTCGGAACTGGAAGCCCTGTTCGCGGACGCCGGCAGCCAGGTGCAGTCGGCCAAGGTGGTGATGGACCGTGAGACCGGTCGGTCGCGCGGGTTCGGGTTCGTTGAGATGGACGACGCCGACGGGCGCGAGGCCATCGAGAAGTTCCACGGCCAGGAGTTCCAGGGTCGCGCCCTCGTCGTGAACGAGGCCCGCCCGCGTGAAGAGCGTCCCCGCTCCGGTGGGTACGGCGGCGGTGGCGGCGGCTACGGTGGTGGTGGCGGCGGCGGTGGTCGCGGCGGCTACGGCGGTGGTGGCGGCGGCGGCGGTCGCGGCGGCTACGGCGGTGGCGGCGGCGGCGGTGGTCGCGGCGGCTACGGCGGTGGTGGCGGCGGTCGCGGTGGCGATCGTGACCGCGGCGGCTACGGCGACCGTTATTGATTCCTGATGGATGGTCGCTGCGTTCTCCCTTTGGGAGAGTGTGAGACAGATCCATCCAATCTCTGAAGTTTGTAAAGACCCCTGTTTCCGGACAGGGGTTTTTTGATCTGCTGAGGACCGGGTGGGCGTGTGGCGGTCCGTGTCTCTTGTGATTTTCTGGTGCAACGGATGACGGGAATGCAATGCCAACGGCATCCGGCCCAATGAGGGTGGTCGGATCCTTGGCGGTGTGCTCAAACCCGCGCGTCCGAGAACCTTTGTGGGAAGCCGAAGTGACGAAGCGTGATGACAGGTTGAAGCGGCGGGCCTGGAGGGGTCGAAAAACGGGCAGCATGATCCTGCAGCAGCTTTATCCCGTGTCTGAAACCCTGGCCGAGGGTGTTGTCGGTCTCGTTCAGGCGGAAGAACTGGCCTTCCCTCCGAGTGAGGGGCTGGGAACGCTGGCGGAGTTCCTGCGTCAGCACGATACCGTGGCCCGTTCCGGCGGGGTCGTCTGCCCATGTTGTCGGGGAACGACCCGGCGTGTGGTCCGTGCCCGCCCCGGCAACGCGGCGCGCTGGGTCGCGGTGTGCGCCATGTGCGCCGGAAAGTTGCTGGCCGGGCATCCCGGCACGGTGGTGGGCGGGCGCATCCGGCCGCGGCTGCGCCGGGCGGGGTGAGGGGGGGAGGGTTTTATTGAGAATCTGAGCGGCCCGCTCTAGCTGCACCAGTTTCCCGTCCCGCTTTCGGGTCTGGGGGAGACGACACTGCTGAGCCAGCGGTATCGCTGGACGCACCGCGGTTTGAAGGGGCTGGATTATCCGATGATGGCACCCAGGCCCGCGGTGGAGCGATAATGGGTAGGCCTGGAGCGTCGGAGTCATTGCGGCGAAGGAATCCGCCGCTGGCGGCCTCGGCACGATGTGGGCGGGTGTGGCGACGCTCTATTCGACCGGGTCGGCCAGCACCGCCAGGGTGCGGATGGCGCGCGAGATGCGGTCGGCGGTTTCATCGTTCGCTCGTGCGCCGAAGCCGACTTCCATCCGGGCGGAGCCGAGCAGGTCGGTGAAGCCTGGGGTGGCGCGGCTCAGCCGGGTTGGCGCGTTGCGGAGCGTGCCGGAGGCGTATCCCTTACGCAGTGAGTTGCCCGGCATCAGGAAGCCGGCCGCGTCGTACACGCCCGCCTGGCCGCGGGCGACGACGACCAGGCGGGCGGTGGCGCTGGCCGCGGTGTTGGCGATCGGGGTGCGTCCCGGCTTGGGGTTGAGGAAGATGCGGATGTGCAGCAGCGTGCCGGAAACCTCGGGGACGGATTCGCCCGCGATGATGCGTTCGAGGGTGGTGGCGGAGAGGTCGGTCAGGTAGACATCGGCGGTGTTGCGGTCCTGGACGATGGCGGCCCGCTCGGGCAGGCGCAGTTCCAGGCGGGTGGCGTGTGCCTCGGAGACCACCTGGCCCGATCCCGGGGATCCGGACCCGGACAGGCCGATCCCGGCGCAGCCGGTGAGGCCGGGTCCGGCCAGAAGGGCGAATAGAGTAAAGAGCAGGGGCATTCCAATGGATGGGCGTAGCATCGGGCCTGAGGGTAGCCGAATCCGGACACGCTCGCCGGGTTTTCGCGAGGAACTTGGGGGAACCGCGTCAGGATGCGTGCGGATCGGACGGTCCAGGGGTATATGACCATGCTGCGAATCAAACTGGCGTGCGGTGCTTTGATGCTCGGGCTGCTCGGCGTGGCCTCCGGTCCCGCGGTATCGCAGGACAACGGAGCTCGACCGATCAACACGGGCCAGCGGGGGGCACCGCAGACGGGCTCTCGCGGATCCCCCAATACAGGGGAACGCGGTCAGCCGAATACCGGGCGTCGGGATGCGCCGGCCAATCGCAACACCCAGCCGTCGGGCAGGCCAGACTCAGCCCCTTCCACGCAGCCTGGACGAGCCCCCGGCGGGGGTGTCAGAGCCCCTGGCGGCGGCGTTCGAGCGCCCGGTGGGGGAGTACGAGCCCCGGGTGGTGGGGTGCGAGCACCCGGATCACCCGGTTCTGGTGGCCCGGTGGAGTCTCCGCCCGCACAACCTGCTCCCCCCGGTCAGCCGGGAAACCCTGGCGGTGGGGGGGGTGGGGGTGGTGGGGGTGGGAATGACTGCAACCATGGGCACTCCTGCAACTGTGTGTGGTTGCCGGGTGGAGGGTGGGGATGGGGAACCTGGGGTTTCGGCTGGAATCGGTTCGGTCGCCACCGGATTGGCGGCGTGGTGTCCGGCCCGCCGCAAGAGTTTGAGGCCAGCCAGGCCCAGCCCGAGGTGGAGTTGACGGCCCACGAGATGGCGGTCGGCTGGATGCAGGCGGGAGATGCCGAGGCCGCGGTCAACTGGTTCGAGGAACATCTGCGGCAATACCCGAATGATCTTGTGGGCATGCGCGAGTACGGCTTGGCTCTGATCGACGCGGGGCGGATCGCGGACGGGGTGGCAATGGTCGGGTATGTGTACGACCTGATGCCCGGGCTTGCGAACCAGTCGATGGGATCCGATTTCTGGGGTGGTTCCGTGACGCGGCTGCGTCGATCGGTGACGAACACCGTCCGATTCGCGCAGCGGTCGCCGTCGGGCAACGCATGGCTCGCGGTGGCGGTGCTGATGCAGGCCGAGGGTCGGGATGATGTGGCCCTGCGGATGATCGAGCGTGCGGCGGACGAGGGCCTGGACCCGGGGGTGGCGGACCGGATGCGGGTGCGTCTGACGCGACGGTGAGAGGGGCTTCGCAGGGGGAACGGGGACGGGGGGGGGCAGGATGCCCCCTGCTCCGCGGAGAAGGGGAAGCGGGGGTAGGGGGGTGGGGGCGGGTGAGTTGTGTTCAAATTCAGTTGCGGGCGGGGTTTGCCTTCGGGCGTGGGTGCGTGCTAGTGTTTCGGCCCTGCCCGCATCGTGCGGGCGACATACGAGAACCGTTAAACCACCCGGGATCTGCCCTGTCGGCCGGGGCGGAGAACATCCGCGGGTGGGAGGTGGAGATCGATGGCCAAAAAAGAAGTAACGCATGTTTTCAAGATCATGGCCCCCGGAGGCAAGGCGACGCCCGCGCCCCCGCTGGGTCCTGTTCTTGGTGCCAAGGGTGTCAACCCCGGGCAGTTCATCCAGCAGTTCAACGCGGCCACGGCCAAGCTGAACGGTAAGGTGGTGGGCTGCATCGTGACGGCGTACTCGGACCGCTCGTTCGAGTTCGAGGTCAAGTCGTCGCCGGCTTCGGTGCTGATCAAGGAGGCCGCGGGAGTCGAGAAGGGCTCCGGCGCGCCGAACAGCAACAAGGTCGGGAAGATCACGAGCGCGCAGGTGCGTCAGATCGCCGAGGAGAAGAAGGCTGATCTGAGCGCCAGTTCGGTCGAGGCTGCGATGCGCATCATTGAGGGCACCGCCCGCTCGATGGGCGTGACGGTGGAGGGCTGACCCATGCCGAAGATGACCAAGCGAACCAAGGACAATGTCAAGCTCGTGCCCGCCTCCCCGGTTGAGCCGGCCCAGGCGTTCTCGACGCTCAAGAAGTTCAAGGGCCCGAAGTTCGATCAGTCCGTGGAGGTGTGTCTGCACCTCGGGGTTGATGTGAAGCAGGCCGATCAGATGATCCGCGGCTCGGTGTCGCTGCCCAACGGCATCGGCAAGAGCAAGCGCGTCGTCGCCTTCTGCGGCGGTGAGAGCGTGCAGGCGTGCAAGGACGCCGGCGCGATCAAGGCCGGTGGCGAGGACCTGATGGCGGAGATCGAGGGCGGATGGATGGACTTTGATGTCGCCATCGCCACGCCGGACATGATGCGTGTGATCTCCAAGCTGGGCAAGGTGCTGGGCCCCAAGGGCCTCATGCCCTCGCCCAAGAACGGCACCGTCACCGCGAAGGTGGCCGACGCGGTCCGCGAGTTCGCGGCCGGCAAGGTGGAGTATCGCACCGACAAGGGCGGCAACATCCACGCGATCATCGGCAAAATGAGCTTCGCCGAGGGCGACCTTGTGGAGAACTACAACCACTTCGTCGCGACCATCGAGAAGGCGCGCCCCTCCACCGTGAAGGGCGATTATGTCAAGGGAATCACCGTCTCGGGCACCATGACCCCGGGCGTGAAAGTCGCGTTCGTCAACGCGGCGGCGGGAGAGTGATCCATGAGCAAGCCCGTCAAGAATCTGATCATCGATGACTACAAGAAGCGGGTCGGCGAGTTCGAGGACGCTCTGGTGATCGGACTGCGCGGGGTGTCGAGCAACGACACCAACGCGATCCGCGCCGGCCTGGCCAAGAAGTCGATCCGCGTGACCGTGGTGCGCAACAAGCTCTTCGGTCAGGCGTTCGGCGAGACCAACCTCTCCCCGCTCAGCGAGTTGCTCACCGGCGCCAACGCGCTGGCCTACGGCGCGGAGAGCGTCGTGGATGTGGCCCGCGAGATCGTCGAGCTGGTGAAGAAGTTCCCCGGCATCGAGCTCAAGGGCGCGGTGCTGGACGGCCAGCTCTTCGAGGGCGAGGCCGGCGTCGAGGCGCTCAGCAAGTTCCCCACGCGGGACGAGGCCATCGCGAAGGATGTCGCCATCATCCTCGGGCCGGGGCGCAAGCTCATGGCCTCGGTCAAGGGCCCGGGGGCGCAGCTCGCCGGTGTCATCAAGGCCATCGAGGAGAAGCTGGAAAAGGGCGAGGCCATCGCCAAGGTCTGATCCAGAGTGTGTGATTCATCCGCGGCGGGCTTGCATCACCCGCCCGGTTTCAGAGCAACCCGTTTCCGCCCGACTGGCCCGGTTACCCCGCACGCGTGCGTGCGGGGAGGGTTAAAGAGCCGAATGGTTCGGCCCCTCTCGGGAGGGCGAGTCCGCACGCGATGCGTGCAAGTTTGAAGGAAGCAAGCCATGTCCGACACCAAGACTTTCGAAGCGAAGATCAGCGACCTCGGCGACAAACTCGCCGGTCTGACCCTCAAGGAGGCCGTTGACCTCGCGGATTACATGAAGGACACCTACGGCATCGAGGCCGCCGCCGGCGGCGCGGTCGTCATGGCCGGCCCCGCGGGCGCCGCCGCCCCGGCCGCCGAAGAGAAGACCGACTTCGATGTCATCCTGAAGAGCCCCGGCGGCAACAAGATCGGCGTCATCAAGGTCGTCCGCGAGCTGACCGGCCTGGGTCTGAAGGAAGCCAAGGACCTGACCGAGACCGCCAACGCCAAGATCAAGGAAGGTCTGGGCAAGGAAGAGGCCGAGCAGATCGCCGCCAAGCTCAAGGAAGCTGGCGCCGAGGTCGAGCTGGCCTGATTTACACCATCAGCCCTCCGCTCTCAGGCGGATTGGGCGGATGACCTCAGTGTGATCAGATAAATCATCCGCCCGACGGACTGAAAAGCCTGTCGGGCGGTTTCTAGCCGGTGACCAGCCGGCTTGATAGGTGGATGTGCGGCTCGGGGTTGTGCCTCCCCGGGTCGCGTCGGTGTGAATGGCGTGGCTTTGGGCGAAGTGGAGGCTGACGCGGTGGATCGCCGCCCGGCATCCGGGAACACAGAATTCACGCCGGGAACACGGTTTCCGGGCGGGGGTGGTCGTGGTTCGCGCCCGGGGCTAGACTTTTTCATCGGCGGAACTTTGGGCACAACACAAGTTTGATACATCGCGCCCCCTCGTGCGACGAGCGGCGGTGGCGCGGTCGAAACCATCGTGAGGATCCTGATGGCAGGGACGAAAGTGCGCGGTATGCAGCGTGATCGCACCATTCGCAGCTTCGCCAAGCGCGGTGATGCTTCCCGGATCCCGGACCTGTGGGAGGTTCAATCGGGCGGATACGATCGGTTTCTCCAGATTGACAAGACCGCCGAGACGCGCGACCCGCGTTTCGGGCTTGAGGGCCTGCTGCGCGAGATCTTCCCGATCGAGTCGTACGACGGCACCATGCACCTCGAGTATGTCTCGTACGACCTGGACGAGCCGCGCTACACCCCCGACGAGTGCCGCGAGCTGCGCCTGACCTACGGCCTGCCCTTCAAGCTGCGCCTGCGTCTCAAGCGTGAGACCCATGGCGACCTGCCCGAGGAGGACATCTACCTCGGCGAGTTCCCGATCCTGATGGGCGGCGGCGAGTTCATCGTCAACGGCGCCGAGCGCGTCATCGTCAGCCAGCTTCACCGCTCGCCGGGCGTGGACTTCTCGATCGTGTCCAGCGAGGGCGACCGCCCGCTGCACTCGGCCCGCATCATCCCCGAGCGTGGCTCGTGGATCGAGCTGGAGGTGACCAAGAAGGATGTGCTGGCGATGCGGATCGACCAGTCCACCAAGCTGGCCGCCACCACTTTCCTGCGGTGCCTGGACGAGTCCGTGGCCTCGACCGACGCGATCATCGGCCTGTTCTACGAGGTGACCGAGGTCAAGGCGAAGGATGTCCACGCGGACGACTGGGCCGCCGCTTCGATCATCGACACCGAGTCCGGCGAGGAGCTGGTCCATGTCGGCCGGCAGATCGGCGAGGAGGCCGCGGAGGCCATCCGCAACAGCGCGCTCAAGTCCGTGCTGGTGGTCCAGAACCCCTCGGACACGCTGATCCTCAACACGATCGCGGAAGAGAAGCTCGAGCAGTTCGACGATGTGCCCGGTGTTTCGACCGACCATGATCGTGCGATGCTCAAGGTCTACACCCGCCTGCGTCCGGGCAACCCGCCGCAGGTCGAGAAGGCCAAGCAGCTGTTCATGGAGAAGTTCTTCGACGAGAACCGCTACCGCCTGGGCACCGTCGGCCGCTTCCGCATCAACCGCAAGTTCGACATGGACACGCCCGAGGACCAGATGTTCCTGCTGGGCATGGACTTCCTCAAGGTCGTCCAGTACCTGCTCGACCTGCGTTCGAACCGGCTCGATACCGACACCGGCCGCCCGGTGGCCCAGGTGGACGACATCGACCACCTCGGAAATCGTCGCCTGCGCACGCTGGACGAGCTGGCGGTCGACGAGCTGCGCAAGGGCTTCCTCAAGCTCCGCCGCACCGTCCAGGAGCGCATGAGCGTCAAGGATCCCGAGGAAGTGGCCAAGATCGCCGATCTGGTCAACTCCAAGAGCGTCTCCAGCGCCATCGACTTCTTCTTCGGTCGTTCCGAGCTGAGCCAGGTGGTCGACCAGACCAACCCGCTCTCGACGCTGGTGCATGAGCGGCGTCTGTCCGCGCTCGGCCCCGGCGGCCTCAACCGCAAGCGTGCCGGCTTCGAGGTGCGAGATGTCCACATCTCGCACTATGGTCGCGTCTGCCCGATCGAGACGCCCGAAGGCAGCAACATCGGCCTGATCGTCTCGCTGGGCATCTACTCCAGCGTGGACGAGTACGGCTTCCTCCGCGCGCCTTACCGCAAGGTGGTGGACGGCCGCGTGACCGACGAGATCGTCGCGCTGCGTGCGGACGAGGAGATCCGCGCGGTGCTCGCTCCCGCCGATGCGCTCAAGCCCGACGGGCAGCTCGGCGACGGGCAGATCCTCGCCCGCGTGGACGGCGAACTGACCGAGGTCAAGGCCGATCAGGTCAACTTCGTGGATGTCTCGCCCAAGCAGATCGTGGGCATCTCCGCCTCGCTCATCCCCTTCCTCGAGCACGACGACGCGAACCGCGCGCTGATGGGCTCGAACATGCAGCGTCAGGCCGTGCCGCTCATCAAGGTGAACCCGCCCTGCGTGGCCACCGGCATGGAGAAGGAGGTCGGTCACTACTCCGGCATGCTCATCAAGGCCAAGCGTGCCGGCACCGTCACCTTCGTCGACTCCCAGCGCATCATCATCGACAACGCCGATGAGTATGTGCTCCGCAAGTTCGTCGGCCTCAACGAGCGCACCTGCCAGAACCAGAAGCCCATCGTCAAGCCGGGCCAGAAGGTCAGGCAGGGCGAGGTCATCGCGGACGGCGCATCGACCGCCCGCGGCGAGCTGTCCATCGGCCACAACGCCCTGATCGCGTTCAACACCTTCGACGGGTACAACTTCGAGGACGCCATCGTCATCTCGGAGCGTCTGGTCAAGGACGACGCCTTCACCAGCGTCCACATCGACGCCTTCGATGTGGAGGTCCGCGAGACCAAGCTTGGCCGCGAGGAGTTCACCCGCGATATCCCCAATGTCTCGGAGCGCATGCTGCGCAACCTGGACGAGGGAGGAATCATCCGTGTCGGCGCCCGCGTCGGCCCTGGTGACATCTTGGTGGGCAAGGTCAGCCCCAAGAGCAAGACCGAGCTGACCCCGGAAGAGAAGCTGCTCCACGCCATCTTCGGGCGCGCGGGCGAGGATGTGAAGAACGATTCGCTGGAAGTGCCCGCGGGCACCAGCGGCATCGTGATCGGCACGCGCAAGTTCTCGCGTCGCGTCCACATGAACGAGTCGCAGAAGAAGGCTCTGAAGGCGGAGATCGATGCCTACGAGGCCGAGATGGACCAGCAGGCCATCCGCCTCTTCAAGGAGATGACCCAGGCCATCAACGATGCCACCGGCACCGAGATGGTGGACCCGATGACCCGCCAGAAGGTGGGCGCTTCGGACATCTCCGAGGTCATCCTCGAGCAGATCAAGACCTTCAATACCAAGTGGATCAAGGGCGGCAAGGAGACCAAGGACGAGTCGGACAAGATCCACCGCCAGTTCTGGCCCCGCATCGAGGCCGTCGAGGTCGAGAAGCAGCGCAAGGTCGCGCACATGAAGCGTGGCGACGAGCTGCCCAACGGCGTGCTCGAGATGGTCAAGGTCTACATCGCCACCAAGCGGACGCTCTCCGCCGGTGACAAGATGGCCGGTCGCCACGGCAACAAGGGTGTCATCGCCCGTGTGGTGCCGGAAGAGGACATGCCGTTCATGGAGGACGGCACGCCGGTGGATGTCATGCTCAACCCGCTGGGCGTGCCCAGCCGCATGAATGTCGGTCAGATCCTGGAGACCCACCTCGGCTGGGCCGCGCAGGTCCTGGGCTTCCAGGCCGTCACGCCGGTCTTCGACGGCGGCACGGAGGACGAGATCCACGCCGCGGTCCGCGAGGCGAACGAGTATGTCCGCGCCCGTCGGGCCGATCTGGAGTCCAAGGGCCAGTGGCCGCACCCCCGCGAGCTGCTCGCGGAGATGCCCGCCGGTGGCAAGATCCAGCTGTACGACGGTCGCACGGGCGAGGCGTTCAACCAGCGGACCACCGTGGGCTTCATGTACATGCTCAAGCTGCACCACCTGGTCGATGACAAGATCCACGCCCGCGCCACGGGGCCTTACAGCCTCATCACCCAGCAGCCGCTGGGCGGCAAGGCCCGCACGGGCGGTCAGCGCTTCGGCGAAATGGAAGTGTGGGCACTCGAGGCGTACGGCGCGGCCTACATCCTTCAGGAGCTTCTCACCGTCAAGTCCGACGATGTGGAGGGACGCACCAAGATCTACGAGTCGATGGTCAAGGGCACGAACACGCTCGAGGCGGGCATGCCCGTCGCGTTCGATGTGCTCTGCAATGAACTCAAGGGTCTGGGCATGAACATCACGCTCGAGAAGAAGGAACTCGAGGGCGGCAGCCTGCTGTAAGCGGAAAACCGCCTCTCCGATCTGATTTTTTCGATCCGGCCTTCCTGATCCCGACCTGCCACACGGGGCGGCACGAGCCCCGAAGTGACCAGACATCGATTTGCTTGCCGCGACAAGCGGGAGAACCCATATGACCGAGAATGTATACGAGCGGGTGAACGACTACAGCGCCGTGAAGGTGACCCTCGCGTCGCCCAACGACATCCGCGCCTGGTCCTACGGCGAGGTCAAGAAGCCCGAGACGATCAACTACCGCACCTACCGCCCCGAGAAGGACGGCCTGTTCTGCGAGCGCATCTTCGGGCCGGAGCGCGACTACGAGTGCGCGTGCGGCAAGTACCGCGGCACCAAGTACAAGGGCTACATCTGCGACCGCTGCGGCGTCAAAGTCACGCACTCCCGCGTGCGGCGCAAGCGCATGGGCCACATCAACTTGGCCGCGCCCGTCGTCCACATCTGGTTCTTCAAATCCATGCCCAGCCGCCTGGGCACGCTGCTGGCGATGAAGACCAGCGACATCGAGAAGATCGTCTACTACCAGGACTATGTCGTCACCAAGCCGGGCGATACCGAACTCAAGTACAAGCAGGTCCTGACCGAGGACGAGCACCGCGCCGCCCTTGAGAAGTACGGCAACGAGTTCACGGCCCACATGGGGGCGGACGCCGTGCGTGTGCTCATCGAGCAGCTCGATCTCAACGCCGAGGCCGACCAGATCCGTGCCGATCTGGCTGCCACCCGCAGCAAGCAGAAGACCAAGGACCTCGCCAAGCGTCTCAAGCTCGTGGAGCAGATCCGCGGCTCGGAGAACGACCCGGCCTGGCTGGTGATGGATGTCATCCCCGTCATCCCGCCGGACCTGCGCCCCCTCGTGCTGCTGGAGAGCGGTAACTTCGCCACGAGCGACCTGAACGACCTCTACCGCCGCATCATCAACCGCAACAACCGCCTCAAGAAGCTGATGGACCTCAACGCCCCCGAGGTCATCATCCGCAACGAGAAGCGCATGCTCCAGCAGGCGGTCGATGCGCTGTTCGACAACGGTCGCTGCCGCCGCCCGGTGCTGGGCTCGTCCAACCGCGCCCTCAAGTCGCTGACGGACATGATCAAGGGCAAGCAGGGCCGCTTCCGCGAGAACCTGCTGGGCAAGCGCGTGGACTACTCCGCTCGCTCCGTCATCGTCATCGGCCCGGAGCTCAAGCTCAACCAGTGCGGCCTGCCCAAGAAGATCGCCCTGGAGCTGTACCAGCCGTTCATCATCCGCAAGCTCAAGGAACACGGCCTGGCCGACACCATCAAGTCCGCCAAGCGCATGCTCGAGCGGCGTGATGCCGAGGTGTGGGACATCCTCGAAGAGGTCATCTACCAGCACCCCGTCCTGCTCAACCGCGCTCCCACCCTGCACCGAATGGGCATCCAGGCCTTCGAGCCCGTGCTGGTCGAGGGCAACGCCATCCAGCTGCACCCGCTCGTCTGCACCGGCTTCAACGCCGACTTCGACGGCGACCAGATGGCCGTCCACCTGCCCCTTTCCGTCGAGGCCCAGGCCGAGGCGCATGTGCTGATGCTGTCCACGCACAACGTGTTCAGCCCGGCCAACGGCCAGCCGATCATCTCGGCCTCGCAGGACATCGTCATGGGCGTGTATTTCATCACGACCACCCAGAACGATCCTGCCAAGGCGTCGGAGAAGGATCTGCCCCGCTTCAAGGACCGCCACGAGGCCATCATGGCCTACGAGTCCGGCAAGATCGGCATCCATGACCTGATCTCGGTCCGCCTGGACCAGTTCAGCCTCGTGGTGAGCAAGGAGCGCGGCCCGGTCGAGCCGATGCCCGAGCACCGCCGCATCATCACCACCGTTGGCCGGGTGCTCTTCGCCGACATCCTGCCGGCGGGCATGCCGTTCTACAACTGCGCCATCGGCAAGAAGGGCTGCGCCCGCGTCATCGATGACACCTACGAGTACTGCGGCCGCGCCGCCACCATCAACATCCTCGATGACATGAAGTCCATCGGCTTCAAGAACGCCACCCTGGCGGGCCTGTCCTTCGGCATCACCGATGTCCGCATCCCCGTCGAGAAGCAGGCCATCCTGGACGAGAGCCAGAAGAAGGCCGACCGCGTCGAGAAGAACTACGACCGCGGCATCATCACCGCCCGCGAGCGGTACAACCAGCTGCTCGACATCTGGTCGCACTGCCGCGAAGAGGTCACCAAGAAGCTCATCGAAACCCTCAAGAACGACCGCCGCCACGATGACGGCTCCTACGCCGACATCCCGACCGCGGCGGGCACCAAGTTCCTCAACCCCGTCTATCTCATGTCCGACTCGGGCGCCCGCGGTAATGTCAGCCAGCTCCAGCAGCTCGCCGGCATGCGCGGCCTGATGGCCAAGCCCTCGGGCGAGATCATCGAGACCCCCATCCGCGCCAACTTCCGCGAGGGTCTGTCCATCCTCGAGTACTTCTCCTCCACCCACGGCGCGCGCAAGGGTCTGGCCGATACCGCGCTCAAGACCGCCGACTCGGGCTACCTGACCCGTAAGCTGTGCGATGTGGCCCAGTCCGTCATCATCACCGAGCACGACTGCGGCTCCAAGCGCGGCATCCTCAAGCGTGCCCTCTACAAGGGCGAGCAGGTCGATGTCGCTCTGCGCGACCAGATCATCGGCCGCGTCAGCGTCAACTCCATCGTCAACCCGGTCACGGACGAGGTCATCGTCCGCTCCAACGAGATGATCTCCGAGGATGCCGCCACGAAGATCGAGGACCTAGGCATCGATTCCGTCATGGTCCGCTCCCCGCTGACCAGCGATTCGATCACCGGCTGCTCGGTGCTCGATTACGGCATGGACATGTCCGCCGGCAAGCTGGTCGAGGAAGGCATGGCCGTGGGCATCATCGCCGCCCAGTCCATCGGTGAGCCGGGTACCCAGCTCACCATGCGTACCTT
>CAZXGL010000039.1:0-26091 GCA_964640595.1 uncultured Phycisphaeraceae bacterium | reverse complement strand
GGAGATCCGTAACGCGATCATCGCCCAGGTCTCGGCCACCGGCGGGCACCTGGCCCCCAACCTGGGGGTGGTCGAACTCACGCTGGCGATGCACCGGGTCTTCGATTTCGGGCATGACCGCCTGCTGTTCGATGTGGGCCACCAGTGCTACCCGCACAAGCTCATCACGGGACGCTATCCGCTGCTGTCCAAGCTGCGCACACGCGAAGGAATGGCGGGCTTCCCGGAACCCAACGAGTCGCGGTATGACCTGTTCCGGGTTGGGCACGCGGGGACCGGGATCTCGACCGCGGTGGGCATGGCGCGGGGCGACACGATCAACGGCGAGGGCTACGACCCCAGGACCAACCCCGACGGACGCCGGGTCGCCACCATCATCGGCGACGCCTCGATCGTCAATGGCGTGGCGATGGAAGGGCTGAACGGGGCGGGCGTGCTGAACCGCCAGTTCCTGGTGGTGCTCAACGACAACGGGATGAGCATCTCCAAGCCGCAGGGCGCGATGGCCCAGTACTTCGACCGGGTGCGCGTCAGCCATACCTACTCCGATTTCAAGAAGGGGGCCAAGGAGTTGCTCCGGCATGTGCCCGGCGGGAGCATGCTCCGCGAGGCCTATCACCGCATGGGCGAGATGACCAAGGCGGCCATCTCCGAGGACTCCTGGTTCAGCAAGTTCGGCCTGGTCACCGTCGGCCCGATCGATGGGCATGACTTGCCGACGCTAATCGAGTTCCTCTCCGAAGCACGCGACATGGACCGCCCGATGGTGCTGCATGTCAAGACGATCAAGGGCAAGGGCCTGGACATCGCCGAGAGGGACGCGACCAAGTTCCACTCGCCCAAGGCGTTCAAGGTCGAGCGGGACGAGGTGCTCGGCTGCCGCATCGAGATGAAATCCGGCGGTCGATCGTTCACCGCCGCCTTCGCCGACGCGCTGGCCGATGTCATGGAACGCGATCCCAAAGCCGTCTCCGCGACCGCCGCCATGCCGGACGGCACGGGCGTGACCAAGTCGATCACCAGGTTCCCCGACCGCAGTTTCGACACCGGCATCTGCGAGAGCCACGCCATGGACATGATGGCGGGCATGGCCAAGACCGGGCTGAAACCCTTCTTCGCCGTGTACTCGACCTTTGTGCAGCGGGCGTTCGATCAGGCGTTCCAGGAGGTCTCGCTCCAGGGTCTGTCCGTCCGCCTGTGCCTTGACCGCGCCGGGCTGGTGGGCGGCGACGGCGCGGTCCACCACGGTTTCTGTGATGTGTCGATCCTTCGGACACTGCCCGACGCGGTCCTCACGGCCGCCATCGACGAGCCGAGCCTGAAGGCCGCGCTGGAGTTCATGCGCACCTGGGAGGGCGGACTCAGCAGCGTGCGCTACCCGCGCGACGACTGCTCGCAGCGATTTGTGGATCAGCCCTGCCCGCCCTTCGAGCCCGGCAGGGCACGCCTGCTGACGGCCGAGTTCAGCGATCTCGATTCGGCCCGCCCGGATGTCGCCGTCCTCGCCTTCGGCACCCCCGCGATTGCCGCGATCGAGGCCCGCGATCAACTCGGAGCCGACTACCGCGTGGCGGTGTGGGACGCCCGGTTCGCCAAGCCCGTGGATGCCGGCGTGATCCGCTCGCTGCTCGAACGCGGCATCCCCGTCCTCACGCTGGAAGACCATTCGGTCGTCGGCGGGTTCGGCACCGCGGTGCTGGAAGCCGCCCAGGAGATGGGGCTGGACACCGCACGGATCGTCCGGCACGGCATCCCCGACCACTGGATCCTCCAGGACTCCCGCGCCAAGCAACTCGCGGAGGTCGGCCTGGATGCAGCCGGCATCGCTCGGATGATCCGGCACACCGCGGACCCGCAAAGGCACGCCCGGTTCATGCCCGTGCCCGCCGAGCCACCACCCACCCTCGCCGCTCCCACCGCCGGAACCGTCTGAACAAGCCCGGTCACTCGACCGCTACCATCCAGCATGGGACGATCCGTCATTCTTGTCGTGAACCCGCGCAAACCCCGTGCGGTCGCCGCACGGGAAGAAGTCCGTTCGATGATCGCGCGATACGGGCGACTGGTGGCCGAAATCGACTCGGTCGATCTGGCGGAGACGGTCAAACGCGGCGAGATCGGTGTCCGACCGGACCTGATCGTTGTGCTCGGCGGTGATGGGACCATCCTGTCCGCATCACGGTCCTGCCTCTCGATGGGGGCGCCTTTGCTGGGGATCAACACCGGCAAGGTCGGGTTCATGGCTGGCTATGAGCTTGCGGCTTTCCGCGCCGCCGCTCCCTCGCTGCTGGGTGACGGTCCCTTGCGGATCAGCGAGCACCGCACACTGGATGGCGTGGTCGTCGGCGCGGACGGTTCCGTCCGCTACAGCGCGACCGCGGTGAATGAACTGGTGGTCACCGCGGGTCCCCCTTACCGGATGATCACGCTGGACCTGTCCATTGATGGGCTGCCAGGGCCGACCGTGTCGGGTGACGGCCTGATCCTGTCCACGCCGCTGGGATCGACCGCCTACAACATCTCGGCCGGTGGGCCGATCGTCGCCCCCGGTGTGGATGCGTGCGTGATCACGCCCATCGCGGCGCACTCGCTGAGTTTCCGACCGATCGTGCTGCACGCCGAGATCCCCGTGGATATCGCGATCCGCTCGGTCAACTCGACCGAGGAGGCCGGAACCACGCTGCTGATCGACGGGCAGGGACACCACCGGCTGGTGCAGGGTGACACGGTGCGGATCCGCGCGGGGGCCAGGACCGTCCGGTTCGTGTCGGACCCTGGCGTGAGCTACTGGCGCACCCTGCTGGGCAAGATGCACTGGGCCAGCACGCCGACCGGGCAGATCGGCGAGTTCGAGCGATAAAAAACCCTCCCGAGAGAGGAGGGGGGTGGGGTCACGGTGGCGGTTGAACACGCACAGGCGGGACGCCTGTGCCACCGAAGAACGGCAGACCCGGCTCGGCGAGCCGGGCCACCAAGGACGCTCAGCCGCAGCCGCGGCTGAAGGCGACGACGAAGGCAGAAACATCGAAGAAGTCGAGCACGCCGTCTTGGTTGAAGTCCGCGACGGGGTGGCCTTCCTGGAAAAAGCGGATGAAGGCGGAGATGTCGAAGAAGTTGAGCACGCCGTCGAACACAAGGTCGACCGCGCACTCCGGCGGGGTGATGTAGGCGGTCACGCCGCCGTGATTCTGGATGACCTGGAAGAAGCGGCCATCGCCAAGATCAAGACCGATGAGGTTCGTGAACGCGCCCTGGAACACGCCCGCGCGGACCAGCTCGAAGGTGTCGCCGACATTTAGCACGATGCCAGGGTTGACGGTCAGTCTCAGCGTCGCGCCCGATTCGACGACCGCCGTGCGTGCGAGGACCTGCCCGTAGAAGTCCGGCTGGTTGCCGTTGAAGATCAGTTCCAGCGTGGACTCTTCCTTGAAGGTGACCACCCCGTCGACATCCGTGGTGCCGTCCGGGATGACGACACGGTCCGAACTCCGGACCGCCTGCGGCGGGGCACCCTCGACCGAAAGAAGACTCTCCACCGTCAGGTCGTTGAGCACGCTGAGCGTGCGTCCCTGGCGGAGTTTCAACTGGCCGCCGGCGGCGATGCGGTTGACCCGCTGGACCGCGTTCTGACCGGTCGAATCCAGGAACTTCGCGTTGTTGCCGACCAGCGTGAGGTCCGCGGCGATGGTGCGGATCAGCGGTGTGGCCTGCCCGAACCGCAGGGTCGAAGTATTTCGAACAGTCCACGATCCGGCGGAAAGCACGCCTTGCGGAGCGAGGCTATTGACCGGATCAAGCACCAGGCTGCCCGCGCCGACAACCACGGAGCCATTGTTGATGAAACTCACGCCCGTGAGCGTGGTCAGGGCGGCCTGGCCACGGTTGGCGCTCCCGTGCATCATCACGCCGTCGTTCTGAACAGTGCCGGTGCCGTCGCCGGTCATCTCTTTGTCTGTCTCGACAGACACGGTCAGGGTCGATGCCGCACCGTTGGTCAGCGAACCACCCCGCAGCATGTTCACCGGGCCGCCCATCCAATCGATGTTGCCCGGGCCACGATGGTCAATTTCCGTCACATCGACGCTCGTCCCGCCGGTTCCGCCGCGTCCGTTTCCCGCGTCGCTCGGCTCGATGAGGAGGTTGCCCTCGCTGCGGATCGTGCCCAGGTTGGACAGCACTGCGTCCTGCAGCCGGAACAGGCCCCGGACCGTGAGCTGGTCGAACTTGCCCGAGCCGACCACGGCACCGCGCCGGACAGTCATACCCTGATTGACCGTCAGCGTGCTCCACCCGAGGTCAAGGGTGGTCGCGCCCCAGAGCAGCGAGAAGTTTTGCACGGTCGCATCGATGTCGAGCAAGACCGTGTAAGGAATACCCGGCAGATCGAGCGACGCATTGAACAGCAACGGTCCAGCGTTGTTGGGCACGAACTGCGGCGACCAGTTGGACGGATCGGACCACACCCCTCCCTGCGGGTTATTCCAGAACACTTCCACTTCGCTGCTCTTCTGGGCCGCCGCATGTCCCGCGGCCAGAGCGATCACACCTGCCAGAATCAGATTTCGCATGGGACAGCTTCCTCTCTCTTTGGGGAAGTATCCCCCACGAAGGCAGGTCAATTCCAGCATTTTATCGTAAGAGTTTTGTGCACAACCGTTTGGGACATTTGCCCGCGGATTATCGGACCTATTTAGCTGCCGCGATCTCGTTCTCCACCCGTGCAATGGCCTCTCGGATGGTCTGGAGCGTGACGGCATTCGGCCCCCCACGCCGTCCGTGTTCTGTTATGGTATCGAGAGCGGTCAGGTAGTTCGAATGTGCCAGACGCAGAATGGCAACGCGTTCCGATGGACTCTCCGCACGCTCCGCAAGCGCCTCGTCGATCTCGCCGAGTCGATACTGGCTGACACCGAGATCTCGCAGATGCCGCTCAACCGGGTCGCTCTTGTACAGTGAATCCATGCGACGGATGGTTTCCACGAACACCTCCCTCGCATCTTCAAGGCGGTCCACCTCCCGGAGGGCATTGCCGAGCTTATTGAGTGAGATAAACAGATCCCGCTGCGCTTCCAGGTTCGATTCATCCAACGCCAGCGACTGTGCGTACTGCGTCAGCGACTGGAAGGCCTCGAGCGATTCCAATCGCATCCGAACCGATGCTTCCTCTTGCCCGAGCGACCGGTATGCCCCAGCCGTATCGAAGAGGGACTGTCCCAAGTAGTGGAGTGTGACCCAGAGATCACGGGCGAGGAGGTAGTCCGTCGGGTTCGCCTGCCGCAGCTGCTCAAAGCGTTCAACCGCCGCGCTGATCCGTTCGCGTCCTTCCAGCAACAACCCCTCGGCCAGCTCCGGCTCTTTCCAATCCAACTGCGCCACCCGGCCTCGCATCAGCAGGATCTGAGCAAGTTTGCTCATCATGATCGCCCGCCGGCGGGGCGACTCCGGCGTATCAAGCCTGGCCCAGCCGTCGGCGGCCTGCTCGTACATCCCCGCCGCCCTGTCCATTCGTTCGTCGTACAACACGGGTTCCCTGATCGCTTCACTGGCCAGACGCCTGTGCGTGTCGCCAGCCCGCACCAGGATGCTCAGCCACACCGGGGTGTCACCGGCCTGCTGCGCCAGCGCCATCCCCGTGTCGTACGCGGTGAGCGATCCCGCGAGATCATGCTGTTTGAAACGCGACTCGCCGATCTTCTCCCAGGTCTTGGCCAGCTTCGACAGATAGAGCATGTCGCCGGGGTGCATCTCGGCCAGGCTCTGGCGCAGCGTCAACGCTTCGGTGTAGTGTCCAAGCGCCTGCTCCGTCGTGCCGACATTCGCCGCGTACAACTGGCCGTACAGGTCACCCACCCGTTCGTGGGCATCCGCCAGGGCTCCCATCGAAGCGGCATCGTGCCCGGGCTGGGCCGCCAGCAGGGCCAGGTATTCCACGGCCTTGTCGAGCACGGCCTGCCGTGCCTTGGTCGCGCCGCGCAGGTTGGAGATCGAGTCGTTGAAATCGTACAGGAATGTGTGGGCCAGGTCGCGCACCGCGCTGAGGTTCTCCTCGGCCCGATCGCGTTCCTCCTCGGTGCGGTCACGCTCCGCGACCGCCATCGCCCGGGCGCCCTCGGCCTGCCTCCACAGACCGGTCATGCCGACTGCGGAACCCGTCACCAGAATCCCCACTGTCGCCGCGAACGCCACCGCGAACTTGTGGCGGTTGAGCGACTTGCGGATGACATACCAGCCCGCGTCGCGCTTGGCCTCGATGGGCTCGCCGTTGAGATAGCGGCGGACATCCCGCGCGAGTTCACCCGCGCTCTGGTAGCGTCGTTCGCGGTCCTTGGCCAGCGCCTTGAGGACGATGGTCTCAACCTCGTCGTTGATCTGACGCCGGACCGTGCTCGGGCGGGTCGGTTCGGCCCGCTGGATGTTGTCCAGCACATCGCGCATGTTCCCGATGACGGTGTATGGGAACTTGCCGCCCGTCAGCAACTGATAAAGCAGCACGCCCAGCGAGTACACATCGGAACGCAGGTCGATGGCGTCGCCGGACCCGACCGCCTGCTCCGGGCTGGCCCACGGCAGGGAGCCGATGAACTGGCCCGTCATGGTCATCGGGTTGGAAGGGTCCAGGTCAGTTTCCACCCCGGCCGTGACCTTCGCCAGGCCGAAGTCGACCAGCACCGGCTCGCCGCCCTGGTCCACGCGCACATTGGCGGGCTTGATGTCGCGGTGGATCACACCCTTGAGGTGGGCCGCGTTGACGCCATCGCACACCTTGGCGAAGAACCGCAGGGTGGTCTCGATGTCCTCGATGCCCTCGGCCCGGCTGCGGGACTTGGAACGCCCGGTGGTGGTCGTCGTAGAGCGGGCCTCGCGCCGCTGCTCGCGCAGGATCTCGTCGAGCGCCTTGCCCGAGACATAGTCCATCACATAAAAGAAGCTGCCGTCGGCCGTCACGCCGGAGTCGTGCAGTTTAACGATGTTCGGGTGGTTCAGCTGGCCGAGGAGCTGGACCTCCCGCTCAAAGCGGACGCGTCCCTTGGACCCCAGCGTGGCACCGCCGTGCATGACCTTGATGGCCACACGGCGTTTGGCGTTGATCTGATTCGCCAGGTAGACCACGCCCTGGCCGCCGCGGTGGATCTCCCGCTGGATCTCGTATCCGGGGAAGGCGTCCTTGGTGGGCAGCTCGTCCTGACGCGGTGAACTCGGGAAAGACGATTCGGCCGCCGTCGGCGCATCCGGCGAGACCGTCCCCGAGGCACCCCCTAGGCCGCTCGTCGGCCGGGAAGTCCAACTCGAGGCCTGATCCACCTGCTGCAGGGCCGAAAGGATCAGATCACGCTCAGGGGATCGATAAGATCCCTCGCGTTGCAAGCTCTCACCCTCATGCCGCACTGGTCCGGAGTTGGTGTTCATCTTGCTTCCTGAGCGACACCGCCGTTCTGGGGTCACGACCGAAGGGTGGGAATTCAGTCCACCTTTGTAAAATATTTCGACTCGGAGCCCAAGACCTCTTTGAGGTGTTCGTGGGCCCGCGCACGAAGCATGTAAACCGCTCCCTTGCTGCGTCCCAGCTCTTGGACGACCTCCTCGATCGATCGGCCCTGAAGGTCGTACATCATGATGACCCGGGCGTAATCCGTAGGCAAACGCCCCAGGGCGATGTGGATACAGCCGACCACCTCGCCACGGGCTGCCGCCAGGGAAGGCGTGGAAACCGTCACACCGATCGCCTCCACCATCGCGATCATCGAGTCATCATGGCTGCGATGTTCCATTCGTTTGGAGGGGTTCGGGCGTTTGGCTGCCTCCAGACCCCGCACCGCGTCGATCAGATTGTTCTCCGCGATGCGGATCAGCCACGCCTGGAAACCTCGCGCCCCGCCGCCCGTGAAGGTCTGGATTCGGGAAATCGACTCCATGTAGGTGACTTGCATGACATCATCGATCGAAAGCATGGAACGATGCTTGCGCCCGATCTTGGGCTCAATGATGGCCCGAACGGTCGGGCCGACCGCTTCGAGGAGTTGCACCAGAGAATCGAGGTCGCCATCCTGCGCTCGTTCGAGCAGGATGTCCTGAGCGGTTGGGGAGGTCATGCGTATCTATAATAGTGCATTCTCCCGTGAATGACGCAACCCTCGGAGGGGGTTCTTTGCATCCGATCAAACCAAGCCTGCTGCTCCAGATGATCGATGGTCCACCCACCGGGTCGGTCAACACCCGTTGGCGGGCCGAAGCCGGCACGGATCTGGCTATCGGCCGGGGCCAGGATGCCGGAGTCCAGTTGCCGGATGCCTCGGTTTCACGCCGCCACGCCGTCATTTCCTTTGAAGGGGATGAATGGGTGCTGCGAGATCTGGGCAGTCGGCACGGAACAGGGGTCAACACCCGAGTCGTGCGGCCCGGGGCCGATGCCGTCCTCAGCCATCGCGACGAGCTGCAGATCGGGCCGTGGGCCTTCCGCATCCTCATCAGCGGCACGGAAGCCGTATCCGGCATGACCATGTCCATGAGCGACTCAACACCCGGACGCCTGCGCCGGGTGCTGCCGACCGAGATGGGCACGCTGGTCAAACGCCGGCTCGACCTGGTGCTGGGCAGCGCCGAGCAGCTTGGAAGCTCGTGTGATGAGTCCGACATCGCCCGCATCGTGGTGGACACCGTGATCCAAGGCGCGGGCAGCGCCCGAGCGGCCCTCGTCCGCCTGCGCGATGGAGAGGTCGAGTTGCTGGCCTCGGCGGGAGCACGGGATGGAGGGGTGCTGGAACTCTCCCGCTCGCTGGTCGAAGAAGCCGCCCGCGGCGAACTCGTCCGGCTGGACATGGGCAACGCCAACGAATCTTTCGGACAGTCCATCATCGACCTGGGGATCCACTCGGCCTTCTGCGCTCCGGTGCGGGTGGGTGATCGGATCGAGGCCGTGCTGTATCTGGATGCACGCGGCGACGAGAACGGCGCCCTGCAGGATGCCATCACCTTCGTGGGGGCCATGGCGAGAATCTGCGGCCTGGCGCTCGCGAACCTGAGTCGCGCCTCGCTCGAACGCCATCGGGCTCAGCTCGAAGCCGACTTGGCCGCCGCCCGCGTCGCCCAGCGGATGATGATGCCCCCGTCCTCCGGACGGGTGGGACCGGTGCGGTTCGCGGTGACGAGCAAGCCGGGCCGCTTCGTGGCGGGTGATTTGATCGGCGTTGAGACGCGGCCCAATGGGAGGATCTGCTGCTATCTCGGGGATGTCATGGGCAAGGGGGCCGGGGCGGCCATGCTGATGGGCATCGCCCAGTCATATCTGTCCGCAGCCCTCCAGCTGGGTGGTCCGCTTGAAGATGCCGTCAACGGTCTGAATGGCATGATCGCTGGACGCATCGAGGTTGGTCAGTTCATCAGCCTTTGGATCGGGGAGTTTGATCCCGTCCAGGGTGTTCTGCGTGCCATCGACGCGGGACACGGATATGCCATGCTCCGTCGTGCGGATGGGTCCGTGGACCTGGAGTTTGGGGAGGGGGGATTTCCCATTGGGATCGATGTCTCGACCCCTTATATCCCCGGCGTAATCCCCATCTCAACGGGCGATTGCCTCCTCCTTTTTTCAGACGGGCTCGCGGAGCAACCCGCACCGGACGGCGAGCGTTTCGGCATGGAACGGGTGATGGAACTCTTTGCTACCCAAGGCGATCCGGACCTGCTGCTGCCGCTGCTTGAACGGGAAGTTTTCGCCTTCGCCGTGACGCCGGATCTCGACGATGATCTTTCCACGGCGGCATTCCGGTTAGCCTGATCCTCTGAATCCCGAAAGTCTTTGCACACTTTTTTGGGAAAATCGCGTGTGTGCCACGCACTCTTGCCGCTCATATGAAGCAGGGTCCGTGGCTCCCAAGGCCCGGGCCGAACGCATACGCGAGTGACCGAGCCATCGGGGAGGATGAGATCGGTACCTCGCGCACCCGGGAGCCCCTTCGGGGGCTCCCGTTGTTTTTGGCCCCAAATCCCTGATCTGACCAGAGCCGGCGGGCGGTAGTCAGACCGTGGAATGCATAGGCAACTTGATTGTGACGGCGGATCGGTACAATCTCGCGCTCACGGACCGGATGCAGCGGAGGCCGCACCGTGGCAGCGGGAGCTGTGTCATGGGCCACAACACGGGCAGCGGGGAAGACCGAGGAAGCGGGAGCGATAGAGGAGGGGGGGGAGGGGGGGGAGGGGGGAGTGGGCGCCGCACACGCGAGCCGTCGGGTGTGCTGCCCTTCGAGATCCAGCGCCAACCGGATGATGAAACCTGCGGACCGACCTGCCTTCACGCGGTCTACCGCTACTGGGGTCTGGACTGCACGCTGGAGGATGTGGTCCGCGCCGTCCGAGCCCTGAACGATGACGGGCTGGGACGAGGCACGATCGCTGTGAATCTGGGCGTGGATGCCCTGCGCCGTGGGATGCGGGCCACGCTCTACACCTTTAACCTGAATGTGTTTGACCCGACCTGGTTCGATCACAACGGCAGCGCGGAAACCGCCAAGCTCGCCGAGAAGCTCCGCGCCCGGGCCGCTTTCATCGTGCCGGAGGACCGTAAGTACGCTGCCGCGACCAAGGCATATCTGGAGTTCGGACGCCTGGGGGGGCGGATCCGCCTCGAAGATCTGACCACCGACCTGATCGCCCGGCGGATCCGGGCTGGAAGCCCCGCCCTGACGGGGCTGAGCGCCACGTATTTATACAGGGCTTCGCGGGAGTTCGGCCCCAATGACGATTCCGACGACATCCGCGGCGCCCCGCAGGGCCACTTCGTGGTGCTGCACGGGTACGATGCGGCAACTCGGTCGGTCCATGTGGCGGACCCCCTCGAAAGCAATCCGGCATTCGCTTCGCGAAACTACACCGTGCCGATGTCGCGTATCGTGCCGTCGATCATGCTCGGGGTGCTGACTTACGACGCGAACTTGCTGTTCATCGAGCCGATGGATTCTGAACAGAAGGGCGGGGCCGCCCAGAAACGGACGAGGGTTCCTTGAAGCCGCTGCTGGTCGTTGATTCTCCGAAGCGTTGGCCCCTCAAGATCCCCGGGATGGAGTTGGTGTCGTCATACCAGTACCTCTCGGACCCGGAGTACGCCCAGGGAACCGGACGCAAGGTGTTCAACCTGTGCCGGTCCTTCCGCTACCAGGCCGCCGGGTACTATGTCTCGCTCCTGGCCGAGGCCCGCGGGCACAAGCCGCTGCCGTCCGTCTCGGTGATCCAGGATCTCAAGCTCGCGCCCGTGGTCCGGGTGGCCTCTCAGGACCTGGACGAGCTGATCCAGGAGAACCTCAAACGGATCAAATCGGACGAGTTCGATGTCAGCATCTATTTCGGGCACAACCTCGCTGAAGGCCACGACAAACTGGCCCAGGCCGTGTTCAACGCCTTCCCCGCCCCACTGCTCCGGGCCAGGTTTGAGAAAGACGGGCGTTGGCGTCTGACCGGCGTGAAGGTCATCGGTCTGGGCGATGTGCCGGAATCCCACCGCCCCTTCGTGATCGAGCAGGCCGAACGCTACCTCAAGCGATCCCCCCGCAAGAGCAAGAGCGCCCCGCCATCCCGGTTTGATCTCGCGATCCTGCGCAACTCACAGGAAGCGATCCCGCCCTCCAACGAGGGGGCGCTCAAGAAGTTCATCCAGGCGGGCGAGTCCATCGGCATCCGCTGTGAACTCATCGAGAAGGACAGCTACGGCCGCATCGCGGAGTTCGACGGCCTGTTCATCCGCGAGACGACCCAAGTCAACCATCACACCTACCGCTTTGCCCGCCGGGCCACGGTCGAGGGCATGGTGGTTGTGGATGACCCGCGTTCCATCGTGCGCTGCACCAACAAGGTCTACCTGGCCGAGACCCTCAACCGCCACCGTCTAGCGACACCGCGGACCCTGATCCTTTCCAGCGAGAACGCCGCCGCGGGGATCCGATCCCTCGGATTTCCCTGCGTGCTCAAGAAGCCGGACAGCGCGTTCTCCATCGGCGTCAAACGCCTGGATTCGGACGACGGCCTCGAGCAACGCCTGGAACAGTTCTTCGAGGAAAGCGACCTGCTGATCGCCCAGGAGTTCGTGCCCACGGACTATGACTGGCGGATCGGCGTGCTCGGCGGCAAGCCCCTGTTCGCCTGCCGCTACGGCATGGCGCCCGGCCACTGGCAGATCGTGCAACGCGACGGCGACCAGGTGGAGTACGGCGATTTCTCCTGCGTGCCCATCCAGCAGGTGCCCGATGAGGTGCTCAAACTGGCCGTCAAGTCCGCGGCCCTCATGGGCGAGGGGCTTTACGGTGTGGACCTCAAGGTCGTCGCTGGCAAGGCGGTCGTGATCGAGGTCAACGACAACCCCAACATCGATGCGGGCATCGAGGACGCCCTCCTCGGCGACCGCCTGTACCTGGCTGTGATGGACTACTTCCTCCGACGATTCGAGGAGCCGCGTTCGTGACGACGGCACCGGGCACATACCGGTACCCCCTGGGCCTGTTCGACGCGTACGGGGTCGAACTGGAGTACATGATCGTCGATGCCGAAACGCTCGATGTCCGCCCGGCGGCCGATGCGTTGTTCCGAGCGGCGTGCGGAGAAAATCTCGCCGACTACGAGCCGGATGGCCCGTCGGCCACCATCGCATGGTCCAACGAGCTGGTGCTGCATGTCGTGGAACTCAAAA
The DNA here is from genome assembly GCA_964640595.1 of uncultured Phycisphaeraceae bacterium. Lineage (GTDB taxonomy): Bacteria > Planctomycetota > Phycisphaerae > Phycisphaerales > UBA1924 > UBA6054. Next base: position 13,418 of record CAZXGL010000039.1, on the reverse strand, counting down.
CGGCGCGCCCGGCCCAGTCCCTGACCGGCCTGGAACACCACTTTCAGGACCATGTCGGACGGATCAACGCCCTGCTCGCGCCAATGGGCTGCCGCCTGATGCCCACCGCCATGCACCCGTGGATGGACCCCGCCCGCGAGATGCGTCTGTGGCCGCACGAGAACACCGAGATCTACCGGGCATACGACCGCATCTTCGGCTGCGCCGGGCACGGCTGGGCCAATGTGCAGAGCACGCACATCAACCTTCCGTTCGCTGATGACGCGGAGTTCGGCCGTCTCCACTCTGCGATCCGCGCGGTGCTGCCGCTGATCCCTGCCGTGGCCGCCAGCTCTCCCTTCGTGGACGGGAACGCCTCCCCTTGGGCGGACCATCGCATGGAGGTCTACCGGACCAACTCGGCCAGCGTGCCGCTCATGGCCGGGCTGGTCGTGCCCGAACCCGTTTATACCCGCGCCGACTACGAGACCGAGGTGCTCGGCCGCCTGTATGCCCAGCTCGCCCCCCTCGACCCCGACGGCGTGCTCCGCCACGAGTTCGCCAACGCCCGCGGCGGCATGGCCCGCTTCGAACGCGGCGCGATCGAGATCCGCGTGATGGACATCCAGGAATGCCCCGACGCCGACCTGCGCATCGTGCGTCTTATCTGCGGGACAGTCCGGGCCCTGGCCGAAAGCCGTTGGTCGCCGCCATCCACATTGAGGACCTTGCCGACCGAATCGCTCCACGCCGTGCTGCTCGATACCACACGGGACGCGGAACGGGCCGTGGTCCGTGATGCGGGCCTGCTCGAAGTCTTTGGTCTGCCCGCGCGGCACATCGCCGCGGGTGAACTGTGGCGTGAGATCGCCGACCGCGTCTGCCCCGAAGACTCGGGAATCGCGGAGTTGCTGGCTCAGGGCACACTCTCCACGCGCATTCGCCGCCGCACGGGCCTGACGGCGTCCTCCTCCAGCCCCGTCCAACGCGACCGCTTGCGGGATGTCTACGCCGACCTGTGCGCATGTCTGTCCGAAGGCAGGCTGTTCCGTGCCGACTGACCCCCCACCGCCCCCCCCCCTCCCCTCTGCCCAGTGGCGTCCAACATCGGTGCTGATCACCTGCGAGCACGCCGGTCGCGTGGTGCCACCGGAGTATGCCGCTCTGTTCGCCGATGCCGGGCCACTCCTGGATTCACACCGCGGCTGGGATCCGGGTGCGCTCGGTGTCGCCTTGCAACTGGCCCGATCCCTGAAGGCCCCCCTTCTCGCCGTCACCACCACGCGCCTGCTGGTGGAGGCCAACCGCTCCGCGGGCCATCCAGATCTCTTCAGCCGGTACACCCGTGACCTCGACCCGCGCGAACGCGACCGCATCAAGCGGGTGTATTACCTCCCCCACCGCCGGGCGGTCGAGGCCTGGATCGCCACGCGGATCGGGAACGACACCGAAAGCCGAGTGCTGCACATCGGCGTTCATTCATTCACCGATGTCTTCGACGGGCACACCCGCACCGTGGATCTCGGGCTGCTGTTCGACCCGGCCCGCACCGCGGAATCAGACATCTGCGAAGCCTGGCGTTCTCGCTTGCAAGCCGAGTGTCCGGAACGGGTCCGGTTCAACGAACCTTACTTGGGCACCGACGACGGGCTGACCACCGCCATGCGAAAGGCCTTCCCGGCTGGAGCCTACGCGGGGGTCGAAGTCGAACTCCGCCAGGGCCTGCTGACCACCGAGGTCGGACAGCGAGCGTTTGGGAACTTGCTGGCACGCACACTCCTCTGTTAATCCTACTTCTCCCCCTCTCCCCCCGTACACTCTCCCGGCACAGGAGGGAACCGCGTTGCCGACCATCAGCACATTCGACATGTTCAAGGTGGGCGTCGGCCCGTCCAGCTCGCACACACTCGGCCCCTGGCGGATCGTGCAGCGATTCCTGCGCGACCTGCGGGAAGCAGGAACGCTGAACAGAGTGATCCGCCTGCGCTTCGATCTGATGGGCAGCCTGGCTCTGACCGGCCGCGGCCACGCCACGGACAAAGCGATCTGCCTGGCCGTACTCGGCGAGCAACCGGAAACCGTCCCCGTCGATTCAATCGAGCCGAAGCTCGTCTGGCTGAGCGGGGCCAGGTCCATCGCCATCGACGGGCGCGTGATCGACTTCGACCCAGCCGCGGACATCCGCTTCCTCCGCAACGAACGCCACCCGGACCACGCCAACGCCATGCGCTGCGTGGCCATCCTCCCGGACGGCGAGTTCGCCAAGGTCTACTTCTCCGTCGGCGGCGGGTTCATCGCCGCCGAGGGTGAGAGCGAGGGCGATGCCGCAACCACCCGACCCATGCCCCCCTACCCGGTCCGCCACGGCAGGGACCTGCTGCGATACTGCCATGAAACGGGGCTTCCGGTGTCCGGCGTGGTCATGGCCAACGAGAAGACCTGGTTTCCCGAGGACGAGGTGCGGACGCGGGCCATCGCCATCTGGGAGGTCATGCGTGAATCCGCCCGACGCGGCTGCCGCATCGACGGCGTTCTGCCCGGCGGGCTGAATGTCAAACGCCGCGCGCCCTCCTTCCTGCGTGACATCGTCCCCGATATCCAGCGTGACGACATCGGACGCCTGATCCACACCGTGCGCGAGGCCAAGCTCCCTTTCGATCAGATCGTGCGGGTGGTCAGTTGCTACGCCATCGCCGTGAACGAGGAGAATGCGGCGATGGGCCGGGTCGTCACCGCCCCCACCAACGGTGCGGCCGGGGTCATCCCCGCGGTGCTCATGTACCGAGCCTGCTTCGGACCCAACCCCATCACCCACGACGAGGTAACCCGCTTCCTGCTCACATCCGGGCAGATCGGGGCCTTGTTCAAGCAGAACGCCACGATCAGCGCGGCCATGGGCGGCTGTCAGGCCGAGATCGGGGTTTCCAGCGCGATGGCCGCCGCCGGGCTGGCCGAGTTGCTCGGTGCCAGCCCCGCCCAGGTCCTCATGGCCGCGGAGATCGCCATGGAACACCACCTGGGCATGACCTGCGACCCGGTCGGCGGCCTGGTCCAGATCCCCTGCATCGAGCGAAACGCCATGGGCGCCCTCAAGGCCATCGCCGCCGCCACCCTGGCCGAGCAGTCGGACCCCACCTTCGCCCGCGTCTCACTCGACGAAGTGATCGAGGCCATGTGGGACACCGCCAAGCAGATGAACGAACGCTACAAGGAAACTTCACTCGGCGGACTGGCGGTCAAGCTCTCCGTCACCGTCGGGCTGGCCGAATGCTGACTCCCTAACCCCTCGCCCCGGCTTCGATCCGTCGGTTGTTGCATGAAGGGGCCGATCAGGGTACATTGATTCATCAACAGGCCCGCGCGAGGCCCGCACCAAGGAAGGAAGCCGACATGGCGTACACGCTCAAGGATGCGAAACCCCTCTGCACCAAGCCCGAGTTTGAGCTGGTGATCATGACGCACAAGGCCGACCTCGCCACCCTCGGCCCGGCGCGGCTTCGCCAGAAGATCACCCGCGTCCGCAAGCTCCGCGACAAGTTCCGCGATGAATCCGCCCGCCAGCGCCGCGAGGCCCGCGGCAAGGCCGATCCCCGCGGCACTCGCGCGGCCCAGGGCAACGAGCGGACCGTGAAGAAGGCGGAAATCTTCGCCGATGTCCTCACCCGGTTCGAGGCGGCCTTCGAGGCTTCCCGAACCAAGGCCCCCGCTAAGAAGAAGGTCACGAAGAAAACCGCCAAGAAGACGACGAAGAAGGCCGCCAAGAAGGTGTCCAAGAAGGCCTCAAAGAAGACTGCCAAGAAGGCGACCCCGAAGAAGACGGCCCAGAAGACGGCCAAGAAGACCGCCCGAAAGACCGCCAAGAAGGCGGCGAAAAAGACCTCCAAGAAGGTTTCCAAGAAGGCCGCCAAGAAAGCATCGAAGAAAATCTCGAAGAAGGCGGCCACGAAGCCCGTCCGGGCAACCTCGGCCCCGTCCGCCAAAGCCCTCATCCGCAAGGCGGGCACCAAGGCGACCGTGAAGGCATCCCGCACAACGCCCACCTCCCCCGCCGCGTCGTTGACCGACCTCGCCCCGCCCCACGCGCCCACACTCCCCCTCCCGACCGACCCCGTCGGCGTGACCGGGACCTCCACCCCCCGCTCCGCTATCCGGGCGGGCTTCCGCAGCGCGGGCGAAGGCCGCGCCAAGGGCCATGTCGTATCTCGCACCCGGGCGGCCCAGGGCCGCCGGGATGCCAAGTAAGCAACCTCCGAACACACGATACCCCGCAAAACTCCCGCCCCAGGCGGGAGTTTTGTTTTCAAGGGAACTCTGAAACCGGCGACAAGATGCCCACGCCACGGGCCATCACGCTCTCAGGCTGGGAACAGCCACTTCCTTGATGGCGAAATCCATGTATCCTGCACCACGCACCGGAAACCAGGGGAGGAGCCTTTGACACCGCGAACCTGCTACGGACATACCTCTGACGGCCCATGGGAACCACTCGAGCACCACCTTGAGAAGGTTGCCGATCTGGCGAGGAGCTTTGCCGATGCGCTTCGTGCCCCTGACTGGGGTGAACTTGCCGGTCTCTGGCACGATCTCGGAAAATATTCGGACGAGTTCCAGGACTATTTGGAACTCAGCAGCGGGATTGAACGCGCAAACGCTCATGTGGAAACCATTGGTCGCGTGGATCACTCCACGGCGGGCGCCCAGCACGCCGTCTCTTCAGGCAACCCACTCGGCCTGCTGCTCGCGTACTGCATCGCGGGGCACCACGGGGGGATGCCGGACACGATCGGCGATGCCTCGCTGGAAGCAAGACTCGCCAAGAGCATTCCCGTGCCCCGACACGCACCACCGGAACTGCTCGCCAGACCACTCCCTCTCCGCGTTCCCCTCACACCGCTCCACAAGGATCCGGATGGTGTCTCGTATCAGGTGGCCTTCTTTGCGCGGATGGTGTTCTCGTCATTGGTTGATGCCGACTTTCTCGCGACCGAAAGCTTTATGTCGCCCCATCGCCACGCGGCAAGAACGGTCCACGGGCATGCATCCGTGCATGATCTCGAACAGGCATTGGCGGACCATCTTGACACGATGGCCGCTCGATCCGCCCCGTCGCGGGTCAACACGCGCCGGGCGGAAGTGCTCGCCGCCTGCCGTCGCCGGGCGGGGGACCAGCCCGGATTTTTCAGCCTCACCGTGCCCACGGGCGGTGGAAAGACGCTCTCGTCTCTCGCGTTCGCCCTCCGTCATGCGGATATGCACGCCCTCCGCCGCGTCATTGTCGCGATCCCGTTCACGAGCATCATCGAACAGAATGCCGATGTGTACCGCAAAGCATTGGGTCTGCATGCGGCGTCCGTGATCGAGCACCACTCCAATACACCGTTCGAGGCCGCTCAGACTGAAAACCAATGGTCGCGCCTGGCTGCCGAGAACTGGGATGCGCCGGTCATCGTCACCACCACGGTCCAGTTGTACGAGTCGCTCTTCGCCAACACACCTTCGCGCTGCCGAAAACTCCATCGCATCGCGAACAGCGTCATCGTGCTGGACGAGGCGCAGTCGATCCCCGTGCGACTCCTTCGTCCCACCCTCGCGGCCCTGCAAGAGCTGGTACGCAACTACGGGTGCTCCGTCGTGCTCTGCACGGCTACGCAGCCCGCCGTCAATCTGCGGGACGGATTCCCCATCGGTCTCCCGCTCGGCCCAGATCGCGAGATTATCCCCGATGTCCCGGGCCTGTTCACCGCCATGAGCCGGGTTCGGGTCGAGCCACCACGAACCATTCCGGATGAAGAACTCGCGCAGGAGCTGGCGGGCTTGCCCGGGGTTCTGTGCATCGTCCACACCCGCCGCCAGTGCCGCGAACTCTTCCTGCGGATGTCCGCACAGGTCGGGGAGGAGCAGGATCTTCCGCTCGCCGCACGCTGCTGCCTGCACCTAAGCACCGACATGTGCCCGGAGCACAGATCCTTCGTCATCCGCCTGATCCGCCGCCGTTTGAAGCACGGTCTGCCCTGCCGCGTGGTCAGCACCAGCCTGATCGAGGCAGGAGTGGATGTGGACTTCCCTGTCGTCTACCGCGCGGTGGCGGGGCTGGACTCCATCGCTCAGGCCGCCGGCCGGTGCAACCGTGAAGGCAAACTTCCCGTCCCGGGGCGCGTCGTCGTCTTCCGCCCTGAGCACCCCCTGCCCAGCCAGATGCAAGATCTCAAACTCGCCATCCAGGACGCCGAAGGAGTCATGAAACACCATCACGGCGACCTGCTCCATCCGGACGCGATCGCGACCTATTTCCGCGAGCACTACTGGAAGCGATCCGCTGAATGGGACACGCCCCGTGTGATGGAATGTTTCCGGCAAAGCGGACAGGTTCTCAACTTCCGCACCGCGGCGGAGAAGTACCGTTTGATTGAGAACACCCAGACCCCCGTCGTCGTCCCCTGGGGCCGCCGAGGGCGAGCCCTGATCGAGGAACTCAAGCGGCGCGACGAGCCCGCTGATCGCCTGCTCCGCCGCCGGGTCCAGCGGTTCAGCGTCGGATGCTGGCCCTACACCCTGCGTCAGCTCCAAAGCAACACCACCGTGACGGAGCCTCAATGCAGCCTCCACGGGCAGCCTGTGGGGATCGGCATCCAGACCCTCCTCAACCCAACCGCCTACAGCCCCGTCTTGGGACTGAACCCTGAAATTGTCGGTGCGGATCCGAGCTGGCTGATCGAGGGCGTCTGATGCAAGTATTTGCAAAGAATGATCTTACGGATTTGGCGAGGATGTTCTAGTGCGGGTTTTCTACTTTCCAACAAAAACTTGACAAAAATGACAATGGGATCTGTACGGAGCGAAAAAATACCGTACACTGCACTTGGCTGTGTCTTTGAGTTCTGGTTTTGGGGTGTGCGTACCAGAACACGCGGGGATCTTTAAGGAGAATGGTCAATGAGTCATGGCATCCGTCTCCGAGTCTGGGGTCCGACAGCATGTTTTGCCAGACCCGAGATGAAAGTTGAACAAGTCAGCTACGACATAATCACCCCCTCGGCGGCACGGGGGGTTTTAGAGGCCGTCTATTGGAAGCCGGCCATCCGCTGGGCTGTCACAGGCATCCATGTGCTCGCTCCGGTGCGTTTCACCAGCATCCGTCGCAACGGGGTCGCTTCCAAGATCCCGCTTCGCAGCGCGGAATCCGCCATGAAATCCGGTCGCGGGCGCATTGGTCTGAACATCGAGGATGACCGCCAGCAGCTCGCCTGCATGGCCCTGCGTGATGTTCACTATGTGATCGAGGCCCGCTTCGATCTGCTCGACACATCGGAGCACCCCGGCAAGCACCTCGCCATGTTCGAGCGTCGCGCCCGCGATGGCCAGTGCTTCCACCGCCCCTACCTCGGAGCCCGTGAGCACGAGTGCCACTTCGCATGGGTCGAGCCGGATGAACGCATCCCCGGCCCGGGCCAGGCGCTGCCCGAAAGCTGGCGGACCGGCATCCCCGCCATCGACAGCGCGGACACCGGTTCTCTCGCGGGCGGGCGCGATCTCGGCTTCATGCTCCACGACATCGATCACGGCAACAGCCGGACGCCGCACTTCTTTCGCGCGGTCATGCACGACGGCTTCATCAAGGTGCCACCGTTCAACAGCCCGGAGGTGCGGTCTTGATCCTCCCCGCCCTAATCAAATACTACGACCGTCTGGAGGCCGACCCCAACCAGGACATCGCCCCGCTCGGATTCAGCCGCCAGAAGATCAGTTTCTGCATCAAGCTCAATCCGGACGGCACTCTTGACGCGATCGAGGACATGCGTCTCTCGGCGGATGGAGAATCCAGATCCGGCAAACCCATCGCCCGGCAACTCATTCTTCCGGGCCAATCAAAGCCGTCTGGTCAGGGCATCAACCCCTGCTTTCTCTGGGACAACGCCGCCTACATGCTTGGCTTCAAGCCAGAGGATCCCAAACCGGACCGGACCCGTGCCTGCTTCGAGGGATTCCGCGATCGGCACACCGCCCTGCGCGATGAGATCGACGACGAGGCCTTCGGAGCCGTCTGCACCTTTTTGAAGAACTGGAATCCCGACGCCTTCACGCCCGATCCGGCCACGGCGGAGTTTCTCGCCAGCTTCGGCATCTTCCGGGTCGGGCTTGCTCAGGAGTTCGTCCACGACCGTCAGCCCATCAAGGACTGGTGGCGACGCACCGAGGCCGCATCCTCCGAGATCCCCGACCATGTGGTCGATCGAGTCCCCTCACTGACCACCGGCCTCCCCTCCCGCATCGCCCGCCTGCACGAGCCTGCGATCAAGGGCGTCGCCGGTGCCCAGAGTTCCGGCGCCCGCCTTGTCTCCTTCAACGAGAACGCCTTCGAGAGCTACGGCAAGTCCCAGGGCATGAACGCGCCCGTCGCCGAAGAGGATGCTTTCAAGTACTGCACCGCCCTCAACCGCCTGCTCGACGACCGCTCCCGCCGCACCGGCATCGGGGACGCCACGGTGGTCTGGTGGTCGGACCAGCCCGAAATGGTGGGGGAGACGCTCGCGGGCGCACTGTTCGGGGCATCACTGACGGAAGACGAATCCCCAACCGCCGAGGATGCGAAAACCGTCGAGCGGGTGAAGGCCGCGATGGGCCACATCGTCCGCGGCCTCACGCCCGAAGACCTGGCCGGCTCAAAGACGCCGTTCCATGTCCTCGGCCTGTCGCCGAACGCCGCGCGGCTCTCCGTGCGATTCTGGTGGGACGGCACCCTGGGGGAGATGATGCGTCGGCTGGCGCAGCATCATGCCGATCTCGCCCTGGGGGAGTGGTGTCACCCCCGTCATCTGTCGATACGCAGAATTGTGTATGAAACGGCTCGGCTCAAGCAGGGGAAGCGTGATGCGGAATCCGTGCCGCCCAGGCTGGTGGGCGATGTCACACGAGCCGTCATCTTCGGACTTCCATATCCAGACGCACTGCACGAAGCACTGCTCCGCAGGATCCGCCAGGACGGTGAGATTACATCGGTACAGGCGAGCGCACTGAAAGCAATTCTTATCCGAAAGGGGATATCTATGGACCGCCATCTCGACACCGACTACCCGTCGCAAGCCTACCAGTGCGGACGATTGTTCGCGGTGCTGGATCACGCCCAGCGGGTCGCCAGCCCGACGGTCAAGGCGACAATCGCATCCCGCTACATCCGGTCAGTCATGTCGAGTCCTGGGGCTCTGCTGGGCCACCTTCAAGGATTGGCCCAGGCGCACATCCGCAAGCTCGACTCCAAGGACGCGCAACTGTTCTTCCACGATGAAATCAAGAGCATCAATGCCAGAATCAGCCCGCCGCCACCCGCCCATCTCTTGGGAACCGACCAGTCCGTCTTCATGCTTGGCTACTACAAGCAACTGGCGTGGCTCGAGACCGTGATCGCGCCTGGGAAAAAGCTGGGCCGCCGGTATCGCACGGACAGGGGAGAATGGGTTCTCTCCCTGCCCGAGAAGGTGGTGATGAACACCCTGAATAAATGCAACATCAACTATATCTACGAGGTCAAGCGACTGATTGGCGACGCCGTCCCGCGCGTGCCGGATTTGCTCATCAACGGTCTCGACCGGAAAAACGATGTGTACATCGAGGTGGCGGGTGGGTGGAAAGATATGGAAGCGTACAACAGCAGGCACGAAACGAAGATCACGGAGTACGCGAAGAGCGGGATCACCAGTGACGGCGGCGAGAATGGCTACCTGTGCGTTCTCGATTTTCGCAACGCCGACTCCCGAAACAAGGGCTGGTACGATGAGAAGGCCATGGTGATCGACCCTCTCAGCAAGTACATTCCAGCACTGTCCATGCAGACCAACACCCAGGAGAACTGACCCATGCCGACCGCAACCAAACCCGCCTCTTCGGAGGCCGCCGCCAGCCCCGCCATCACCAACCGCTACGACTTCGTCTATTTCTTCGAGGTCCGCGACGGCAACCCCAACGGCGACCCCGACGCCGGCAACCTCCCCCGCATCGACCCGGAGACCGGCCAGGGCCTCGTCACCGATGTCTGCCTGAAGCGCAAGATCCGCAACTTCGTCGGCATCGAGCACGGCGAGCAACCGCCTTACGAGATCTATGTCAAGGAGCGCGCCGTCCTCAACAAGCAGCACGAACGCGCCTACGAGGCTTTATCGCTCAAGCCGGAAAAGCGCAAGATGCCCAAGGAAGAAGCCAAGGCCCGCGAAGTCACCGCGTGGATGTGCCGCAACTTTTTCGACATCCGCACCTTCGGCGCGGTCATGAGCACCGATGTCAACTGCGGCCAGGTCCGCGGCCCCGTCCAGTTCGGCTTCGCCCGTTCCATCGACCCGCTCATCACTCTCGAGCACAGCGTCACCCGCTGCGCCGTCACGACCGAGGGCGAAGCCGAGAAGCAGCAGGGCGACAACCGCACGATGGGCCGCAAGTTCACCATTCCCTACGGCCTCTACCGCGTCCACGGCTTCATCAGCCCCCATCTCGCCGACCCCCAACGCAACGGTACCGGCTTCTCCGAGGCGGACCTGGACATGCTCAGGCAGGCCCTCAATCACATGTTCGAGATCGACCGCTCCGCCGCACGCGGCCAGATGAACCCCGTCGCCTGCATCGCCTTCAAGCACGAATCCGGCCTCGGCAACGCACGGGCCGACCAGCTCTTCAAACGAATGAACTACAAACTCCGCGATGCTGTTCGGGACGAGAACCGTCCCGCCCGTTCACTCAATGACTACGAGTTCTCTCTTGACCTGAACGATCTCCCCCAAGGTATCACCGTCGAACACTGGGTCGAGCCTTAACCCTCATCTGTCGCCTTCCCGTCCGCACCCGGAGAGCCGCCGTGTTCGCCGACGAGGATCTCATCCCGATCTCCGCCCTGCAGCACCACCTGTTCTGCCCGCGGCAGTGCGCTCTGATCCACATCGACGGCCTCTGGGCGGAGAACCGCCTGACCGCGGAGGGCCGTCTGCTCCATGAGCGCTCCGACACGCCGGGCCGCCGCACCGTGCGGCCCGGCGTGCCGCCCATGCCCTCCGCCCCGCCCCAAGCCGCGGATCATCCCGGCAATCAGGCCGATGCCCACCCGCCGCATTCCAACTCTCCTGCCCCTCCCTCTCTCCAAGCCTCCTTTCCCGTCCCCTTTAAAGTCCGCACCGTTCGCGCCCTTCCCCTGACCTGTCGCCGCCTGGGCCTGTCCGGCAAGGCCGACCAGGTCGAGATCCCGCTCGACCGTCATGGCCGCCCGGCCGGGCCACCCAGACCCGTTGAGCACAAGCGGGGCCAGCCCAAACGCCTCAACCACGACCGCGTCCAGCTCGCCGCGCAAGCCCTCTGCCTGGAAGAGATGTTCGGCGTCCCCGTGCCGGAGGGCGAACTGTTCTACCACGCTGTCCGCCGCAGGGAAACCGTGCCCATCAATGCCCCCCTCCGCACGCTCGTCGAGCGCGTCACCGCGGAGATCCGTGCCAACATCGCCGCCAACCGCGTCCCGCTGGCCGAGAAGCAGAAAAAATGCCAGAACTGCTCGCTCCTGAACCTCTGTATGCCGGGTGCCACGGGTCCGGGCCGCAACCCCTCACTTTATCTTACTCGATCGCTGGCAATTGCAATGGGAGTAATTTGATATAATATGGCTGCGCTGATGTTCCCACCAGCGCAGCCCCTAAATACAACACTGACAAGGATAACCTATGTTTCAATCCGCGCCCCCGTGAGGGGGCGACCAGCCCGGGAATACTGTGGCCGGGCCATTCCAATTGGCGCTCCCGTAAAGGGGGCGACCATTTTTACTGCAGTGTCACACATCTACTAGGGAGTGGATTAATTTTTCAGGACGATCCATACATTCGTATGCTGAAACTTCATATAGATCGTCGGGGTTGTGAATCTCCAGGGACTACTCAAGTGGCGACAGATCCAAACGAGCCATCTCCAATAGTTCGGCAGACACATGTACTTCATATCATCCTCCACACCCAAAATTTTTCTTTGACACGGATACCTATGAACCATAAGCGTATCGGACATTTTTTGTCTGTCAAGTAGGAATCGGGTACCGCCAAGGAAGTTGAGTTATCGGACTATGCGGCATCATCTGAATACCCTCTTCATCCAGACCGACGGCGTCTGGCTCCACAAGGACGGCCGCGCCGTCTGCGTCTCCGTCGATCGTGAAGTCAAACTCCGCGTCCCCGTCCACACCATCGGCGGCATCGTCTGCCTCGGCCGCGCTAACGCCTCCACCGCCCTGCTCGGCCTGTGCGCTGAAGAGGGAGTCGCCGTCAGTTTCTGCTCCGGCTCCGGCCGCCTCATCGCTCGTGTGTCTGGCTTCACCCCCGGCAATGTCCTCCTCCGCCGCGACCAGTACCGCGCCGCCGATGATGAAACCCGCTGCCTGGCCATCGCCGGCCCCATGGTCGCCGCCAAGATCGCCAACGGACGCACCACCCTCCTCCGAGCCGCTCGCGATCACGGCGACCCGGAGAATGCCCTCGCCTCCGCGTGCGCGCGAATGGCCCCCTGCGTCCAGGCCGCGCTCCATGCCCCAACACTCGGCACACTTCGCGGCCAGGAAGGCGAAGCCGCCAACGCCTACTTCAGCGTCATCGACCGCCTCGTCACCCTCGATCCGCCCGATCGAGATACATTCCGAATGACCGAGCGAACCCGCCGCCCACCCCGCGACCCCTTCAACTGCCTGCTCAGCTTCCTCTACGCCATGCTCGCCCACGACGCCCGCAGCGCATGCGAATCCTGCGGCCTCGACCCCGCCGTCGGCTTCCTCCACCGCGACCGCCCCGGGCGCGCCTCCCTCGCCCTCGATCTCATGGAAGAACTCCGCAGCTTCCTTTGCGACCGCCTCGTCCTGAGCCTCATCAACCGCCGCCAGGTGAACACGGGAGACTTCGAGCTTCTGGAAGGCGGCGCCGTCCGTCTCACCCCCACCGCCCGCCGCACCATCCTGACGGCCTATCAGAAGCGAAAGCAGGAGGAGATCCTCCACCCCTACCTCAACGAGCGAGTCAGCGTCGGCCTGATGATCCACCTGCAGGCCCGACTCCTCAGCCGCGTGCTCCGAGGCGAGCTGGATGTCTACCCCGCTTTCATCTGGAGATAAGCCGTGCATGTGTTGATCACATACGATGTCAAAACCAGCGACGACGGCGGCCAACGCCGCCTCCGCCGTGTCGCCAAAGCATGCTCGGACTGGGGCCAGCGCGTCCAGAACTCCGTGTTCGAATGCAAACTCAACCCCGCCCAGTACACCCAACTGAAAGCCCAGCTCCGGGACCTGATCGACGAAAAGCACGACAGCCTGCGTTTCTATAACCTGGGCACCCACTGGCACGGCCGCGTCGAACACATCGGCCCAGACCCCTCCACCGACCCCGATGCCCCACTGATCGTCTAACACTCAAACCCTCGCTTACTCCCCTCCC
>CAZXGL010000038.1:0-27003 GCA_964640595.1 uncultured Phycisphaeraceae bacterium | reverse complement strand
CGCGCGGAAGTGCAGGTGTCGTCCGCCCTCGGCGATGTAGATCCCGGCACGCTCGACCAGCATCTCATCCGTCACGAGTTGCACCGGGCAGGCGCAGTGCTGGCCGAGCCTGCCGGCCAGGCTCTGGGTGAACACGGCTGGCATGTGCTGTGCCACGAAGATCGGCACCCGCAGACTGCTGGTGATCCGTGAGAAGATGTCTTCCAATGCGGGAGGGCCACCCGTGGATGAGCCCACCAGCACCGCGTCGATCTCGTCCAGGCGCAGTTCCGCCGGCGAGGTCGCCCGGGCGATCATCGTCATGCCATGGGTGGGTTCGGCGCGGGATTGCGCGCCTTGGCGAGTCCGCGCCCGTTCGGTGCCGATGGTTCGCAGCTTGCCGATCAGTTCTTCCCGGAACGATCGGTCCTGCTGACCGACGAGCCCGGGATCCTTGGCGATCACATCCGCCGCTCCCAGGCGCAGGGCCTTGAGTGCTTCCGTGCTGCCCTCCGTCGTCAGGCTCGAGCACATGAGCACGGCAGGGGCATGGTCCCGGCATTTCAGTCTGATCTGGCGCAGGGCTCCCAGCCCATCCAGTTCAGGCATCTCGATGTCCAGTGTGATCAGATCGGGCCGGAGTTGCTTGGCCATCTCGACCCCCTCGCGTCCGTTCCGTGCCACCCCGACCACTTCCATCCCACGCTCGGCCGCGATTATCTGTGAGATAACTTTGCGCATGAACGCCGAATCGTCAACAACGAGCACTCGCACGGATGGGTCTCCAGACTGAGAGCATCGGTCCGAGATCCCCTCCGCTTGACACCACCTTTTGGAAGGTCGTGGGGAATATCCCGCTGTGGAGGCGTCGCATGGCATCGGTCGACAAAAACAACGCCGGCATCGGTCAAACCGATGCCGGCCGTTCGCCGTCAGGCAATGCCCAGAAGAGGATTCGAACCTCCACTCCCGTTAAGGAACCACCACCTCAAGGTGGCGCGTCTGCCAGTTCCGCCATCTGGGCTTGATGGGCCATCCGTCCGGATGGGCCGGGCGGTGGGGCAGAAGGGTATGCGCCTCCGGGGATCCGGTCGAGCGGGTTTCGACCCCGCCGACCCGGTTCCATGGGGGTACGATCTCCGCCACAGGCGCGGCGATCACGCCGAGGAGGACCGAGGAGCGATGGCGATGGGAACCGACACCGGGACGATGCTCGATCAGGTCATGGCGAACGCCCGCAAGGCCGGGGTGTTTGGCCCTGTCCGCATGGATTCCGGCCGCCTGATCTGCCCCGCCGCGGCCTCCGCCGAGCCCGCCGATTATCGGGTCTGGGCCGAGCCCTCCGGTCGCGTCTGGGTCGAACTCGTCACCGCCAACCGCTGGCTCAGCGAGTCCATCGAGACCGACCTGGTCCACACCGGGGACAAGCTCAACGAGCTCCTCGATGAGGAACTCGCCGACCTCGGCTGGACCGGGGCCCCGGCCACCTTCGAGCATTTCCGCTCCGACGACATGCTCTTTACCTTCCGATCCAGTGTTCCCGCCCCCTCGCCGGAGTCAGTCACCACCTGGCTGCTCGCGTATGAGCAATGTTTCCGGCAACTCGGAGACATGGACGACACCGGCGAAGACGACTGATTCCAAACCTTACTGAAAGACCAGGCGGCCCCGGCAACAAGGAATGCCGGCGGGGCACACCGGGAGCCGATCGATGCGCATCTTCATGCTGGGCTGGGAGTTCCCACCGTTCCTCGCCGGAGGTCTGGGCACAGCCTGTCACGGCTTGACCAAGGGTCTGGTCAACAATGGTCACGAGGTGATCTTCGTTCTCCCTCAGGCCACACCCGACAACCTTGAAACCCATGTCCAGCTCCTTGGCCCGCACACCCTCAAGGCCCGTGCCGCCCAGGTGCGCCACCGCGCCGCCTCCGGAGCCCCCGCTCCGGCCCCGATCGGCTCGCCCGAGATCCCCGCCGGCTCAGCCCCCGGGACGGGCTTGCCCGTCTCGGCCGCGCACCTTCCCGGGGGGGCATTGGGGGCGGGCGGGGGAGGGGCAGATGTGCCGGTCACCAGTCATCCGTACCCCGGCATCGACCTGGGTGACACCCTGACCAAGGTGGTCAACCGTCTCCACGCCGCCGCGGGAAAGAGTGTTTGGAGCGGTGGGGGAGCAGTCAGCAGAGCCGACCGGTTCGCGGCCTTGCGCAGCTCGTCCGCCACCCAGCTGGCCGCCGCCATGGATGAGGTTCTGGGCTCGCTCGACGAGATGGGCACCCGCGATGGCGGCTACGGGGGCGACCTCTTCGGTGATGCCCAGCGGTACGCCGGCCTTGTCGCAGCGCTGGGTGTTCACGAACGCTTCGATGTCATCCACGCCCACGACTGGCTTGCCTACCCCGCTGGCCTGACCCTCCGCGCTCTGACCGGCAAGCCGCTGGTCTGCCATATCCACGCCACCGAGTTCGATCGTTCGGGCGAACATGTCAACCGGCAGGTCTACGACATCGAGCGGGCAGGCCTGAACGGCGCCGACCGCGTCATCGCGGTCTCCCGCCTGACCAAGTCCATCGTCCACCGCCGGTACGGTGTCCCCGAGAATCGCATCGATGTGGTCTACAACGGTGTCGATCAGGACAGCGTTCAACCCACCCAGGGCATGGCCATTGAACGGGATGAGAAGATCGTCCTGTTCCTCGGACGCATCACCATGCAGAAGGGCCCGGAGTACTTCATCCGCGCCGCCAAGCGGGTGCTCGAGAAGGACGACAAGGTCAAGTTCGTCGTCGCCGGCTCCGGTGATATGGCGGTCAAGATGATCGAGGAGGCCGCCGCCCTGGGCATCGGCCACAAGGTCCTCTTCACCGGCTTCCTGCGCGGGCGCGATGTCGATCGCGTCTTCCGCATGGCCGACTGCTATGTCATGCCCAGCGTTTCCGAGCCTTTCGGCATCGCCCCGCTGGAGGCCATGCGCAACGATGTGCCCGTCATCGTCTCCAAACAGTCCGGCGTTTCGGAGATCCTGACCCACTGCCTCAAGGTTGATTTCTGGGACACGGACGAGATGGCCAACAAGATCGTCGCCGTGCTCCGCTACCCGCCTCTGGGCGCGACCCTCACCGAGCACGGCCGCTTCGAACTCCGCGGCATCAACTGGGACGGTGCGGCCGAGAAATGCGTCAAAGCCTACGCCCGGGCCATCGCCAGCAAGGCCTGAGCCGCCGCGGTGACGCCGCCGATGTCATCGGCGGATTCCCGTGCGATTCCCCCAGCGATCTCCCCCCCCGCCCCCCATCAGCCCGACTTCCGGTCGGTCAGTTTCCCCGTGCTGATCGCGAGTTCTTCCTTCCCTCCACGCCCTCTGCGTGGCCTATGCGAACTCTGCGTACAAAAATCTTTCCCGTTCCCCGGATCCCCGATGGTTGATCGCCGAGCCCTTTTTCCGGCCTCACCCCACATCCCGTCCCTGGAACAACAGCACCGCCAGGGACAGGAACACCGCGATCTGGCACACCCCGTAGAGCAGCACCAGCACCACATGCCGGGCGGGGATGGGCTGTGCCTGCGTGATGGCATCCACCAGCCAGAACGACTGCATGTTTGGGATCAGCCCCCACGCGCCCATCGCGATCGCGTTCACCCGTGTCGGGCTCAGGAATACCGAGTCCCGCGCTAGCGGGGGCCTGCTGAGCATCAGCGGCTTGGTGCCCGCCTGCCGCACGATCAACGTCAGGTCGCTCACCTCCTGCACCACCAGCGCACCGCGTTCCACCGGCCGGTCTGAGGCGAACTCCTCCGGAGTCAGCGGTTCAAACCGCGGCGTCACCAGCCCCACCCCGTTCGGCGAAGCGCCGAAGAAGAACGGATCCCCCGGCTTGATGGGCACCCGCGGGGGGCTGAGCAGATCGATGCGGTAGGTCTTGCCGGGCTCGATGAACATCACCTCGCGCCACACGGCATCCTCATCACGACGCGGCAGACGCAGCACATCCCGCGGCGTGATGTAGTCCTCGATCCGGTACTGCTGCTCGACGAACTCCTCCGGGGTCACGCCGGCCGCCCGGGCCGCCATCGGGATCGTGATATCCGTGTGGAAATCGAGCAGATCCACCGGGGTCATCGGCCACGCATTGGCGATCTGGCCGACCCGGTCGTTGGAATAGACAAAGCGACCCACAAAAAAGTTGCTCAGCAGGCCGAGCATGAAGAAGACCATGCACACGACGATGGTCATCACCTGTCCCAGCCGTGTGGATGCTGCCACCGCGATCGAGGTGATGACCAGCAACGCCCCCCCCAGGCAGAGGCAGGCCAGCATGATCTGCGGCTTGAAGTCCGTCCCGATCGGCTGCCAGTTCCACTTTTTTCCGATCAGCAGGATCATCAGGTATCCCGCCCAGGTCAGCGGCAGCATCAGCAGCGCGGCTGTCTGTGGGAATGACCATCCATACATGAAGTTCGTCACCGCCGCCAGCAGCAGCGCGAGCATGAATCCCCCCACCCCGAACACGATCACCGGCTGGTCGATGTCGTCGGCCGCCGTGGTCAGCACCCCGTGGCGGATGGCGATCAGCAGCATCGCCATCATGATCGCGATGGCAACGGTCATCGCCAGGGCCACGCCCAGAAACTTGCCCACGATCACCGTGGTCCGTCCGATGGGCTTGGACACCACGGTCAAGATGGTTTTGTTGTCGATCTCGCGCGAGATCGTCGCGGTCGCGATGAACGCCGCCAGGATCATTCCGCACACGAACACCGTCGCCAGGGAGACATCGAACAGCAGCTTGTTGTCCGCCGTGACCTCGCCGGGCACATTTTTGTACCCCATGGTGAAGCCCGACACCCAGGTGTTCAGCACCTGGAGCAGGGCGGCGGCGAGCAGCATCACCAGATACACGGGCTGGCGGAGGCTCTCGATGAACGCGTTGCGGGCGATGGGCAGGAGGGCTTGCGTCATGGGTTGGGTCGATGGTAGCGGGCTGTGCCCATGCTGTGGGGGGGGTGGGGGGAAGGGGAATCGGAGGGTGGGGGTGATTGGGGTGGGCAAGTGGGGGGTCGGTGAGGGGACCCGGTGATGCGATCAGGATCTCCTCCGAACCCGGTCGAACCAACAAGGCTCGCGACTCGTAGGGGGGCCGGTGGACACCTGCTTATAATGCGGCCACAATACTCCCCCCGATGTCATCCGGTTCGCCGAACCGGGTCATCCGAACCAGGAACGACCGCCACCGGCGCCCAGGGCGCCCCGGAGGACAGGCCGACTCATGATCAAAGGTGATCACCTCGCATACCGCAGAGCCGCGCTCATCAGCGTGCTCGGACTCGTCATTCAGGCGGTGCTGACCATCGTTTTCTTCGTGTACGCCCGTTTTATGGGCGACCACAGCGCGGGCACCGCCGTCTGGCTCCTCGGCTCGGGCATCATTGTCTGGGCCACGCTGATCCTGGTGTATGACCAGCGCCGGCGTGAGCGTCTCGAGGCGATCGAGGCCGAGCATCTTGCCGCGACCTCCACCGCCACCAGCGCCTTCGATACCGCCAATGACGACCTCCGCGTCGCCGCGCGACGCCTGGCGACGATTCAGAAATGGGCTGTTCCCCTTGCCGGCCTTGTGGTTGCCGCTATCAACATCACCGGCGGCGTCCTCCGGTTCCAGTCCTGGTCCGGCACACAGGACAAGGTTGCGGCCGTGCGCGACGCCTCGGGGGTCTCGCTGGCGCTGGGGCTCTCCGTCGCCGTGGTCATGTTCGTCTTCGCCCGGTTCGTCTCGGGCATGGGCACCCTCAAGCCTTGGGCCAGCCTCCGCGCCGGAGCGGCCCAGGCGGTTGCGATTGCGCTCGTCGGCCTGCTGATCGGTGCCACTTCCTTCCTGGATCTGGCCCTGTCGCAGAACTGGCTTGGTGTCGTTTCCCCCTACATCGTCGCGGGCCTGCTGATCGTGCTGGGATTCGAGACGGTTCTTCATCTTGTCTTTGATCTCTACCGGCCGCGCACCGCCGGGGAAGACCCCCGCCCGGCCTTCGATTCCCGCCTGCTCGGTCTTGTGGCCGCCCCGGACCGCATCGCCGAGTCTGTTGGCGAGGCCGTCAACTATCAGTTCGGTGTCGATATCTCCGGCTCGTGGTTCTACCAGCTCCTGTCCCGTTGGTTCGTTGGGCTGCTGGGGATGGGTCTGCTGATCGCCTGGCTCCTGACCAGCATCGTGGTCGTCCAGCCCCACCAGCGAGGCCTGGTTCTGACCTTCGGTCGGGTCACGCACCCGGTCGTCAGCATGGGCGACCGGGGCGAGGCCGGTGACATCGGTCCCGGCCTGCACATCAAGTGGCCCTGGCCCATCTCCACCTTCGAGATCCCCACCGTCGGTGATCGCAACATCCGGGGCGCGGGCGGCCAGCAGTACGCCAGCGCGGGGGTCCGTGTTCTGCACCTCGCCAGCGCGCCCCCGGACGATCTCAACAAGCCCGTGCTCTGGGGCGAAGCCCACGCCACCCGTGAGATGCTCAACATCGTTCAGCCGGGTAGGGAAACCACTCTGGCCCGCGACGGTGGCACCCGTGCCACGGCGGGGCTCTCCCTCCTCGCCATCGAGGTGCCCGTCCATTACATCGTTCGTGATGTCAAGCTCTTTGACGAGTTCGCCAGCCCCAGTGTCCGCGAGCGCCTTCTGACCTCCGTCGGGCGTCGCGTGGTCACACAGCACCTCGGCCAGCTCAGCATCGACCAGATCCTCACCAGCCAGCGATCCGATCTGGCCAACGAGCTGCGTCGCCGGCTTGAGGCCGCGTACGCCGAGTTCAACAACGGGCGTGGTGCCGGCATCGACATCCTCTTCGTCGGCGCCCACGGCATCCATCCGCCGGTCAAGGTCGCCCCCAACTATGAGCGAGTCGTGCAGGCCCGCCAGAACCGCGAGGCTCTGATCGAGGACGCCCTCAAGACCAAGACCGCCACCCTCACGGAGGCCGCCGGTTCCGTGGATCTGGCCGATCAGATCGTCGCCCTGCTCAACCGTCTCGACCGTGTCCGCGGTTCTGAAACCGATGAAGAGACCGAACTCGAGCTTGAGGTCCAGCGTCTCTTGGAGCAGACGGGCGGCCAGGCCGGTGTGGCCCTGCTTGACGCGGGCGCGAATCGCTGGAACCGTCACATGTCCGAACGCGGTCGTTCCGCCCTCCTCCGCGGGCAGAATGTCGCTTACACCGCCGCCCCGGCACTCTTCCAGTCCAAGATGTACTTCGATGCCTTGCGCGAGGCCATGGCCGGTGCCCGTGTCTTCGTCACCCCCGAATCCCTCACCGGCCTGCACATCCGCCTGGAACTCCAGGACGGGGCCTCCGGCCGTGACATCCTCCCGGACGAAGCCGGTGGGGCCATCCTGAATCAGTAAACATTGCCCTCTCGCCACCGCCCGTCGGAACGGGCCATGGAGCCGCGACCGTGACCAAGAATCTCTTCAGCCTGCCCGCGATCGTGATGTATGTCGTGGTCATCGCACTCGTGCTGTTCAGCTCGACCTACACCGTGCGTTTCACGGAGTTGGCCGTGCTCACCACCTTCGGCAAGGCCGGAGAGGGTTCGATCAAGACCGAACCGGGTCTGAAGTTCAAGCTGCCCTATCCCATCCAGCAGGTCACCAAGTACGACAGCCGCATCCGGCTGGTCCAGGGTCAGTCAGAGACGCAGCAGACCGCCGATGATTTCCAGATCATCATGGAAGCCTTCCTGACCTACAAGGTCACCAATCCCCTGGAGTTCTTCCGCAACTTCTCCAACGCCGGTGAGCGTGCTTCCGACCATTTCGCCAGCGCCGAGAACAATGTCCTCCGCGACTTGCTCCGTTCCGCCATGGGTGAGACCAGCAAGTTCCGCATGGACGAACTCTTCACGCCCGCCCAGGGCGGTTCCAAGCTGCCCGAGCTGGAGGCCCGCATCGCCTCCCTCCTCGAGCGCGGTGGAGAGGCCGGAAAGGTTCTCAGCAGCTACGGCCTTGAGATCGTCTCGGTCGGCATCGACCGCGTCATCCTCCCCGAGGAAACCACCGAGTCGGTCATCACCCGCATGGGCGCCAACCGAGATCGCTTGGCCGAGCGGTTCGAGTCCGAGGGCCGCTCCCAGGCCCAGGCCATCCGGGCCGAGGCCACCGCCAACCGCGACAAGATCCTCGCCTTCGCCAACCGCCGCGCCGACGAGATCCTCGCCCGCGGCGAG
The DNA here is from genome assembly GCA_964640595.1 of uncultured Phycisphaeraceae bacterium. GTDB lineage: Bacteria > Planctomycetota > Phycisphaerae > Phycisphaerales > UBA1924 > UBA6054. The sequence goes on along the minus strand of CAZXGL010000038.1, from coordinate 18,815 downwards.
GCCGAGGCCGCCCCCTACCTCGCCGAGCAGAACATCAACCCCGAGCTCGCCGTCTTCATCCAGAACATCAATCTCATGCGGGAAGCCATGGCCAAGAAGTTCACCCTGATCTTCTCCACTTCCGAGTTCGGCATGCAGCTCTGGGATCCAGAGATCGTCCGCAGCACCGGCGCCGACCTGCCCGTGCCCGGTTCACGCGGTTCCGTCACGCCCGCCGGATCGGAGAACTGATCCATGGCCGAGCACGACCACAACCACGCCGGTTCTCCCGATGATGCGGTCCCAGCCGCCGCCGACGCGCCCATCACCCGTGGTGCATCCGTTCGTTTGCGTCAGACCGCCCCGGGCTCGCCCGGTTCCGGTCCGCGCATGGACCCGGCCAACCAGTCGCTCGCCGACGCCCTCCGCTTCACCTACGGCCTGCTCAAGTTCGTCATGGTGGTGCTGGTCGCGCTCTTCTTCATCTCAGGTGTCAAGACCATCCAGGAGGGCGAGCGCGGCATCCGCGTCTTCCTCGGCAAGCCCACCAGCTTCAACCTCACGCCCGGCATCCATCCCAATCTCCCCTTCCCCATGGGTGAGATGATCCGCATCGGCGAGGGCAGCGTCGAGACCAGACTGGGCCTGGCCTTCATGCCCTACGGGAGCAACATCAACAATAACGAGGTCGTGGCCATGTCCGCCACCATCCCGCAGTTCTCCAACGAGGGCAGGCTCAACCCCGCCCGCTCGTTCTCCAACATCACCAGCGATCTGAATCTTGCCCACACCCAGTGGACCGTCACCTACCGGCGCACCGACCACCGTCTCTACGCGGAGAACATGATCCCCGAGCAGGAGGAACGCATCGTCCGCCTCGCCGTCCAGCGCGGTGTCGTGCAGACCATCGCCTCCGTCACCATCGACGACCTGCTCAAGCAGACCGGTGATTCCTCTTCCGCGGCCCGCGTTCGCGAGATCGCCCAACGCCAGCTCGATGATCTCAATAGCGGCATCACCCTCGACCGCGTCACCCTCAGCCGCAAGATCCCCCCCATCTATCTGACCGACCGCTTCAACAATGTCCAGGCCGCATCCCAGCGTGCCGCCAAGGAGCGTGAGGACGCCCTGCTCCACCGCGATCAGCAGCTCAACGAGGTCGCCGGCGCCGCCGCCCCCGTGCTGATCGATGCCATCAACGAGTATGAGCGGTTCATCGAACTCGGCCAACCCGAGGAAGCGGCCGCCCTGCTCGCCCAGATCGATGCGATCATCGAGGGCCGTCCCGCCGAGATTCTCGGCACCGTTCACGCCGCCGGCCTCGTCTCGGGACGCGTCTCCGAACTCCTCGAGTTCGTCCGCGGCCAGGTCTCCACCCGCGTCACGCAGGCCATCGCCGATCGCGACCTCTTCCGCGCCAAGCTCGCTCAGTACGAGTCCAACCCACGCCTGATGATCTCCCGCGACTGGTCCGCGGCCATGAGCGTGTTCCTCAACCGGCCCTTTGTCCAGGTCATGTCCCTGCCCCGGGGCCGCTCCACGGCCGAGCTGCTCATCAACCAGGATCCCTCCATCGTGCGGGAACTCGACCGCGCCCGCAAGCAGTCCGAGGTCGACCGCGCCAACGAGGAACGCATGAACCGCTTCCAGCGCGACCTCTTCCGCACCCAGCGAGGCATCCAGGAACGCGAACAGTAATGACTACCGCCACCGCATCCAGCCGGGTTCCCACCGTATCGGGTGACCGCAAGCCCGTCGTGGCCTGCCAGCGTCTCACCAAGATCTTCAAGGACTTCTGGATGCGAGACCGCGCCCGCGCGGTCGATGGCGTGGAGCTGCTGATCCACGAACGCGAGGTTTTCGGCCTGCTCGGCCCCAATGGCTCGGGCAAGTCCACCACCATCAAGCTCATTCTCGGCCTCCTCAAGCCCACCTCGGGCCGAGTCGCGGTCTTCGGCAAGCCACCCACCGATGTGGCGACCAAGAGGCGCGTCGGATACCTCCCGGAAGAGTCCTATCTCTACCCGTTCCTCAACGCCCGCGAAACCCTCGATTACTACGGCAAGCTCTTCGGTCTCGATCACAAGGTCCGCCAGCGTCGCATTGACGAACTCCTCGACATGGTCGGCCTGACCCACGCCCAGCACCGCCAGGTCCGCGAATACTCCAAGGGCATGCAGCGCCGCATCGGCATCGCCCAGGCCCTCATCAACGACCCGGACCTGCTGATCCTCGACGAGCCCACCACCGGCCTCGATCCCATCGGCACTCGCCAGGTCAAGGACCTCATCCTTGATCTCGGCCGTCGCGGCAAGACCATCATCCTCTCCAGCCACCTCCTGGCCGATGTCGAGGATGTCGTGGACCGCATGGTCATCCTCTACGGAGGCAAGGTTCGCGGCGAGGGCACCTGCGAGCAGCTCCTCGCCTCCACCGAGCGCACCACCATCGAGGCCGACACGCTCGACGAGGCCACCCTCGCCGAGATCGACGAGGTCATCCGCCGCCGCTCCGGCGGCCTCAAGTCCGTCCGAAAGGTGGCCGCTCCGCGCCAGAAGCTCGAGGAACTATTCCTCGGCATCGTCGAGCGTGCCCGCGCCGAGAACGCCGCCACCTCCGGCGCCAAGGAAGGCGGCACGACCGCGGCCTTCCTCCGCGACGGTGATCCGGACACCGCCGAGTCCGATGAGGTCATCAGCCGCCTGATGTCCGACCAGGATCCCTCTCCCGCTCCCGAGTCCGCCGCTCCCCTCCCCACCCATGCCCTCCCATCGGATCAGGATGATTCCATCATCGACACGCTGACCAATGGGGAGCCTGTCAACCCGGCGGACCAACAGCCCACAGACCATCGGCGTGAGGCTGAATCCGCTCCCGAGCAGGTCGATGACGGCATCATCGGCTCGCTGCTCGACAGTCCGGACGATGACAAGCCGGGGGATCCGCGGTGAGCCTCAGCCAACGCCTTGGCGCCGCCGATCGAGCGCAAAAATCGCGTCTGTTCATGATCGTGGCCACCGCCATCATCGGCCTGCTGGCCGCCGGCGCGATCGGCTGGACTTTCCTGGAGTCCGCCACCGACCCCACCGCCTTTCAGGAGGCGCTGGCCCAGGTTCCCCAGTTCATCACCGATCCAGAAGGCCGTCAGATCACCAACCCCGAGGCCGTCCGCATCCGCTCGCTTGCCGATGCCGCGGCCGTCGCCCGCTCGCCCGCATCGCTGACCATCGGCATCCTTCTCGTCTCGGCGATCATGCTCCTGTTCATCTGGCTCGGCCTGGGCCTGAGCTACCTCGCCATCACCGCCGCGGCCCTCGCCCTCGGCCTCCCCCTCCTGCTGTTCGATCGATCGGCCCCCTTCGGCCTCGTCGTGCTCGGTGGCGCGCAGCTCACACTGGCCTTCATCGTGCTGCTCCGTGCGGCCGTCCTCCTCTTCAGCCCCGCGCACCCGGTCCTGGCCATCGCCCGCAATGTGCTGGCCGAGGCCATCCGCATGAAGATCTCCGTCATCTTCATCGCCATGCTCATCGTCATGCTGGCCGCCATGCCCATGATCCTCAACGGTGAGCAGCCCCTCCGCTTCCGCGTCCAGGCGTTCCTGCAGTACGCCAACCAGTTCGCTTTCTGGGTCATCGCCCTGCTCGTCCTGTTCTTCGGTGCCGCCACCGTCGCCTTTGAACAGCGGGACAAAATCATCTGGCAGACCATGACCAAGCCGGTCTCCGCGGCCCAGTATGTCCTGGGCAAGTGGCTCGGCGTGGCCACCCTCGCCGCGATCCTCCTCCTCGTCAACGCGGCAGGTGTCTTCGGCTTCACCGAGTACCTCCGCCGCCAGCCCGCGGGAGGCGAGGTCCGCCCCTTCGAGCCGCGTGATTCCTCCCTGCTCATGACCGAGGACCGGCTCCTCCTCGAGACCCGGATCCTCACCGCCCGCCGCGCCGTCCTGCCGGTGCTCCCCTTCAACATCAACGATCCCGTGTTCGACACCGCCGTCGAGGAGCGCATCCTCGGCGTCCAGCGCCTTGGCCCCTTCACGCCAACCGCCGCCGACCGCTCCCGCTTCCGTCAGGAGGCCTTCCGCGAGGCTGTTACCGGCTTCCGCTCGATCGATCCCATCGCCGAACGATCCCAGGAGTACACCTTCACGGGGCTGCACGACGCCAAACGCCGTGGCGTCCCGCTCACGCTGCGCTACAAGATCGACGCCGAGGGCAACCGCCCGGATGTCTTCTACGCCCTCACATTCTTCTTCTCCGACGGGCCGGTCTTCCGCGAGCGCACCGCCCTGGGCTTCTCCCACACCATCATCCTCGGCCCGGACAAGATCAACGACGACGGCACCCTCCGCTTCGAGCTTTTCAACGGCACCTTTGCCCTCGACCAGCAGAACGCCGTCCACTTTGTCCCCAATACCAACTCCATCACCATGCCCGCCGACGGTCTGGAGATCTCCTACCAGGTCGGCACCTTCCGCGCCAACTTCCTCCGCGTGCAGGCCGTCCAGTGGGTCAAGCTCGCCTTCCTCGCCATGCTCGCCGTCTGCGCCTCCACCTTCCTGAACTTCCCCGTCGCCTGCCTGGTTGCTGTCGGTGTCTTCTTCATCGCCGAGTCTTCCGGCTGGGTCGCCTACGCCCTTCCCGGTTGGGGCACCACCGATACGCAGGGCAAGTTCGAGCTCTACCGCTGGGTTACCTATCACTTCGCGAACATCGTCTCCTCCGCCTTCAAGATCTACAACGACCTCAAGCCCGCGGAACGCCTCTCGGACGGCCGCCTGCTTTCGTGGGCCAGCGTCGCGAGCAGCACCGCCGTTCTCTTGACGGTTTCCTTCGTGATTTACATCATCGGGGTGTTCTCCTTCCGTTCCCGACAACTCGCGATCTATTCGGGCCACTGAGCCGTACAAAGGAACACGGAGCACACCTATGGGAAGCAACGCCCGAGTCCGCACCCTCGCCATCATCATCATGATTTCGGGTCTTCTGGGCTCCGGTGTCATGACCTCGGTGGTGGCCGCCTCCGTCGGCCGCCACGAACTCGCCTACACCGACCGAGCCGAGGACGGCGACCCGTGGCAGGTCAGCATCGGCATCGCGATGGGCGCGCTCCGCGGCCTGTTCGTCAACTACCTCTGGATCCGCGCCAACACCGCCAAGGAAGAGGGACGCTACTTCGAGGCCGTCGAACTGGCCCGCCAGATCACCCGCCTCCAGCCCCGTTTCCCCCGCGTCTGGTCCTTCCACGCCTGGAACCTCGCATACAACATCTCCGTCACCACCCAGACACCCGAGGAGCGGTGGGAGTGGGTCAACTCCGGCATCCGCCTGCTCCGCGACGAGGGCCTGCGTGCCAACCCGTCCGACATGCTCATGCACCGCGAGCTTGGCTGGATCTTCCTCCACAAGGTCGGCGGCTACACCGACGACGCCAACCAGCACTACAAGCGTGAACTCGCATACGAGTGGCACAACATCATGGGCCCCAAGCCCGAGATCCCCGCGGACCGCCGCGACCGGGACTCCGTCATCGAGATCTACTCCGCCTGGATCCAGGCCATCATCGACGCCCCGGACACCCGCGCCGCCCTGCGTCAACGCTCCGCGACCGCCGCCGATATCCTCGACACCTACGAGCAGACCATGGGCGAGAAGGTCGGTTACGACTTCCTGCGCCGCATCCAGCTCCACCTCGAACTCGAACGCACCGGCCGTCTCGATTTCATCATGCGCGGTGCCGGCCCCAAGACCCGCGCCGTCACCGACCTCAAGCAACGCTTCACCTCCCAAGAGGCCTGGGACCTCGCCGTCAACCATGTCCGCAAACGCGTCCTCATCGATGACTACAACATGGAGCCGGTCCGCATGCTCCAGATCGTCCGCAAGTTCGGCCCCGTCGACTGGCGCGTCCCCGCCGCCCACGGCCTCTACTGGGCCGCCCGCGGCACCGATGTCGGACGCATGGAAGTCAACTTCCACAACTCCGACTCCCTGGACTTCCTCAACACCTACCGCATCGTCCTCCAGTCCGTCCAGGAACTCTGGCGCTTCGGTGACATGTACTTCAACTACCTCGATACCCACGAGGGCCAGCAAGGCGTCTACTTCGTCGCACCCAACCCCTACTTCGTGCCCACCTACGGCGGTCTGATCGAAGAGGTCGTCGAGGCCTCGGGCCGTTTCGAGGCCGAAGGCCGCTCCTACCGCACCGTCGCCTCCGGCTACGAGAACTTCCTCCGCGACGCCATCCGCTACTTCTACCGCCGCGGGGACATGACCCAGGCCGAGTTCTGGTTCGAGAAGCTCCGCACCTGGGGCAAGCACAACTTCAACGACCCCACCCGCGATCTGGAGATGACCCTTTCGCTTTCCGACTTCGTCGAGAAGCAGCTCCACGAGAGCTTCGGCGCGCCTCAGGTCGCCGTTTCGGAGGTCAGCGGCGCGCTCCAGGGTGCCATCATCGAGGGCCTCCTTGAAGGCAACCCGGAACGCTTTGAGGGCATGTTCAACTACGCCCGCCGCGCCCATGCCCTCTTCATGCGCGAGCAACTCCGTGAAGTCGTCGCCGGCGCCAACACGGCCCGCATGGAGTACATGGACCGCGACTTCTCCTTCGTCGCAGGCACGGTTCTGACCAACATGATCGGTGTCTTCGGTCCCGATGAGGCCGAACGCATCTACGACTACACCCCAGAGGATCTCCGTCGTTACGCCTACGACGCGATCAGCCAGCGCTTCCGCCCCGTCTATGAGGAACTCGCTGCTGCGGAACTCAGCCGCCCCTTCGACGAAGTCTTCCCCGAGCCCGCCGGCATGGAAGCCCACCGCGCCATGCTCCAACGCAAGTTCGCCGAACGCAACCAACGCGGCGTACAGGGCCTCGGCCGCGACTGATCGACCGGACAAGCCGCGACGGCAAGGGAGCGGTCCCGGTTTTTACAAGCCGCGACTGCAAGGGAGCGGCCGCGGTAGCGTCAGCAGCGGAGCATCCTGATTGAGCCGGAACCCGGTTGATTCCCGTGTGGAATCCATTGGTCGCCAAACCGATAGCAGCAACGGTCACACGAAAGACTGCTCCGGTTCGCCGTGGTTCGCAGACCGCGAAGGGCATGTACGCCGCTCGCCTGCCGTCGCGGCTTGTCAGCCATCCCAGGCCCGAGCTTCAAGCGAGAGCCGTGCTACCCCACCAACCGATCCCGCGCCGCCCGATACCGTGCCAGCGTCCCCGCCACCACATCCACCGGCAGTTCCGGCCCGGGGTCCGTCTTGTCCCACAGCCCCTTATCCACCAGACCCTGCAGGTACTCCCGCACGAACTGCTTGTCGAAGCTCGCCTGCGCCCGCCCCGGCTCGTACGACCCGGCCTCCCAGAACCGGCTCGAATCAGGTGTCAGCGCCTCGTCGATCAGGATCGGTTCCGCCTGCGCATCCACCTTTCCCTCCACCAGCGGCAGCCCGAACTCAAACTTCGTGTCCGCCAGAATGATCCCCCGTCCCGCCGCGTACGCCGATGCCATCGCGTAGATCCCCAGCGACCGCGTCCGCAGCGTCTCCATCAACGCACCCGCCCGCGCCGCCCCGACCATCCCGCCGATGTGCGCCACCGCGGCGTCGAACCCGATGTTCTCGTCGTGCCCAGCTTCGGCCTTGGTGGCTGGTGTGAAGATCGGCTCGCCCAGTTTCTCGCACTGGCGCAGGCCCGGCGGCAGCGCCACCCCGCACACCGCCCCGGTCGCTTGATAATCCTTCCACCCCGACCCCTCCAGATACCCCCGCACCACGCACTCCACCGGGATGACCGCGCATTTGCGTCCGATCGTCACCCGACCCCGCAGGGCGGCCCGGCTGGTCGTATCCGTCAACGCTTCGTCCGGCACCAGCCCGTCATCGGTCGAGATCAGGTGGGTCGGCCCCAGCCCCTTGGCCGCGATCATCTCCAGCCAGAAGGCTGCCACCTCGGTCAACAGGCGGCCCTTGCCGGGGATCGGCGTCGGCAGCACCACATCGAACGCGCTCAGCCGGTCGCTGGCCACCATCAGGATGGCATCTTCCTCCCTCTCTCCCGATTTCCCCCCATCTCCTCCGCCCGGCAGGGTGTAAGTGTCCCGCACCTTCCCCTGCCGCCGCTCCGGCAGACGCAGATCCGTCGTGAACACCGCAGATCCGTCCCGCCGAGTCGTGTCCGTTGGCATGATCCGAGGGTATCCCGTCCCGCCACAGCCAGCACGGCTCGGAATCCCTCCGCCTCGCCCCGGACCCGATTCTGCCGTAAGGTACGCATCCGCCCGCGGCATCCCGCCGTGCGGGCCTAGACGCCCCAAACGGGCGGTGGTATGTAGACCTGATGCTGGCATTCGTCGTCACCAACAGACTGGCCCCCACGACCGTCGGCCCCATTCCCGGGGCCTCCATCGTCGGTCCGGATTCCGTCCCTGTCACCGGTGCGGCCGTCGCCGAGTCCGGTCTCATACGCTGCGAGAAAACCAGTTCAGAAGCAGCCGCTCTCTCCATCCAGGTCACCCTGGATGCCTCCGCCCTGGCCTCCCTCGGTCCCTGTCCGCTCCCGGACGGCACGGCCCTCCGTCCGTTGGGCGAACTCGTCCTCCAGACCTGCTTGCTCCCCGACCGCGACCGGCCATACCTGCTCACGCTCGAACTGGCCCGCCACCGGGTCATGCTGATCCTCAACAAGCTCGAGGAATGGCAGGCCTTCGAGGTGCTTGCCGCCGACCCGGTCATGCCCATCATCGAGAAGGCTCGGGAAGCCTTCACCCAGGCCCTCGTCGCCCTGCCCCGCAAGGACACCCCGGACGAAGACGCCGATCGCCTTGCCCTCCGCGCCCTCTGGATCGCTCTGGAAGCCTCCGAGCGGCTCGCGCTCCGCCAGGCCCAGCTCGATTTCGGCGCGCCCGCCCGAGTCCGGATGCACGCCCAAGCCGCCGACGACCTGGGCGGGGGCCAGCCCGTACTCCATCCCACCCGTTCCGGGCTGGTGTTGCCCCAGGCCCCCGCGCTCGGCGTGGCCATCTCCCCCCTGGTTTTCTCCGATCCCGCCAAGGAACTGGCATCCAAGGCCGCCGACTTCATCACCATGCCCATGCGCTGGCTGGAGATGGAGCCCGCCGAGGGCGAGTACGCCTTCGCCCGTACCGACCGCTGGATCGAGTGGGCCGTCCGCACCGCCAAGCTCCCGGTGGTGGCCGGTCCGGTGATCGATTTCCGCCCCCACGCCGTCCCGGACTGGCTCTACATCTGGGAGAACGACTACGACACCCTGCGTGAACTCGTCTACGAGCACATGAAGGCCGTTGTCACCCGCTACCGGCGCACCGTCAACCGCTGGACCGTCTGCTCAGGCCTGCACGCCAACCGCAACTTCGCGTTCTCGTTCGAGCAGATGATCGACCTGACCCGCATCTGCGTCCTCGTCACCCGCAAGCTGCACCCCAAGGCCAAGGTCCAGGTCGAGATCGTTGAGCCCTGGGGCGAGCACCACTCCGCCGACCGGCGTTCCCTCCCGCCCACGCTCTACGCCGAGATGCTCGCCCAGGCGGGCATCCAGTTCGACACCATCGCCCTGCGCGTGCAGATGGGCGTACCCGCGCCCGGCCTGGCCGTCCGGGATCTCATGGCGTTCAGCGCGATGCTCGACCAGTACGCCGCTCTTGATCGTCCCGTCGCCATCACCGCCGCCGGTGTCCCCGCCGCGCCGATCGATGTCCCCTCCGACGACTACCCCGGCCTCTCCGGCGGCGCATGGCGTCAACCCTGGTCCAACCAGGCCCAGGCCGACTGGGCCAGCGCGTTTCTCGCGGTGGCGCTCGCCAAGCCCTTCGTGCAGTCCGTGTGCTGGCAGGATCTCGCCGACCCCTCCAACTCCGCCGAGATGCCCCGCGGCGCGCTCGCCGATGCCTCAGCCACCCACCGCCCTGTCTACGAACGCTTCACCGAACTCCGGGCCGCCCTCGCCAAGGGCGACATGCCCGACCCCGCCCGCATCCTGCCCCCACCCCGCACGCCCGCCTCCGTTTGAACGGTGGCCAGGCGTCGCGCCTGTGCGAAACAATCCCAGTATGCCCGCCCTTCCCGCCCAACCCGGCCCCGCCCGCAGCACCCGCATCCTCACCGCCGCCATCCTCTTCCTCGCCTCCCTCGGCGGCCTCGCCTTCACCACCACCCGCGCCCCCGCCGACGCCCCGTCCCCTCGCGCCGTCGCCGCTCCCCTCCTGAACATCAACACCGCCACCCCCGCCCAGCTCGAACTGCTCCCCCGCATCGGCCCCACCCTCTCCGCCCGCATCGTGGAAGACCGAGAAGCCAACGGCCCCTTCGACTCCATCGAATCCCTTGCCCGCGTCAAGGGCATCGGCCCCCGGACAATTGAGAACATTCGCCCCCACATCAAGGCGGAGTAGCGCCCCCTCCTTCGGAGCGGGGGCATCCTGCCCCCGTTCGGGCGCAGCCCGAACAAAACAACCCGCCCACCTCACCCCGCCAACAATCCCAAGGGCCACCGCGGCCCCCCGATCCCCATGACCGACCTGGCCAAAATCGCCGAGCGGGACGCACCGGTGCGCGCACTGGCCGAGGCTCTGCGCGCCGGTCGCCGGGTGGTGGCCACGGGCAATGTCGGGCCGTCCGTGTCTTTCACAGCGTTGGCGGTCGCTCGGATCATCTCCCGCACCGCCATCGTCGCCTGCGCCCACACCGACGAGGCCGAGGACATCGCCGGTGAGATCAACGCCCTCGAACCCGGCGCGGCCACCATCGTCCCAGCCCTCGAACTCGCCCCCGGCGAGACCGGCGTCTCCGCCGAACTCTTCGCCCAGCGGGCCACGGTCCTGCGTCGGCTGAGGGACGGCCACGCCCCGCGAGTGCTGGTGGTGCCGGTCGCGTCGCTCATGCAGCCGGCTCCTTCTCCGGCCCGCCTCGACACCCTCGTCCGCACGATTCACAAGGGCGATGCCCCCGGCCTGTCCCACCTCATCGACTGGCTCACCACCGCCGGCTACGACCGTGTGGAGACCGTCGAGGACACCGGCCAGTTCGCCGTGCGCGGCGGCATCCTCGACATCTTCTCGCCGGTGTCGGGCGAAGCAGGCCCGCCCGCTCCCGTGCGTCTGGATTTCTTCGGCGACGAGATCGACTCCCTCCGCGAGTTTGATCTGGAGACGATGGGTTCCGATCGCGCATTGGACCGCTGCACGCTCGCCGCCGCCGGTCAGTCCGCGCTCGCCGAGTCCAGGGACGACACCTCGATCCTCGATTATGCCCCGAGCGAGTCCGTTGCCATCCTCGCCGAGACCTTCGAGGTTGTGGAGCAGGCCCGCGGCTACTTCGAGCGTGTCTCGGACGGCCGCACCGTCTACCCCCCGCCCGCGGTGCTCAAGGCGTTGGCCGAGCGCACCCACGCGCTGGCCGAACTCAACCAGTTCTCCGCCGCGGCCGCCGCCGCCGATGTCCGCGTCGATCTGGCCGTGTCCCCCGTCCCCAGTTTCGACAAGGACGCATCCAAGGCCGTCGCCGAGCTGGCCGAGCTGGTCCGCACCGCCCGCGTCATCCTCGCCTGTGCCAGCGATGCCGAGTCCGCCCGCCTGGGCGAACTCATCTCACTGCACGCCCCCGGAACCGACATCGAGCGCCGCGTCCTCGACATCCGCCGCGGTGTGATCTGGGGCGATGAAGACCTCCACGACGACAGCAGTGGGGGGGGCGGCGCGGTCAAGCGCACCGCCATCGTCCCCTCCGGCGAACTGCTGCACCGCTCCTCTGTCCGCCGCCGCGTCGCCAAGATGCGCGCCGGGCGTGCGATGGACACCTTCCTCGACATTGCAGAGGGTGACTATGTGGTCCATGCCGATCACGGCATCGCCCAGTTCACCGGGCTGGTGGTGCTACCCGCCGGAGGGACCAAGGAAAAGGCCAAGACCCCCACGCACCCTTCGCAGAAAAAGGCCGACGACCGCCAGATGGAGGAGTACCTCACGCTGGAGTTCGCCGGTAAATCCCGTCTCCATGTGCCCTGCTCACAGATCGACCTCGTACAGAAGTACATCGGCGGCTTCCGCGGCAAGCCCCAGCTCTCCACCATCGGCGGCCGCAAGTGGAAGGGCCAGAAGGAGCGTGTCGCCGAGTCCGTCCGTGATCTGGCGGGTGAACTGCTCCGCGTGCGTGCCGCCCGCGAGCACCAGCCAGGCATCGCCTACCCGCACGACACCGCGTGGCAGACCGAGTTCGAGGCCGAGTTCCCCTATGAGGAAACCGAGGACCAGCTCGCCGCCCTCATCGAGATCAAGAAGGACATGGCCCGCCCCCGCCCCATGGACCGCCTCATCTGCGGCGATGTCGGCTTCGGCAAAACCGAACTGGCCATCCGGGCCGCCTTCAAGGCCTGCGAGTACGGCCGTCAGGTCGCCGTGCTCGTGCCCACCACGGTCCTCGCCGAGCAGCACGAACGCACCTTCAAATCCCGCTTCGCGGATTACCCGTTCCGCGTCGAATCCCTCTCCCGCTTCAAGACCGATCTGCAACTCAAGGACACCCTGGTCAACCTCCGCAAGGGCGCGGTCGATGTCGTCATCGGCACCCACCGCCTGCTCAGCAAGGATGTCCGCTTCGCCGACCTCGGCCTGGTCATCATCGACGAGGAGCAGCGTTTCGGCGTCGAGCACAAGGAGGCCCTCCTCCAGCTCCGCATGACCGTCGATGTCATGACGCTCAGCGCCACACCCATCCCCCGCACGCTGCACATGTCGATGCTCGGCCTGCGCGACATCTCCAGCCTCACCACGCCCCCGGTCGATCGCCGCGCCGTTGTCACCGAGGTGATCCCCTACAACGAGAAGCGCATCACAGCCGCCATCAAGCGAGAACTCGCCCGCGAGGGCCAGATCTTCTATGTCCACAACCGTGTCCATGATCTCCAGTCGGTCGCCGCCCGCGTCAAGTCCCTCGTCCCGGATGCCCGCGTCGTCTGGGGCCACGGCCAGATGGAACCGCGCGAACTCGAAGAGGTCATGCTGACCTTCATGCGCCGCGAGGCCGACATCCTCGTCTCCACCACCATCATCGAGGCGGGCATCGACATCCCGACCGCCAACACCATGATCATCGATGATGCCGACCGCTTCGGTCTGGCCGAACTCCACCAGCTCCGCGGGCGCGTCGGCCGCAGCCACCACCGCGCCTACTGCTACCTCCTTCTCCCGCAGGAGCGCCCCGTCAAGGAAGTCGCCCAGAAGCGCCTCCGCGCCATCGAGGAGTACGCCATGCTCGGCGCGGGCTTCAAGATCGCGATGCGTGACCTGGAGATCCGCGGCGCGGGCAACCTGCTCGGGGCCGAGCAGTCCGGCCACATCGCCGCTGTGGGCTACGAGATGTACTGCCGCCTGCTCGACAACGCCGTCCACCAGCTCACCAACGCCACCGACGAGTCCCCCGTCCGCCACACCGCCGCCGACATCGGCGTCTATGGCCTGCTCCCCCGGCCCTATATCCCCTCCGACCAGCGCCGCCTGGAGGCCTACCGCCGCCTGGCCTCCGCCGCCGGCCCCGCCGAACTCGATCAGGTCGAGCGCGACCTCGTCTCCGCCTATGGCGAGCCGCCGCCCCCCGCCAAGCGTCTCATCCTCCTGGCCCGCTTGCGAGCGGCCGCCCAGCAGTGGGGGGTGCGTGCCCTCTCCACCCGTGGAGATGATGCGGTTTTCATGACCGCCGACCCGCTCCCCCTCGCCGCCGCCCTCCGCACGGCCGATCTCGGTTCCGTCCGCACCGTCGCCCCGGATCTCGCCCAGACCAACGCCCGCTCGGCCGGTGGCAAACCCCTTTCCGAGATCTACCTCCGCCCCGCTCCCAAGCTCATGAAAGACCTCGTCGGCCTCGCCAAATCCCTGCTCCGCGCCCTCGAACGCCCGCCGGTGTCGAATCCAACGCCCCGAACCGCCGATCTGCTCGGATGAACCCCACCCTGGCCGGGGTTCCGTGTTAAGATATTCGGAATGGCCCGACCGCGTGGGGAGTCCACCCGCCGGGCCTGCCAAGGATGGCGCAACCCATGCCCATGTTTGATTCCAACCAGCCCAAGCAGCCAACGCCCACCCCGCCGCCCAAGCCGCGACTGACATCCAATGCCAAGTTCGATGAGGAGCTGGCCAACCTGCGCCGCCGCCTCATCCGCGAGGCCAGCATGGCCATCGACCTGCTGGTCTCCTCCGTCTCCGGCCTGTGGGATCTCGACCACGAACTCGCCCGCAAGATCCGCGCCGGCGAGAACGAGGTCGATACCGAGGAGGTCGCCATCGAGCAGGAGTGCCTGCGCCTGCTCACCCTTGAGCGTCCCTTCGGCCACGACATGCGCCAGCTCGCCTTCTGCCTCAAGGTCAACCAGGACATCGAGCGCGTCGCCGACCACGCCTCCTCGATCGCGAAGATCTGCCTCAAGCTCGAACCTCCCGCCCCCCAGTGGCCCACCGCTCTGCGCGAGATGGGCGACCGGATCCCCGTTGCGTGTGAGGAGCTGCTCCGCGCTGTGGTCAACTCCGATGTCGAGGCCGCGCGCATGATCCGCGCCAAGGACAAGACCATCGACCAGCTCGACAAGCGCGCCTTTGAAGAGATCCGCGAGCATATCGAGCGTGAGCCGCACAACGCCGCCACCGGCCTGCTCATGTACCGCGCCAGCCGCGAGCTCGAGCGTGTCGGTGACCTCCTGGGCAACATCGCCGAGGACATCATCTTCCTCGTCACCGGCCAGATCGTCCGCCACACCAAGCGCAAGCAACAGTCCTGACCCGCTTCTCGGAGCGCGGAGAGCGGAGCGTGGGGGGGGGGGAGGGGAGCTTCCAGCCCCCGTCGGCCCAACGGGCCGAGCCCCCCAGATGAATGGTCACGCCCACGATGAGTTCCCGAATCGTGGGGTTCTTCCGTTTTCACGCAAGACCCGCACGCAACAACCAATCCCCCGCGCCGTTATGCTGGCCCCATGCTCCCCTTCGTCCTCCTCGCCGCGGCCGCCCTCCTCCTGATCTGGGCCATCCGAGGCCGCATCACCGCCCACGGCACCTTCTGCCGCAAGTGCAGGTTCGACCTCGCTGGCCTCGGCAGCCCCGCAACCTGTCCCGAGTGCGGGCGCGACCTCTCTCAACCCAAGGCCACGAGGCCCACCCTCCGCCACACCAACAAACCGGCCCTGATCGCCGCGCTGCTCTGCTTTCTCATCGCCATCCCCTCGCTGCTCACGGGGTCCTCCGCCGTCCGGGCGTGGATGCTGCCCCGAACTTCCGACTCCGTGCTCGCCGTGCTTGACCGGCTCGATCTCGACGGCGCACACGAGGAAGTCATCGCCCGCCTCTCCGACCCGGCGACCCACCGCCCCGCCTTCGCGGCCACGATCAGCCGCGCCCTCGACCGTGTCCTCTCCCAAGGTGTCAACGCTCCGTCTGAAGACAGGGCCATCATCCTGGCCGCCCTGCACGGCGCGCAGCTCAACGAGCCGCAAGCCGAACGCTACTTCAACGCCGTCGTCGATACCCGCATCACCATCCGAGAGAAGGCGTACCCATCCCAGATTGCGGTCCCTTCTGCTTGGATGATGGACATTCAGTTCCAACAGTACTTTCTCGCGGACGAGATGTATTCTGGCCCGCCCCCGGCGTACGCCCTGACTGTTGATTTCCATCGCGGCGGTTCAGTGGCGACCAATCTGACTCCGCCGGATCTCTTTGAGTACGCCGACCGGCGGGCCATCCGGTTCATCGGCAATCGTTTCGCTCAGCCGGCCCAGACAACCCCGTTCCGTAACTTTGTGGATCCTGAGCCGCGACCGGGTGATTCTGTTTTCGTCCACGCCGGGCTTGTCGTCCGCATCCACTCGCCCCGATCGACCGAACCCGTCGTGACCATCTGGCGCACCGCTAGACAAACCGTCGCCATCATCCCCCCGGACCAGCCGCTGGTCCCGGTGAACGACAACCGCGCCGCGCTCGAGCAGCTCGCATCCACCCTGCGCATGCGCGAGTGCGGCGTACTCGACGCGGACGAGGTTCCTCTCCTCGTCGCCCACGCAGTGTCGGACACACCCAGCCCCGCCCACGCGATCTTCCGCGCCACCCTCGAATCCGGCGATCTGCGACTCATCTCCGATGACCCCGTGCCCTACGCCCCGCACCTCTTCCCCGCCGGATCGCAGAGCCACGGCCAACTCGTTTTCCAGGCGGTGCTCCGCGCTCCCACCGATCGAGACCGCTTCAACGCCCTTCCCCCCGATGCCGTCGCGGACATCACCCTCCGCCCCGACCCCCAGGCCGTCTACCTCCACGCGGAGATCGAGTCCTACCTGCCCGGCGAGATCGTGTTCCGCAACATCCCGTTCCGTCCCCTGCCCATGACATCCCCTCCGGAGCAGCAGGTCTGGCACAAGGCTGAGGCCATCCACCCTCTCCCCACCGAAAATCCCCCATCGACCCCCGAACCCTGAGGCCATCCTCCCAGTACACTGCCATCATGCACTGGATCGGAACCGCCCTCCTCCTCCTCTCCCTCCCCCTCTTCGCCCTCGCCCTCCGCGGCCGCATCGCCGCCCGAGGCCGCTTCTGCCGCAAGTGCAAGTTCGACCTCGCCGGTCTCGACACCCCCCCAACCTGCCCCGAGTGCGGCCGCGACCTCACCCAACCCAAGGCCACCAGACCCACCCTCCGCCGCATCCGCCGCCCGACCCTCGCGTGCGCCGTCGTACTTCTCCTCCTCGGCGGTACGCTCACCACCCTCTTCGCCACGAACAACACCGCCCGCCTCCTCGCGGCCCTCCCCGACCGCGTGGTTCTCGCCCTGCACAACCTGGGCGTTGACGCGGCCTTCACCGAGATCGCAACCAACCGACTCACCGGCCCCCGCGCCCTCGATGCCGCCGCCTGGCCCCGCCTCATCGACGCGGCCCTCACCCATCAGGCCGACACCAACACCCCTTGGGATCCCCGTCACGGCGAGGTGCTCCAGCAGGCCTTCACCCTGACATGCCTCACGCCGGAGCAGATCACTGCCTACTTCACCCACGGCACGGAATCCGTTCTCCATTTTCCCGCCGCCATCCGGCACCGCGCGCCCGAGATCGGTGTGCAGATCGTGTTACGGCCATCTTCGCGTATCGCCAGTCTCAATGGTTCCCACCATTCACTCCATGACGGCACCGACATCGTCTGGGCCTACCTCAGCGGCCGGAGCATGACGCTCGGAACCCAGTCCGTCACACCACTGCGCAGCAACTCGGGCTATACCGGATTCAGCGTTCCGGATGCAGTGATCCCGGGTGGCATGGGATCAATCGTTTTCACTGTCCCCTTGGCCAATCTCAACTGGCACGCCATCCCGTCCGATGCTGATCTGCCCGTCACCGTCCACTACGAAACCGGCATCCACCGCATGTCCGGTCGTCACACGCACCAGCAAGCCTCGGCTTCGGTCACGCGGAATGTCCGCGTCCTACCGGCCGAAACGGATCTTGTCTCACTGAACACAGACCCAACCGCCGCCCAGCCGTACGCGAACGGGTCGATCATCCGTATCACCCCGCTCCACATCCTGCCGCCCGGATCTCGTTCCTACAACGCGTTGGCCGAGTTCACCATCATCGCCGTCGAGAATCCCATCCCCGTCGTGGGCCAGCTCGTCGCCCTCCACGACGGCCGCGAGTACCCCATCGCCCACATCACCTGCAACGCCTCCCAGGGCCACGCGCTGCTCAGCCAGTACGGGACCACCGCCGACCCGCCCGACGAATCCATCCTCGACGCCTGGATCGCCGCGGGCAAAGTCACGCTCGAACTCCGCCCAGACCCCCGCCACGCCGAGAAGACCCCCGGCATCACCACGATCCTCGGCTTCCCCCTCCGCTTCGAGGATGTCAAAGTCACCACCGACCCGAAGCCGTCCATGGAGTCCAGCCTCCCGAACCCAGAGCACACCACCGGCCGCCCCGTCACAAATCCCGCACCGAACGACGCCGAGGAATAAGCCATCTCCTCTCCCGTCCGACGGCACGAAGATTCACTTGCTGACGCAACGGGTTTGTCACGGGAAGAATCTCTGGGCGCACGAAAAAACCCGCTCAAAGAGCGGGTTGATTCGTGGTTCTGTGACCAGGAGACGGAGCCTCCGTGGCCGTTGAACAGTTGGGTCCATACTTCTCGGTTCGTTGCCGAACCGGTATCCGCCATCCCTGCATCTCTAGAGAATGCAGAGAGCTTTGGCGGGCGAGAGTGCGCTCACTTATACTCGCTGCGGATCGCTCCGCGTGGCCTTCCCGATCAGGGTTGGCGTTTGACGAGTCTAAGGAAATCCCTTAGAAAGGAGGTGATCCAGCCGCAGGTTCTCCTACGGCTACCTTGTTACGACTTCGTCCCAGTCATCAGCCTTGCCGTAGGCACCTTTGAGATAAGGTGACTTCGGGCACTGCCAACTCCCATGACGTGACGGGCGGTGTGTACAAGGCTCAGGAACATATTCACCGGAGCGTAGCTGATCTCCGATTACTAGCGATTCCGGCTTCATGTAGGCGAATTTCAGCCTACAATCCGAACTGGGGCACGGTTTTTGCGATTTGCTCCGCCTTGCGGCCTCGCATCGCTCTGTCCGTACCATTGTAGCACGTTTGCAGCCCTAGGCGTAAGGGCCATGAGGACTTGACGTCATCCCCGCCTTCCTCCGGTTTGACACCGGCAGTCTCGTTAGAGTCCTCGCCATGACGCGTTAGTAACTAACGATAGGGGTTGCGCTCGTTAAGGGACTTAACCCGACACTTCACAGCACGAGCTGACGACAGCCATGCAGCACCTGTGCACGTTCCAC
>CAZXGL010000037.1:0-27338 GCA_964640595.1 uncultured Phycisphaeraceae bacterium | reverse complement strand
CCCTCTACCACCACTCCCAGACCCCCGCCTTCCGCGCCGCCCTGGCCCTGCGCCGGAAAATCCGCGCGGACCGCGCCGAGTCCTACCACGCCCGCGCCCAAGACCACGCGGCCGATGTCTTCACCCTCCTCTCCAACCGCCCGCCCGACTCGGCCACCGCCGCCAAGGAGATCCGCCTGGCCCTGAAGGAACTGCTCCGCCTCCGCGCCCGGGGCGCGGGTCAGCCAGACCCAGCCGACCAGCCCGACCCACCCAGCGAACCCGAGACGCCGCCGATGCAACCGGCGGATTCTCAACACGCCGACCCCCAACCCCTCCAACCCCCCCAACCTCGCGAAGACCCCACACCCATCCCAACTACACAACCCCTCCCCACCCCCCACAAACCCAAGTCTCCCACCAAGGCCTACAAACCCCGCCCCAAACCCAAAAGCCGCTGAGAACCGGCATCAGAACGAGTACCCCATCCACGCGATCTCGGCCGCGCACAACTCCGCCACCCGTTCGCGGCACGCATCATCAAACAGTTCCCGGTACGGCCGCCGATCCGGGCGCGTCCCCGCCTTTGTCACCGGCAGGCGCACCGGCCCCTCCACCCCCAGCCCACGCAGCACCTCGGTCAGATCCGCCTCCAGCGATTCGAAACGGCACACCCGATCCACCGCCACTTGTCCGTTGATCGTGTACAGCCCCCAGCTCGCTTCCCGTAGTTGTTCGGCCGTTGGCGAGAACAGGAACTCCCGCATCGACGGCCGCGCCGCGTCCCGATACCGCCAGTGATACAGCGACACCGCCCGATCCCACGGATTCCGCGCGAAGCAGAACTTGAAGTAGGTGTCCCAGATCGAGCCGGTGTTCCCGACGCCGGGCTTTCGCAACCGTACTGCGGCTTCGGATGCGGGCATGTGGTGATAAAACTTCGGCCGTGCTTTCCCCGGCCGCGTCGGCCGGCGCAGCACACGCATCCAGTCGGCCCCTGTCCACGCCGAAACGGGAAGCACCCAATTCTGCGGCCCCCGATGGCCCATCCTGGCCCGCACGGCCTCGTCCTCCGCCACGATCGGCGTGATGACATCTTCCGGCCCGCACACCGCAGACAACGCAATCTCCACGCTCGTCCCCGCGGTCTTGGCGGTTTTGAGAAAGATGAACCGATGCCGATGAGAAACGATCATGGAGGTGGGATGGTACTCTTTGGTAGGTCGGCACTCCGTGCCGACTCTTTCTGTATCCCGGCTCGGAGTGCTGGGATACTTGGTGTGGTACAGGCGTTCCACCTGTTCGGATTTCAGTTGATACGGATCACCGCTGAATCCCCCTCTCCCATCTTCTTCTGACCCACCCCCCCCCGAACGCCCGATATTCCACGCATGGACCCCTTGCCACCTCTCCCCACCCTCCCCCGCACCATCCTGATCGGCACCCCCCAGACCTGCCGCGCCCTCGCCGCGGCCCTGGCCACGCTGACACCCCCGCCCCCCATCGACGGCATGGTGACGCTGGACGGCCTCCCATCTTCTTCCCAAATGGCAAGTGGCCAGTCCCAAGTCCATGCCCCCCCCCTCCTCGGCTCCGTCCACACCGTCGGCCTCATCTGCCGCCAGCGCGGCATCAGGCGGGCCATCGTGACGCTGCCCGGGCGCCATCGGGGTTGGCACGCGGAGATCAGCCGCCAACTCCGCGCCGAGGGCGTGGCCGAGCGGGTCATCCGCCCGCTGGACGAGCAACTCGAAGAAACCCCGACCGTCGCGGCCGGCTCGGTGACAAGCTACGCCGGGATCGACCTGGCCGAACTGGTCGGACGCACGCCGCACGATATTGATGAGCATCTCGTCGGTTCGGTCATCCGCGGCAAGACGGTGCTTGTCACCGGCGCGGGCGGTTCCATCGGTTCCGAACTCGTCCGGCGGATCGCACGCTTCGCGCCCGAGCGCATCGTGCTGATGGAGCGGAGCGAGAACGCCCTGTTCGAGATCGATCGCCAACTCGCCGAGACCTGCCCCGGCGTGGCGCGCACGGCCCTGTTGCATGATGTGGTGGATGCCGAGCGGACACTGGCGCATCTGGAACGGTGGAAGCCCCATGTGGTGTTCCATGCGGCAGCGCACAAGCATGTGCCGCTGATGGAGGACCACCCCGCGCACGCCGTGACCAACAACCTCTTCGGCACCAAGTCCATCGCCGACGCGGCGGTGGCGGTCGGGGCCGAACGCTTCGTGCTGATCTCGACCGACAAGGCCGTCAATCCCGCATCCATCATGGGCGCGACCAAGCGGATGGCGGAGTGGTACATCCAGTCGCTTGCCCCGCGCGTGCGTACACGGATGAGCATGGTCCGCTTCGGCAATGTGCTCGGCTCCAACGGGTCGGTGCTGACCATCTGGGCCGAACAGGTCGGACGCGGCGGGCCCATCACCGTGACCGACGAGCGCATGACCCGGTTCTTCATGACCATCCCCGAGGCCGCCACGCTGGTGCTCCAGGCCGGCGCGATGGCCGGTCAGCAGGGACGCGCCGGCGAGGTCTTCGTGCTGGACATGGGCGAGCCGATCGCCATCCTCGGCCTGGCCAAGCGATTCATCCGCGCCTGCGGCCACGAGCCGATCACCGGCGTGCAGACCGAACCCGCCGTCGGGCCGGGACGCATCCCGATCGTCCTGAGCGGCGCCCGCCCCGGCGAAAAACTCCACGAGCAGTTGTCCTACGACGCCGAGGAGCTGTGTACCACCGCCCACCCCGGCATCTGGAGGCTGGATTCCGAGACCGCCCCGAACGCCGACGCGGTCGAGGCGATGGTCGCCGAGATGGCCGAGGTCAAGGAGTCCCGCTCCCGTCGTGTGGTCTACGACGCAATGGCCCGTCACCTGCCCGGCCTGGCCCGTTCGCTGGCCTCCGCCGCGGCGTGACGGGGCTTGTTTCAAAGAAGAAAGCTCGGGCACGAAGGCCCGAGCTTCCTGCTGATGGATGGTCCGTTGAGCGAGCGATCAGCGAGAGCCGGTGCGGCGTGTCGACGACACGGACGAACCAGAAGAATCGTTGTTCGAGGAGTTCTTGTCCGAATCGGACTGGTTCCTGGACGAGGCGGAGTTGCCGCGGTCGGATCCACTCTGGTCGGACTTGTTGCGGCTGACGCGGATGTTGTTGGTCACTTCCTTGACGCCCATGACGGAATCAACGATGTCCTCGATGTGGTACTTTTCCTGGCGGCTCTCGACGGTGCCGCTGAGCGTGACCTCGCCGCCGCTGACCTTGACCTCGATCTCCGAGGCATCGACGCGGGGGTCATAGGTGAGGCGCTCGTTGACATCCTCTTCGAGGCGTTGGTCGGAGCGCTTGTAGCCCTTGGGTCCGCGCCCGCTGCGCTGCGCCGTGGAAGCGCCGCCGGAGGACTGGCCGTAGCCGCCGACACCCTGGCCGGACTGGCCGTACCCGCCGGAGTAACCGCCCCACGGACTCGGCTCGGAACCGGACTGACGGCTTTGTCCATAGGTGGACTGTCCGCTCTGCCCATAGTTGGGCTGGCCATAGCCGGGCTGTCCGCCCTGGCCGTAGTTGGGCTGGCCATAACCGGACCGTCCGCCCTGGCCGTAGTTGGACTGGCCGTAGCCGGACTGCCCGTAACCGGACTGTCCGCCCTGGCCGTAGTTGGGCTGGCCATAACCGGACTGCCCGCCCTGGCCGTAGTTGGACTGGCCGTAACCGGACTGCCCGCCTTGGCCGTAGTTGGACTGGCCGTAACCGGACTGTCCGCCTTGGCCGTAGTTCGAGCGGCCGTAACCGGCCTGCTCTTCGTAGCCGGTGTGGTGGCCGTAGCCGGTCTGGCCGAAGGCGGTCTGCTGGCCATAGCCCCACTCGCCGGCGCGGTCACGGTGCTGGGAGTAACGGGCATCACCGTACTGGCGGCCGGGGTTGTTGCGGTCGTATGCGTCGTCTTGGAAGCGGTCGGCGTAGTCGCCGCGGTCGCTGTCCCAGCGGCGTTGCATCTGGCCTCGTTCCGTGCCTGTGAAGTTGCGGTCCTCGTCATAGGCCATGCCGCGGCGTGTATAGTCGCCCGTGTCGTTGTGGCGGGTGGCTTCGCGGAGGTCGTTGTCCCAGCTGGGGCGGATCTGGCCGGGCTGCTGCCGCTGGGTGAAGTCGCGCTCGTCGTCTCGATCACCGCGGTCGTTGTAGGAGTGGGCGCCCTGGTTGGCGCGGTAGCGGTCGGTGTCTGATCGCTGATCGTGTCGCATCGTGTGTCTCCGTTGCGTCGGTAATGCGTTCGTGTTGAAGCCCGTTGCATCAACGATGTGCAGTAAACCGCGACGATCTGAGCGTGCCGTGAAGTCGCCATGAATCGAGCTTCATTGCTTCTGATTCTTCTTCAGTTGGATTGGAAACACCTGTTCTGGTGGTGCGGGTTCACATGAAGATGATTGGAATGGGAAGCTTGTGCGTGCGAACAGGGCCGCCGGTGAGCAAAGATACCCGTTCCAACCCGTGTGGCAGGTGGATTCGCTTGGTTTGGTTGCTGCGTGAAGTTTGATCCGGATCAGCCGTCTACTTTGTAAATACCGGTGGCGAGGATGGTGAAGACCTGCTCCGAGGGACGCGCCGCGACGGTGCCGATGATGATGACCTCGTCGAGCGGGTTGAAGCCCGCTGCGCGGAGATCGGTCAGGATGGGCGTGCCGTCGGCGTCGACCAGTTGGATGGTGGCCGAGTTGGCGGTCAGGTTGTCGCGGGGTTCGCAGCAGTAATCCCAGGGGGTTGGACAGTTATCGCCGGGGATCTGGTCGCAGCTTGGCACGGACGAATCGATCACGATGAAGAGGGCGGTGCCGGCGGTGATGGGTTCCTTGCGTCCTCCGATGCGGGCGTGGAGGACCACGGTGTCACCCTCGACGGCGGTGGGTTTGACGGCGGCGATGCCGAATGCGTCGGCGGGTGCTTCGGTCAGCAGCCAGGTGGCGGGCTGCGCGGCTGGGGCGGTGGATGCCTGGGGCGCGGGCCTGTCACACGCGGTGAGGAGAAGGGGGCTCAGGAAGACAAGGGCGGTGGGGATGAAGCGGTGCATGCGGAACTCCTTGTTGATGAATCAGTGGATGGTCAATGGGAACGCAGAGCGGCGGCGATTGGCAGCCGGAGGCAGCGCACGGCCGGGGGAATCGCGCCGACAAGGCCGACGATCAGGCCGGTGACAAGGCCGATGAGCAGAACGGGCGGGTCGATGGTCAGGGCGAATGCGCCCATGGAGAAACGGACGGCAAGGCCGTCGAGCAGCAGCAGGGCGATAGTGCAGGCGATGAGCGCGCCGCAGGCGGCGATGAACACGGATTCCTCTGCCAGACTGGCGATGATGGCGCGTCGGGTGTAGCCCAGGGCCTGGAGCATTCCGACCTCGCGCACGCGGGCGGAGAAGGAGGCGTACATGGTGTTCAGACCGCCGAGTATGCCGCCGGTGGCGATCAGGGCGGCCGTGACGACGATCATGACGCGGATGGGACGAAAGAAGGCCGCGATGGATGCGTAGTAATCCGATTCACGCATCGCCGTGATTTCCAGGTCGAGGCGGGATTTGGCGAACAGATCGGCATCGGCGAACGAAGCGGTATCCGGCGTGAGGATCACGCAGGAGAGGGTGTTCTCGCGTTTGGTGGCGATCTGCAGGTCAGGCAGCGGCATCCAGATCTCGGCATCCATCACGGTGTTGGGTGCGGTGAAGCGGCCGGTGATCGTCCAGGCACGGTTGTCGAACCAGAGTGACTGACCCACGGACAGGCGTTGGTCGGGCAAGCCGATGCGTGCTCCCGTGAGTGCGCCGATCATGATCTCATCGGCCCCAGCAATCGGGGCGCGGCCGTGGGTGATTTCAACAGTGGGATGAACGAGCAGTGCGATTGGGCGCACGCCGCGGATGACGGCCTGGCGTTCGATGGAATCGTCCTGGTCGGCACGCATGGGGAGGGCGGCGTGGATTTCGGGGGAGACGAACTTGATGCCGTTCTCGGTGCGGATGCCAGAGATGCTCGCAGCGGCCTGGCCCGCGACGCTCGCATCGATCTGGGAGCGTTCGATGCTTTCCTCGCTGCCGATGCCGAGCAGGATGATGTTGTCGTGCAGGGAGCGTTGCTGGGAGAGGGTAAGTTGCATGCCACGGACGAAACCCGCCGCGGCGAGAACGAGTAGCACAACAAGCGCCGCGCCGAGCAGAGTCGCGACCAGACGCGTGCGGCTGCGGGCGAGGTTGCGCAGGGCGTAGTCAAGAGGAAGCTGGCGGATGATGGGTTTCATGGTGGTCTCAAACAGAACGGAAACAGGCGGCGATCTCGCGGCGGGAGGCCTGCCATGCGGGGGCGAGTCCGGCCAGAATGCCCAAGGTGATGCAGATACCCAATCCGACGATCAGCAGCGCGGGGGTGGCAAGGATGGGGATGGTCTGGCCCTCAACAGAGAGGGCGAAGTTGCCGAACCGTGCCACGGCGATCGCGGCCGCGGCCCCGAGCAGACCGCCGGCAAGGGCGACCAGCACGCCCTCACCGACGATGAGCACGCCGACCATCCAGCCGCGGAAGCCGAGGGTCTGGAGCACGGCGTGCTCGGCGATGCGGCTCTGCACGCTGAGGATGATGGCGTTGGCGATCAGGGCGAGCACCGCGATGAGGCAGCCGATGCCAAGCCAGCGGGCGAAGGCGACGATCTCGAGAATATCCGTGGCGACACGCCCGATGAAGGCCTTCTCGGTGAAGGTGGCGGTGGGATCCTGCGCGGTACGGAACTCGTCATCGATGGCGGTGGCGACGGGGTCGAGTTGTGAGGAATCGGTGACTTTCACATTGAACTGGGTGACGATGCCGAGCTGGTTGCGTCCGGCGAGCTGGACGAACTCCAGGGCGGTGTAGGCGGTGTTCTGGTCCTGGGCATCATCGGAACGGAGGATGCCCGCGACATACGCGGTGATGCCCGCCGCGTCGAAGGTCATGCCGGGCCGGAGGCCGCGCCGGTTGGCGAGGGTCTCGCCCACGAGGGCGGCGTCTGTGCGGCGCATCCAGTCGTCCGTGGTGCCGGAGATGAGTCGGATCTCGTCGCGTCGGTGGGCGAGGAAATCTTCTTTGGGCACGCCGCGGAAGGTGACGACATCCAGGCTGGTGCGGCAGTTGGAGACGACCACCTTGATGGGCGTGGCGGAGACCACGCCGGGGATGGCCTCGATGCGCCGCTGATAATCCTGCGGCAGCGTGCTGGTGGCCGGGCAGAAGCGGTCCTTGCGGTAAACGACCAGGGTGGCGTCGTCGGCGCTTGCCTTGGTCGCCTTGGTCACGCCGGCCTGCATGGCCTGCACCGCGGTGAACAGGAACATGGCGATGGACACACCCGCCAGCGTCAGCGCGGTGCGCACGCGGTGGCGGGTCACCTGCTTGAAGATGTATGGCGGGAAGCGGGTGATGGGGTTCATGCCAGGGCCTCGATCCCTGTGTTCGTGGTGATGGTGTCGCCGACCAGACGCCCCTTCTCAAGATGGAGCGTGCGCCGTGCGTACTGGGTGGTTGCGGGGTCGTGGGTGACCATGATGACGGTGGTGCCGCGTGATGTGTTGATTTCCTGCATCAAACGCATGATGGCATGGGCGGATGGTTTGTCGAGATCGCCTGTCGGCTCGTCCGCGACGACGATGGCCGGGCGTGTGACAATGGCGCGTGCGATGGCGACGCGTTGCTCCTGCCCGCCGGAGAGCTGGCGGGGGAAGTGGTCGTGGCGGTCGGCGATGCCGACAAGGTCCAGGGCTTCGGCCACGCGCTCGTGGCGTTGTTTGCGGCTGAGGGGATGGATGAGCAGCGGCAGCTCCACATTCTCGTAGGCCGTCAGGACGGGCACGAGGTTGTAGAGCTGGAAGATGTAGCCGACACATGCTGATCGCCACGCGGCGAGTGCGCTGCGTGACATGGATGAGATGGTGTCACCCCCGATGGTGAGGGTTCCTGATGTGGGCGAGTCAATGCCCGCGATGCAGTTGAGCAGCGTGGTTTTTCCGCTGCCAGACGGGCCCATGAGCGCGAGGAACTCACCGGGTTCGATGTCGAGGTCGAGCGCATCGAGCGGACGGATGATGTTGTCCGCCTTGCGAAATTCCCGGGTGAGCTGCCGGCACCGGATCAGGGGCTGGATGGTCATGATGGTTCCTCCGGGAGCGTGATGCGAACACGCTTTGCGGCGGCGGGTGGATTCAGAGCGAGCAGATCACCCGGGTTGAGGTCGGCCTGAACGCTTGCCCAGCCGGATTGGCGTGAGAGGACTCGGACGGGGACGCGGACGAGTCGGCCGCGATCGGCGCGTCGGTCGCGCACGGCGAAGACGCCATCGGATCCCTGGGTGCTGATGATGGCCGGTTCAGGCACGCGCAAGATGGGTTGTTTGATGGCGTCGCCGGTCCGCACGGCTGCACCCGGGAGAAAGCGGACGCGTGCAAGCATGTCCGGTTTGAGGATGAGCGACGGGTCAATGAGGCGAACCTTGATCTGGAGCGTGTTCTTCTGGAGGTCGGCCTGGTTGGTGATGCGTGTGACCTCGCCGCGGAAAGGGCGGTCGGGGAGGATTTCGACGATGATCTCGCAGGACTGGCCGGTGTGGATTTCGGCAGCATCGGCGAGGGGCACATCCACGCGGACCTGGAGCCGGGCGGGGTCATAGATGTGGACGATGTGGGTTGAGAGCGGGTCATCAGCGGAGGCCATCACCTTGGAACCCGGGTACTTGAGGCGTGTCTGCACCATGCCGGAGATTGGCGCGAGGATCTCGGTGCGTTCGAGTCTGAGTGCGGCTTCATCCCGTGCGGCCTCGGCCTGTGCGAGGGCGGCGTTGGCGCGGAGCATCTCGGCGCGTGCGGCTTCCACTGCGAGGCGTTCGGGTGTGCGGAGGGTGGCCAGGCGCTGGGCCGCGACGAGTTCCGCGCGGGCGAGGTCGCGTTCGGCTTCCAGGATCGGACGGCGTTGTTCGAGTGCCTGGACCGTGGCGCGTGCGGCCTCGAGTTTTTTCCTTGCAACGAGGGTTTCGATCTCGTTGGCCGCGCCGGAGCGTCTGGCCTGCTCGGTGCGGTCGAGTTCTTCGGCAAGCTGTTCGGCGATGGCGCGTTCGGCCTGGA
The DNA here is from genome assembly GCA_964640595.1 of uncultured Phycisphaeraceae bacterium. GTDB lineage: Bacteria > Planctomycetota > Phycisphaerae > Phycisphaerales > UBA1924 > UBA6054. The sequence goes on along the minus strand of CAZXGL010000037.1, from coordinate 18,223 downwards.
TGAGCGCGGGGAGCTGGACGAGCTGGGCCTCGGCACGGGCAAGGGCGGCGAGGTTGATCGCGAGGGCGCGGTCTCGTTCGACCGGTTCGTTCCAGTCGGTTTCGGCAGCGTTGAGGGTGGCGGCGGCGAGGTTCACGACTGATTGGGCGGCATTAAGGTCGGCCTCGGTTCGGGCGAGGGCGAGCTGGGCATCGACGCGGATCAGGCGTGCGACGGACTGGCCCTGCTGAACGGAATCGCCTTCGAGCACAAGGATTTCGGCGACGACGCCGTCGGTGAGGGCGGCGGCGGCGACGGTGTAGGGGTCGGCCTCAAGCCAGCCCGGCGCCTGGACGGCACGCGTCGCGCCGGTGGGAGCGATGGAGCTTGCGTCGGGAGTGGTGGACGGGGTTGTCGCGTCGAAGAGGACAGGGCTGACAGCGACAGTGGGGGTGGCTCGGAGCGTCGAGCCAGCGGAAGTGAAAAGGATGGTTGCGGTCAGGATCGTGATGGCGGCGACAAGGCGTCGGGCCTGTCTGCGAGGCTTGGGCAATGGCACCTGCCCGCCCGTGATTGGGCCGGCGGCTGGGATACTGGACATGGCTTTGATCTCGGGTGGGTGGCACGGCGAACCAGCCGGTCAACGCGCGTGCGAGGGTGCACACGGCGCGGGATCCGGGACGATTTGAGCGTCGGTTCAGGCGCGTGGTGGTCGGCGCGGGCCATCAGCGATGGGGCCGGGGGCCGCAGGGCTGGGGGGCAGATCCGAATGTTGCTGCTGGTCGGGCATGAGCGCGTTCGGCGCGGGCACAGGAAGGGCCTTGGTTATGCTTGGAACGCAGCAGCCAACGGGGCAGTCACAGTCGGAGTCTGGGTTGTGATCCGGCTTCTGGTCCGGGTCTTGCGTTTGGCAGGGAGTTTGAGGAGGGCTGTCCGAGGGATGCTTGGGGTCAGCAGCGCAGCAAGGGGTCGTGGTGGTCTGCCCGATGAGGTCGGTAGAAAGGATGGAGGCGTGGCAGATGCGGGGCGATAGCGAGCTGCCCGAGAGGATCAGGAGAAGCAGGAACCATGCTGTGAGATGCTGGCGAAGCAAAGACATGCCCTCAGTGAGCGGTTGAGGCATGAACTCTATTCGGCGGAGTTGGGGAATCCTGGTTGGGGAAAGAAGAAGTCAGATTGGAAGGTGGTTGAAACGGGGTGTTTGTTGGGGATTTTTTCGGACTTGCGAGGCGGGAGGTGGTGGTGGTCGGGCGGGATGCGATGGAGTTGGGCATGGTTGAGCGAGTCGGGTTTGGCGGCAGTGAGGAGGAAGTTGGGGCGATGGTATGAGAATGAGCCGCGTGCTTCAGTTTGCGCGGGGGTTGTAGAAAGAAAAGACGGAAGATGTGAAGCGGCGGGGAGACGGAACAGTTCGTTGGTATTGGGCTGGAGGGCATTCTTCCTTCACGGATATGGATCACGGCCGAAGTGCAAGAAGGGTTCATATCAGTTCTGCCAGATGATGATGGCTAGCGCAATGAGGACGAGGGTTGTCCCGGCTGTGAGCCGCGCGGGGGAACGGGCGTCGTGGCCGAGGATGATGTTGCGGGGGGTGTCGAGGTTGCGGGCGCACTCGGGGCAGAGGCCGCGAGACCAGCGCGGGGTGGTGGCGGGGTAGCCGCAGCGGCAGCGTTCATCGTGGCCGACGCGCCGGCGGATGCCGGTGAGGATGAGGTACATGCCGGCGAAGGCGAGCACGCCGACGAGGGCTATCCATGCCGAGATGAACATGATGAATACCACGCACAAGAGGACCAGCAGACTCCACTGAATCAGCCCGATCCAAAGGGCTGGCGGTGATGGGTAGGGCCCGATCGAGGCGCGGGCCGGGGCACGCCACGGCCACGCCAGACGCGGCCAGAACCACCAGTGTGCGATAAACAACAATGAGCAGACCGTGAGCGTGAGGAAGAAAGATGCGAGCGTTCGGAGGAGTTCCGACTCGATCGGGCCTCCCTTGAACAGCATGAAGTAGGCCATCAGGAATCCGAGAAGGGTGTACTTGGCCAGGTAGAGGGCGGCACAGGCATCGAATGACTGGCAGGCGTTGCGCTCGTGCTGGCGTCGGGTGATCGCATCCGTCCATGAGGCGAGCGGGCCGGACCAGGTCCGGTGATGGGCGGGCTTGCGGCGTTGGGCGCGGGGGCGGTTCATGCGGGGAGGGGGGAGGGGAAGGTACGCTGAGGTGCAGAGAGGACGCGGAGGGCGCGGAGGCAGGATTTTCAACGCGAAGGTCCGAAGGCCGCGAAGGAGGGGATCTTGCTATGGACAATGAGCCGCGGGCTTCAGCCCGCGCGGTGGCTGAGGGGGGAGAGACGGAGAGAGTAACCCTTCGGGTGGCGTGATGGTAAGGGTGGTTTCTGCGGTGAGTTCGCGGATGGTCAGGGGGGTGGGGGTGATGGTGTAAGAGCCGTCGTCGTGCCATTTGATGGTTGGAGGGGTGGGCCAGGGCCAGGAGAGGACGGCGACGATGATGCGGGCGCGGATGGGGGTCGTATCCGTGATGGTGAGCGTGTGGGTGGGGTATGGGAGCGGGGAGAGTCCGGATTGGATGTTGTGCTGGGCGTGGCGGTCCCGCTGTTCGAGGCTGGTATGGAACGAGTAGAACGGATAATCGCGTGTTTCGCGGGCGATGGGTTCATTCTTGTCGATCTCGAAGCCGGCGAAGAAGTATTTGACATCCACCGCGTTTGGGCTGTAGAACGGCGGATCGCCCGCGATGCTCACACGGAATGGTTCGTCGGGACGGACGGGGGTGTCGTGGATGATGCGCAGGGCGAGGCCGTCGGCGGCGTAGCGTTCCGTAAAGGACGGGTCGAGCGTGCCCGCGGCGATCTCGGTGGCGAGCCAGTCGATCTGTTCGTGGATGTCGATCGGATGCGTGAGTCGGGCGCGGCGGCGGAGGATGCGGTCGGCGAGTGTGGCCCGTTGCGATGGGGTGAGGGCGGCGGTGTTGAGGGCGCGCAGGGCCGGGATCTCGTTGGCGGCGAGGCGGCGGTGGATCGGGCCGGGCAGGGCGCGGTACATGGTGTCGGTCGCGCCGAGCATCAGGAAGACGAACATCAGGCCCAGGCAGAGGACGATGCCGCCGGTTTGGACGGTGCCGAGGTGGATGTCGCGTCGGACGCTGGGGGTGCCGCGATCGGCGGGGGTCAGGGGATGGGCGCACTCGGGGCAGGGGGCGGGCGGGTTCAGGCCGGTGAGGGGGTATCCGCAGCCTGGGCACGCGGGTGGGGCGGGGCGGGAGGCGAAGACGCCACAGAAAAGGAGGGCGAGGCCGGTGAGGATCATGGGGCCACCGATGATCGCGCTGTATGCGTTGGCTGGGAAAGCTGGATAGCAGGAAATGGCGATGAACGGCGCGCCGACGGCGAGGGTCACGGCCACGGCGAAAATCTCGCGGTGCGGGCCTGGCAGCACGGCGATGGTCCCCTTGGGCAGGCGGAATGAGCGGTTCGTGCGCCACTGGATCACATGGATGAGAAGGACGGGGATGATGGGGAGGTAGATCCGCGTCATTGTGGAGATGGCGTGGTGGTACGCAAGATAGATGGCGATGAAGGTGGCCGCGAGGAGGATGAGTTGGGCGATGGAAGCGCGGCGGAGCCGAGCGCGGTGGCGCGGGTCGGTGATGGGGATGGAGCGGGGGCGGGGCATGTTGGGCGGAGAGACGGGGAGGCGGAGGGGGAGAGGTCGAGAGGAACGCAGAGGTTGCGGAGACAGGATTTCCAACGCGAAGTTCCGAAGGCCGCGAAGGAGGGAACCTCGCTGTTGGGAATGAGCCGCGGGCTTCGCCCGGGCGGTGGTCGGGGCGGGGAAGAGACGGAGAGAAGTGAGAGGCGAAGTGTGCGAGGGTTTGTTCGTGTCAGGGGTGAGGAGCGTGGCTTGGGTGGGGAGGCGGTGTCTCATTGGGTGGGGCGATGGTACCAGAATGGGTGGGTATGGGGGGGAAGTTCGTAGGAAAAAACCCGCCGGGGGCGGGTTGTGTGGAAGGTGGGGTTGGAGTTGGGGGGGGTTAGAGTTTGAGATCGCCGAGGCCGAGGCCGAGGGAGCCGGTCTGGCCGAGTCCGCCGCCGGATTTGCGGGCGGCGTCCTGCTTTTCGCGCTGCTTGGCCTGCTCGCGCATGCGGCGGAGTTGCGGGGTTTCCTTGAGGATTTCGGCGGGATCGCGGTCGTCGCGGTCGCCACCCTTGCCTCCGCGTCCGCGGCCCTTGCCGCCACCACCCGCACCGTCACGCGGGCCGGCCTGGTCGGCGGGGCGCTCCTTGGTCTGCTTGATGGAGAGGGAGATCTTGCGGGAGTCGGGGTCGATCTTGAGGACGCGGACCTGGACGATCTCGCCCTTCTGGACGGCGTCCTCGACCTTGTTGATGCGTTTGAAGTCGATCTCGGAGATGTGGACGAGGCCCTCGACACCCGGGGCAATCTCGACGAACGCGCCGAACTCGGTGATGTTGGTGATCTTGCCGGTGAGCGTGGCGCCTTCGACGATCTCGTCCTTCGCGGCGGCGAAGGGGTCGGCCTGGAGCTGCTTCATGCCGAGGCTGATGCGGTTGTTGTCCCAGTCGATCTTGAGGACCTGGACGGAGACCTTCTGGCCCTCGCTGACGAACTTGGCGACGGACTTGGCGCCGTGGTTGACGCGGTCGTGGGTGAGGTCGTTGAGGTGGATGAGGCCGTCGACGCCGCCGAGATCGACGAATGCGCCGAAGTCCATGATCTTGCGGACGGTTCCCTCGATGGTGTCGCCTTCCTTGAGGGCGGACTTGAGGGACTCGGCGGCCTTGGCGCGCTCTGCCTGGAGGATGTCGCGGCGGGAGAGGACGATGTTGCCGCCGCCGCGTTTGTCGAGCTTCTGGATCTGGCAGGTGAGCTTCTCACCGACGAAGATGTTGAGGTCGGGGATGCGGTTGATATCGACCTGGGAGGCGGGCATGAAGGCGCGGTGGTTTGCGACTTCGAGTTCGAGGCCGCCCTTGTTGACGCCGGTGACGCGTGCCTCGACGAGCTGGCCGATCTCGAGCATCTCCCAGTCGGCCTTCTGGACCGCGCCGGGGAGGAGGCAGATGAAGAGCGACTCGGTGGCGTTGTAGCGTTGGACGACGACCTCGAGCTTGTCGCCGACCTTGGGCTTCTCCTGGTCTTCCTTCCACTGGGTCATCTCGACGACGCCGAGTTCCTTGGGGCCGAACTCGACGAAGACATCGGAGCCGACGGAGACGACGGTGCCGGTGCGGTGCTCGCGTCCGCCGCGGACTTCACGCGGGCCTCGGATGGCCTTTTTCGGGGCGGCGGCGCCGGCCTCGGAGAGGTCATCCATGGCGGCCTCGATTTCGGCGAGGGTTTCGGCGTCGAGGGCGGGGACGGCGGGGGTATTGGGGTCGGTCATGGCGGGGGGGTCGGCTGTGGGGGGAAACGGTGATGATGAATGGATTGGGACGACGGTGTACCAGCAGTCTACCTTGCAAAGCGGCGTTGGCCGAGTGAAACAGTGGTGAAAGTGTGGTCTTGCAAGGGCTTGCGGGCTGGGGTGATGGGGAAAGGCGGTGGTTGGCAGGGGTGTTATCCCAGTGCCGCGGAGGCGGTGGCACCCAGTGAGTGCTTGATGGCCTCCACGATGCGCTCGGCGGTGCGGACATTGACGAAGCCGGCGGTGGCGTCGATGGCCGGGCGCTTGCCGGTGCGGACGGCATCGAGGAAGGCCTCGATCTCCTTGACGATGGGCTCGCCCTGGTCGATCTCGAGGGGTTCGATGTTGACCAGCTCGGTCCAGTTGAGGTCGGTGAGGTCGGCCCCTTGGCGGAGCTGCTCGCGGACCTCGCGCATCTGGAGTTCGTTGGCGGTGCGGCGGATCATGACGCCGGTCTTGGCTGCGTAGTCGATTTTGATGTAGCCTGACTCGCCGGTGATGCGGGTGACGCGCTCGGTCTTGAGGGCGAGGCGGGAGGCGGTGATGTTGGCGACGCACTGCCCGCCGCCGGCGGACTCGGGCAGGTTCCAGAGGAGGCGTGCGTTGCAGAGGTCTTCGAACTCGGAGACGACGGCGACACCGGAAGCCTGGATTTCGTCGGGCTCGCGCGAGTCCATGAGCATGAGGACGACATCCAGGTCGTGGATCATCATGTCCATGACGACGCCGATGTCGATGGAGCGGAAGGTCATGGGGGAGACGCGGTGGACCTCGATGAAGCGGGGGGTAATGGCCTCGCCGCTCTCCTCGGTGGCCTTCTGCATGGCGCGCATGATGGGATTGAAGCGTTCGATGTGGCCGACCATGAGGCATGCGCCGGTCTGCTCGGCGAGCGTCTTGAGCTTGTCGGCCTCGGCGGCGGAGGCGGCCAGGGGCTTTTCGATCAGGCAGGCGACACCGGCCTTGAGGAACGGCTCGGCGGACTTGAGGTGGTAGGTGGTGGGGACGGCGATGGAGACGGCATCGACACCGGCGGCGAGCAGTTCGGCCTCGGTGGTGAAGGCGCGGGTGTTGTGCTGCTCGGCGATGCGGGCGGCGGTCTCGGGGTTGGCATCGACCACGCCGACCATCTGGATGGCCTGGGGGTTTGCGGCGGCCATCTGGGCGTAGACGCGGGCGTGGTGGCGGCCCATGCGTCCGACGCCGACGGCGCCGCAGCGGAGGGGGCGGTTGGGGGTGGACATGTCAGGATCCCTCCTGGGAAGACACAGGCGGGATGCCTGTGCCACCGTGCAACAGGGTCAGGCGAGCGCGTCGAGGGCGGCGGCCAGGTCTTCCTTTTTGGTCAGGCCGACGAACTTTTTGGCGGGCTGGCCATCCTTGAAGATGATGACGGTGGGGATGGCGGAGATGCCGAACTTCATGGCGATCTCCTGGTTGGAATCGATGTCCACCTTGCCGACGAGGGCCTTGCCTTGGTAGGAGTCGGCGAGTTCGTCGATGGTGGGGCCGAGGATCTTGCAGGGCATGCACCACTCGGCCCAGAAGTCGACAAGGACGGGGGCGGAGGCGCTGAGGACCTCTGCGTCGAAGTTGGAGTCGGTGAAGGCCTTCACATTGGCGGTGGCCATGGGCGGGGCGTCCTTTCTGCTCGGTGCGGCCCGGGATCCGTTCCGGGGAAGGGATGGTAGGGGGGGCGGGGGAATCGGGGATTGGGGGGAGGGATTGGAGGGAGGGCGGACCAGGCTGCGTCGAGGGCGTGGCGGTGTTCGGGGATGTCGTGGACGCGGAAGACCCGTGCGCCGGCTTGCAGGTGGAGGACGGACAGGGCCAGGGTGGGGGGGAGGCGTTCGGAGGGGTCGGAGTCGCGGTCCAGGCCGACGCGTCCGACGAAGCTTTTGCGGCTGAGGGCGCTGAGGATGGGGTGGCCCAGGGTGAGCAGGTCGGGGGTGGCGCGGAGCAGTTCGAGGTTCTGGGCGACGGATTTGCCGAAGCCCAGGCCGGGATCGAGGAGGATGCGGTCGGCGGGGACGCCCGCAGCGCGGGCGGCGGCGGCGCGCCCGGTGAGGAAATCGCGGACGGTGGGAACCACGCCGCCGGGGTAGTCGGGCGGGGCGTCGTAGCGATCCGAGAAGCGGTCATCGGTGGGGGGGGCGAGGCGGTGCATCAGGATGATGGCGCAGGCGCGGTCGGCGGCGAGGGCGAGCATGGCCTCGTCCTCGGTGCCGGCGGCGACATCGTTGATGGCGTCCGCGCCAGCATCCAGGGCGGCGCGGGCGACGGCGGACAGGGTGGTGTCGATGGTGATGGGCAGGTCGATGCCGGCAGCACGGATGGACTCGATTGCGGGGACGAGGCGGCGGATCTGCTCGTCGGGGGGGATGCGCGGCGCGCCGGGGCGGGTGGATTCCGCGCCCAGGTCGAGGGCGTCGGCGCCGTGGTCGGCGGCTCGGCGGGCGGCGTCCGCGGCGAGGGCGGGGGTGGCGAGTCGGCCGCCGTCGGAGAACGAATCGGGGGTGATGTTGAGGATGGCCAAAAGACGCGGGCGGTCCAGATGGACCGCCCGCGTGGTGTTGAGTTGCCAGATGGCGCCCGTGGTGGTCACGGGGAGAGTGTAGATCAGAAGTCGAAACCGTCGTCCTGCGGGTATCCCTCGTCGTCACCGAAGCCCTGGGGGATCATCTTGGAGATGGCCTGGAAGGCTTCGTTGGGCAAGTAAGCGCGGGCGCTGAAGCCGGAGGCGTCGGTCGAGAGGCCGAAGGCGATGGGGTCGATGGCGGCGAGGGGCTGGAAGTCGGGCAGCACGCCGAACATCATGAGGGTGGGGCCGACGGTGTTGAGGATCTCATCGACACCGATGTAGACCTCGGCGATGCGGTTCTTCTGGAGGTTGCCGGAGACGCGCTTGACGCGGTCGTTGGCGCCGAGGGTGTTGGTTCCGTTGGCGGCGGCGAGGGCGCGGCGGGTCATGTCGGGGCCTTGGGTCATGGTCTGGACGACGCCGTTGTCGAGCGCGGCGATGTAGCCGGTGGGGCCGCCGGTGGGACCGAAGATCATCTGGGTGACCATGCTGGGATCCAGGCCGGGCATGGCGCTGGCGGCGGCGGGATCGACCTTGATGTTCATGCCGAAGGCGGTCAGCGAGGTGCCGTCGATGGTGACGGCGTCGGGGGTGATGGTGGAGGTCACGGTGACGCCTTCATTGGCCTGTCCGCTGGCGGCCTTCATGGCGTTGATGACGGCGGCCTTGTAGGCGGCGGGGTCGGAGGACTTGATGTACTGGGTGGTGTTGGTGAAGAGGCCGCCGCCCATGAGGCCGGGGGGCGTGCCCATGACGAAGGACATGCCCTGGCTGAGCTTGTTGAGTTCGGAGAGCGAGAGCTGGCCGCTTGATCTGGAGGTGCTTTGGGAGTTCTTCTGCCACTCCTCGATCATCTCGCCGACCTTGGCGAAGGTGGGGGAGGAGGTGTCGAAGGCGGCGGCGAACATGTAGCGCTGGGCGGGGAGCTTGTCGAGCAGACCGGTGGTGGAGCCGGGCTTGGTGAAGAAGGCGGCGGAGGGGGAGTCCTGGGTAAACTGGAGTGCGAGGTCGTAGGTCATGCCGGCGTCGGTGATGGTCAGGCCGACGACGGATGCGCTCAGATCACGGACGATCTGCTCGGCGATGCCAGCGGTGGTGTTGACACCCGCGCCTGCCTCTTCACCGACCATCATGGCGATCATCTCGCCCTGCTGCTTCATGCCCTCGATGCCCTGTCCGAGGAAGGGGCGCAGAGCTTCGGCGTTGGCGATGATGGAAACCTCCGCATCGGAGACGACGCGGCCGCCGGCGGCACCGACGCGGTCGGTGTGGACCTTCATGCGTCCCTTGGCGGCATCGAAGGCGCGGACGGCGTCGGCGCTGTCGGAGAGGGCGGCGTGGCCTTCGCCCAGGTCACGGGCATAGACCTCGCGCTCCGGAAGGGAGAGGCGGACGACGCCGTTGTCGGCGGCGCGGCCCTGGGTCAGGGCGCTGAAGTCTGAGACGGGGAGCAGCGCGACCACGACCGGCTCGGAGGTCTCGGGATTCTCCGGCAGCGTGATGACGAAGGCGGCCGCGCCGTTGAGGTTGATGCCGGGCATGCCGCGGACCATGGAGGTGGCGAAGAGCATGTCGGCGTTGGCGTTCTCACCCAACATGCGGTTGATCTGGTCGATGTCGGCCAGGAAGGCGCTGACCTGCTGGACGGCGATGACGACCTGGGCGTCCGCGGGCACGCGGTCGAGCACGGCGGGCGGGGCGGCAAGGGCGTTGGCGGCCAGGCCGGCGAGCAGGAAGGCGGAAAGGGCGGTACGGCAACGGGTCATGACCGGCATGGTGACTCCTTGAGGCTCCCCTGGCGTGTGGGGGGGGAGAAGGCTGGGGATTTTGACTGGGGTACACCTCCGACCCCGGGCGTCATGGTATTCATCCGGGAGGGTGGTGGTCGGGTTTCACCGGTTGAGGGGAAGGGGCGGAAAACTTGTGAAGATGGAAGGAGGGACTGGCCACTGGCCACTGGCCACTTGGGGGAGGGGGGAGGGGGGAGGGGGGGCGTAAAGAAAGGAAGGCTGGGCCTTCCTTGGAGGGGGTGGGTTGGGTTGGGTTGGGTTGGGGTGGGGTGGGGTGGGTCAGGCGGCGGAGCCTTTGCGTTTTTTGCCGGTGGTGGGGGTGGGAGAGGTTTCTTCCTCCTCTTCTTCGTCACCGTCTGATTCAAGGTCGTACTCGGCGAGTTCTTCGGCGCTGATGGGGTTGCCATCCTCATCGACATACTCGTACTCGACTTCCTCGTCGTCCTCCTCGTCCTCGGCGAGGGCTTCCTCGTCGTCTTCTTCTTCTTCTTCTTCTTCTTCTTCGTACTCCTCGTCGTCGTCCGATTCGGCCACGGCGTCGTCGGCTTCCTCTTCCTCGTCTTCCTCGGCGACGGCCTCGGTGTCCTCGTCCTCGTCCACTTCCTCGTCCAGTTCGTCCTCGCCCAGCAGGATGTCGTCCTCATCCTCGTGGGTGTCGAGACGGTGGGCGTGGACCTCCACGGCGGGGGTGTTGTCGGTGTCGAAGGGTGCGTCCTCCTCGTCGTCGGCGACGGCGGAGGGCGCGGATGACGGGGCGGGGTCGTCGTCGAACATGAGGCCCTGGTGGGGGTCGTTGGGATCGCCGAGTTTGATGCCGCGGCGGTGTGCCTCGTCGGCGACCATGCGCTGGATCTCGTGCCACTCTTCGACGGACATCATGACCTCACGGGCGACGGACCCCTTGTGCTGGCCGATGATGCCGGCGATGCCCATGAGGTCGATCAGGCGGCTGGCGCGGGTGTAACCGATGGCCAGGCGGCGCTGGAGGAGCGAGACGGAGCCGCGTCCGGTTTCGAGGACGATCTCGACGGCGCGGTCGAACATGGGGTCTTCCTGGGCGGCCGCGAGTGAGGCGGAGGAGTTGTTCTCGCTGGCGAGGATGCGGTCCTCGTCTGAGCCGCTGGGGCCCCGCATCTGCATGAGGGAACGCTCGAAGGACGGGGCGGCGATGTCCTTGAGGAACTTGACAACCTTGCGGATCTCCTTGTCATCGACGAGGGTGCCCTGGCAGCGGTCGAGCTTGTGGCTGGAGGGGGAGAGGTAGAGCATGTCGCCCTGGCCGAGGAGCAGTTCGCCGCCCTTCTGGTCGAGCACGATGCGGCTGTCCATGCCGCTGGCGACCTTGAAGGCGATGCGGCAGGGCATGTTGGACTTGATGAGGCCGGTGACGACATTGGCCTGCGGGCGCTGGGTTGCCAGGATGAGGTGGATGCCGACGGCGCGGGCCTTCTGGGCGATGCGGATGATGGAGCCTTCGACCTCCTTGTTTGTCATCATGAGGTCGGCCAGCTCGTCGATGATGAAGACCATGTAGGGGAGCTTGCGGGGGATGCGGGCGGCCTCCTCGTCGCTGGCGCAGTTGAAGGCGGACTTGATGTCCTCCCAGTCCATCTCGTTGTAGCCGGAGATGTCCCGGCAGCCGGCCTCGGCGAGCAGCTCGTAGCGTTCGTCCATCTTGGTGACGGCCCACTCGAGGATGGCCGCGGCCTTGGACATCTCGGTGACGACGGGGCACATGAGGTGGGGGATGTCCTTGAACTGGGACATCTCGACCATCTTGGGGTCCACCAGCACCAGCTTGAGTTCGTTGGGCTTCTTGGTGTAGAGGAAGCTCATGATGATGGTGTTCATGCACACGGACTTGCCCGAGCCGGTGGTGCCGGCGATGAGCATGTGGGGCATCTTGGTCAGGTCGGCGATCAGCGGCTCGCCGCCGGCGTCCTTGCCCAGGAACATGGGCAGCTTCATCTTGGCGAAGCGGTCGCGGTTGGACATGAGTTCCTTGAGGCGGACACGCTCCTTGGTGGGGTTTGGCACCTCGACGCCCACGGTGTCGCGGCCTTCCATGTTGGAGACGATGCGGATGTTGACGGCCTTGAGCGATCGGGCCAGGTCGCTGGAGATGGCGGTCAGCTGGGCGACCTTGGTGCCGGGGGCCAGGCGGATGTGGTAGAGGGTGATGGCCGGGCCGGACTCGATGTCCACCACTTCGCCGTCGATGCGGTACTGACGCATGGCGGCCTCGAGGTTTTCCGCCTGGTCGCGGACGAGGGATTCGAGCTTGAGGTTGAAGCCTTCCTCGGGCTCTTCGAGCAGTTCGAGGGTGGGGAACTTGTAGCCGTCGAGGTTGTCCCAGTTCTGGAAGTCGGCCAGGTCCTTGTCGGTGGCGACGGCCTTGTTGGCCTGGGCGAAGCGCACGGGCAGGGCCTGGATCTTGGCGCGGAGCTTGTCGCGGTCGAAGACCTGGGGCGCGCCGGGGATGGACACATCCTCGTCTTCGTCCGCGTCGGTCTCGTCGGAAGCCTCGGCCTCGGTGTCGTCGTAATCGGCGGCGGCCTCGTCCAGTTCGTCGATTTCCTCTTCGTCCAGTGGTTGCGGAACGGGGCGGACGACACGCTTGGGCTTGGGGGTCTTGGCCTTCGGCTCGGGCTTGACCTCGATGATCTCGTCGTCGAGGTCGTTGGCACGGACGCGGATGGCCTTGGTGCGTCGGAGGAGGTTGCGCAGGCCGGCGAGCAGGCCGCCGGACGCGGCACGGGAGGTCTCGCTGGCGCGGTCGGCGGCGGCGTTGGCCTTGAGGGCGGCGGTGCCGACGGCGCCCGCGGCGGCGACCGTGGCATCAGCGGAAGCCCTGGCGGCGGGGACCAGCGCCCTCCAGATCGCGACGGGCAGTGCGAAGACGAGGCGGTCGGCGGTGACGATCAGGGCCACCAGCGTGAGCAGGCCCAGCCAGAGCAGTGTGCCCATCGTGGCGAAGCGGGGGAGCAACTCAGCGGCGGCGGCCAGGCCGACGGTGCCGCCGGGCAGGCCGGGCAGCGGGCCGGAGCGGGGGAAGAGCACGCCGAGGGCGGCGGCGATCGAGGCGGTGAGCAGGGCGACTCCGAGGGCGCGCACGATGAGCTGGCGCACGGGCTTGCGCATCACGCGGCGCACGATGGCCACGCCGGCGAAGATCATGGGGACGGCGACCGCCCAGCCCAGCGTGCGGAGCAGGTGGTAGGCCAGGTGGGCGCCGATGGGGCCGGTGATATTGGTGGTCTGCTCGTTGCCGGGCCAGACGGCGTGGCTGGGGGCATCGGCGGGGTCGAAGGTGAGCAGGCCGGCGGCGATGAAGAGCCAGACGGCCGCCACGGTGATCCACCCGAGGCGGGAGAGCAGGACCTGCTGGTCCGTGGGCGGCTGCTCCTCGTCACGGAGTCGGTAGGGGCGGGCATTGGGCTTGGATTTCACACGGCTGGCCATAGCCCGCGATATCGGCTTTGGACGGGATTTTCGGTGACTTTCCCGGACCTGGGCGGTGGAGGGTGGGGGGGTTCTGGGGTGATAGAACAGGTTTGGCCGATAGATGGGCGTGCGGGGGGTTGCTCCCCGCGGGAGGTTGTGTGCCGGGCACGGATAGGACACCCAAGATCTGCACGCGGGAAGAGCTGCTGGCGCGGCGGGACGCGGCGCGCCGGGCGGGGCGGCGGGTGGTGCATTGCCACGGGTGCTTCGACATCGTGCATCCCGGGCATATCCGGCACCTGCGCCAGGCGCGGCAGCTGGGGGATCTCCTGCTCATCACGATCACGGGGGACGCGGGGATCGGCAAGGGGGCGGGGCGGCCGCTGATCCCGCAGGAGCTGCGGGCGGAGAACCTGGCCGCGCTGGACTTCGTGGACTGGGTGTTCGTCGAGCCTTCACCGACGGCGGTGGATCTGCTGGGGGCCGTCCAGCCCGATGTGTATGTGAAGGGGCAGGAGTACGCAACGAACCAGCACGCCGGGTTCGCGGCCGAGCGCGAGGCCGTGGAGCGGCACGGTGGGCGGGTGGTGTTCACCTCGGGGGATGTGGTGTTCAGCTCGACCGCGTTGATCGCGGGGATGGCCGAGTCGATCAACCCGGCGGACGCGCGGATCGCGGAACTGCTGCGGCACCCCGTGCTGCTGCCCGAGCAGATCCAGTCGCGGATGGCGGGGTTCCGGGGCAAGCGGGCCGTGGTGGTGGGGGAGGTCATCGAGGACCGGTATGTGTTCTGTGATCCGCCGGGCGTGGCGGGCGAAAGCCCGGTGCTGGCGTTGCGTCCGGTGCAGGAGCGGAGTTTTGACGGCGGGGCGGCGGTGGTTGCGCGGCACCTGGCCGCGCTGGGGGCTGAGCCGACGCTGGTGACGGCCCTGCCGCGGGATCCGGCGGTGGTTGAAGCGTTGCGTGAGCGTCTGGCGGGCGAGGGCGTGAAGCTGGCCTTCGTCCACCAGGAAACGCCGGTGGCGAGCAAGCACCGGTTCATCGTGGGGCATGAGAAGGTCGTGAAGGTGGACTGGGTGCGGCAGGCCGTGCTTGATGCGCAGGAGCAGGACCGGCTGGTCGCGCTGGCGGGCGAGCACGCCGAGGGCTGCGACGCGGCCATCGTGACGGACTTCGGGCTCGGGCTGTTCAGCGGGATGATGCTGGACCGGGTGACGGGCGTGCTGCGTCCGCGCGTGCGGGTGCTGACGGGCGATGTGTCCGGGCACCGCAACCATCTGCGCTCGATGCGCCGCATGGATCTGGTGACGCCATCGGAGAGCGAGCTTCGGGCCTCCACGCGGATGTACGACGAATCGCTGCCGGCGGTGGCGTGGGGGCATCTGTCGGCGACGGATAGCGCGGCGATGATCGTGACGATGGGGGCGGAGGGGTTGGTGACCTTCGAGCCGCTGGAATCGGAGAAAAAGGGTCGGGGAGAGGATGGTCGGGGTGGCGAGGGGTATCGCAGTCGGCTGAAGAGTGAGCATGTTCCCGCCCTGTCGGCGCATGTGGTGGATGCGCTCGGCTGCGGCGATGCGCTGCTTGCGGGCGCGACGCTGATGCTGGCCTGCGGCGGGTCGATTCTGCAGAGCGCCTTTGTTGGGGCTTTGGCCGCTTCCGTACACGGGTCTAGAATGGGAAATGTACCGGTTGATATCGCGACGCTGCGCCGGCGAGTCGAGACGATGGGCGCCCACGCCCTGAGTTTCGTGCCCGCGGAGGTGCTGGCGGCACGCGGGGTTCCGAGGGTGACGCATCTGGCTTCGTGATGAGCGGGTGCGTCCTAACCCGGATTGGGTGACATGTCTGAGTCTGGTCTGACGGTCTGCTTCGTGATCCCCACGCGGGATCGGTGCGATCACCTGGAAACCACGCTTGAGGCGCTCGGCACGCTGGACGCTCCCGGGGGCACGGAAGTGTTCGTGGTGGACAACGGGTCGGCGCATGCGCCGCTGGTGGCGGGTGAACTGGCCAACGGCGCGCCGGTGATGCTGGAGTGCCTGCCTTTCAACGAGGGCGCGGCGGCGCGGAACCGGGTCATCGGGCGGACCAAGGCCGAGTGGCTGGTGATGCTCGACGACGACTCGCACCCGACGGATGACGGGCTGTTCGCCGCGTTGGAGGCCGCGCCGGCCGATGTGTGGGCGGTGAGCGCGGATGTGTGGGTGGGTGGCGAAGGCGAAGAGAGCAAAGCGAGAATGGCAAATGGGGAGGGGGAGAAGAGGCCGACGGGAAATCGGTCCCACAAGGGACGGGAGATGGGGGGGCTGCCGGAGGTGTTCATCGGGTGCGGGGTGGCGGTGCGCCGCGCGGCGTTCGAGCGATTCGGCGGGTATGACCACGCGTTCGGGTATTACGCGGAGGAGTACGACCTGAGCGCGAAGATCATCGGAGCCGGGGGACGCGTGCGGTTTGACCCGCGCTTCCGGGTGGAGCACCGGCGGGCGACCGCGGGGCGGGATATGGGCACGATCGTCGAACGACTGGTACGCAACAACGGTTGGGTGATGCAGCGGTACGCCCCGGAATCCGTCCGCCGTGACCAGGTCCGTGAGACGCGCCGGCGGTGCCGGTTCATCGCGGAGAAGGAGGGCGTGCGGGAGGCCTATGCGCGGGGGCTTGTGGAGTTGCGGCGTACGCTGCACGGGCAGGAACGCACGCCGCTGACGCCGGCGGAGTTCGATCGGTTCACGGGGATGGCCGCGGCGCGGGACGCGCTGGGGATCGCGTTCGCGGCGGGGGCGTTCCGCACGGCGTGCGTGGTGGACGCGGGCAAGAACGCGTGGTGCGTGCATCGCGCGTTGGCCGAACTCGGCGTGGCGGAAGTGGCCGAGGCCGACGCGGAGGCGCTGGTGATCGGGACGATGTCACCGGGACCGATGATCGATGCGATGGAAAGACGAGCGGCGGTGGGGGATGGGCGTCGGGTGATCGCGCCGTGGAGGGGAGTGGGGGCGGGGGCTCTGGTCGCGCGCGCCGGCGTGTAGCGAGTCATGCGGCTCGGGCGGCGAAGATCTCGGCGTGCTCGCTGAGCAGCGGGATCACGCGGATGTGGGCCTGGCGGAACCAGGCGGTTTGATGCCAGAGCTGCTGCTCGCAGGACGGCGCGGTGAGGATCACGGCGTCGAGATCCGCGGTCAGGGCGACATCGGCGCACAGGATGGGATATCCCCAGATGCGTTTGCCGAGTTTGGCGGGATCGTCGTCGATGAAGCCGACCAGTTCCAGCGGCGGCTCGCACAGCGCGTCGGCGCAGCCCTTGACGAACTCGCCCGCGCCATAGAGCGCGACGCGGCGCAGACCCTCGGAATGACAGGCGAGCATGGAGCGCAGCAGTCGTTCGGTGCCGGAGATGCTCTGACGCCCCCGGGTGGAGCCGCCCCAGGACGGGGCGGGTGGCGGCCCGGTCACAACCCCGGGCGGCGCGCCGAGGGCCCGGGCGTGCTCATGGGCCTGCGTGCGAGCGGTGAGCGCGTGGGTGGGGGCGTGGATGCGCAGCAGTTTTTCACGGGCGTTGAGTCCCGCGGACGCGAAATCGGGGGCGGTCCGGTCGGCGATCAGGTCGAACACGCTGAGCACGCCGCGCAGATTCGTGCTGTCGTAGGCGAACGGACCCTCCTCGGGGCAGACGGCCTCGGCGGTTGGCGAGCCCGCGGGCGCGAAGACAGCGCGTCCGCGCACCACGCCCTGGAGCACGGAGGGGCAGGCCCCGCCGTTGGGATCGATGATGACGGCCGAGCCCGCGATGTCGTCATCCGGATTGTTCAGTCGTTCGGAGAGTGTCACGCCCGCGCAGCACGCGGCGCGTCCGGCGAGCGTGTGGGCGAATCTGACATCCTCCACCGGGCCGCAGAAACGCAGTTGCCAGCGGTGCTCGGACCCGCTGAGCGAGGCGGCCCACGCGTCGATCAGTTCGAGCAGCCCGCGATCCGGGCCGATGGGCGTGGGGCACAGCACCGTCTCCGCGCCGGGCTCGAACACGCCCTGGGGCATGATGGGGCTCGGCGTGACCAGCACGCGGTACTCCGGGATTCCCGCCGACCGGCACAGACCGGCCTGGGCGTGGGTGGGGGCGAGCACGGCATTGGCGGCCATGGCGGACACGGGGTCGGCCAGAGCGGCCGAAGCATCGAGCAGGATAACGGCTTGCGGGTTGGTTGCGTGCCGCCAGATCAGGGCGCACCGGGCGGCGGCCGCATCGTGGCACTCGATGAGCAGCGGGCCATCATCGGCCAGACGCGTCAAGGCCTGGGTCGCGTCGTCGTGGCGTCGGGCCGGGATGAACGCGACGGTGTCCGGCAAACCCGTCTGCGCTGGGGAGACCGGGGCGATCACGGTCGTTTCAATGCCAGCCCCGGCCAGGGCGGAGGCCACGGCCAGACCCCGGGCACGGATGGCGTGGTTCCAATCGCCGGTCAGGATGACGGTTTGACCCCACACAAAGACGCTCCGGCTTCCCCTACTCCTTCCATTCCCTCATCGTGAGGGGCGGCTGGATGGAGCAATGGGCGGGCTGCGGCACCCTGCAACGGGGGATATCGACCGGAAGGGAGGGGGCCATGGGTCGGACGCGGAAGTTTGGGGTTCAATTTTACAAACGCAATCCAAACATGTCGCTCGACACGGCGTTCGGACTTTGGTATGCTGAGCCGATATGGTCGTCCGAATCCACTCTTACATCTTGGAAGGCATTGATGCGATCCCGTGCGAGATTGAGGTGGACAACGACCGGGGGGAGTTCGATCGGGATATCTTGGTGGGTTTGCCGGATGCCTCGGTGCGTGAATCGCTCGAGCGTGTCAAGTCGGCGCTGGCCAACTCGGGGTATTGCCCGGCCCGGGGTCATTCGCTGATCAACCTGGCCCCGGCGGATGTGCGCAAGGAAGGGCCGATGTATGACCTGCCGATCGCGGTGGGGATGCTGATCGCGTCGAAGTC
>CAZXGL010000036.1:26273-28136 GCA_964640595.1 uncultured Phycisphaeraceae bacterium | reverse complement strand
CACAGGGGCGCGGATTGAAACCGCCTCTGCCACGCTGGCCCCCTCCGTGCAGGTGGTCGCCCCTTCACAGGGGCGCGGATTGAAACGGAGCTTGTGTTGCCAGCCCCCGTGACAACGCGGGTCGCCCCTTCACAGGGGCGCGGATTGAAACACCCACAACAACCCGGGTTGTCCGGTCAGCCTGGTCGCCCCTTCACAGGGGCGCGGATTGAAACGCCCCTCTGGTCTGGCCGAGTCTCTGAGTGGCCGCGTCGCCCCTTCACAGGGGCGCGGATTGAAACCGCCTCTGCCACGCTGGCCCCCTCCGTGCAGGTGAGTCGCCCCTTCACAGGGGCGCGGATTGAAACACATCCCAAACCCCCCACAAACCATCGGCCTGCAGTCGCCCCTTCACAGGGGCGCGGATTGAAACCAGCTGGGCGGGACTGGCGGTCTGGCGGGGCCGCTGTCGCCCCTTCACAGGGGCGCGGATTGAAACAGGAACAACATTGGTCGAAACGCCAGTGAAGGCGGTCGCCCCTTCACAGGGGCGCGGATTGAAACAGGTTCTTGGCCTGCCCGCCCGGTGTGTTGCCGGGGTCGCCCCTTCACAGGGGCGCGGATTGAAACAATGGACCACTAGATCAGACCGTCCCCCTCGATCGTCGCCCCTTCACAGGGGCGCGGATTGAAACCGGCCGCGAGTCGGCCCGCCGGGCGGAGGTGGCCGGGTCGCCCCTTCACAGGGGCGCGGATTGAAACTACAAATCTCCCTTCCGCAAGGTGAGTGGGACCAGTCGCCCCTTCACAGGGGCGCGGATTGAAACAGGCAGAGCGGAGAGACTGGCCACCGTGGTCCCACGTCGCCCCTTCACAGGGGCGCGGATTGAAACGGCTCTGCCCCATCCGGTGTCGGGAACGGCTCTGCCGTCGCCCCTTCACAGGGGCGCGGATTGAAACGGGCGCGGGCCTGCTCCAGCAGCGCGTTGTAGACCGTCGCCCCTTCACAGGGGCGCGGATTGAAACATCGGTTCGGTGAGTGAGCGGCATCGGGCGCAGTGGTCGCCCCTTCACAGGGGCGCGGATTGAAACATCTCGGCCGAGGAGCTTGTGCGGCTGGCCGTCGGTCGCCCCTTCACAGGGGCGCGGATTGAAACTCGCGCCCTCGGCGTCCCCCTCCCATCACTACTGTCGCCCCTTCACAGGGGCGCGGATTGAAACGGTTCGCTCACCGGCGATGAGGGCCAGTCCATCTGTCGCCCCTTCACAGGGGCGCGGATTGAAACTCGTACTCAGCGATGATCCCTTCCGCGTCCTCGGTCGCCCCTTCACAGGGGCGCGGATTGAAACATGGGCCAGTGCAACCATGACCTGTATGGGAGCGGGTCGCCCCTTCACAGGGGCGCGGATTGAAACTCAACTTTTTTGCTCGGTGTCCGTTCGGCTGCCAGTCGCCCCTTCACAGGGGCGCGGATTGAAACATCGCCCGCGCCGTCTCCGTGCGGGCGATCCTCGTCGCCCCTTCACAGGGGCGCGGATTGAAACGGCGGCGGCGCGGAGATCGTCGAGGAGGCGGTCGCGTCGCCCCTTCACAGGGGCGCGGATTGAAACATCGCGCAGCGCGGCTTCGTACATGGCCCACGCCTGTCGCCCCTTCACAGGGGCGCGGATTGAAACCCCGGCGGCCAGTACGAGTTTGAGATCATGAGCGACGTCGCCCCTTCACAGGGGCGCGGATTGAAACCACTCCATGCTCTCCACCAGCGTGCCGGGCAGGCGTCGCCCCTTCACAGGGGCGCGGATTGAAACCACATGGAACATCACGCCAAGCCGAGCAATCGATGTCGCCCCTTCACAGGGGCGCGGATTGAAACCACTTGGGTG
>CAZXGL010000036.1:0-26173 GCA_964640595.1 uncultured Phycisphaeraceae bacterium | reverse complement strand
GGCTGGAGCGGTGCGCCAAGGGCCGTCGCCCCTTCACAGGGGCGCGGATTGAAACCACTTGGGTGGGCTGGAGCGGTGCGCCAAGGGCCGTCGCCCCTTCACAGGGGCGCGGATTGAAACTCCGTCGTCATCGAGTCCGGCGAAGTCGAGATCTGGTCGCCCCTTCACAGGGGCGCGGATTGAAACGCGTCATGCGCCGGTCCTCCGCCAGGCTGAAGGCCTGTCGCCCCTTCACAGGGGCGCGGATTGAAACGCGCTGGCCGCGACGCGGGAAGCGGACACAAGATCGTCGCCCCTTCACAGGGGCGCGGATTGAAACGTGCCCTCTCCCTTTGGTGCCATGCTGGAGCGTGGTCGCCCCTTCACAGGGGCGCGGATTGAAACAGTGGACCGTGCGAGCCGCCGCCGATCCGCCCGGGTCGCCCCTTCACAGGGGCGCGGATTGAAACCGGTGTCCCTCCCCAACGGCAGGTCCGCCCGGCTCGTCGCCCCTTCACAGGGGCGCGGATTGAAACCCGATGATCTGGATGGGGTCGGTGCGATTGAAGGTCGCCCCTTCACAGGGGCGCGGATTGAAACTGCTCGTAGTCGTTGTCGTGCCTGTCCCACACCCAGTCGCCCCTTCACAGGGGCGCGGATTGAAACAGCTGGGGGAACACTTATCTGGATTGGTGCCGCTGGTCGCCCCTTCACAGGGGCGCGGATTGAAACGATGGCGCGGCCATGGAAGCCGTGCCGATCGTGCGTCGCCCCTTCACAGGGGCGCGGATTGAAACTGCGCGATCGGGACCAGGATTCGCCAGATCTTGCGTCGCCCCTTCACAGGGGCGCGGATTGAAACCAGAAAGAAGTTTGGAACGAAGAATCTCCCGATCGTCGCCCCTTCACAGGGGCGCGGATTGAAACATTGAACAATATTTTGCCGCCCTGCAATGGTCTAGTCGCCCCTTCACAGGGGCGCGGATTGAAACTCGCCGATGCACCGTGCGCCTACTCTCCGCCCCTTGTCGCCCCTTCACAGGGGCGCGGATTGAAACAACAATGTGACCGCCAAGACCTACACGAACGGTTCGTCGCCCCTTCACAGGGGCGCGGATTGAAACCAGCGCCAGCACTCACGGCTTGCAAGCCCCGCCCAGTCGCCCCTTCACAGGGGCGCGGATTGAAACCTTCGCCGCCACACCCACCGCAACATCCGCCGCCGTCGCCCCTTCACAGGGGCGCGGATTGAAACACGCGGGCCGACCTGAATGGTGCAAGCAAGGGAGTCGCCCCTTCACAGGGGCGCGGATTGAAACATGGGTTTCCTTTCTTCTGGTGTGTCAATCCCCGCCGTCGCCCCTTCACAGGGGCGCGGATTGAAACCCCGATGACACCCATCGCCGTACGCCGCCAGTTTGTTGTCGCCCCTTCACAGGGGCGCGGATTGAAACATAGCGGAGCCGGGTGTCGAGTCCACCGCGTTGAGTCGCCCCTTCACAGGGGCGCGGATTGAAACGAGTCTGAGGTCAAATCCCGCGTCCGATCCCAGTGTCGCCCCTTCACAGGGGCGCGGATTGAAACATCGCCAGCGTTCGCCCTGGCGGTGGCGTGCTACGTCGCCCCTTCACAGGGGCGCGGATTGAAACGGGGAGTTTCCCGCGGTCGGCAAGGCCGCGGAGCGGGCGTCGCCCCTTCACAGGGGCGCGGATTGAAACTCGAACTCCATATCGGCCAGGACACGCTCCTGGTGTCGCCCCTTCACAGGGGCGCGGATTGAAACCTGCCTACGGGGGCACTCGGGATCACGCCGTGCAGGTCGCCCCTTCACAGGGGCGCGGATTGAAACTTCGCCATTGATTCTCCGTTCTGTCCCCACTGGGGTCGCCCCTTCACAGGGGCGCGGATTGAAACATCACCTTCCCGCTCTCGGACTACTACGAGATCGTGTCGCCCCTTCACAGGGGCGCGGATTGAAACAATCCGGATCCGTCTCCGCTCCCTGGCAAGCGATGTCGCCCCTTCACAGGGGCGCGGATTGAAACAGTTTGAGGTGGGTTGCGGACCGTAGAAGCCCGACGTCGCCCCTTCACAGGGGCGCGGATTGAAACTCCCGTGCGCAAATCGCATAAGACAAGCGGCCATAGGTCGCCCCTTCACAGGGGCGCGGATTGAAACGGCTTATGGACCCGATAAGGGCAGGTTATGGGCGTCGCCCCTTCACAGGGGCGCGGATTGAAACAGCCTCAGCCCCGAGCGGTTGACCCTGCTGGTTGTCGCCCCTTCACAGGGGCGCGGATTGAAACCGATCCGCGCTTTGCCGTTGGAGTTGTACGCTCCCGTCGCCCCTTCACAGGGGCGCGGATTGAAACTCGTTCCGATCCGCGTCCTTGACGCAACACGATCGTCGCCCCTTCACAGGGGCGCGGATTGAAACGCCGGCAATGCGGAAGCCGATGCCGCGCTTGGTGGTCGCCCCTTCACAGGGGCGCGGATTGAAACAGCGGACAAACCCTCCACATAAACGGACATATAGGGTCGCCCCTTCACAGGGGCGCGGATTGAAACATCGACGGCATTTCAGCCGCGGGCCAATCGAGCAAGTCGCCCCTTCACAGGGGCGCGGATTGAAACCGCTCGCTCGGCGAGTCGGTGCTCCACCAGCGCGGTCGCCCCTTCACAGGGGCGCGGATTGAAACCTCCGGCTCCTCGGGGGGTGGTAGGAACCGCTCGGGTCGCCCCTTCACAGGGGCGCGGATTGAAACAGGCCCAGCAGCAACTGCTCGCTCACGCCCAGCATCGTCGCCCCTTCACAGGGGCGCGGATTGAAACATGCTTGATCCCGGTTCCGATAAAGCCTCCGATCCGCGCCCCTGTGAAGGGGCGCGGATTGAAACAATTTGACCGGCGATCCAGACGGTGACGGCATCCCGTCGCCCCTTCACAGGGGCGCGGATTGAAACAGAACCAGGACAGGACAGGGCATTGGGCGGGGGGCGGTCGCCCCTTCACAGGGGCGCGGATTGAAACGCCCTGCTCCTGGTCGTGACGCTGCTGGTGCCAGCGTCGCCCCTTCACAGGGGCGCGGATTGAAACCCTGAACCCGTGCTGGGACAACCGCCCGAACGACGTCGCCCCTTCACAGGGGCGCGGATTGAAACACCATGCACGCCCGAACGATCCGGTCCTACAACGTCGCCCCTTCACAGGGGCGCGGATTGAAACACCCTCACGAAGGATGATCCCGAGGCGACTGAGGAGTCGCCCCTTCACAGGGGCGCGGATTGAAACGGATCGCAATCGTTGTCAATGCCGTCGCCGTCGAGTCGCCCCTTCACAGGGGCGCGGATTGAAACCGGGGATGCTGGAGTGGCTCAACCAGACCCTGCGTGTCGCCCCTTCACAGGGGCGCGGATTGAAACGGCGCGATCGTGGCCGAGGCGACCTCGTTGCGTGGTCGCCCCTTCACAGGGGCGCGGATTGAAACATCGCCTTCGCGGAGAGGTAGTGGGCCTCGTCGAGTCGCCCCTTCACAGGGGCGCGGATTGAAACGCCTCGCCCAACTGGGGAGGCTCCGGCATCGCGTCGTCGCCCCTTCACAGGGGCGCGGATTGAAACGAGCATGGGTCGCACGCGGCTCTGGCTGTATTCGGTCGCCCCTTCACAGGGGCGCGGATTGAAACCGCCGCTCATGGCTCCGCGGCCATGAGGCCTGGCACGTCGCCCCTTCACAGGGGCGCGGATTGAAACACCTGGCGGCTGCTGCCGAGCTGGTCGAGCGGCGGGTCGCCCCTTCACAGGGGCGCGGATTGAAACCAGGGCACGCAGGGCCTTGCGAGCCCCTACTTCAGTCGCCCCTTCACAGGGGCGCGGATTGAAACCTGGTGGCCTCGCTCGCTACGGGCACCATCACACGTCGCCCCTTCACAGGGGCGCGGATTGAAACCGCCCAAAGAGTCTCTATCTTCGAGCGTACCGTAGTCGCCCCTTCACAGGGGCGCGGATTGAAACCCGTGGTGGGCAGCATGATGCTGCTGTTGTTGGCCGTCGCCCCTTCACAGGGGCGCGGATTGAAACCGGTCGGCGGTGTAGCGATTTTCTATCTATCGACGTCGCCCCTTCACAGGGGCGCGGATTGAAACTTCTGCCAGCCGAGATAGAGGCTGGCCGACGACGCGGTCGCCCCTTCACAGGGGCGCGGATTGAAACGCGGTCGGTCGACAGGGATTCTTTGAAGTGGAGGCGTCGCCCCTTCACAGGGGCGCGGATTGAAACCCGACATCTGATCACGAATGGCGTGGTGATGTCGTCGCCCCTTCACAGGGGCGCGGATTGAAACTTCTTGGCGGCGTGGATTCCGATCCGCTTGCCAAGTCGCCCCTTCACAGGGGCGCGGATTGAAACAGGGCGTCAAGGCCCAGGTGCGGCGCTCCGTCAACGTCGCCCCTTCACAGGGGCGCGGATTGAAACACCGCGGCGGTCAAGGAGGACATCTTCTCCCGCCGTCGCCCCTTCACAGGGGCGCGGATTGAAACACGAGTGCCTCACCGACGACGGCACAGGCAACATCGTCGCCCCTTCACAGGGGCGCGGATTGAAACCGCAACATCCCCATGGGCGCGGAGGATCCGCTGGTGTCGCCCCTTCACAGGGGCGCGGATTGAAACAGAAGGTGAGCCGCGTACAGATGCTGGGCACCGGTCGCCCCTTCACAGGGGCGCGGATTGAAACCAGTGCGCGACCTCGTACCCTTGCACCGCGCCGGTGTCGCCCCTTCACAGGGGCGCGGATTGAAACATGGAACCCCATCGCTACATCCTTACGCCAATCGGGTCGCCCCTTCACAGGGGCGCGGATTGAAACCAACTGGGGTGTGTCCCAAATCCTCAGCAACCGGGTCGCCCCTTCACAGGGGCGCGGATTGAGAGGCGATCCGTAACCCCGATTTTGGTGTTGCGAGCAAATGCAGGTGCTATTTTTCTACATTGTTCGACACTTCCGTGTGTGCCGCGATGCCTACGCCAGTCAGGATATGGACAGTCTTTACCCACTCCCCCCCACCGCCCCTGCCTCCGTCTCACCAATCCTCAAAGAATCGGCGCGAGCAACTGTGCCGCGTTGTCCACCAGTTTCGACGCGAACCCCCGTTCGTCCCAGCCGCCTTCGGTCAGGCAGCGGGAGTCGGCCAGGTAGCGGTGTTGGATGTACCGCATCTGCTCGGCGATTTCTTCATCGTGGATGAACAGCGACAGCTCGAAGTTGATCCAGAGCGAGCGGCGGTCCATGTTCGCCGAGCCGAGCAGCACCAGGCGTCGGTCGATCACGGCGGTCTTGGAGTGCAGCAGCCCGTTCTGGAACAAGCGGACATCCACACCGGCCTTCAGCAGGTCATCGTAATAAGAGCGTGACGCGTGGCGGACAAGCACCGAGTCCACCCGTTCCGGCACGACCAAAATGGTTTTGACCCCGCGTTTGGCGGCCGTGATGAGGGCGGTGAGCATCGTGTCATCAGGCACGAAATACGGGGTGGAGATCACCAGCTCTTCACGCGCGGCGTAGATCGACTGGAGCAGGGCCCGTCGGAGATCATCCGGATTGTCGCCCGGGCCGGAGGAGATGATCTGGATGGGGCTGATGCCCGCGTTCTTCGGCTGCTTCGGTCGCTCCTCGGCCAGCGAATCGTCCGGGGACTCGGTACACCAGTCCAAGGCGAACAAGAGGTCCAGCGCGGAGACCGCCGGGCCGCGCACGCGGGCCATGATGTCCACCCAAGGCCCGGTGGATCGCCCGCCGCTGGGCTTGCTCGGCGTGCGCGGCTGCTTGAAGACCTTGGGGTCGGCCAGATTCATGCTCCCCGTGAGCACCGTTGCCCCATCGAAGACGGCCAGTTTGCGGTGATTGCGAAGATCGACCCTGGCCACCCATGCCCGAGCGAGTTTGACGGGCAGGGCGGCCCGGACCTCAACGCCGGCCGCCTGCAGATCACCGAGCCAGTCGCTGGCGAAAAAACCCGCGGAACCGACCGCATCGGCCAGCACCCGCACATGGACCCCGCGTCGCGCGGCCGCGACCAGGGCGGTGGTGACCAGATCAACCCGCCCACCGGGCGCATAGATGTAGAACATGAGGCTGATGGTTTTTTCGGCCTTGGCGATCTCATCGAGCAGGACGGGAAAAAAAGCGTCGGCATCGTCGAGCAGTTCGACCGAGTTGCCGGTCAACGCCGGGATCGGGCTTGTGGCGCGTGCAAGACGGTTCAGTGGGGCCAGAAAAGGGCGGACCGCAGGATCCTCGGTGGCCGCATACGGCTCAAGAGCCTCGAAATGAGCACGCGCTGCTTCTTCCAGCGTCTGCATTCGGCGTGCCCGCTTGCGCGACAGCCATGATTCACCGACCAGGATGTAAAGCACCACGCCCAGAATGGGGATCCACGCGAGCACGGCCAGCCACGCGAGACTGACACCCTGGGAACGGCGTTTCGAGATCACGCGCAGCGCCACACCCAGCACCAGGGCCCAGTGCAGCAGGACAGCGACGCTCGGAATCAGGGCGGTCCAGTTCATGATCGCGGCGGCATCATACGGCCTCTGGGCCGGATGCCGACACGATGTGCGAACATACAAAAACTCGTCACGACACGGAGGATGCTCAGCCGTGGTGTAGCTTCCACTCACAACGCTTGCATGAACATTCTTTTAGATCCCGCGGGACTTGATGTTCTGGGCAAGGTGGAGCTTGGTCCGCGCCGCGTTGCGCTCGTGGGTCAGGCGGTCCTGGGCGGCCAGACGGTCCTGAACATCAGCGGGAATGACGCGGGCCTCGGCCGCGGCGAGTTCGGCCTTGGCGTCCTGCTCCACGATGCGCTCGGCGGGAACAGCCTTCTCGGCGAGGATGGTCAGCTCGCCATCGCCCATCTTGAGGAAGCCGGAATCGACGAAGAAGTGGCGCGAGCCGCTGCCCTTGGCGGAGGGGAAGTCCAGGCGGAGTTCGCCCATCCCCAGGCGGGCGACGATGGGGGCGCGCCCGGGCTGGAAGCCGATGAGGCCGTCCCAGGCGGGCACGGAGGCGTAGACCACCGGCTCGGAAAGCAGTTCGGCATCGGGGGTGACGAGGCGGCAGCGGAAGGTGTCGGCCATGGGATCATCCTCGGGGGCTGTACGGGTGGGATTGTAGGCTGGAAGAGGTGGGATCTGAACCGGTCGTGGGACGGTTTGGAAGGCCCGATGGTAGGCGTTGAAAAAACCTCCCTGCTTTGGTACTCTCTTGGGGAGAAGGGGTCAGCCATCGCTCTTTGTCTAGCTCCGTGGGATTCTTTAAAGAACGCGGAATGAGTGGCTTCTCTGGGAAAAGGGAGAGAGAAACCCGCGAGAAGGGGTTCTGATGCCGCATTGGTACGAAAGACTTTGCTTGTGTCTTCTTCTTCTGGTGGGGATGGGAACAGCCCGAGGGCCAGGTCCGTCACCCCAGCCCCATGCGTGCCCACCGAGGTGCTACGGCTTGGTTGCCGTAACGGATGACGGCCAGGTCGGTTTCCGCGGGACGATCATCATCTACCAAGACGGGTTGCGATTCCGAAGCTGTGGCAATCTGGTGATCTGGGACATGCGGGGCGGGCTTGAGTACCAGTTTGGTGGCAATCCCGGGTTCGAGAGGATCGGTGAGTTCGCATGCCGCTTTACGGATGAGGCCTGGGTTCTGGTCTCGTTCATGCTCCATCCGAGCTTTGCCGATGGCGGCTTCCGGGTATTCATCAACCATGACCAGACATCCGGCTCATGGGATTTTCAGACCGGATACGGAATGCCTTTTCACGGGCGGTGCATTCTCTGGTCGCAAGAGTTGAACACCGAGATGCGTGCTTTAAGCGTGGAGGACCAGATCGCGCGATGGAGGTCCGAAGCTGTTAAACATCATGCCGCTGAAGACGACTGAGCGATCGACGGTTGTAGGCTTTCATCGAAAGCAAACAAACTGGAAAATTCAAAGGTTTCGCGGACCGCTGGGGAAAAATTGGACCCCGACCAGGATCGAAGTGCGACTAGGCCGCATGACTTCCAAAGATTCAAGCGGGTTCCATCCGGGCGCGGATTCCACGGTAACGCTCTTCGGTGTCAACCGAAATCAAGCCGGATCATAACCCGCGAAACCTTACTCTTTCGACACCAGCGGCGACCGCCCGCCGTGTTCTCCATCGGTGGACAGGATCAGCGGCACCAGGTGGGTGTTCTCGATCCTCAGCGAACCCATGAGGGCCACGGCCTGCGTCGCCAGTTCTTCATTCTCGGACTGAGCCAGTTCGACCAGACGACGCACCAGGCGGGCATCCAGGTGGTTCCCGAACCGCTTGCCCGAGTCGGCGGCGATGGCCAGCATCTCGACCTGCTCGAACCCGCTCGTCGCCAGGGCCTTCTCAAAGATGGCCCGCTGAGCCGCCGGGCTGTTCACATGAGAAAGCACCTCGGCCAGGTCGATCATCGACAGGCCCTCGGCATCGGCGAGCACCTGGATCAGGATGGTCGCCGAATCGGCCACATCCAGCACGGTGTTGTTCGACACGGCCAGATCGCGCAGGACGAGCAACGCCCGTGACGCATAGGCCTGGGCCTCATCCTCACCGATCGCACCACCGGAGGCCACCCGCAGGAGTTCATCCGCCGTGGCCGTGAACATGTCGGGCGTCAGCGCCCGACGGACCGCCACGGTCTGGTCCCGCCGGTACTGGCGGAGCAGGGCGGCTTCATCGTCCGCCGAGAGCATCGCCAGCACGGGCGTGGCCGACAAGCGGTCGGACCCGCGCGCCGATTCGATCTCCAGAATGGTCTGGTCCTGGCCAAGACGCGTCACGATCAGATCCACGGCCGGAGCCTCGGCGATCGCCGCCTCCAGCCCGTCCAGACCCGTCGGCGACGGCGGCAGCACCCGGAAACCCATTGATTCCAGCACCGTCCGATCGGCGTCGTACGCCTCACGGTCTCCGCCCGTCAGCACGATCGCCGTGAGGGCACCCGCGTCACGCACCGCGCCGGCCAGCAGCGGCACAACCCGCTCCGACCCGCGGAAACCTTCCGCCGGGGAAGACTTGCCCAATGCCAGGGCCGCCTCATACTGCACACGGCGGTTGGGGTAGTTCAAAGCTTCCAGCAGCGGATACCGGCCGTTCACGGGCGAGCCCCACAGAGAGCTGGTCCCCGCCGTCTGCTGGATCGCGTCGATCGCCTCCCTCGCCAGGGGAGTGTCCCGCGTGTCGATCGCACGACGCAGCACCATCTGGCCGATCTCCGGCCCGGCGGCCGCGCCGAAATACGCCGCTCCACGACGATCCGCCGGATACGCGGGGTTGTCATACCCCTCGGGCGAGTCCAGCTCACGCGAGTAGTTCGCAGCGATCCACAGTGCCAGAGTTTCGAGGTTGTCCGCGTTGATGCCCAAGGCCCTCTCGGCCATCCGCATCGACATCGCCTCGTGGAACACCTCGGTCCGGACCGGCGTCATCACCAACCCCAAGCCCTGATCGAACCGCCACAGGAGCTGGAACTCCTCGTTGGCGAAGCTGGTCAGTTCACCCGGTTCGGCGTAATAGGAATCCGCCAGCAGAGCGTACAGATCCGCCACATCGGCCGAGGGGTTCCCACCCAGCCGACCCAATGCCCGGGCGCTGGCCTGACGGACAGCCTCAACCGTGCTGTTCTGGTACAGATCCACCAGGAAAGGCACGCTGGTGCGATACGGGATCAACCCGAGCACATCGATCACGGCCTCCTGACGGACCGGGTCGAGATTCGGCAGGGCCGTCACGAGCGGAGCGATCGACTGACGTCCAAGATCCACCAGCACCCGCTGCACCTGCGCCCGCAGGTTGGCATCCCGGTTCTGGAGGTAGGCCTCAAGCAACTGGGGCAGGGCGTACTCGCCCGCCGCGATCAGCCGCTCACGCCCGATCTGGCGCCCACGGAGCCCCCCGGTCAGCAGGCCGATGTTCCGTGCGATCTCATCCGCGTTGCGGACCCGGGCCAGCTTGCCGTCCCGATACAGCTTGTCCAAGGCACCCGCCACCGGCTCGAGCACGGGCACCCGCATGGCGGCCGCCACGGACTCCTCGAACCGCTCGATCTCCCGAGCGTTCTCCACCAGGTCCACGAACGCCTCGCCGCTGATCCCCGAATCCAGCAACTGACGGCCCAGGTCGGCCGCGATGTCGTAGCGGGCGATACGCACAAAGTGGATGAAGTCACGCAGCAGGCTCAGGGCCTGCTCGTTCTGGGCGGCGGTCGGCTGGGCCGACTCCAGAACCGGAAGCAGTGTCGAGGCGGAAGCCCCCGTCCCCGCCGCGGCACCGGCGAACATGGACAGCAGGACCGAGAACGAAACGACAGATCGGGTCGAACGACGCACTAGGGATCTCCTCGGGCTGCGAGCGGGGGTAGAACACGCCCGCGGACCAATCGGTACGGACGCCCCCGGCAAGCTGTTGCCGCGGACCCCGAAGACAAGGTCTCAACTGTATCGGAACCCCCGCGCACCTGTCAACGCGACCCCACAAACCCATCCGACACTCTTCCCCACCCACCCACTCCCTCCTCCGCCCCCCTCAGCCCCCCTCCCCCCTTCTCCCACCCCCACCTTTTCCCCCACACCCCGACACCCAAACTCTCCCTCTGCGTCCGGATACGCGAAATTTGTCCGTCTGCACCGGTCATATGGCCGCTCAGTCGTCAAGACCCCTCCCAAACGAGCCGATGGCATGGGCGACCGGCGCGTCACGGCGACGCCACCGTCCACCATCTTTTGTGCGCTGAGGTGAGATCCATGCCCCCCGAAAAGGATGTCCTGACGACCGGAGAGGTCGCCAAGATCTGCAATGTGGCCCCCCGGACCGTCTCCAAGTGGTTCGATTCCGGCCAGCTCAAGGGCTACCGGATCCCCGGGTCCAAGGACCGACGCATCCCCGTCTCCGAGCTGTACCGTTTCATGAAGGCCCACCAGATCCCCATGGAAGGGATCTCGACCGGCACCACCCGCGTCCTCATCGTCGATTCCGATGCCGAGGTCGGCTCCGTACTCCACCGCGTCCTGACCGAGCAGACGGGCTACGAAGTCCGGGCCGTCTCCACCCCCTTCGCCGCCGGACTCGAGTGCGAGCGGTTCCGCCCCCATGTCGTCCTCATCGATGTCCACATCGCCGAGGGCGACCCCCGGGCTATCGTCGATATGGTCCGCACCTCCGATGCCCTCCAGATGACCAAGCTCATCGCCATGTCCGGCAAGCTCACCGACGGGCAGGCACACGGCCTCCGCGCCGCCGGCTACGAATCCTTCCTCCGCAAGCCCTTCCAGGTCCGCCAGGTCGTCGAGTGCATCGAGCACGCGACCAACATCGCCGCCTGAGCCTCAAAGCCGACTCACACACCGCAACGCCCGGCCTGTGCCGGGCGTTGTCGCATCACGGAATACCCATACCACCCCGGCGGTTTTCCCGCTCGCTCTCGGTACGCTTTCAAGCAGAAGGAGACTTCGCCATGCCAACCAAACCATCCAAGAAGACCGGAACCAGCAAGCCCAACCGCCCCATCACCTCCCGCGACCTGCACCCCGACGATCAGGCCGCGTTGCTCCAGCCATGCGTCCACGCCAGCATCCACCTGGCCCTGACCCTCAAGCAGTTGCACTGGAACCTCCGCGGCTCCAAGTTCCAGACCGTCCACGAGTTTCTCGATGTCGTCATCGCACACGCTCGAGCCACCTCCGACGAACTCGCCGAACGCATCGTCACCCTCGGCGTGCCCGCCCGCGGCCAACCCCATACGGTCGCCGCCCAGAAGCTCCCCACCGTCCCAGACTCATTCGTGACCGATACGCAGGCCCTCGAACTGGCCAGCAGCCTGATCGATGCCACGATCGGCACACTCCGCGATGCCCAGGAACCCCTGGGCGACATCGATGCCGTCTCCGAGGATCTGGTCATCTCCGCCATCCAGACCTTCGAGAAGCAGCTCTGGATGCTCCGCTCCCACCTCCTCTGACCCCGCCCACACACCCAAAGCCCAATGAAAAACGCCGGCCCCGCAAGGCCAGCGTTTCCATTTCAGATCGCGGATCGCTCACTCCAGCTCGGCCATCAACGCCGCCAGCACATCGCACGCGGCCTGGAGATCCTTCTTGTCGATCATCTCCGTCACCGTGTGGATATACCGCGTGCCCACGGTGATTCCCACCGCCTTCGCGCCCGCCGCGGCCTGCTGCGCCGCCGCGCCGTCCTGACCGCCCGCGGCCAGGATCGTTCGCTGGTACGGGATCCGCTTCTTCTTCGCCACCGCCTCGACCTGGTCCACCAGCTCATGGTCCGAGATGAAGCTCCCGTCCTTGATGTGCAGCCCGAAGCCCTTGCCGTGCGTCGTCACAGCCTCGGCAGCCGGAACACCCGGCGTGTCGCACGCCAGCGTCACATCGATGCCCAGACCGATGTCCGGCTTGACCGCGTACGACGCCGTCTTCGCGCCGCGCAGTCCCACCTCTTCCTGCACGGTGAACGCCACCACGATGTCGCAATCGTGACCGGCCCCGGACTTGCTCAACGCCCGCACCGACTCGATGCCGAGCCAGCACGCCACGCGGTTGTCCAGCGCCTTCGACACCACCTTCGTGCCGATCTCGATCAGCGGCTCGTCCATCACGATGTAATCGCCGATGCGGAACTTCTTGTTCACCTGCTGCACCGTCATGCCGGTGTCCACGAAGAACTCCTTGGCCTCCGGGATCTTCTTGCGGTCCTCAGGGCTGGAGATATGGACCGGACGACCGCCGGGGTTCATCACGCCCTTGTAGTCCCCGTCCTGCGCGCACACCAGCACGCGTCGGGAGAATAGATTCCGCGTATCGAACCCGCCCGCCGGATTCACCCACAGGAAACCTTTATCGTCAATGCTCGACACATAGAACCCGATCTCGTCCATGTGGCACAACTGCATCACCATCCGCGCCTTGCCCTTCGAGGCCGCCTTCTTCGCTTTCCCACCCGCTCCCCGCGCGTTCCGTCGACAAATCAGGTTGCCCAGCGGGTCCGTCTCGACCGTATCGAACAGTCCTTTGACTTCCTTCTGGATCAATGTGCGGACCCGTTCCTCACGACCGGGCACGCCCGGCGTCTCGCACAGACGCTTCAGCAACTCAATGTTCACAAGAGGCTCCCAATCTGAATACATCCCTTGCCCACGCACGCACGCAGCACCCGTGGACCGTCCCAAACAATAGCCTGCCCCACCCCGATCCCCCCTGCCCACCCCCTCCCCACCCTCCGCAATCCGGGCCCTGACCCGACCATCACCCGCCCATCATCCCGGCTCTACCCTTCCGCATGACCCATCCCGCTCCCAGTCCCACCCCACCCATCCCACCTCTTCAAAGCCCACTCCACCATCGCTTCGCCGCCTCGGATGCCATCCTTCTTCCCTACGGCCCTCCCCCCACTCCCGTCGAAGTCGTGGGCGCCTTTGAAGAGGTCGGACTTGAGTACGCCGCCCTCCGCAAGGCCGCCGTGCTGTTTGACGAGCCCCACACCGCCGCCGTCATCCTCCGCGGACCGGACCGTCTCGCCTTTCTCAATAACATGCTCACCCAGAAGGTCATCGACCTGACCGCCGGGCAGACCCGCCCGTCGTTCTGGCTGAACCGCAAGGGCCGCATCGATGCCGACCTCCGTGTCATCGAACGCGGGGACCACACCATCCTGCTCCTCGATCGGCACCTCGCCCCACCGACCACGGCCGCTCTGAGCAACTACATTTTCTCCGAGGACTGCACCATCGAATCGTCCGCGGAGACCTACCACACCCTCGCCCTGCACGGCGTGGCCGCGCTGGCGGTTCTCACCGCCAAAGCCAACGCCCCCGACCTCGCCACGCTCAAGCCCGACACCAACGCCGCCTGCACCATCGCGGGGGTTGCGTGCATCGCCGACCGGGACGACCTCACCGGCGACCCCGGCGTGCGTCTGCTCGTTCCCCGCGAACACGCCGAGCGCGTGTACGAGGCCCTCCTCGCCCCCCACCCCGGCACACCCTCCGTCAAGCCTGCCGGCTGGTACGCCCTGAATACCGCCCGC
The DNA here is from genome assembly GCA_964640595.1 of uncultured Phycisphaeraceae bacterium. Taxonomy (GTDB): domain Bacteria; phylum Planctomycetota; class Phycisphaerae; order Phycisphaerales; family UBA1924; genus UBA6054. The sequence continues at coordinate 12,096 of CAZXGL010000036.1, read as the reverse complement.
ATCGAGGCCGGCCGCCCGCTGTTCAACATCGACTTCGGCCCCGACACACTCCCCGCGGAAACCAGCATCGTCCACACACGGATCGACTTCCGCAAGGGCTGCTACCTCGGCCAGGAGGTCGTCGCCCGCATGGATGCACGCAAGACCCGCAAGCAGGGTCTGGCCGCGCTCCGAGTCACCGCCACCGATCCCAATGATGATGCCCCGCTCCCCGGCATGGGCGACCGCGTGTTCTCCCCGCAGGATCCCGTGGGCAATCCGGTCGGCGTGATCACCAGCTCAACCATCGCCCCGATGCTCGGCGCGGCTGCCATCGCGTTCGCCATGCTCCGCGATGCCGAGACGGCCCCCGACACCCAACTAATCACGCAGGCCGAAGGTCGCAAAGCCCCCGCCACCGTCCAGCCCACCCTCACCTTCTGGACCCGCTGACCCCCCCGGGGGGGGGGGAGGGGGGCGGGGGCAAGCCCCCGCCTCAGCTTTCTGCCCGACATCAAGACACCGTCCTTGCTTCACGGCGGTACTCGCAAGAACCTGACTACAAAGCGTCCCGCGAGCCTGAAACCACAGCTTCCTCCCCCACCGGCACGGTCACATAGAAATCCGACCCCACCCCTGGCCTGGTATGAACCTCCAGCCGCCCGCCGTGCGCTTCCGCGATCCGCCGGGCCGTCGGCAGCCCCAGCCCCGTGCCCCCCGCCCGCGTTGTGAAGTACGGTCGGAAGATCTTCTCGACCGTCTCCTCCGTCATCCCCGGCCCGGTGTCGATCACATGCAAGCGCACCGATGGAACCCCATCGTCATCACACGCCTCGCCGCGCAGGATCAGATCCCGCGTCGTGATTGACGGGTGCTCCATTACCGAAACCGCGTTGAGCATCAGGTTCAACAACGCCTGCTTGACATGCGGCCCATCGATCCATGCCGCCACCGCCGGACGCGGCGGCTCGACCCGCAACCGCACCCCGGAAGCCCGCGCCTGCGGATCGTAGAAATCGCTCAGTTCCTCGAGCAGTGTCCCGATATCCACCCGCGCCCTGGCCAGACGCAGTTCGCCCGCGTACTCCAGAAAATCCGACAGGATCCCCCGCAGGCGTTCGGTTTCCAGCTTCAGCGCACCGACGCGCCGGGTCAACCGCCCCTTGTCCTGTTCGGCCAGTTCCAGATCGGCGATGGCCTCCTGCAAAAGTTGGGCATTGAGACCGATGGTGGACAGGGGGTTCTTGATCTCGTGCGCCAGCCCGCCCGTCATGGATCCGATCTCGGCCAGCCGCTCGGCCGACCGCGCCCGCCGTTCGGCCACCCGCACCCGCCCCACCGCCCGGCGCACGATCACCCGTGACGCGACCACCCCAGCGCCCGCGCCGAGCAGCAACCCGATCCCAAGCCCCACAAGCAGATCCATGACCGATTGTTGCAGCCGCCCCAGCGGGAAGACGAAGGATGCGACCGGAAAGCCAGCGTCCAACCGAACCCCGCCCCGTTCTTACCGCCGGGGTGTCCGCGAGTAAGTCCGCCGGGTCACCACCACCTCCGGCGCATCCTGCTCGACCGGCTCAAGCCTGGCCACCCGCGTCGCTCGCCATCCCTTATCCGACCGTTCAGCGTCATACACCACCCCGGACCCGTCCCGCAGCACGCGGAACCCATCCCCTTCAATCACCGTGAAGTGGACGAATATGTCCTGCCCCTGCGGCCCGACAATGAAGCCGAACCCTTTCCGAGGGTCAAACCACTTCACTTGCCCCTCGATCCCAGTCAACACATTCGGGCTATCCGACATCATGGCCCCCAATCCGGCGGAACACACGCCCGGCTCCCCACGAGCCGGACCACGACCAATATCGCCTAGCCTACCAAAACCTCCCCGCGCGTCAAACACCCCCCCGGAAACCTTTCCGGGGGGGTGCGTTCAAAGTCCGACTTATCCACCGAATACACGCCTAGGGCGCGAAAAACGGGGGGTTTTACTCGGCGTTGGCGGGCTCGGCATCCCGCTGTTCACGACGCGGCCGCCCGCCGCGACCACGGTCACCACCGCGATCCCGGTCCCGACCGCCCCGGTCGCCCCCCCGGTCGCCACGATCACCGTCCCGATCGGACCGCTCCGGACGGGCTCCCCGCTCGGCCAGTTCCTTCTCCCGCTCCTCGGGGGTCAGGGCGGCCTTGCGGCTCAGCTTGATGCGACCCTGGTCGTCCACCAGGATCACCTTCACCCGCACGATGTCGCCGATCTTGACCACATCCGACACGGACTGCACATACCCCTCGCCCAGCTCGGAGATGTGGCACATGCCGTCGGTCCCGGGCGCGATCTCGATGAACGCGCCGAAGTCCTTGGTCGAGACAACCTTGCCCTCATACACCGTGCCGACCTGCACATCCTCGCACAGGGCGCTGATCTCGGCCTGGGCCCGCTCCACGCTCTCGGCGTTGGGCGAGGACACCAGCACGGTGCCGTCGTCCTCGACATCGATGTTCACGCCGTACTTGTCCTGCAGGGCGCGGATGGTCTTGCCGCCCGGACCGATCAGCTTGCCGATCTTCTCCACCGCGATGTTGAGCTGGATCAGGCGCGGCGCATACCGGCTGATCTCGCTCCGCGGCGCGGGCAGCACCGCCTCCATCTGGTCGATGATCTGCAAGCGGCCCTTCTTCGCCTGCGCGAAGATGGTCTCGATCTGGGCGAAGCCCAGCCCGCGGGCCTTCAGGTCCAGCTGGATGCCCGTGATGCCCTCGCGGGTGCCCGACACCTTGAAGTCCATGTCGCCGAAGAAGTCCTCCTCGCCGATGATGTCGGTGACAAACACCTCGTTCTTGTCGTTGTCATCGGTGAAGCGGCCCACCGAGATGCCGGCGCAGGTGTTGGAGATGGGCACGCCCGCGTCCATCAACGCCATGCAGCCGCCCGTGACCGAGGCCATCGACGACGACCCGTTCGACTCGGTGATGTCGCTGACCAGACGGATGGTGTAGGGGAAGTCCTCGGGGCTGGGCAGCACGCCCAGCAGCGACCGCTCGGCCAGCGCGCCGTGCCCGATCTCGCGGCGACCGGGGCCCATGATCCGCCCGGCCTCGCCCACGCAGAAGGGCGGGAAGTTGTAGTGCAGGTAGAACTTCTTGGAATACTCGGGCAGCAGGCCGTCGACGATCTGCTCGTCCTTGCCCGTGCCCAGGGTGCAGGACACCAGCGACTGGGTCTCGCCGCGCTGGAAGAACGCCGAGCCGTGGTTGCGGGCGAAGTACCCGACCTCGATCTCGATCGGGCGGATCTCGTCGAACTTGCGCCCGTCCGCCCGGATGCCCTTCTCGATGATCAGCTTCCGCGTGATCTTCTTCTCAAGCGTGCGGAACGCCTCCCCGGCCTGACGCCGCGTCAGGCGGCTGGCCTCGGCCTCCGCCACGGTCCCGTCGACCTTCTCGGCGAAGTGGGCGTCCAGCACCTTCTTCTTGATCGCGCTGACCGCCTCGCCGCGCTCGTGCTTGCCCTTGATCTGGCGGGCCTCGGTCAGCTCCTTCTCGCAGGCCTTCTTGACCGTCGCCATGATCTCGTCGGGGATCAGGTTCAGGTGATCGCCCAGACGCTTCTCGGTGCCCACCTTGGCCGCGAACTCCTCGATCAGCGCGAGGATGGGCTTGATGCCCTCCTCGTAGCCAAACTTGATCGCCGCCAGCACATCCTCGTCCGGCACCTCGGCCGAGCCGACCTCGATCATGTTCACACCGTCGTGGTGCCCGGCAAGGACCATGTCCATGTCCGAGTACTCGAGCTGGCTGACCGTGGGGTTCAGGATGAACCGCGGGCCGTCATCCGTGAAGATCCGCGCCACGCGCACCGTCGCCAGCGGGCCTTCGAACGGGCAGTCCGAGATGGCCAGCGCGGCCGCCGCGCCCGTGCCGGAGATCACATCCGCGTCGTTCTCGCCGTCGTGGCTCATCACCCAGCACTGGATCTGGACCTCCTCGATGAACCCGTCCGGGAAGAGCGGACGGATCGGGCGATCGATCATCCGCATGGTGAGGATTTCCTTCTCGTTCGGAGCGCCCTCCCGCTTGCGGAAGCCGCCGGGGAACTTCCCGCCCGCCGACAGCTTCTCGCGGTAGTCCACCTGCATCGGGAAGAAGTCCAGCCCCGCCCGGGGCGCGGCCCGCATCACCGTACACATCACGGTGGTCTCACCGTGGGTGATGAGCACGGCCGCGGTGGCCAGCTTGGCGACCTTGCCGGTCTCCATCCGCATCGTGCGCCCGCCGATTTCCTTCTCGACGACGATCTGCTTGGTTGTCATGTATTCCGCTTTCTTTGCGTGTGCGGGGTGTGAGGCATCCCCGCCGCGTCCGCGCCCCGGACCCCGATGGCCCGGTCGGACGCCCATTGCCGACATTGGTCAGGCCCGCCCTCACGGAACGAGTGGCAGAAGGCGTGGGACAGGCCCGCAAAGCCGCACGAGCCGGGCCTGATCGTCCCGAAGCGGGGCCGTTCCCCGCCCTTCCGATCACCCGCCGCCGGTCGTCCTGTCCGTCGCCCACTGCCGCTCCCGCGGGCCTGATACGAAAACCCCGCGTTCCCTTCCGGGCACGCGGGGTCAAAATCAGCTTACTTGCGCAGGCCGAGCTTCTGGATCGTGGCCTTGTAGGCCTCGTTGTCCGTGCGGCTCAGATACCGCAGCAGCCGGTTGCGCTTCGACACCATCTGCACCAGACCACGCCGGTTGTGCGCATCCAGCTTGTTCGCACGCAGGTGGGTGGCGACCTGCTGGATGCGGGCCGTCAGGATCGCGATCTGGACCTCCGGCGAGCCGGTGTCCTTTCCATCGCGGGCGAAATCTTTGATGACCTGTGACTTCTTCTCGGGGGCCAGGGGCATGGATTCTCCATCTGCCTTGATTGCCGTCGCGGGCGGGCGTGCCGGGCCGATCCCGACAAATCCCGCCGCCAGAACCCTCAACCCTTTGGGGGAGAGGTCCCCAACCTTATGCCGCACACACCCTTCCGTCCAATCCCAGCCGGATTCCGCCCCCCCGATGCCACACCGAGCAGAGACCAAGAACCAGCGGCACCAACGCGCCTTCCGCCCCCACCCACACTACCCTATTCCCAATCATGTCCACCCCCCTCTCGCCCGCCGCCGTTTCCGTCCAACCCGCCCTTTCCCACCGGGTTTCGTCCCTCAAGCCCTCCGTGACGGTGGCCCTGAACAACCGGGCAAAAGCCCTCAAGGCTTCGGGCGTGGATGTTCTCGGCTTTGCCGCTGGCGAGCCCGATTTCGATACCCCCCAGTCGGTCAAACAGGCCGCCATCGACTCCTTGCTGGCCGGGGACACCAAGTACACCCCCACGATGGGCGACATGGCCACCCGCAACGCCGTGGCCAGGAAACTCACCACCCAGAACCACATCCCCGGCCTGACCGGCGACCACATCGCCATCGGCGCGGGCGGCAAGCATGTTCTCTACACCGCCATCCACTGCCTCTTTGACCCCCCCGCCCCGGGCGAGCAGCCCTGGGAAATGCTCCTGCCCGTCCCCGCCTGGGTCTCCTACGCCCCCATCTGCGAGATGGCCGGCGGCAAGGTCATCGAACTCGAGACCACCCCCGCCACCGACTTCCGCCTCGACCCAGACCAGCTCCGCCGGGCCATCAACCCCCGCAGCCGCCTGCTCATCCTCAACTCCCCCTCCAACCCCCTGGGCACCATGTACCCCGAGGCCGACCTCCGCGCCATCGCCCGGGTCGTCCACGAGGCCCGCGACATCGCCCCAGACCTGGTCATCCTCACCGACGAAATCTACGAGAAGATCGTCTACGGCGACATCCCCCACTTCTCCATCGGCTCCATCCCCGAGATCGCCGAGCGCACCCTGACCCTCAACGGCATGTCCAAGGCCTTCGCCATGACCGGCTGGCGCATCGGCTATGCCGGCATGCCCGGCGACTTCGGCAAAAAGTTCATCAACGCCATGGCCACGCTCCAGGGCCAGATGTCCACCAACATCACCAGCTTCACCTACGCCGCCATCCGCCACGCCCTGACCGACCCCGGCGTGGCCGCCGAGATCGAATCGATGCGCCGGGCCTTCGCCCAGCGTGCCGACCTCATCATGGCCCGCATGGCCGACATCCCCGGCGTGACCTGCGTCAAGCCCCAGGGCGCGTTCTATGTCTTCCCCGATGTCTCCGCCCTCTTCGGCAAGACCACCCCCAAGGGCGTCAGGATCGACTCCGCCCTCTCCTTCTCCGAAGCCCTGCTCGACGAGGCCCATGTCGCCTTCGTCCCCGGCGAGGACTTCGGCGGCTGCGGCAAGAACCACCTCCGCATCTCCTTCGCCTGCTCCGAAGACCAGATCAACAAGGGCATGGACCGCTTCGCCAAGTTCGTGGCAAACTTAAAATAACCCCTGTAGGAGCGCGGTGCTTGCGGCCCTCCGTCGGCCCACAAGGCCGAGAGCGAAACCCCAAATGAGGCAGCTCTCATGGACCTCACCTCCGACCACCGCCTCTGGCTCCTCCGCCACGGCCTGCTGACCGTGGTCCCGCCCCTCCCCCACGACCTGGAATGCGAGGTGCTTGTCGTCGGCGCGGGCATCACAGGTGCGCTCGTCGCCCATCGGCTCACTGAGACCGGCATCGGCTGCGCCGTGATCGACCGGCGCGACCTCGGCCAGGGTTCCACCGCCGCCAGCACGGCCCTGCTTCAGTACGACATCGATGTCCCCCTCGTCGAACTCCGCGAGAAGATCGGCCCCGAACGAGCCGCCCGTGCCTACGCCGCGGGGGTGGAAGCCATCGACTCTCTCGCCGAACTCTGCGCGGACATCCCGGAAGCCGCCTTCGAGCGCCGCCCCTCCATCTACTTCACGACCGACCCCGATGACACGGCGTTCCTGCGATCCGAACTCGCCGCCCGCACCGCCGCCGGGTTGGAAGTACGCTGGTCAGACCCCGACGAACTCCTCGACCGCTGGGGTCTGGCCGCCGCGGGCGCGATCCATTCCGCCGTCGCGGCCCAGGCCGACCCGTACCGCCTGACCCACGCACTCCTCCGCCGCTGCATCGACCGCGCCGTCCCCGTCCACGACCGCACCACGGTCCTCGACCTCACCGAACACGCCGACGGCGTGACCCTCCGGACCGACCGCGCCTTGATCCATGCCCGCTGGGTCATCATGGCCACCGGCTATGAGTCCGTCCGCTGGCTTCCCAAGGACATCGTCGATCTCCACTCCACCTACGCCATCGCCACCGAACCCATCGACCCGGCCCACATCCCCGCCGATCGCCCCCTGCTCTGGGAGCACGCCGACACTTACTGCTACGCCCGCTGGACCGACGATGACCGCCTCCTCTTCGGCGGACGCGACGAACCCTTTAAGAACGAAAAACTCCGCGACCGCCTGCTGGCCCGCAAGGCCGACCGACTCCACGCCGATCTCTCCGCCACCCTTCCCAACCTGACCACCGAAACCGCCTACGCCTGGGCCGGCACCTTCGGTTCAACCGCCGACGGCCTGGGCTACATCGGCACGCCCACGGACCGACGCCGCGTCCTCTTCGCCCTCGGCTTCGGCGGCAACGGCATCACCTACAGCGAGATCGCCTCCCGCGTCCTCGCCGACACCGTCCGCGGCTACCGCCATCCAGATGCCGACCTCTTCGCCTTCAGCCGCGCCTGACTCAATCCGGGTGCCGCCGCCGCACCTCCGCCACCGAGCGTTTGATCAGTTCCTTCAGCACCTTCGCATCCACATCCGCCAGCGACTTGATGTACAGGCACGACTTGCCCGCCTTGTGCGTGCCCAGCCGCGCCAGCAGTTCCGCCTCACGATCAAACCCGCTGAGGATGTAGACCACGATCGCGTTGGATCGCGCGGAAAAACCGGCCACCGGCATCTCCCCTTCACGCCCGGACTCGTACACATACCGGTACTTGCCGAACCCCACGATCGAAGCCCCCCACATCACCGGCCCCTCCCCCACCACCGAGCCGATGATCTCGACCAGCCGCTCACAGTCCGGCCGGCGCTTCGCGTCCACCTTGGCCAGAAACCGCACCACCGGCTGCCGCGTCGGCACGGTCTTGTTCACCCCCGTCTTCCCCGCGGCCTGCTTCGTGGCCTTCTTGGTCGCCTTCTTCACCACCCGCCCCGTCGCCGACGCGGACATCTCAGATGCTCCAGCCTTTTTCGCCACCTTCTTCGCCATCAATCACCTCACGATCGTCGAAACCAACACACCAAACCCATCCCGCCCCCCCTCCCCCCCCCCGCGCTCAATCCTCCGCCTTCTCCCCCTCCGGCCCCATCTTCACCAGTTTCGGATCGAACCGCGCCACCGGTTCCACCAGATCTCGCTGCAGCGAGATCACCCGCCGGATGTCCTTGTACACCCCGGGATTCTCATCGATGCCCGCCGAGATCACCGTCACGCCGCGCTCCTTGAGCAGCTCACGCACCGACGCCCACCGAAAGGTGTTCTTCGCCACCGTGCGCGACATCACCCGCCCCGCCCCGTGCGACGCGGACGACAATGACCCCGCCCCGTCCTTGCCGACCACGATGAACGCCGGGTCCGCCATCGAGCCCGGGATCACCCCGAGCACGCCCACCCCCGCCGGTGTCGCACCCTTGCGATGCACGATCAGCGTCTCTTCGACCCCGTCCACGGTGTGCTTCTCCTCCCATGCGAAGTTGTGATGATTCTCCACACCCGCGATGACCTCCGCCCCGAGGTTCGCGGCGATGTGATGGTGGATACATGCATGGTTCGCGCTGGCGTACCGCCCCATCAGGTTCATCGCGTCCCAATACTCCTTTCCGGCCTCGGAATCCATCTCCAGCCACGCCAGGTGCCGGTGCTGAGCGTCCAGATCCGGGTGCGCCTGCATCGCGATCCGAGAATAATGGTCGCACACCGCCGCCCCGGTCCCGCGAGAACCCGAGTGCGACATCAACGCAAGATACCGCCCCGCCCCGATCCCCAGCGGATTCGTACCGCCGTCATCCTCCTCGACCGTCAGCACACCGAACTCCACGAAATGGTTGCCCGATCCTGAAGTGCCCAACTGTGCGTGCGCCTTGTCTTTCAGCCGCTGCGTCACCGGCGACACCCGCCAGTCATCATCCAGCACCCCGTGCGCTCGCTTCTTCGAGAACGCCGCGCCCATCCCGAACCGCGTCTCCGCCTCGATCGCGTCCGTCAACCGGTCACGCCCCGCGTCCGAATCCAGCAGATCCGCCGGCAGATCCAGCACCGTCACCTTCATGCGGCAGGCGATATCCACCCCCACCGCGTACGGGATCACCGCTCCCCGCGTGGCCAGCACCCCGCCGATCGGCAATCCGTAGCCCACATGCGCATCCGGCATCAACGCCGCGGCCACCGAGATCGGCAGCTCGCACGCCCGCCGTGCCTGATCCACCGAGGCCTGATCGATGTCCTCCCCCACCCGGCCCCAGATCTTCAGGGGCGCGGGCACATCCCGCAGCACCGCGGGCGGCGCGCCGATCACGGCCTCCGCCACCGCGCCCCACACCGGATCCCCCACCATCGCCCCCGGATCGTCCAGCACCCGGCGGACCGCCTCCCGCGCGTCCTCCCTCCCGGGCCGATGCACCTTGAACACCTCCACCGCGGCCCGCAGCGCCGCGTCGTCCTTCATCCCCAGATTGATCAGTTCACGCTTCTTCACAACACGCTCCCAAACAAACACGGCCCACCGTCCGGCGGGCCGCGGAAAAACGATGGCCGCCTGAACATCTACTCCATCTTCATCCCGAGCTGCCACATCATGAACAGCCGCTGGTCCGCAATATCCCGGATCTGGATATGCCTCGGCTTGCCCCCGCCGTGGCCCGAGTCGCGGTCCACCCACAGCAGCACGGGCTGCTTGTCGGGGTCCGACCCGCTGGCCGCCTGCAACGCGGCCGCCATCTTGCGTGCGTGCAGCGGGTGCGTCCGGGCATCGTTCTCCCCGGCCGTCAGCAGCACGGCCGGATACTTCACGCCCGGCTTGATGTTCTGATACGGGGAATACGACCGGATGAACCCGAACTGCTCGGCGTTCTCCGCCGATCCATACTCGGGCACCCAGTACCGCGCCATCAGGAACTTCTCGTACCGCAGCATGTCCAGCAGCGGCACGGCCGAGATCACCGCCCCGAACAGATCCGGACGCTGCACCGCCACCGCCCCGGTCAGCAGGCCGCCGTTCGACCCGCCCACGACCCCCAACTGCCTGGGATTCGTGTACCCCTCGCGCACCAGATACTCTCCGGCCGCGATGAAGTCGTCGAACACATTCTGCTTGCTGGCCAGCATGCCCGCCTCGTGCCAGGCCTTGCCATACTCCCCGCCGCCGCGCAGGTTGGCGACCGCGTAGACCCCGCCGCGCTCGAACCACGGGTACATCGTGGAGCTGAATCCCGGTGTCTGTGAGATGTTGAACCCGCCGTATCCATAGAGGATCGTCGGGTTCTTCCCGTCGAGTTTCAGACCCTTCTTGTGGACGATGAACATGGAGACCTCGGTCCCGTCCTTCGACGGGTACCAGACCTGCCGCACCTCGATCTGCGAGGGGTCCACAGGCACATCCGGGCGTGCCCACAGGGAGCGTTCGCCGGTGGCCAGGTCCACGCGATAGATCGACCGCGGCATGTTGTAGCTGGAGAATGTCAGGAACGCCTCGGTCCGATCGTCCGAGGTGGACAGCGAGGCCGATCCGATGCCGGGCAGTTCCAGGTCCCCGCGGCGCGACCCGTCATAGCCGAACAACGCGATCCGCGTGCTGGCCTTGTCCAGGTAGTCCACGCCGATCAGCCCACGGGCGAACGACGCGCCGTTGAGCACGAGGTCGGAATGCTCGGGCACGATGTCCTTCCACGCCGACATCGCCGGGTTGTTCAGGTCCACCTGCACCACGCGACCGTTCGGAGCGCCGATCGCGGTCTGCATGTACAGGCGGTCGCCGCTGAAGTGCATACCGCCGACACGCCCGGTCTGCCCGATGGCCATCGGCACCAGCGTCAGATCCCCACCCCGTCGCCACGCATCCAGGTCCGCCATCCACAGGTCCACGCCCAGCGTGCCGGTGTAATAGCCGACCAGCATCCAGCGCCCGTCCTCCGACGGCGCGCCGAACGGGCCCCAAGTGGTCTTCAGCGCGTTGATCCGCTCCTCCGAGTAACCGGCCTTGTCGTAGAAAAAACCGATGTCCTTCTGCCGGAACAACGCCCTGTCCTGCGAATGGTGCGTGCCGAGCCGGTGGTGCTTGTACACCTTGGAATACGGATCATCGAGGCTCTCCAGCCGGGCATAGATGAACCCGCGCCCGTCCGGGTCCCACCCCGCCAGCCCCACCTTGCCCGGAATTTCCTCGGCCAGCCACGCACCGGTGGTCACATCCATCACATACAGCGTCGAGTTCTCGTCGCCGGAGCGGTACATCCCGAACGCCATCAGCGATCCGTCCCGGTTCGGGCTGGTCCACGAGATCGTCGTCAGACCCGTCGGGTCGATCGTGTTGGGATCGAGCAACAGCCGCTCTTCTCCCTCCAGACCGTCGCGCACATAGTGCAGCGACTGGTTCTGCGTCCCTTCGCGTTTCGAGTAGAAGTATCGATTCCCATACACGCTGGGCGTGCCGATCGAAGGCACCTCCAGCAGTTCCGAGATCCGCGCTTCCAGCCCCTTGCGACCGGGCAGCCGATCAAGCACCGACCGCGTATACGCGTTCTGTGCATCCGTCCACGCCCCCACCTCCGCGTTCATCCGCCCCATGTTGGCGGCGTCCGAGTTATCCCCTTCAAGCCACTGGAACGGGTCCACGATCTGCACCCCGTGGTACACATCCGTCACATCGCGCCGTTCCGTCGCAGGCGGCCCCGCCGTCACACACGAACCAACAACCGCCACCCCGATCACACCCGTCATCCATGCACGCATCACATTTCCTTCTGTTGAACACATACCGCCCGCATCATACCGACTCTTGCCCCAAACGGTGGCACGGATCAAGGTCCACTGCTGCCCACCCTCCCCCTCCCCCCCCAGTACCCCCCACTATCCAATCTGGTGCGCCACTTGCGCAACCTCCAAGC
>CAZXGL010000035.1:0-31049 GCA_964640595.1 uncultured Phycisphaeraceae bacterium | reverse complement strand
GCCGCGGGCTTCAGCCCGCGGCTCATTCCTCTCCCCCTCTTCCCCCGCTATCATCACGCCCAGCACCCCCCCAGAGACCGGCCATGACCCTCACCCTCGCCTACGCCGATCCGGCCCCGTACCTGCCCATCTTCATCATGATCCTCGCCGCGATCGGTTTCGCGGTGCTCAACATCGTGGGTTCTTTCGTGCTCGGCCCGAAGCGTCTCGGCGCTCGCAAGGGTGAAACCTACGAATCCGGCATGACCCCGGTGGGCACGGCCCGCAAGCGGTTCAATGTCCGGTTCTACCTGATCGCCATGGTCTTCCTGATCTTCGATGTGGAGGTCATCTTCCTCTACCCCTGGGCCGCCACCTTCACCCAACTGGATCCCCAGTCAGACCAGAGCCTTGTCTGGTTGGGCCGTATCCTGTTCTTCCTGCTGACCACCGTGGTCGCCTACCTCTATGGCTATCGCAAGGGTGTCTTCAAGTTCGACTGAACCCCTCCGGCCGACCCCCTCAGTTCACGCCTACGAGGAGCCCACGATTCGTGGGGTTCTCCTCCCCCCATCGGGCCGACTTCCAACTTCGCCCCCCGGATCCAACCCACCATCCCCAGCGTACAGACCCGTACCCATGACCACGGCCCTCCCCACCAGACCCGAGCGGACCACCCCGCTGCGGGCCGGAACGGGCCAACGGATCGCGGCCGCCATCGTTGCCTGCGGCTGCCTGGGCGTGCTGGCCACCGCCGCGTGGCTCAGCCCTTCTGAGCACGGGCACGGCACCCACACCCAGATCGGTCTCCCCCCTTGTTCGTGGGTCATCTGGTTCGACAAGCCCTGCCTGACCTGCGGCATGACCACCGCCTTCTCCCACACCGGCGAGGGCCAATGGATCTCGGCCTTCATCACCCAGCCCGCCGGAGCGGTGCTCAGCCTGGCCACGGCCACCGCCTTCTGGTTCGCCGCCCACGCCGCCCTGACCGGCAGCCGGATCGGCACCATGACCACCTGGCTCCTCCGCCCGCGGACAATCACCCTGCTGGTGGGAGGACTCCTGGCCGCCTGGGTCTATAAGATCCTGAGTTGGAACACCTTCTGACCCCCCACCTGCCTCCACCCCCCCCACCCCACCTGGGTCCTCGCCAGACCCACATGAGAGGGAACCGACCATGACCAGCCTCCGCAACCGAGCCCGGTATCTGGCACTGGCCACGCTTGGAGCCCTCGCCACCATCTCCATCCCTGGCTGCATCATCCCAGCCGCCATCGGCGGCATGGCCGAGTCGTACCACCGCACCGGCAAGAGCACGGTCCACGCCGAGTTCACGGGCATCTCCGGCAAGTCATTCGCCGTGGTGGCCACCGGCAGTCGCTTGATCGAGGCCGACCACCCCGGCCTGACCGCCCGGCTCATCCAGCGGATCAACGACCGCCTCATCGCCAACGCCAACCCTTCCTACGCCATCCCCAGCGGCGACCTGCTCACCGTTCTCTACAACACCCCCCAATGGCCAGCCATGACCCGCGGTGAAGTCGGCGAGATGCTCGGCGTCGAACGCCTCATCGTCGTCGAGATCATCGACTACAGCCTGAACGAACCGGGCAACCAGTACATCTGGGACGGGGTCGCCACCGCCCTCGTCCAGGTCTTCGAGACCGACTCGGCCATGCCCGACGACCCGGTGTTCGAGAAGTCCATCCGCATCACATTCCCCGACGCCAAGGGCTTCCTGCGGACCGACATCCCCGAGGCCGCCGTCACCAGTGAGATCTCAAACCGGCTCGTCAACCGCGTCGCCTGGCTCTTCTACGAGCACGAAGAATCGAACTCCATCCCGTACTAAGCCGCTCAAAAACCCTGACCCAACGCCCGACCGGGAGGCCCGAATGCCGCACCTGAGCACCCTTCTCACCCGCGCGACGCTCGCCGCCGCCTGCCTCATGGGCGCCGCCCTGGCCGCGGGATGCAATGTGGTCGCCCCCATCGCCTACGCGATCCACGGCCCGGGCAATGTCGAGGCGGTTTACACCCTCGACGAAAACAGAAGCGTCGTCTACTTCATCGACGACCCCTCCAGCAAAATCGCCCAGCGCCGCCTCCGCTACACCATGGCCGATGTCGCCTCTCGCACCCTGCTGGAGAAGAAGGTCGTGCTCGATGTCCTCGACTCGCGCACCATCCTCAACGCCGCGTCGAAGGAGCGTCACGGCGACCGCATGAGCATTACCGAACTCGGCCGCGCTGTCGGCGCCGACATCGTGGTCTACGCCGTGGTCACCAACTTCTCCCTGGCCAACGAGGGCAACACCTTCGTGCCCAGCACCTCGATGCGGATCAAGATCATCGATGTCGCCGAGGAGGCCCGCGTCTGGCCGGCCGCCGAATCCGGCTACCTTCTTGAGGTCCGCCTGCCGCAACGACCCGGCACCACCGGCATGGAACAAACCAACCGCCTCCAGACCGAGACCGCCCTGGCCGAGAAGGCTGGCATCGCCCTCGCCCAGATTTTCTACAAGCACGAGATCACCGAATCCGCGACCAGACGCTGATGAACGCTCTCTCACCAACCTCCACCCTGGACCGCCCCCACACCCTGCACATCGTCGCCGCTCCAGCGACGGCCCGCCCGGTCCCCGGGGATCCGGGACGGCTGGCCCCCCTTCTCCTGCTTGCCTATGCCCTGGCCGCGGGCGAATGCCCTCCCGGGCCGGTCCTGCTCGTTGGTCCCCGGGAATGTGACCGCACCGCCGCCGCCTGCGGCCTGCCCCACCACGCCACGATCACCCTGCCGCTGAGCCAACCCCGGCTCGGACGCCCCGCCCTGCTGGCGCGGACCCGCGGCCTCCAACGCCTGATCTGCTGGTCCGACGAACTCGCCCCCCTCGTCCGCCGCGCCGCCGACGAGGTCCATCTCGTTTCCACCCAGCCCGACCGCTGCCCGGCCCTGCCGCGTCACTTCGCCCGCATCACCACCGTCACCGAGCATGACGCCGCCATCTGGCGCCAACGCGGCGCGGCCCCGGTCCGGGCCAACGCCTGGGTCGATGCCATCCGAAACACGCCACCATCCGATCTCCTCCACGCACAACGCCTGCGGGACCGCGTGGACCCCGGCTCGATCCTCGTCACCGCCCTCGACGACCGACCCGCCCAGACCGATGCCCGCGCCCTTGCCTTCCTCCTCAGCGTGCTGCACACCAACGGCTACCCCGTCTGCGGCCTCACCCCTTCCATCGCCGCCCATACCGCGTCCGCCCGCCACCACATCGCCGGCCTGGTCCGCCGCTACCCCCTGCTTGTGACCGAAGAGCCCCTGCCCGCTCTGCTGGGCGACATCGACATGGCCGTGATGCCCGAGGAGGCCCGCAGCGGCGCGAGCATGATCCTGCAGGCCGCCGCCGAAGCCCGCGGCTGCCGCGTGATCCGCCTCAGCCATCGCGGCCGTGCCGGCCTGAAGAGCACACCCGGAACGGCCGTGCCCATCCTCCAGATTCTCGACTCCATCCTGGCAGAACGCGCCAACGCCGCGATGCAAGCCACCGCCGAGCCGGTTCATGTCTGATCGCGCCGAGAGTCCGCCCACCAAGCCCACCGGGGTGCTTTTCGTCTGCCTGGGCAACATCTGCCGCAGCCCACTGGCCGAAGGGATCTTCATCCACCTGGCCCGCGAACGCGGCGTGCTGAAAAACTTTCGCGTCGATTCCTGCGGCACCGGCGGCTGGCACGCGGGCGATCGCGCCGACCCACGGTCCATCGCCGTGGCCGCCAGGCACGGCATCGAGCTGCCCTCCATCGCCCGCAAGTTCGATCCGCGCCGCGATCCAGCCGATTTCCGCTGGCTGATCCCGATGGACCACCAGAACCACCGCGACCTGCTCAACCACGGCGTGCCCGCCCAGCAACTCCGCCTGATGCTCGACTTCCACCCCAACCCACCGATGCGCGAAGTGCCCGACCCCTACTACGGCGGCCCGGACGGGTTCGACAAGGTGTACGAGATGCTCAGAGAAGCGTGCGCCGGGATGCTGGACGATTTGATCGTCCGGACTTGAACAGATACCGCGTCACTGACAGCAAGCCATCGAATCACGGACCAAGATACAGTGGCCGCCCGCTCACAGATCCAGCATCAGCCTAGTCGGATCCTCGATCGCGTTCTTGATCGACACCAGGAACTGCACCGCCTCGGCCCCGTCCACGATGCGGTGGTCATAGCTGAGCGCCAGGTACATCATGGGACGCAGCGCGATCTGTCCGGACTTTTCCGGGAACTCCACCGGGCGGTTCTTGATGCCGTGCATGCCCAGGATGGCCGACTGCGGCGGGTTGAGGATGGGCGTGGACATCAGGCTGCCGAACACGCCGCCGTTGGTGATGGTGAAGGTGCCGCCGGTCATCTCGGACAGCTCCAGCGTGCCGGCCTTGGCGCGGGTGCCGAAGTCCTTGATGCCCGACTCGATGTCGGCGAAGGTCATCGCCTCGGTGTTGCGCAGCACGGGCACCACCAGGCCCTTGGGTCCGGCCACCGCGATGGCGATGTCCTTGTAGTCGTGGTGCTCGATGGCGGGCTTGCCATCATCGCCGGAGACGATATTGGCGTTGATCAGCGGGAACTTTTCCAACGCCTGGGCCGCGGCCTTCACGAAGAACGACATGAAGCCCAGGCCGATGCCGTGCTTCTTCTCGAAATCGTCCTTGAACTGCTTGCGCAGGGCCATCACCGCGCCCATGTCCACCTCGTTGAAGGTAGTGAGCATGGCGGCGGTCTGCTGGGCCTCCACCAGGCGCGAGGCGATGCGCTGACGCAGCGGGGTCATCTTCTCACGGCGCACGCCGCGCGAGCCCGCCGTCGTGATGGCGCTCGCGGGCGTGGTCGCGGGGGCCGCCTGGCCATTCTGGTGCGTCTGGATGTACGCCAGCACATCCTGCTCGCGGATGCGTCCGCCCGCGCCGGTGCCGGAGATCGTACCCAGATCGACCTTGTTGTCGTCGGCCAGCTTGCGGGCCAGCGGGGTGGCCTTGTGATCGCCCGACGACGGCGAATGAGCCGCGGAAGCCGCGGGAGCCGCGGGGCTTGGAGCGGGCGTGGCCGGGACAGGCTTCGGGTCGGCCTTGGCTTCCGTCTTCGGCGGTGCGGCCACGGCCGTGCCACCCTCACTCTTGGCGGTCGATCCGGCCGCGCCGGCGGGCTTGGCCGCGGATTCGTCCACGGTGCCCACCACCGCGCCGACATTCACCTCGTCACCCTCGGCCGCGCCGTGCTTGACGATGCCCGACGCCGGCGCGGGGACTTCCATGGTCACCTTGTCGGTCTCAAGCTCGAGCACGGTCTGGTCGCGCTCGACATACGCGCCGTCCGGAACCGACCACGACGAGATCACGCCGGAGGTCACGGATTCGCCGACATTGGGGATGACGATCTGGGTGGCCATGGGTCCGCCTCTGTTCTCTCGAATGTCCGACTGTTACGCGCCCGCCGCGGCCACCTGCCGCTGCTCGGGTTTCTGCTCGGGCTTGGGCCCGATCGCCTTGCTGATGATTGATTCCTGCTCGTACTTGTGCTGGTGCTTCGAGCCCGTCGCAGGCGAGCCGCTGCTCTGACGCCCGATGAACCCGGGGCGGGGCAGGCCAAGCTCGCTGTTCATCTTGTCGGCCACGAACAGGTAGGCCGCCGAGTTGCGCGGCTCCTCCTGGGCGTACACCACTTCCGCCCCCTCCGGGTACGACGCGAGGATCTCGCGCAGCATCTCCTTGTGGAACGGGAAGATCTGCTCGACCCGCACGATGGCGATATCCTCGCGTCCCAGCAGTCGGCGGCGTTCGTCCAGCTCCCAGTAGAGCTTGCCGCAGCACAGCACGATCCGCTTCACGCCCTTCTTCTTCGACGCCGCCTTGCCCGCGAACGCCGGGTCATCCAGGAACTCGCGGAACCCCCCGTGCGTCAACTCGGACACCGGGCTGGTCGGGATGCGCAGCATGCTCTTGGGCGTCATCACCACCAGCGGCTTGCGGAAGTTCCGCTTGATCTGCCGGCGGAACATGTGGAAGCACTGAGCGCCGGTCGTGGGGTACACGACCTGCATGTTGTCGTTGCCGCAGAGCTTGAGGAACCGCTCCATCCGGGCCGAGGAGTGCTCCGGCCCGGCGCCCTCGTACCCGTGGGGCAGCAGCAGCACCAGCCCGGACCACCGCTCCCACTTCGTCTCCGCCGACGCGATGAACTGGTCGATGACCACCTGCGCCCCGTTGACGAAGTCGCCGAACTGGCCTTCCCAGCAGACCAGCATCTTCGGGTCCGCCAGCGAGTAGCCGTAATCGAACGCCATCACGCCGTACTCGGACAGCGGCGAGTCGTACACGCAGAACCGCGCCTGCCGGGGCTTGCCGTCGGCGCCGATCTCCCCGATGGGCTTGTCCGTGCCGTCCTCGCCCAGTTCACGGATGTTGTTCAGCGGGGTGTAAGGCTCGGCCGTCTCGAAGTCACGCACCACCGCGTGCCGGTGGCTGAAGGTGCCGCGACGGCAGTCCTGCCCGCTCAGGCGGACCGGGTGACCCTCGATCAGCAGCGTGCCGAAGGCGAGCTGCTCGGCATCCGCGTAGCTGACCAGATCCGCCTCCGCGAGCTGCGAACGATCCTGGAACAGCTTCTTGAGCTTGGGGTTCAGCCGGAAGCCCTCGGGCACCCGCCCGATCGCCCCGGCCACCTCCCGGATGGCCTCGATCGACACCGCCGTCTCAACCGGATCGAAACTGAACCGGTCCGTCAGCCCCGACCACCGGGCGCTGCCGGGGTCGATCGTCGGATCGTTGGGCTTGCTGCGGGCCGCCTGCTGGGCTTTCTCCAACGCTTCGTCCAGGCGGCTGAGAATCGACAGCCGGTCCGCCTCGTTGATGACGCCGGTCTGCTGGAGTTTGTCGGCGTACACATCCAGCACCGACGGCTTGCTCTTGATCGTCGCCGCCATCAGCGGCTGGGTGAAGCTCGCCTCGTCCTGCTCGTTGTGCCCGTACTTGCGGAAGCACACCAGGTCGATGAACACATCGCGCCGGAACTTCTGGCGGAACTCCATCGCCATCTGCGCCGCCGCCACCACCGCCTCCGGCTCATCGCCATTGACATGGAAGATGGGCGCTTCGATGGCCTTGCCGATGTCGGTGCAGTACCGGCTCGACCGCGAATCCTCCGGCAGCGTCGTGAACCCGATCTGGTTGTTCACCACGATGTGGACCGTCCCGCCCGTGGTGTAGCCCTCGAGCTGCGAGAAGTTGAGCACCTCCTGCACCACGCCCTGCCCGGCCACCGCCGCGTCGCCGTGGATCAGGACCGGGATGACCCGTGTCCGCTGCTTGTCTCCGCGCACACGCTGCTTGGCCCGGCAACGCCCTTCCACCACGCCGTTGACCGCCTCCAGGTGCGAGGGATTGCTGGCCATGGCCAACTGAATCATCTTGCCATCGCGCAGCCGGCGCAGGCCCGAATAGCCGCGGTGATACTTCACATCACCGCCGCCGTCCGCGAACCCCTCGGTCCAGCTCTCCTCGAACTCGGTGAAGATCTGCTCGTAGGTCTTGCCCAGAATGTTGTTGAGCACATTCAGACGACCGCGATGGGCCATGCCCACCACAAGCTCCTCGGCTTCGAGGTCCGCGGCCGCCTCCAGCAGACGCTGCAACAACGGGATGAGCGCCTCGGCCCCTTCAAGGCTGAACCGCTTGTCGCCCGGGTACCGCTTCTGCAGGAACCGCTCGAAGGTCTCCGACCGCGTCAGTTGCTCCAGAATCTCGATCCGATCGCGGTCCGTCAGGTCCAGCCGCCCGCCCGCGGTCTCATACCGCTCGATCAGCCAGGCACGCTGCTCCATGTCCGAGACATGCATGAACTCGACCCCGATCGGGCCGCAGTACATCGCCTCGATGTGGTCGATGAGTTCGCGCACCGTCACCGACTCGCCCAGGCCCATCCCCGTGCCGTCCACCACCCGCGACAGTTCCCGCTCGGTGATGTTGTGATAGTCCAGGTTCAGCGTCGTCGGACGGGGACGATCGCGCCCGAACGGGTCGATCTTGGCACAAAGATGCCCCTGATCCCGGTACGAGCCGATCAGGTCATCCACCACCGCCTCGAACGGTGACACACGACCCGCAGGCCGCCCGATGGTCGGCATGATCCGGATCCGAGTCGATTCCGAATCCGGAGCGGCCCACACCGGAGCCACCCCTCCACCCGCCGGCACCGTGCCGCTCGGGCCAGTCCCCATCCCCGCCGCAGCGCCCACACCGGACCCCACCGCTCCCGCGGCCGAGCCGTTCTGGCCGAACAGCCGCAGCTCCCCGGCCTGGGCCAGCTGAAACCCTTGGAAAAACGCGCGCAGCTCCGGGGGCATCGCACCGGCATCCTTCAGGAACAGCTCGTACTGCTGCTCGAGGTACTCGGCACTCCACTGGTTCACGGCGGGCACAACGGATCGAGGCGCGGCGCTCATGGCACTCCCCAGCCGACCCACGGAACGAGCCAAACCACGCCCGATCCGGGGATTCATCCGGACTCAAAACAGGGCACGGTGCCCTTCCTCAAACTCTAGTCCACACTATCGACCTTCGGCGGCCAAACTCCACCGAAACCCACCCCAAACAGCCGCATTCCGAACCCAAATCGGCATTTCCGGCCATTTCAATCCCAAACCGCCAGACCGATCGGTCTAGACGAGCCCTGCCCGAGCCCCATCAACCGAAGCGGCCCGTCACATACTGCTCCGTCTCGGGCAGCGCGGGGGCCTGGAAGATGTCCGCCGTCGGCCCGTATTCGACCAGTCGCCCGAGGTACATGAAGGCCGTGTACCGGCTCACCCGGGCCGCCTGCTGCATGTTGTGGGTCACGATCAGCACCGTGTATCGCTCCGCAATCTGGGTGATGAGTTCCTCGATCCGCAGGGTGGCGATGGGGTCCAGGGCCGAGCAGGGCTCGTCCAGCAGCAGCACTTCCGGGTCGGCCACGATCGCCCGGGCGATGCACAGGCGCTGCTGCTGGCCTCCGGAAAGCCCCAGGGCCGACTGCTTCAGCCGGTCCTTGACCTCATCCCAAATGGCCGCCGCCCGGAGCGACCGCTCGCAGGCCTCCTCTAGCACCCGCCGGCGACCCTCACCGTCGATCCGCAGGGGATAGACCACATTCTCGAAGATCGACATCGGGAAGGGGTTGGGCTTCTGGAACACCATGCCCAGACGCTTGCGC
This sequence comes from uncultured Phycisphaeraceae bacterium, assembly GCA_964640595.1. Lineage (GTDB taxonomy): Bacteria > Planctomycetota > Phycisphaerae > Phycisphaerales > UBA1924 > UBA6054. Next base: position 21,829 of record CAZXGL010000035.1, on the reverse strand, counting down.
AGACCGATCACATCCACATCCGGGGCATAAATGGGCGAGCCGTTGAGCAACATCCGGCCTTCCACCCGGACGCCGCCGATCAGGTCGTTCATCCGGTTGATGGACCGCAGCAGGGTGGATTTGCCGCAGCCCGAGGGCCCGATCAGGGCCGTCACCTCGCCGCGGGGGATCTTCATGCTCACGCCGTGCAGGGCCTTGGACTGCCCGTACCACAGGTTGAAATCGTCGATCTCGATGACCGACTGGCAGGACACCAGCTCGGGGTGGACCGCCGGCTCGACCGATTCGCCCCGCCGGATCGCGTCGATGACGCGGTATTCCACCGGCTCGGCCCGCTCCGGCTCGGCATTGAACGCAACATGGCGCAGCCCGCGTGTCGGTTGATCGCTCATTTCAGTACCAGCGTAGGGCATGGGTCACACCGTCGGCCCGCTCAGCCGTGCCCGCAGCCGCGCCCGGATCACGATGGCCACCAGGTTCAGGGAGATCACGATGGCCAGCAACAGCAAAGTCGTCGTCCAGACCAGCGGCCGCGCCGCCTGCGAATCCGGACTCTGGAACCCGAGGTCGTAAATATGGAATCCAAGGTGCATGAAGCTGCGGTCCAGGTGCAGGAACGGTGTCTCCGTCGAGACCGCCAGATCCTGGTTCAACTTCACCGCACCCACCAGCATCAGCGGGGCAACCTCGCCCGCCCCCCGGGCCATGGCCAGGATCGCCCCGGTCAGAATGCCCGGCAGCGCGCCCGGGATCACGATCCGGCGGAGCGTCTGCCACTTGCTCGCCCCGCAGCCGTAGCTGCCTTCCCGCATCGAGTTCGGCACCGAGGCGATCGCCTCCTCGGTCGAAACGATCACCACCGGCAGGGTCAGCAGGGCCAGGGTCAGCGCGGCCCACAACATGCCGCGGCTGCCGAAGGTCGGTGAACCGTCCGCCGCGCGAGCCTCGAAAAACCCGTCGAAGAACGGCGTCCGCACCACCAGCACCACCGCGATGGTCAGCGCCACCGCCCACAGCAGCCGCCCCAACCGCTTGAGCCAGACCTGCCCGGGGCTGGCCAGCGTGCCCGGCACCGGCCTGGACCACACCCCGCACGCATACCCAATGATCATCGCCACAACGCCCAGGCCCATGCCGCCCCACCACCACACCGGCGGCAGACGCACCGCCGCCGCCGGCCCGGCATCCACGAACACCCCCACCGTATAGCAGAAGAACCCAAGCCCGAACACCCCGTACACGATGCTCGGCACGCCCGCCAGGTTGTTCACCGCGATCCGGATCGTGCTCGTCACCACGCCCTGGCTGGCGTATTCCCGCAGATACAACGCCGCGATCACCCCCAGCGGCGTCACCGTGATCGTCAGCAGCAGCGTGAGCATCACCGTGCCCACGATCACGGGGAACACGCCGCCCTCCGTGTTCGCCTCGCGCGGCGAGGTGCTCAAAAACTCCCACCACCGAGCCAGAAACACACCGACCCTGCCCCCCGTGCCCATCGCGTTCGCATCCACCACGCGCACGATCTGCGAGAGCATCATCGGGCTGTCCGGCTCGATCTGCCGCACGGGCGCGAACCGCCCGCCGGTCGGCTCGACGAACACCACCCGCTGCCGCGCGTCCTCGCCCTCCAGCGCCCGGATCGTCTCCAGCACACGGTCATACTCGCCGTTCAGCACGACCTCACGCTCGGCCGCCTGCGCCCGCACCGCGGCCAGGGCCTCGGGCGTCACCCCGCCCCCACGCCACGGACCATGCAGGAACATCGCGATCCCGCCCGCGAACGCCAGCGATGCGCAGCCCAGCCGCCCCACCCGCATCCAGCGACCACCGCTCGTGTATCCACCCAACCCCGGCCGGCGCCCGAGCACCACCGCCCCCGCCACCGCCGCGATCACACCGACCAGCACCGCGGCGAACGCACCGCCGGACATCGCCCGCTGACCGCCCCCATCCGCCTCCGCCCGCTGCAACGACAGCTCCGCCTGACGCACCCGCAGCCGCTCGCCCTCCAGCCGGTGATTGATCCGGCCCAGATCCTGGCGCTTGAGCCGTTCGATCTCGGCCCGACGCGCGCGGGCCGCCCCGTGCTCGGCCCGGATGAAGTCCATCACCGGCCCGGGCCCCTCCGCCAACACCCGCTCGCCGGATTCCTCCACGCCCAGCACACGCTCCGGCACGCCCAGCCAGATGCTCCAGGCCTCGCGTTCCACCAGCACGGCCTCTTCGGGCTTCTCCACCGATGCGATCTCGGACAACGGCACCCAGCGGAACGGCTCGCGCCCGATGTCCCGGTTGCCCGTCCTGAAAAGCACACTCGGCGGGTCCGCGGCCTCGTCCGTGCGAACGCCCAGGAACACCTCGCCACTGGTCAGCGTCACCCGCTCGATCGGCCGCGGCCAGAAGGTCGTCAGCCCTTGCGTGACGATCATCCCCACCAGCCCCACGATCATCACCAGGCACACCACCAGCGCGCCGCCCGTCAGCCAGATCATCGGCTCCCCGCGTGCGCTCAGCGGCGTCCGCCGGAACCCCGTCGCTCCCCCCCTCGCCCCCGTCCCGCCCGCCGGATTGGTCGGTGTCTGTGTCACAGCCCGGCCGTCCTTGCCCGCACCACCTGGCGGACCACCTCCGCCAGCGTGTTCACGACAAAGGTCATCAGGAACAGCACCAGCCCGCAGAGGAACAGCACGCGGTAGTGCGTGCCGCCCTTGGCCGCCTCGGGCAGTTCCACCGCGATGTTGGCCGACAGCGTGCGGAAGCCGCCGAAGATGTTCCAGCTCATCTCGGGCGTGTTGCCCGTGGCCATCAGCACGATCATGGTCTCACCGGCCGCTCGCCCGAACCCGATCATGCACGCCGAGAAGATGCCCGACCCCGCCACCGGGATCACGATCCGCACGGCCGTCTGCCAGGGCGTCGCCCCCGCGCCCAGCGATGCCGCCCGCAGGGAGTCCGGCACGGCCCGCAGCGCATCCTCCGAGATCGTGTAGATGATCGGGATCACCGCGAAGCCCATGATCATCGCCACCACCAGCGTGTTCCGCGGCGAGAACGGCCCGAAGATCGAGTCACGCGGATCAAACCCCAGCCCCTGGAGCAGGAACGCGGTCCCCAGCGACACCCCCACCACCACCAACAGCATCGCGACAAACCGCGCCATCACCACCCCGGCCCCGTACGCCGCGCTGCGACCGGCCAGCATCCGGTCGATCCGCCGGCCCAGCAGCATCGCCTGCAGCATCGCCACGACCACCGCCACCGGGCCGAGCATCACCACCAGCCATCCCGGCCAGCCCGCGCCATACTCGCCCGCCAGCCAGCGTCGCATGTCCACGCTCGTCCCGGGGGCCACGCCTTCCGGCGGGGCGAACAGCAATCGCTCGAACACCGGCCCCATCCACGCGGCCAATCCCACGCCCAGCCCGCAGGCCGCCAGCACGAACAGCAGGCGCTGCCCGGACCGCATCCGCTTGCGGTGCTCCATCGGCACCATCTGCCACAGGTGCGCCACGGTCAGCACCGCCAGCGGGATCGTGCCCAGCCCGACCAGCACGCCCGGCAACCATTCCCGCACGAACGGAGCCACGATGATCGCCGCCACGAACCCCAGCACCACCGACGGCAGCGAGGCCATGATCTCCACGCCCGGCTTGACCACCCGGCGCACCTTGTGCCCGAGGAACTCGCTCGTGTACACCGCCGCCAGCACCCCGATCGGCACCGCGAACAGCATCGCAAAGACCGTCGCCTTCAACGACCCGAAGATCAGCGGCATGAGGCTCAGCTTCGTCTCCGACGAGTCATCGCCCGACGAGGATTGATACACGAACGATGCCGCCGGCTGCCCCTCGTAATGCACCCGCCCGAACAACGCACGGAACGAGAACTCCGGATAGCCGGGGTCCAGCGACCGCGTCAAGAATGCCCCCCCCCCACCTTCACCACCGAGCACCACCAGCCCGTCGTTCTTCGGCTTGAGCCGCGCCACCGCCGCGCCGGGCAGATCCGTGTCGAACGAAGCAACCACCTTCTCGCTCGTCACATGCCGCACGCGCAGGCCGCCGTCCTTGCCCAGGATCACGATCGACCGATCCCGTGTGCTCGGCGCGATGTCCGCCACCGGCCCGTTCGCCCCCGCCATCTCGTGCGCTTGAACCAGCCGCAGCGTTCCTCTTCCGCCCCCGCCGCTGCTGTCCCCTTGCGCACCGGGGAACAGGGCCACATGCCACGCCCGGACCACGCCCTCCGCGTCGCCCACCAGCAGCGTCTGTGCCCCCAGCAGCATGTTCGCCGCCGTGACGCTTCCCCCCTCCGGCACCGACCGCACCCGCTCAGCCATCACGAATGTGGACTCAGCACCGATCCCCGTGCGCTGGTACCGGGTCAGCCACCCGTCGGCGTCCTGCAACAGCACATGCGTGCCGTCCGCCGTGACAAACGCCCAGTCGGGCATGTTTCCCACATCGATCGAGAAAACAGTCGATGACAGCCGCGTCGTCGGTCGCCCCCCGCCCAGCGGCTGGATCGTCCGCACCGTGTTGACCAGCACCGTTCCATCCGCCCGAACCGCCAGCAGCACCGTCCGCCCCGTCGGATCGACCCGGTAGTCGATCCGCTCCACCGCCCCCGCACCCTGCGCCAACGCAACCGGATCACCAAGCCCGATCTCAAGTCGCGTGGTCCGCGCCCGTCCGGTGTCCGTCACCTCGTACAGCACCCCGTCCGCCGTCCACACATCCCCCACCCGCCGCGCCAGGTCCGCCGCCTCCATCCCGGATCGGAACCCGATCCTGCCAAGCCGCACGGTCCCGTCCGCATACCCCGCGGCCACCAGATCCCCGTTCCGAGCCACGCCCAGAGCCGTCATGGCCGCATGGTCCGCCAGCGTGCGCATCTCCCCCACCGACGACCCATCGCTGAGCAGGAAGGCCCCCACGCCCCCCTCCGGCGTGATCACCCCCATGGCCAACTGATATGGGTCCAACACCGGCACCCCCACCGGCACCACCGCCTCGACCAGATGCCGCTCGCCCAGCGTCCCGCGCGAGAACAGCGGCAACACCACCGCCGTCAGATACACGCAGATCCCCAGCACCGCCGCCAACACGAGAAAACCGCCCGTGCTGATCACCATCTCGGCGATGCGATCAGTGGCGTGAACCCGGCGGCTCACCCGTCTCGGCGATTTGTGGGCCTTCTGGTCCATCGCGTCAGGAGAACTCGAGCGTGCCCACTTCGGTCCGGTTCAAGCGAGGTCCGGTCAAAGCTGGGTCCGAGGAAAGGATGCGGGGAGGGGGAGGGGAACCGAGTGCCCGCATCAGCGAACGCCCCGAGGATAGCAGTGGACGCCGGCGGATACCAAACCCGGCCGGGCCGAGCGGGCTAGAAGTTGGGCTTGATCCCGCAGGCAAGCAGGTCTTCTCGCGCAACCTGTGCCGAAATGGGGAAGTACCCATCCTTGAGCACCACCTCCTGGCCCTGCTGGCTGAACATGAGCTTGACAAACTCGGCCCGCAGCGGGTCCAGCCCCTTGATCGGATCCGCGTTGATGTACACATAGAGGAAGCGGGCCAGTGGGTATTCGCCGGTGTTCGCGTACTCCGCCGTCGCCGGAACCGCTTCGTCACCATCCAGTGAGATCCGAAGCATCTTCACATCCGCCGTTGCATAGCCCACACCCGAGTACCCCATCGAATAGCGGTCGGTCGCCACGCCCTGCACCACCGCCGACGAGCCGGGCTGCTCCTTCACGCCCGCCTTGAAATCATGGCCCTGCAACGCGACCGACTTGAAGAACCCGTAGGTTCCCGAGGCCGAGTTCCGCCCGTACAGGCTGATCGGACGGGCCTTCCAGTCCGCATCGGTCACGCCCAGGTCACCCCAGGTCATGCCCTTGCCCGCCACCGAGAACACCGCCGTCAACTGGTCGATCGAGATCTCGTCCAGCGGGCAGTCCCGATGGACAAACACGGCCAGCGCATCGATGCCCGCCCGCAGCGCGATCGGCGGGTAGCCGAACTTCGCCTCGAACTGATCGACCTCGGACGACTTCATCGGCCGGCTCATCGGACCGAACTGCGCCTGCCCCTCGATCAACGCCGTGGGCGCGGTCGAGGAACCCTTGCCCTCGATCTCGATCTGCGCCGAGGGATAGAACGACTTGAACTCCTCCCCCCACAGCGTCATCAGGTTGTTCATCGTGTCCGAGCCGATGCTCTTGATGCTGCCCGACACCGCGCTCGTCGAGCGGTACACCGGCAGCTCCGCATCGATCCGGGCCTGCGCCGCCACGCCGAACACCGGCACGCTCATCAGCAGGGCGACCGCCATCGTGACCATCTTCCGGAGCATTGTTCTGTTCTCCATCAAAGCGGGTTTCCGGGCATGGTATCGTTCCGCCCCCAAGCCCGAAAGCACCCCGCCGATCGTGAAGACTTTGTAAAGATTCGGCAAACATCGCCCCCCCCTCCCCCGTTCCAGTCTGCCATATCTGAATAGGTCGGCACTCCGTCCCGACTCTTGCCCAGATGACCCGAGGGGACGGCAAAGAACCCCACGATTCGACGAGGGGTACTTCTTGCGGGCGTGACCAAAGCACACACACATTCCCACCCGAACGCACAACCCCCGGCCGCCAGGGCCGGGGGTTGCGATTCCTTCAAACACTCGGACTTGAAACGCCGGAGACGATCACCCCAACGGGATCACTTCTCGTCCTTGACCTCGTACTCGGCGTCGATGACATCGCTGTCACCCGAACCCGCGGCGGCGGGACCGGCCTGGGCCGCGGTCTGCTCATAGATCGCCTTGCCCAGCTCCATCGAGGCGGTGTCGAGTTCCTTCAGGGCCGCCTCGATCGACTCCTTGCCGGCCGATTCGTCCTTGATCTTGCTCTCGAGGTTCGAGACCGCGCTCTCGATCTTCGACCGCACCTCGGCTGAGACCTTCGAGCCGTGCTCGTCCAGGCTCTTGCGGGTCGCCGCGATCGTCGCGTCGGCCCGGTTCTTCAGGTCCACCACCTCGCGCCGCTTCTTGTCCTCCGCGGCGTGGGCCTCGGCGTCGGCCTTCATCTTGTCGATCTCCGACGAGCTGAGCCCGCCCGAGTTCTCGATCCGGATGTCCGCCTTCTTGCCCGTCTTCTTCTCCGTGGCCGTCACCTGCAGGATGCCGTTGGCGTCCAGCGCGAACTCCACCTCGATCTGCGGCATGCCGCGCGGCGCGGGCGGGATATCCGCCAGCTCGAAGTTGCCCAGCGAACGGTTGTCCCGCGCGAACTCCCGTTCGCCCTGCAAGACATGGATCTGCACGCTCGTCTGGTTGTCCGACGCCGTCGAGAAGGTCTCCTTCTTGCTCGTCGGGATCGTCGTGTTCTTCTCGATGAGCTTGGTCATCACCCCGCCCATCGTCTCCACGCCCAGGCTCAGCGGCGTCACATCCAGCAGCAGCACATCCTTCACGCTGCCCGACAGCACGCCGCCCTGAATCGCCGCGCCCACCGCGACGACCTCGTCCGGGTTCACGCTCTTGTTCGGGGCCTTGCCGAAGATCTCCTTGGCGATGGCCTGCACCCGGGGCATGCGCGTCGACCCGCCCACCAGCACGACCTCATCGATCTTGCTCGTGTCCAGCCCCGCGTCCTGGATCGCCTCCAGGCACGGCCTCTTCAGCCGCTCGAACAGCGTGTCGCACAGCGACTCGAACTTCGACCGGCTCAGCGTCTCCTGCAGGTGCTTCGGGCCCTCGTTGGTCGCGGTGATGAACGGCAGGTTGATCGTCGTCTCCTGCGAGTTCGACAGCTCCACTTTCGCCTTCTCCGCGGCCTCCTTGAGCCGCTGCATGGCCATCGGGTCGCCCGACAGATCCACGCCCTCCTTGCTCTTGAACTGCGCCACCAGGTAGTTCATCAGCACCTGGTCCCAGTCGTCGCCGCCCAGGTGCGTATCGCCGTTGGTGCTCAGCACCTCGAACACACCGTCGCCGACATCCAGGATCGACACATCGAAGGTGCCGCCGCCCAGGTCGAACACCGCGATCTTCTCGTTGGCCTTCTTCTCCAGCCCGTACGCCAGCGCGGCCGCCGTCGGCTCGTTAATGATCCGCTTGACCGTCAGGCCCGCGATCTCGCCCGCGTCCTTGGTCGCCTGCCGCTGCGCGTCGTTGAAGTACGCCGGCACGGTGATGACCGCCTCGGTCACCGCCTCGCCCAGGTAGTCCTCGGCCGTCCGCTTCAGCTCACCCAGGATCATCGCGGAGATCTGCTGGGGGGTGTATTCCTCCCCGCGGATCTTGACCCGCACGAAATCCTTGGCCGAACCGAAAACCTCATAAGGCACCAGCTTCTCCTCGCTGGCGACCTCCTCGTGGCGTCGTCCCATGAACCGTTTGATCGAGAACACCGTGTTGCGCGGGTTGGTCACCTGCTGGTGCTTGGCCTGCTGGCCCACCAGCCGCTCGCCCTTCTCCGTGAACCCCACCACCGAAGGCGTGGTCCGGTTGCCGGACGAGTTGATCAGAACCTTCGGGGTGTCCCCCTCCATCACGGCCACCACCGAGTTCGTGGTGCCCAGGTCAATGCCGATGATCTTGCCCATCTGAAGCCTCCTTCCGCCGCCCATCCGTTCCGGCGGGGCGACTCACACGCCACCAGATGCAACCCCTGTGCCAGCCGCCAAACCATCCCAGCCCGCCCACACCCCCTCCGCACCCGCCGATCCGTCTCCAAGCCCCCCGCTACCTGCCGATCTGGCAGCCGTGACGAAAGGATCAGCCACTTGCCACTTGCCACTTGCCACTTGCCATCAGAACTATCAAAGAGCCCGCCCGAAGGGCGCTCCTCCCCTAATCCCTAGTCCCCAATTCCTAGTCCCTTCCTCAGCTACGGCGCCCGCGCCCCCCGCCTCGACCCCTGCCGCCATGCCGCCGCCACGCCCAACGCCCCGAACACCAGCGACGAAGTCCCCGTCACGCCCTGCAACGCGCCCTTGCCGTTGTGATACCACCACTTCTCGGGGTGCCCCAGCCCGCCCCACCAGTTCCAGTTGATCACCGTGATCGGGAACGACAGCCCCACGAACACCGCCCCCGTCACAATCGCCGCCAGCCACCCCAGCCCCGGCGAGCCGACCCGCCCGGCCCGCAGCATGGCAGTCCCCACGATCCCCCCCGTCAGCCAGACAAACCCGTCGAACCGCTCCTGCCACCCCCACGCCCGATTCGTCGCCCACACGATCCCCAGCCACACCGCCGCGCACGCCAGCCCCACCGCCAGCCCCACCGCCACCGCCCGCCACGGCCGCGCCACCCCCGCCCACGGCTCCGGATCCGGCGGCAACGCCGACAGATCGGCATCCGCCCGATCACGCCCCACCCGATGCAGATACGCCAGCACCCGCTCCCCTCCCCCGCCATCCCACGCCAGCCCCACCGCCCCGCTCACCCGCTCCATCACCCCCATCGGGTCCGCGACCAGATCCTCATACGCCACGCGCACCACCCGACCCGTTCCCTGCGCCTCGATCGCCGCCAACTCTCGGTCGCGCTTGGCCTCCGTCTCGTCCAGCTCCCGTTCGATCCGTGCCCGCAGCGTCGCCATGTCCGGAACATCCGCCAGCGCGTGCGATGCCAGCGATTCGTGCATCTTCAGATTCGATCGCACCACCGCCTCCCGATCCCGCGTGATCGAGACAAACCTCACCCCCCCACCCCCCCCACCCCCGAACAACCGATCCAACTCCGCCACCCGCGCCGTATGGCTCGGCGTCTTCAGCACCAGCACCTTGTCGCCTCGCAGCCGCGTCACCTTCCAGCAGAACATCGCCGTCAATGACCGCCACCGCCGCAGCCGCTTCTCATCCAATTCATCCAGCCCGTGCCACAGCCGCTCGCGCTCCCACACCCGCTCACCGGGAAAGATGAACCGCCCCGCCAGGGTCGAGGCCCCGCCCCAGGTCGCCAGTGCGAAGTCATCCTCCGCCGGCCACGACGGCCCGAACCCCACCCCGTCCTGCGGCCGCGTCTGCCCCAGAAACGGCGTCAGCATGAACCGAACCACCGCCCAACTCACCCACCACCCCTGCCCCGCCAGACACTGATACCACCGCGGGGTCACCACCCGCCGATCGCACGCCAGCAGGTTGTGCAGGTGCGTCGTCCCGCTGCGGTAGTACCCCAGCACAACGATCACCCCCGGCCCATGCTCAAAGCACGGCCGATCTCTCCCCCCCCGCCCCCCTCCAAACTTCACCATCCGCACAGCCCACAGCACCACCCGCTCCGGCAGCGTCACCACCGTCCCGATCCACGAAGTGAACAGGCAGAACCCCAGCCGCAGCCAATACCTTGGCGCAACGCCCCCGCCCACCGCCAGCATCCGCGCCCAGACATCCAGCGGCGCGAGCGCCAGCAGGTGCGCCACCGGCCATGCGATCCCCCCACCATCCTCACGCGCTCGCGGCTTGCTCATAACGGCCGGTACAGATCAATGATCTCACGCAGCTTGTTCGGATTCGGCAGGTGATTCACCTGCACCTCCACCCCGTCCTGACCGGACGACGAGATGCCCAGCTTGCCCACTTTCCAAACCCGCTGCCAGAAGGTCTGGTCCACCTGGATGTTGCGGATGTTGTCGTGGACCACCTCGCTCGTTGAGCGTTTGAAGATCCCGGTCTGCATCGTGGTCCGCTTGGTGGTGATGATGATGGCCGCCGCGTACCGCTCACACCACCACCACGCCATGATCCCCACCGGCACCAGCACCGCAGGGCCGAACACGCCGTACCACCAGGCGTTGGCCGCTCCGGACCGGCTGAGCATCCACACCAGCCCCGCCAGCCCGCCGAGCATCACCACCACCGCCGCCGCGAACTTCCCCGGACGCGACCGGAACCAGCACCGGCGCACCCGGACCACCTCGGTCTCCGGCCCGTGGTCCGGCGGATACCCCGCGGCCGCCGCCTTGTCCTGCCGCCCGGAAACCGCGGACGCGGGCACATCCACCGCATCCTCCGGCACCCGATTCACATCCCCGCAGTACGGGCATGTCACCTTGGTCCCGGCCGTCGACCCGTCCAGATCCAGATCCCGCTCGCACTTGTCGCAGACGATCCGGATCATGCGTGCCTCTTGCGTGCCACTTCTCGAGCCGCCGACACCGTTCAGCCGTTCCACTTCATCAGCGCGGGACCGGTGTACGCCGCCCGCGGCCGGATCAGCCGGTTATTCGCGTGCTGCTCCATCACATGCGCCGCCCACCCCGACACGCGGCTGGCCACGAAGATCGGCGTGTACTGCGGCACCGGGATGCCCATCGTGAAGTAAGTCATCCCGCACGGGAAGTCCACATTCGGATAGATCGTCTTCTCCGTCTCCATGATCTTCTGCACGGCCTCGCCCAGCTCGAACAGCTTGACGAACTCCGGCCCGCGCGCCTCGGCCGCCTTGCGCCCCAGCTTGTGCAGGATCGGCGCGCGATGGTCGCCGTTCTTGTACACCCGATGCCCGAAGCCCATCAGCTTGCGCTTCTCGGCGAACGCCGTGTGCATCCAGTCCGTGATGGCCTTGGGATCGTTGTTCGGCCCGATGTCCTTGCGGATGTCGGACAGCATGTCCATCGCCGCCTCGTTCGCCCCGCCGTGCAGCGGGCCCTTGAGAGCCGCGATGCCGCCGACGATCGCGCCGTGCATGTCCGCCAGCGTGCCCGCGATCACCCGCGCCGTGAAGGTCGAGGCGTTGTAGTCGTGCTCGGCGTAGAGGATGAGGGACACATCCATCACCTTCTCATCCTCGACCGACGGCTTGCGCCCCGTCATCATCCACAGCAGATTGCCCGCGTGCGACAGGCTCGGATCCTGCGCCACGAAGTCCTTCCCGTCGATCGCGTTCTGCATGTGCCCGATGATCGTCGGCACCTTCGCCAGGATCCGCTTGGCCTTGCGCAGGTTCGCCTCGGCCGAGTTGTCCTGGCAGTCCGGGTCGAAGTGCCCCAGCACTGACACCGCCGTGCGCAGGATGTCCATCGGCACGGCGTACTGCTTCTTGACGAGCTCCCCCGCGTGCCGCAGGTTCTGCTTGACCATCTCCGGGATGTCCCGCTCGGCCACCAGTTCCTTCTTGAACCGGGCCAGCTCGTCCTTTGAAGGCTTGTGCCCTTCCAGCAGCAGGAACGCGACCTCCTCAAAGGTCGCGTGCGCCGCCAGATCCGCGATCTCATACCCCCGATAGATCAACGCCGACTGCTCGACATTGCAGATCGCCGTCTCCCCCGCGATCACCCCTTCAAGTCCCTTGACGACAGGCGCTTCCGTAGCAGCAGTGGCCATGTGCAAACTCCCTCTTGTTCGTGCTTTGCAAGCCATTCTAGCCCCTTTCGATCACGCCCACGATGAGTCCGCGAATCGTGGGGTTCCCACTCTCCACCCTATCCCCCCCTGATGGCTGATCCCCAATCCCCGATCCCTTCTTCCCCTCCTCACACCACCGGCGGCCAAACCTCCGGCCCGGACCCATTCGGATACACCGGCCTCGGAAACCGCCGCGCCGCCGGCTCGACCACCGCCCACATCGCCATCGCCTCGGCGTGCTCCGGCGTGCCTCGCTTCGCGTCCCCGATCTTCCTCGCCAGCCGATCCACCGCCGTCAACCACACCCATGTCGGGATGTTCGGGTTCGCCCCGGCCGCAACAAGCGACCGGACCATCTCCAGACTCCCCTCGTCCACCGCGTCTTCCAAAGCCGTCCTGCCGATCGCAAACTCACTCCGCGCATTGACATCCACCCCCTTGCCGATCAGCCAACGCACCCCGACAAGATCACCCTCGAGCACCGCATGGATCAGCGGCGTGTACGGAAGATCCGAGGTCAGCGTGTTCTTCAGCCGATCCAGCCCCCGCGCCCACAACCACTCCAAACGCGGGTAGTGATTCCCCTCCAACAGCAACACGATCGGGTTCGTTCCGACGGTCTCCTCCTCGTACTGCACCTCGATCAGATCCTCCCACCGCGCCCCGTCCCGCAACACCCGCTCCACCAGGGGCTCGGGAGCCGTCATCGCCAACTCGGAAAACGCGGAAAAGCTGTCCGGCTCCACCACCAGCCGCGCCCCCGCGTCCATCAACCGCGAAGCCGCCTCCCAGTGAGAGGCCCACACCGCGCAATCCAGCGGCCGCTCTCCCTCCAGACCAGCCACCCCCGGATCCACCCCCTCCGCCAACAACTCCTCCACCAACGCCATCCCGACGCCCCGGTCCTCCAACGCCACTGCTTCGCACAACAACTGCGCCTTGTCCGCCCTGCCCCGATCATCCATGCTCATGCCATCCTCGAATCACGAAGTTCCTGCTCTCAAATCACGCCCACGATGAGTCCGCGAATCGTGGGGTTCCCACTCTCCACCCTATCCCCCCTGATGGCTGATCCCCAATCCCCGATCCCTTCTTCCCCCCCTCACACCACCGGCGGCCAAACCTCCGGCCCAGACCCATTCGGATATACCGGCCTCGGAAACCGCCGCGCTGCCGGCTCCACCACCGCCCACATCGCCATCGCTGTGTCATGCCCCTGCATATCACGCTGAACGGCATGAATCTTGTCCAACACCCGACCCACCGCCGCAAATCACATCTATGTTGGGGCGAAATCAATCTCGCCATGGCGTGCTGAGATCAAAACAAATCGTCGATTTGAACTGACAAAGTCAGCCCAAATGCAACAGAATTTCGAGACTTCGGATCCTGTTCACCACTTCATCTGGGTATGCTCGGCTCGGAAATCAGGAACAGAACAAAAAGATCTACGCATCATTGGAGAATTTTAAACAATCGTGTTTATGCATTGCACACGCACTCAAACCGGATACGGTGTGACGCAAGGCGGACAAATGCACCGCCCCGCAGTCGCCCCCACAGTTTGGGGGAAATCGCACCTTCAGCAGGAGTACGCGCAATGAGAATTCTGACCATGATGGGCGCTTTGTGCATGACAGGAACCGCCGCGACAGCTTGGCCCATGCTGCCCGGGGTCTTGGCCGCGCATTCCAACTTGGCGACAATCACCACAACGAGCCTCCCGACAGATCAGCAGGATGGAGACGATGTCGCGGATACCGCCCTGTGTATCTATAACTTCAGCAAGGACGACTGCGGCGGAGTCGTCGAGCCAGGACGGTACAAAGCGTCGCAGTGTCCCACCACCGGATGCCGGACCATCGTGGTCCGCGGCGCCGTGTACGAAGCCAGTCTCCGCAGCAGCAATCTCGGATGCGGGACCGGGTGTGAAAGCCGCTGCGACGAGTTCCCCGACGGCAAGCTCGTTCTCACTATGAACTATGTTCTCCGAGCCGACTCATGCTGCCCATACCGCGGATCATGGGACGGCCAGTGGACATACACCGTTCAGGGCCGTGTCTTCAGCGGTCGAGCTCACGGCACCATCGGTGTCGGAACGAACCGCGTCTCAAACTGCAATGCAGACCATGACAACTGTGAGCCTTGCTACGATGTCCGCATGGCGGATGGGTCTTGGCACATCGGCTTTGAAGGATCTTTTCAAGGATCCGCAACCAGCAGCGTCCTGCCATACCAGGAGGACCTCCACTTCACCATGGACGGAACATGGATTGTGAACGCCTCGACTCTTGATCCATTCCGCCAGGCATTCCGTGTACTGAACCGATTCGACGGTTCCAATCTCCGCTGGTCCTGCCAGTAACCCTTGAAATCATCCGTCGGACATCCCCGAGTGCCCGACTCCTTCACCGATGCGCCGCGCCCCAACTCTCTCGGGGCGCGGCGTGTCTATCCGCTTGGTTCCATGAAACGATGCGTACCGCGCTCAAATCAATGATGTGATCCGTATCCGAAGCTACCGAATCATAAGAAAAAATTCGCGACCACTGCCAGCGAGCGACCATTACAACCCGCAAAACTACGCTCAGCCCAGACCACGCGTCCCACCTACACCCTCCCCCACCCGCACTCCGGGCACCCACACGAGAAATCACGCCGCAGGTCGTACCCGCACGCCGGGCAGCAACCCCGACGAAACCGCCGATCGCGCTGCCGCATTCGCCAGACGCCCGCCGCCCCGAACGCGAGCAGCCCGTAGAAAAGCGTGTTGAAGACCAGCCCGCCCCAGATCGGTCGGTACGCGACCGCCCGGACCGTCAGCACCGATCCCGCCGACACACTGGGATCGGACAGCATGACACCCCCCGGCGTGGTGTACGCATCGCCCTCCCGGCGGATCTCGTGCCACAGGCACAACGCCGGAAACCCCCGCGCATCGTCCGTCCCTCTGAACCCGAGCCAGTCCGATTCGGTCACAAGGTGCTGAGTCTTGAACAGCCCTCCCCACGCGCGATCGCCGCCAGGCGTCCACGCGAAGATCGGCCCCCAGGCGCGGGGCAGGTTCCACCTGTGCCTGGAGCGTTCATAGGGAAACGGCAGTGGCCGTGAGCGGTTTGAGTCAGGAAGAAAATGGTCCACAAAGTACCAGCCCCGCCGACGGACACCAAAGCCGTTGGACGCATTGGCGTCCACAAAGGACAACTTCTCGTCAGACCCAGGCCACTCGGGAAGATCCACATGTGCTCTATAGTGATTCAGCACCGAACTATGGTTCACAAGCAGCCCCAAAGCCTGCGCCACGCCCACCGTCACGACTAACCCGACCAGCAGACACAGCACCCCGCGCCGAACAAGCCCTCTCATTCTCCCACCGGGGGGGCTGGCGGGAGAGGGCCGGGGTGAGGGCTCCTCCTTCTCCCCGGCTTCCCTCTTCCCCCTTCTTTCCTGACTCTCCTCCCCCATCACTCCCTCCCCCACCCGCACTCGGGGCACCCGCGCGAGAAATCACGCCGCAGATCGTACGAGCATCGGGGGCACCGCCCGCGCTGCATACGCCGCGTGCGCCAACACGCCCGGCCGAAACGACCGGCGGCCAGCAGGACAACGCAGAATCCGCCATAGAACACCGTGTTCAAGGCCAACCCACGGACATCGATGCGGATCGGGAACACCGACCTTCTCCATCGCGCCGGCAGCACCCGCCAGTCTGGAAGGGAAGTCACACCGATCCACCGCGACGGAAGCTCAACCTCATCCACTTGAACCTCATAACTCAAGCCGATGAACGGCCACCCGACGCCGAACTCCTGCCATTGCGCGAACTCGAAGCCAAAGCTCGACTCGTTGGGGGCGGATGCGAGCTTGCTGCGTCGCCCCCCCACCACTTCCCGCCAGTATGCGCGGTTCGATCCGAATCGGCCCCAGGCCATGCCGGATCGCGGGGTTTCATCGACATGCCTGTCCACGCCCTCGGAAACCCAACTCATACGCTGACCGTGCGGAAGCAGGGAAAATGAACCATACAGATCCTCGTACTCGTACCCCCTCCGGGACGAGTACCAGTTTGATCCCACCCAGACCCGCATCGGGAACCCGCCATTGGACATTGACTTCGTGGTTTCCAGACACAGAAAGTCCCGGGCGGGCGGCGACCACAACCAGAGAACAATGCCCGACAAGAGATTCAGACCCGCACCGATCATGCTAAAAACAAGGGTACAGCAAAGAAATCGGGTCGTGAATCGTCGGAGTTTCACGCGGGATATTCCCACGCCGTCCCAGGCGTGTAGCCCACCATCTTGTACAGTTCCTGGCGGCTCTGCATCGCGCCCAACTGGCCCTCCAGCGTCCCCGTCTCGCGCAATTCCGCCAGCATCCGCGTCACCGCGCCCATCGCCGCCCGCAGCGTGCTGACCGGGTAGATCACGATGTGATACCCCAACTCGCCGAACCGGGCCAGCGGGATCATCTCCGTCTTGCCGAACTCGGTCATGTTCGCCAGCAGGTACGGGCGACGGTCCTTGAGTGGTTCCATCGCCTGCGCGAAACGCCCGAACTCATCGGCCGTGGCCAATCCTTCCGGGAAAATCATGGTCGCCCCGGCTTCCACATACGCCTTCGCGCGGCTCACGGCCGCATCGAATCCCTCCACGCCCTTCGCATCGGTCCGGGCACAGATCATGAACTCGCCGCCGGAGCAATCCGCCGACGCCTTCACCGCCCACTCGATCTTGCTCGCGGCCTGCCCGACCGGGATCAACGCCTTGCCGTCCAGATGCCCGCACCGCTTCGGAAAAACCTGATCCTCCAGATGCAGCCCCGCCGCCCCGGCGCGGTGGTACTCGATCACCGTCCGCCGGGTCATTTCTTCTTCCCCGAACCCCGTGTCCGCGTCGGCCAGCACCGGCAGGCCCGACCCCATCACCACCTCGCGCACCACCCGCGTGAAATGGTCCAGCGTCAGCAGCCCGATGTCCGGCACCCCCGCCGCGACGGAGGTCGCCCCGCCGGACACATACGCCGCCCGGAACCCCGCGTCCCGCACGGCCATCGCCACCAGCGCGTTGAACGCGCCCGGCGCGGCCACCACGCCCTGATCCATCTGCTCACGGAGAATGCGTCCCTGGTGTTTCTGCGGCATGGTCCATCCTACGCGGGACGGGGACGAGCCCGGCCACCTGGCAGGTCTGATACACTGATCCCATGAGCACGCTCCCCCGATTCGTCCTCACCGCCACCCTGCTGGTGTCGCTGGCCGGCTGCAACCGTCCAAAGCTCGCCGACCGGCCCGAGCCGCCGCCCACCTCCGAGGCGGCCACCGCCCGCCGTCCGGCCGCGGATGCCCTGGCCGAGGCTCGGATCAGCATGGCCGCCACGACCAAACGCGACGGCAAGCTGGTCCTGTTCCAGGGCCAGCCCACACTCGAACAGATCCAGGTCTTCGCCGCCGACGGGGGAGCGGGCGTGATCAACCTCCGTACGGAAACGGAAATGACCGAGAAGGTCAACTACGACGAGCCCGCCGTGGCGCGCCGGGCCGGGCTGGCATATGTGACCTTTCCGACCGGACCCGAGGGCATGAACATCGGATCCGTCCAGGCTTTCGGCCGCTCGCTCTCGTCCTTGAACGGGCCGGTGCTCCTGCACTGCGCCAGCGGCGGGCGCGCCAGCGGGATGTGGGCTGCCCATCTGATCATCAACGAGGGTCTGTCGAAAGAGCAGGCGATTGAACGCGGGAAGGCGGTCGGCATGTCTGATTCGATGATCCCACTGGTCGAGCGGATCGCGCTGCGGACCCCCGACGAGGTTCTGGCCGCGATCGAACCGGCCAACCTGCGCCGGCATGTGGATCGTCTGGCCGGGTTCGGCACGCGCCACACGCTGTCGGACACCAGCTCCGAAACCAGCGGCATCGGCGCGGCCCGGCGTTGGGTGGCGGGTGAGTTCGAGCGGGTCACGCAAGGATCCGGACGCACCGGTGACCTGGCCGTGCGGGTCGAGTTCGATGCGCACCAGGTCGCGGCCGATGGCCGACGCCTGATCCGCGATGTCGAGATCGTCAATGTGGTCTGCACCATCCCCGGCGCGGACCCGGTTTCCCGCGGCCGCCTGTACTATGTGCTGGCCCACCTGGATTCCCGCGCGAGCGAGGCAAATGACTTCACCTCCGACGCGCCCGGCGCGAACGACGACGCCTCCGGTGTCGCGGCGTTGATCGAGCTGGCCCGCGTGCTCAGCCGTGAACGCCTGGATTCGACCATCGTCCTGATGGCCACCAGCGGCGAGGAGCAGGGCCTGTTCGGCGCCCGCCTGCACGCCCAGGCGGCCAAGGCCGCCGGCATGGACATCCGCGCGGTGCTGAACAACGACACCATCGGCGACCCCACCGGCTCTCGCACCGTCAAGAACGAGGTGCGGGTGTTCTCGGAGGGCCTGCCGCTGGAACTGCTCTCGCAGGATCCCGAGCGTTTGACCGCCGCGATCCGCCAGATCCGGATGCTGGGCGCGGAATCGGACGGCGACAGCCGCCAGCTCGCCCGCTACATCCACGAGATCGGCGAGCTGCACCGCGCCCCGGTGCGCGCCAAGATGGTGTTCCGCCCGGACCGCTTCCTGCGCGGCGGGGACCACACACCATTCAACGAACTCGGGTTCCCGGCGGTGCGGTTCACCGAGGTCTACGACACCTACGACCGCCAGCACCAGGATGTGCGGGTCGAGAACGGCACGCAGTTCGGCGACTTGGCCAGGTTCGTGGATGAGGCGTATCTGGCGGATGTCACGCGGCTGAACGCGGTCGCGCTGGTCCACATGGCCAACGCGCCGTCGATCCCATCGAACGCACGCATCATCACGGCGGCGTTGACGAACGACACCACCCTGCGCTGGGATGCCAGCCCCGAGCCGGATGTGGCCGGGTACGAGATCGTGTGGCGTGACACGGTCAGCCATGTGTGGCAGCACACGCAGGATGTCGGGAACAGCACCGAGGGCACGGTGCCGCGGACCAAGGACAACTCGACCTTCGGCGTCCGCTCGTACGACCGGGACGGGTACCGCTCGCCGGTGGCATTCCCGGTGCCAGCGCGGGAGTGACCCCCCCCCACCCTTCTCCCTTCTCCCCCCCTCCTCCGGATGGCACGGGTGCCGTCCTACCTCTGGACTCGTAGATCCTCGCTCGTTGCGATCCGGTCGAGCATCACGGTCGGGTTCTCTTCAAATATGAGGCGGTCCATGGTGGACTGCGGCACAAGCCCCTGGTCCGCGGCCTGATCCAGCCAGGCACGCAGGCCATCGTAAAAACCGTTGGTGTTCAAAAAACCGATGGCCTTGTCGTGGATGGCGAGCTGGTTCCAGGTGATCGCCTCGAAGACCTCGTCCAGCGTGCCCACGCCGCCGGGCAGGGCCAGAAACGCCGCGGCCCGCTCGGCCATCATGGCCTTGCGTTCGTGCATGGTGGTGATGATGTGCAGCTCGGTGCAGCCGGTGTGGGCGAGTTCCTTGTCCACCATTGAACGCGGGATGACCCCCACCACCGGGGCGCCGGCTTCGAGGGCGGCATCGGCCACAACACCCATGAGACCGACACGCCCGCCGCCGAAGACCAGACCGAGGCCGCGCTCGCCGAGCATGCGCCCGACCGCGCGGGCGGCCTGGGCATACGCGGGATCATGACCGGTGCGGGCGCCGCAGAACACCGCGACGAAGCGGGCCCGGTCGGGGTGCTTATTCATAGCCGTCGCGGGTGTTGTAGGTGAAGTCGTGCAGGTCGCGGACCTGCTCGGCGGACTTGGCGTCGAGCTTCTCGAAGCGTGCGATCAGGGCGGCGGGGTTGTCCTGGACGAGCTTGCCCAGCAGGTTGAACTTGTGGGCCAGGATGCCGCGCAGGTCGGCGGTGGTGTTGCGGGCGTGGCCGCCGGGGTACATGACCATGCCGGAATCGTGGGTCTTGCCGGCGTTGTCGGTGATGACCAGCGCCGTGGGGATGCCGTCGGGGTAGTTGCGGTCGTACTCGTCGCCGCCGTGGGCGAACTCGATCTTGTCCATGAGCTTGCGGGTCAGGGGGTTGTTGATCGCGTCGGCGTGGTAATCGTCGGGCTCGAGCATGAGTTCGGTCCAGCCGGACTTCTTCATCTCCAGGGCCTTGCGGAGCAGGGTGGCGACGATGTAGACCATGGAGTGGTCGGCGGACTGGCGGGTGGTGGGGTTGCGTTTGGCGGGATCGCCGATGATGCCGAAGGCGGGCTCGTAGGCGGTGATCTTGATGTTGGCGATCTTTCCGCCGCTGGCGTCGTCGAGCAGGGCGGGGGCCTTGGCGAGCAGGTCCATGACGGCCTGGAGCGCGCCGGCGGACTGGTGCTCGTAGAGGCCGAGCTTGAAGTGCATGCCCATGATGGTGAAGTCGTCGCCCGCGCAGCTCAGGACGAGATCAAAGGGTGAGGCGTCGGCCTTCTTTGTGTTGGCGGTCGTCGCGCCGACCTTCTGGAACATCTGGCCGGGGCCTTCGAAGATGCGAAAGATGGCTTCGGGGTTGCGGAAGATGTCGCGCGGGCCGAGGAAACCGGCCATCGAACGCTTGACGCTGAGAACGGCGAACTCGGTGGAGATGGCCGCCGAGGCGCCCTTGGAATCCGACAGCTGCTTGCCCGCCCGGATGGCCCGGAAGGGGATGGCGTGGGCGACGGTCATGCCGATGGCGGACTCGATCTGCTCGGCGGTCGCGCCCAGCATCGCGCCGAAGACGGCGGCGGAGGCGATCGCGCCGTGGACGACATGATCGACCTTGTAGGTCTTGAGGCTGAAGACCTCGGCGAGGCGGCCGCGGATCTCGTCGTGGAGGACCATGGCGCGGAGGGCGAACGCACCGTCCCGCCCCGTCATCTGGGCGGCGGCGACGGCGACGGAGTAGAAGTCGTTGTGGCCGAACTCGCCGGCGGTGTGTCCGAGGCCGGGGTTGTAGCCGAAGTTGGTGCCGTTGGAGTCCCACTCACGCACGGCCGAGCAGTTGGCGACGATGGCCTTCTCGGGCTGGACTTGGGCCTTGGAGCCGAAGACGGTCGCGCCGGGGCGCTTGGCGTTGCCGATGAGTTTGGTCGCCTCGGTGACGGGGTACTGGAGGGCTTCTTCGCGGAGGATGGTCGGGGCGTTGGTTTTCAGGGCGAGGGCGGAGAGGCCGCAGAGGACGGCGTCGGTGAAGAAGAGGTTGGTGCGTTCGAGGACGGCGGCGGAGGGCTGGCCGCGTTTGGCGGAGTCATCGGAGAGGAAGTCGATGGCGAAGCGGGCGATGCCGAGGGCCTGATTGGAGTCGGCGGGCAGTTTGACCTGGGTATTCGTGGTGGTATCGGCAGCGACGGCGGGCATGGCGGCTCCTCTCCGGAAGGGGTGCGGAAGTTGGGGGAGAGGATGGTAGGGGTGGGAGTAGGAGAGCGGGGAAGGGGGAAGGGGGAAGCGGGAAGCGACGAAGCGACGGAGCGACGGAGCGACGG
>CAZXGL010000034.1:0-32618 GCA_964640595.1 uncultured Phycisphaeraceae bacterium | reverse complement strand
CCCCCACCAGACCACACTCCCACCCGCTCTCGTCCCTGATCTGCCTTCTGGGCCTTGACTTTCAGCCCTGCCTCGGCTTGGGTCCGCGTCCATGCGCATCATCTCCGGCAAGCACAAGCGTCGCACCCTGCTCGGCCCGCCCCACGGCGCGACCACCCGCCCAATGCCCGATCTGGTGAAGGAGTCGATCTTCAACCTCCTCCGCGGGCACTGCGAGGACGGCCCGGTTCTCGACCTTTTCAGCGGGACCGGCACCATGGGCCTCGAGGCATACTCCCGCGGCTCACCCCGCGTCGTCTTCGTCGAGCGTGACCGCAAGGTCGTCAAAGTGCTTGAGCAGAATATCGCCACGCTGGAGGCTGAGGACGCCTGCGAGGTGGTCTGCAACGATGCGCTGGGCCCGGCCGCTCTCTCGCGTTGCCCGCGTCCGTGCCACATCATCTTCATGGACCCGCCGTACGACATGGTCAAGGACCCGGAAGGCTGGCAGCGTGTCAAGCGCCAGGCGGCGCGCCTCGTCGATATGCTCGATGACACCGGCTACCTCGTGCTGCGCACGCCGTGGCCGTTTCTGCACCCCGTTGAGCCGGGTGCCGACTGGGATCAGCCCGGCGAGACGGTGAGCATCGACCTGTCGCAGGAGGGCGCGGATGAGGCCCTGGACGCGTTCGAGGCCGAACTCGAGGCCGCCGCCGCACGCCACCGTGCCGCCGGTGCGGCCGTCGATCTGAGTCTTGAGAACGCCATCGGTCCGGAGACGCACGACTACGGCACCACCGCCGTACATCTTTATATGAAGAAGCCGGGCACGGCCTGATGCGGCCTTCTCTCCACTCCGGTACACTGTTTCGGTGACTGGCCCACCGTCCATCCCGCTCTCTGATGAGCAACGCGCCGCCGTCGAACACGCGGGTTCACCGCTGATCGTGCTCGCGGGACCGGGCACGGGCAAGACCCGGGTCATCACCGCGCGCGTGGCGCACCTGGTGCGGGAGCGTGCGGTCGATCCGGCCCGCGTTCTGGCCGTGACCTTTACCAACAAGGCCGCGGGAGAACTCAAGGAACGGCTCGGTGGGCTTCTCCCCGCCGAGCGTGCCCAGTCCGTGACGGCGTGCACGCTGCACGCCTACGGGGTGCGTCTGCTGCGGCGCTTCGGTGACATGCTCGGCCTGCCGCCGGACATCGAGATTCTCGACGAGGCCCAGCAACGCCGCCTCGCCCGTGAACTCATCCGTGCAAACGGGTTGTATCGCGCCTCCATCGGACGCGGGATCGACCACGCGGTGGACCACGGGCTGGAGGTCGCCCACGAGCTGGTCAGCACGGGCATCACGCCGGAGGAGGCCGCCCGAAGGACCGAGGCGGTGCTGACGGAACTCGACTCGGACGGTTCCATTGAGAGCCGCGCACGCAAGGCCCAGCTTTCCATTGCGCGCGACGGCATCGAGCTGGCCCGCCTGATGAACGAGGCATGTCTCGAACGCGGGACCGCCCGCTTTGACGACCTGATCACCTGGCCCATGCTGCTCATGCGCCGCTCGGACACCGTCGCGTCCATCGTCCGCCACGAGTGCCGCCATGTCGTGGTGGACGAGTTCCAGGACCTGAACGCCACCCAGATCGAATGGCTCGGTCTGCTCTGCCCGCCCCGGTCCAACCCGGACCTGTGCGTGGTGGGCGATGATGACCAGTCGATCTACGCCTTCCGTGGCGCGGACGAGCGGGCCTTTGACCGTTTCGAGTCGTTCTGGAAGAACAGCACCACCCTCCGCCTGACCACCAACTACCGCAGCGGACCCGCCGTCATCGAGGCCTCCAACGCGATCATCGGCAACGCCGGGTACCGCTTTGACGGTTCCAAGTTCGGGCGTCCCGGTCCCGGTGCGTCGGGAGATTCAACCGTCGAACTTGTCCGTGTCGGCAGTGACATGCGTGTGGGACAGGTCGCCGCCGCCATGATCCGCCAAGCCATCGACGCCGACCCTGGCACGGATCTGTCCAGGATCGCCATCATCGGGCGCACCGGCCCGGAGCTGCTCCGCTGCGCCGGCGCGCTGGACGCGGCCGGCATCCCGTACACCTGCTCCGTCCCGGATGCATCACGCGAGGACGCGGGCGTGCGGGCCGTGCTCGCCTGGGCCGCACTGGTCACGGACCCGACCCGCACATGGGCGGCCCGCGCGGTGCTCACCCGCCCGCCCTTCTCCATCGATGCGGCCACGCTCGGGACGCTGGAGCACCGCTACCGCCAGCAGCGTGCCTGGGCCAACGCCAACCCCGGCGAGGAAGAGCCGGGCCCCTTCGTCGCGTGGCTGAGTGCGCACGCCCCTTCCGGAACCGGTGACGCCCTGCGCCACGCCGCCGAGGTCGAAGCCTCCATCGCCGAGATCGCCGCGACGGACACCGCCGACCACGCGATCATGCACACCATCCGCGTGAGTGGTGTCGCCCACGCGGAGGCCCTGCCGCCGCGCGAACGGGCCGCCCGGATCCGTGCGCTCGTCGCGCTCGTCCGCTTCACCCGCGAACGCCTGCCCCGTCTCGACGAACCCCGCGGCCTGCGCGAGCTGCTCACCTACATCGACGACCTGCCCGAAAAGCAGAAGGCCTTCGCCCGCGCCCCGGAGGATCACCTGGCCGAGGCCGATGAAGCCTCCTCCGAGCCCGGTGTCCGCCTGCTGACCGCCCATGCCAGCAAGGGACTGGAGTTTGATACGGTGTATCTGCTCCGCTGCACCTCGCCGCATGGGTTTCCGCAGCCCAAGACCGATCCACCGGTGTTGCCGGAAGGCGTGGCCGACCCGGACCCCCAGGGACGCGATGCGCGTGCCCGGGTGGATGACGAGGAACGCCGGGTCTTCTTCGTCGCGCTCACCCGCGCCCAACGCCGGGCCATCATGCTCGGCAAGATCCCCAAGAAATCCTCGGCCATCAACTATCCCATCGAGCTGCGGGCCGCCCTCGGATCCGCGCTGGTCGAGCACGATGAGGCGGACATCATCGCACCCGGCGATGAAGACCCACTGCGTGCCGAGGAGATCGAATCCGGTGCGGGTGACGATCGCGCCGCGGTTCTTGCCGCCGCACGCCGCTCGGTCCGGCGGGATGCCGCCCGGGCTCTGGACGAAGCGGAACGCCGCGATGAGCCGGACGATGCGCTCGCGGCCCGGCTCCGTCTGGCCGCGGACCACCTTGCGCTGGTGCGTGTTCTTGAGCGCACCGGCGAGATCCCCCGCTGGGCGGCCGCCGCCGGGCTGACGGAAGAGGCCGCACGCCTCGCTGATCGTCTGCGTGCCGATGACCTTCCCGGTGTTGTGTTCCCCGGCATCCCCGGCCCGATGAAACTCAGCTACACCCAGATCAGCCAGTACATCGCCTGCCCGCGTTGCTATTACCTGTCCTTCATCCAGGGCTTGCCGGACGAGGCCTCGTCTGCCATGAGCGTGGGCATCGCCATCCATCGCGCGTTGCAGGTCTTTGCGAACGAATGGGGCATGGCCGACAGCGAGGGCCACCCAACGCCCGGGTGGGACCGGCTCGAAGCCGAGACCCGGAGGGCCTTCCTCCACCAGTGGCCGCGAGATCAAGAACTGGACCAGCATCAGCTCGAACGAGCCATCGCCATGGCCCGGACCTTCTTCGACCACCTGCACCCACAGAATGCCCACATCATCAAGGCCGAGCAGTCCTTCGCCTTCCCCTTTGAGGTCGATGGAGTCACCCACGCCATCAAGGGCATGATCGACCGGCTGGATCAATCTCCCACCGGCTCGGTCCGCATCATCGACTACAAAACCGGCAACCCCACCAAACGCCTGCTGGAACCAAAGAAGGATGATCTCCAGATGGCCATCTACGCCATGGCTCTGCCCGCCCTGGGCATTGATGCAGGACCGGCCGCCACATGTGAGTACTGGGTGCTGTCTACCGGAGAGATCGGTGTGATCCCCATTGCGGAACTCAACCTGACGAAGATCCGCCAGACCATCGCCGAGGCCGTGCGCGGCATGGCCGCCGGACACTGGGAACAGGGACGCGAATGCTCCGGCCTCTGTGCCTTCCTTGATGGCCCGGAGGATTGACGCCGGTTCTTTTCACCATTCAATCACGGAGCAATCTGGTGGTTTGGACCTCAAGACAGCGGGCTGCAAGCGAGTAAGAGTAGAGAAGAACCTAATGGCCGATCTTCCATCAAAGTGCCCTACCTGCTCATACGATCTCTCGGGCTTGCACTCAGGCAAGTGCCCCGAATGCGGTGTGGTGAGTCCCCTTGGCAGATCGTTCCGTAGGGATGGCGATTTCGACTTGCTCAAGATCCTGGCCGCGCCGTGGATCTCCGGTATGGCCTATATCGGGTCGGTCGTACTCCTGGTGATTCTGTGGCGCACAAACGCGGTAGACCCGGCGGCCTACAAGGGGTCTGAGGTATTTTGGATCCTGTTCTTTCTTTTCGCATTGTTTGTGATCGCGGTGGCCACATTCGTATTGAGTATTCTGGGATCAGCACGAGGAACGGTGCATCACGGATCTCGGCGAAGGAGATGGGCGATCGCTTCAATGGGTTTTTTTCTCTTCAACGCCATCATTCTGTCCGCGGATGCATTCATGGCTTTCGCCATGCGGGTCTAAAACCAGCCCGTCGGCAGCCGGTGTGATCCATGTCCGACTCGACACGGTCCATGCCCGGGTTCACGGCTTTGTGCGGGAAATTCCCGTCCTCGTCCTGATGCTCCGCTGCACCATCCCCCACCATTGCCGGTACATTGCACCGATGCCCCCGCGTGCCCGTCCCATCCCGAGATTTCCTTGCTTTGGTGGCACAGGCGTCCCGCCTGTGCGAACTGGTGGCCCGGGTCGGGGGGGCCGAGCTGGGCGTTTTTCGTACAGGCGGGACGCCTGTGCCACGGTGGCTCTGGTGGTCGCCTTGCTGCTCCTCGCTCTTCCGGCTCGCGCTGCCCCCCCCCTTCCCCCCCCTTCCCCCCCTCCCCCCGCCGACCCGCACGGCCTGACCGCCCTCACGCTCGACAACGCCCTGCAACTCTGGGTCCACCCCACCGCCTCCACCCCGGCAACCACCGAGGTCGGCCTCTGGCTGGTGATCCATTCCGGGGTGCTGGCCGAGTCGGATGACCAGACCGGCGCGGCCTACCTCGCCAAGCGTGCCGCCGGCCTCGGTACGCCCTCCGTGCCGGGCGAGGCCCTGGATCGGATCGCCACGCGTTTCGGACGCGCCGCAGGCACGGCGAATGCTTCCACGGGCGCGCACGCGCTGCTCTCGCACGAGGCTGTGGTCTACATGCTCGTGGTGGATGCTGGCGATGCGGAGGCCTGGTCCGCGGCGCTGGCGCACTATGCGGACCTCCTGCAGGCCTGGTCACCCGACGCGGCGACGCTTACCCATGCCCGCGCCCTTTCCGCGGGCAGAACCGGCAAGCTCTCGCCGGACGAACAGGCCAGGCGTCGATTCCTTCCAGAGATTTTCGCGGGCCAGCCGCTGGCCGCACACGATCTCATCCCCACTCCGGAGCGCCTCGATCGGACCACCGATGCCGGAGTCCGTGATTTCATCCGCGATCATTACCGCACGGCCAACGCCACACTCATCATCGCGGGTCCGGTTGACCCATCGGATGTGATCTCCCGTGTCCGGCGCACGCTTGAACGCGTGCCGAACACCGGTCGCAGGCCGGCGCCGACACCCGGCATCGTCCGATCCGTCGGCGGTCGCGTCAGCGCTCAAGCAGTTGCCGGGTATGACCCGGCCGAGGTCGCTCTGGTGACCGTCACTCCCCCGCCCCGGACCGATGCCCCGGGTCATGACCGTGCCACGGCCGCCGTGCTCGATGCGCTCGCCGCCGAACTGGTGGGTTCCCGGGTGCGGGAGGCCGCGCCGCTCGCCGATGCCGGTGTGGTCTCCGTGGAGACCGCGGTGAAGGAATGGCTGGACGGGGTCCGCATCGCCGAGGTGTCGGTCCGTGTCGAGCCCGCGGGCCTTGCCGCGGCAGGCCGGGGTGTGGCCGCCGAGCTTGCCCGCATCCACCACGCGGGTTTCACCGATGCGCAGCTTCGCGCCGCCCGTGTGGAGACCATCGCCCGCTTCGAGCGTGACGCCGCGGGCTGGGCCGGTGCCAGCCCCCAGACCGTCCTTGAACACCTGGCCGATGCGGCCCGCCTGCACGGGCGTGCTTCCCGCCCCGGCTGGATCTCGCCGACCGATCTGTCCGCCGCCGCCGCCCGGGTGCTCGCCTCGACCACCAACGACACCGTCAACGCCCACGCGCGTGCGGTCTTCGATCCGGCCGCGCTCGCCTGCGTTCTCATCTCGTCGGATGTGTCCGCTCCGCCCACGCATCCGGATGCTCAGCAGGTTCTGATGGCAGCCGGATCGAACCGGCCCGAGGCCCGTGCCGAGCCACCGCGATCGCTTGCCCCGTACGCACGCCCGTCGGATGTCGTGGAACTGACGCACGATCCGGCGGCTGGCACCTGGACGGCCGCCCTGGCCAATGGTGTCATCGTCCGTGCCCGACGCATGCCTGAGGTTCCGACCGCCGTCCGCGTGACGCTGGCCGACGGTGTTGTGCGCGAGACCGCGGCCACCCTGGGATACACCCGCGATGCCGCCGCCGCCTGGCGCTATCCGCGCACCGTGAGTGCCGACGCGGGCCAGGTCCGCGCCTGGTGCCTCGCCCGGGGCTTGTCCTTCCGTCCTGCCATCACGGACAACATGCTCGCTGTGGAGATCGATGCGCAAGTACCGGGCGAGTCCGGCGCGGCCGATGCGCTGTCATTGGCCGCCGCGCTGATCCATGCTCACCGTGTTGACCCGGCGTACATCGACCGCGTGCGGGACGATCAGCCCGACTCCGGGCCCGCGATCCGGCGCCTGGGACAGCTCTTGCTCGATCCGGCCGATCCCCGCGGCCAGCAGCCCCCTGCCCGGCAGCGTGTGGAGGCCGCGACCGCGGACGAGTGGCTCGCGATACTGGTGCAGGCATCCGTCGAGGTTGCGGTGGTGGGTGATCTCTCGCCGGAGCGTGCCATCGAGCTTGCGGCGGCCACCCTGGGCACGCTTCCGGCTCGCCCTCGCCCCGCTCGTTTCAAGGCCGATGCCTGGTCGGCCCTGCCGCGGGCCGAGGTCGTCGAACGGCTGCATGATCCCGTCGTGTCCGAGGCCGCCATGGGCATCGTTTTCGCGGATGCCCGTGACCTTGACACGGTGCGTCCCATGATGATCGCCGCCGCCGCGGTGCAGGCCGAACTCGCGGCGATGGCCGACGCGGGAGAACTGGCCGCCCGCCCCCGTGTCTGGGTGTGGCTGGGCGATGGCATCCCCGATCGTGTCACGCTTGTCGCCCGTTGTCAGGATGCCGCGGATCCGGACGCCGCACGCCGTGCCATGGATGAAGCGATCCAACGCGTCATCGACGGCCGGTCCGACTCCGCCATCCTTGCCGCCGAGATCGATCGGGCCCGCAAAGCGGTGGACCGCGCCCACGATCAGCCCGCTTTCTGGGCCGATCGCCTCTCGCGGCTTGGTGTGAGCGGGCTTGGGCCCGATTCACTCTCCGACATGCCCACGGCCTACGCCTCGATCACGCCCGAATTCGTTCGCGCGACCCTGTCGGCCGCCGTCCACAACGGGGTTCACAAGCGGGTCATCGTGGTCAGGGAATGACCCGGACAAGCCGCGGCTGAACGGCTGAAAGCACCAAACGCCGCCAGCCCGCACGCCCCTCCATCCCAGCCTCCCCCCCAAAAGAAAAACGCCCCCATTCGGGAGCGTTGGAGGTCGTGGTTCGTGTCATCCGAAACCGGCTCACTCGAGCGCGGCCGCGCCGGAGATGATCTCGGTCAGCTCGGTCGTGATCTGTGCCTGGCGGGCCCGGTTGAACTCGCGGCGCAGGGCGTTGCCCATTTTGCCGGCATTGTCCGTCGCGGCCTTCATGGCCACCATCCGCGCGATGTGCTCGGACACGACGGCATCGTTGAATGCCTGGTACAGCACGGCCTTGACCGCCGCGGGCAGGATGGTGTCGAGCAGTTCGTCCGCGTTGGGTGAGAACTCATAGACATCGTTGTGGCCGGTTTTCGCCTCGCCCGTGTCTTCCGTGACCGGGGCGGAGAACGGCAGGAGCTGGAGCACCTCTGGACGCTGACGCCCGGCGGAGAAGTACTTCATGTAGATGACCCGCACGGCGGAGACCTTGCCGGCCGTGTACGCCTCGATGAAGCCCTGGGCCAGGCGCTCGATGTCCTCGTAGCGGGGCTTGTCACCGATGTGGGTGTGGTGGGTGAACCCGGTGAAGCCGTTGAACTTGAGCGTGTTCGCGCCCTTCTTGCCCACCACCTCGATGACACCTTCGGTCACTTTGGGGGAGGACCGCAGGTGCGTCAGGGCCGCCCGCACGATGGAGCCGTTGTACGGCCCGCACAGCCCGCGGTCGGCGGTGATGACCAGCGTCAGCTCGGGCGCATCGGCCTCGCTGCCAGCCAGCAGCGGATGGTTCTGCCCCACACCGGCCGCCCCGAGCTGACCCACCAGCCCGAACAGGGCCTCGGTGTACGGCTTGGAAGCCACCGACGCCTGCTGCGCCTTGGCGAACTTGCTGGTCGCGATCATCTGCATCGTGCGCGTGATGCGCTTGATGTTCCCGACCGCCTTCATGCGCTTCTTGATCTCGCGGCTCTTACCCATAGGGCGGAAGGATAGGCGGGGGAGGGATCGATGGGGCGGCGAAAGAATCGATTCGGGGCATTCTGTTCGATGTATGGAAGGGCTGTTGGCAGTATGTCGCAAAAAGCCCAAACCTGAGGGGGAAATACGCACCACTTATCTCCACCCCCACCCCCCACCCCCCCCACAGGTGTTCATTTGTAATCCATAGATAGGATCCCCAGTCCTCACACCACGCAGCCTCCCCCCACCTCCCACCCCCATGTCCCCCCAACCACCGCCACCCTCGGCGTCCTCCGAGCCACACGCCGAACGGTGGGCCGTGGTCTGGCGGTATGTCCGTTGGGTTCTGTGGCTGGGTGTGCCGGCGTTGGTTTTGTGGGTGGTGTGGCAAGAAGTACATGCGCTGGATCTGTACCGGGTGCGGGGTTTGCTGCGGGAGTGTGATCCCCGGCTGGCGCTGGCGGGCACGGTGGCGGCGTTCGCCGGGGTTGGGGTGATGGGTCTGTATGACGCGGTGGCCTTTCCGCGCGGGGTGGCCGGGCGGCTGGGCTTCGGCAAACGCTGGTTCATCGGCGCGGTGATATTCGGGTGGACGAACTTTGTCTCGCTCGGGCCGATCGGCGGGCCGGCCATGCGCCTGTTCATCTACCGGCGTGCCGGGCTGACAGGGCCGGAGGTCACACGCGGCTTTGTCGGGCACGGCATCGGGTCCGCGTCGGGTCTGGTCGCCTGGTTGCTGGCAGCCTGGCTGCCGCTCGGGCCTTCGGGCGGCGCGGTGGTGGTGCGTCTGCTGATCGCGGCGGGTGTCTCTATTCTGCTGCCCGTGGCGATCGGGCGGGTGGTGGTGCCGTTCCTCCGGCGGCACCGCTACGGCACGGAGCTGACGGGCCTGCCGCTGGCGCGGCTCGGAGCGGTGTCATTCGTCGATTGGGGTCTGACACTCGCGTCGTTCGTGCTGTTGATCCGAGCGGTCGGAGTTGGGGGCGGTGGAGGGGTTGGGTGGGCTGAGGCGGCGCGGATCGTTTTCACCGGCCAGTTCGCGGGCCTGATCAGCATGATCCCCGGCGGCATCGGCAGCGCCGACGGCGTGTGGTTCAAGGGCTTTGACCTGCTGGGCGTGCCGCACGACGCGGCCGCGGCCGCGGTGGTCGCTTTCCGTGCGGGGTTTTACCTTGCGCCGTGGATCGCGTCGGTGATCGTGATCTACTTCCTCGCCATGGCAGGGTCCGAGCGGATGCGGGTCTGGCAGCGCCGACTCATCGCGGGCGTGGTGATGGTCAATGTCGGCCTGCTGCTGCTCAGCGCGGCGACCCCGGCCACACGCGGGCGGCTCGATGCCGTCGCGAAGGTCATCCCGCTCGGTGCGATCGAGGCATCACATGCGTTTTCCGTCGCGACGGCCGCCATCATGCTCTTTCTCGTTCGTGGCCTGGTGCGCGGGTATCGCTCGGCGTACATCGTCACGCTGTCCATGCTCATCGCCTCGACCATCGCCCACCTGCTGAAAGGCGGCGATGTCGAGGAATCCGCTGTGTCCGCGGTGTTGTCCCTCATGCTCATCGGGGCCCGCAAGGCTTTCCCTCGGCGCGGCCGGACCCCCATCGGGTGGGACCTGACCCTCGCCGCGGGGATGGCGTGCCTGGCGGTCTTCGTGATCTCAGGGTTTGTCGCCTTCGAGCGCATCCCCTATCGCCCCGAGCTGTGGACGCAGTTCGCCGAGCGTGCGGAGGCCAGTCGGTTTCTTCGCGGCGCGGTGCTGCTGGCCCTGATCGTCGCCGCGGCGATTGTTCGCCAGGCGGTGCGACCCGTTTCGCTCTTCATCACGCCCGCGCAGGAGGACATTGCCCGCGCCGAGGAACTGGCCAGACGCCACGCGGCCTCGGCCGACCCGCTGCTGGTCGGCGGGGCGGACAAGGGTGTCTGGTTTTATTCCACTCCGGGCGGGAAGCAGCCGCAGGCCATGTTTTTGTTCCAGCGCCGTGGTGACCGGCTGGTGGTGTTCAAGGATCCGGTAGTGGCGGCGGGCATGGACCCTGGACCGGCCATCGACGCGTTCCTGCGCTACGCCGAGGATCTTGATGTCGATGTGGTCTTCTCGATGATCTCGCCGGAGTGGATGGGACAGTTGCACGACTTCGGGTTCCACTTCCTCAAGGTGGCGCAGGAGGCTATCGTTCCGCTGACCGATTTCACGCTGCAGGGCGGGAAGAACGCCGGGTTCCGCCGGACCATCCGCGAGGTGGAGAAGGTCGGGATTCGATATGAGGTGATCGAGCCGCCGTTTGATGCGGCTCTGATCGATTCCCTGCGTGCGGTCAGCGACGCGTGGCTCGGCTCCAAGGGTGGACGAGAGCTTCAGTTCAGTGCGTGCTGTTTTTCGCCGGCGTACATCCAGCGCAACCCCCTGGGCATCGCCCGGGATGCGGACGGCCGCATCGTTGCGTTCGTCAACCTGCTCCTCACCCGCCCGGGCGGCCCCGCGACCCTGGACCTGATGCGATACATCCCCGGCGTGGTGGACAACCTGATGGATTTCGTGGTGATCCGGGCGATGCAGACCGCCGCCGAACGCGGCGCGGTTTCATTCAGCCTCGGCGGCGCGCCCCTGAGTGATGTCGGCGTGTGGCGCGGATCGCGTCCGGCGGAACGCCTCCTGCGCCTGTTCGCCACCCGTGCCGAGCGGATCTACAACTACCAGGGCCTGCTCAACTACAAGTCGAAGTTCCACCCCGATTGGGAACCCCGATACATCGCCTTCGAACAACCATGGGACTGGGCCTCCGCCCTGCTGGCCAACGCCCGCCTGGTCGAGGCCCGCTCCAAGCATGACCGCCAGCGCATCGCCCGGTCACGCGCTGGCGAGTGATTGCTGACTAGGTCTCACTTTCCCCCGTGCAAACCGTCGGAACGCGGCCCGCTCTGCGGCTTTGGCCGCACGGGCGCACTCGGAGGATCCATGTACAGGGGAAACATCGACACCAGCGCGGTGCGGCCCGGCAGATCCGTGGTTGAACGCTTCTGAATGTTGCTGGGCTGTGGCTGGTTCGGGTTGGCGTTGGACACGGCTTTCTCCTCCAGTCTGACGGGCGTGCGGGGCTGACCGGATGCTCATGCCGATCATCCGATACGCACCGACGATGCCACAAAGTCGGCATGGAAGCAAGCGGAAATGCCCATTCAGGTCACGATCAAGCCGTCATGAGCGAGGGCCACCCCACCGTTCCCCACAACCCTCCCAGCCGCTCCGTGAGCCAGTTCGGCCTGGGTTTCCGCGTGTCCGAGATCGTGGGTCATGTGGACAAAGAAGGTCCGGAAAGCTCCGATCCGTTCCGCGGCCCTGGTGGCTTCTCCGAGCGTCATGTGACTGGGATGCGACCGGTGCCGCAGGGCATCCAGAACCAGTGTTTGCACGCCCTCCAGCAACGGCCAGGTCTGGTCCGGGATCGCAGAACAATCCGTGCAGTATGCCAGGGGGAGGAGTGTGGATGCGTTCGCGAAGCCCGCGTGCGCCGTGGAGGCAGAATCAAACCGAAACCCCAGGATGTGCCGGCGTCCGTGCAGCAGATCCAGCGGCGTGACCCGCAGCCCGAACAAATCGAACGGCTCACCCGCCGCCACATGGCGCGGGATCAGCGTGGCCACGAACGACTCGGGCGGTTTGTCCCCGCGATCGAGAATGTACGGATACACCCGGCGCAGGGACTCGTGCGTGAACGCATCGGCATAAACCTCGATCGGGCCACCCATCAGCACATTGAACCGGCGCACCTCGTCCAAGCCGAAGATGTGGTCCACATGATCGTGGGTGATGAGGATGGCATCCAGCCGCAGAAACCCCGCGGCCAGGGCCTGCTGGCGAAAGTCCGCCGAGGCATCGATCAGGATCACACGCTCCTGGCCGGTCGGGTCGGTGAACTCCAGAACCGCGCTGGTGCGGGTGCGAACATCACGCGGGTCCGTCGAGGTGCAGACCGAACACCCGCACCCAATGACGGGCACGCCGCTCGATGTTCCGGTGCCGAGAAAACGAAGGTGCATCCCCGACGGTATGCGCCCGGTCTGGCTGAAGGGAAACCCGCGCCACGGAGCATGCGGCGATCACATCGATGTGTTGGAGAACGAAATGAACAAGCCTGCTGTGGCTTCATCGCGTCGGGCGGTGTCAGGGAGTGGCTTTGCGCCCTGTGCCTTTCCCCCATCGATCTCCATCCATCACCCAAGCGATCGAAGTGTACGGATCGCCATTGAGACCCGGATGCGGTTTGTCGGTCGCCCGGATCGGCTCTGGTTGCGCCAGAGACCCCACGGCAACCCGCATCAGCCCCCTGAACCATCCATCAATCTCTCATTGAACGCCTTGGTTCCGCCGGGTGGGATGGTGAACCATCGCCAGTTGTCGGTGCCCACGATCATGCGGGCGATGATGTTGATCTGGCCGACATGGAACGCGTAATGGTCTATCTGGCGGATGATGGCCGCGTGGACTGGGTGGGGCACGGCGCGGATGAGCACCGTGCGGTGCAGGTCGGCCGGGGTCAGAGCGTCCAGCGTGGCGAACAGGGTGGACCAGCCCGCGTGCCAGCGGGCCATGATGTCGGCGCGTGCGGCGGCGGACGGCCGCGGCGGGATGAACTCGGAATCACGGTCGCGGTCGGGCTTCTCGCCGTCGGATGTTAGAAAATCAGTGAAACGGCTGCGGAGGTTGCCGGCCATGTGGTTGGCAATGACGGCGACCGAGTTCAGGCCGGGGGCGAGAATCCGAAAGAAGGCATCATCGTCGAGTTGAGCGAATGCGTGCTCTGCGAAGGTCTTCTGGCGGGCATAGACCTCGTGCCAAACGGCCACCATGTCGTGCGGGAGCGCGGTTTCGTATGCACGATTCACGCTGAACCCTCGCCATACCACCCCTCCAGCACCCCCCGCCAGTCTTCCAGCGACGCGACCTTGATGAATGCTTGACGGACCTCCTCGCCGCGTGGGTGGTGTTCGGCGAAGCGGAGACCGAACTTTCGCATGGTTTTGCCGGTGTGCAGTTCGGGGTGGCGCATCCTCTGGTTCGCGGCCAGGGCCAGCTCGAAGTGCTGCTCCAGCACGCTGCGCTGCTCGGCGATGGTGGGCGGACGCGGGTCGCGACCTTCCAGCAGGTCGCGGGCCTGGCGGAAGATCCAGGGGTTGCCGATGCATCCCCGGGCGACCGATGCGCCGGCCACGCCGGTGTAAGCGATCATGCGGAAGATCTGGCTGACATCCCAGATGTCGCCGGAGCCGAACACGGGGTGGTTGGGGCGGCGTTGAACGAGTTCGCGCAGGGGATCCCACCGTGACGGGCCGACATATTTCTGCTCGACCGTGCGGCCGTGGACGGTGACCCAGGCGCAGCCCATGTCGTAGGCGGCATCAAAAATGGTGTGCAGGCTGTCCACCATCTCCTGGGTGTCGTCAAAACTGCGCCGGAGTTTGACCGTGACCGGGACATCGGCGGGCAGGGCCTCGCGCACGGCTTCGAGCAGTTCGATGGCGCCTTGCGGCTCGCTGAGCCAGTGGCCGCCGCGCGCCTTGGTGGAGATTTTTTTGACGGGGCAGGCGAGATTGATGTCGATCGCGGCGAAGCTGCGGGAAGATGGGATCAGGGATCGGCCATCAGCCATCAGGGTGTCGGATTTGGCCTCTTCAACTGATGGCTGATGGCTGATGGCTGATCCCTCGGCCTTCACCGCCAACTGCTCACCCCCCGGGAGTCTCAACTTCTCGCGGAACCAGTCCGGGGGCTGGTCCTTGTAGGCGGCCTTGCGGTACTCCTTGTCGCCCCGACGGCCCTGTTCGACCATCTTCAGGGCGGCGGCGGCCATCTCCGCGGGTTCGGAGCCCATGATCTGGCCGATGAGGGGGTGGTCCTCGTCGCCGCCGGGGATGTTGTCCTCGATGTCGCCCAGGTCGGCCTTGGCGAAGCCGCGGCCTCCCGCGAGCAGGGTGCGGTCGAGCAGGGCCTCGGTGACGCAGATGGGGCAGCCGTGGCGGCGGGCGATGATCCGCATGGGGGCATCCGAATAGCCCGCCAGACCAGCCTGGAAGAAGGGGGCGTCCCACTCGGGGATGACGGCTCGGACGCGGGGATCCATGCCGCCGGGGCCGTGGTGGGCGACCAGATCCTCCGCCACCCGGCGGGGGTCGATGGACTGGGCCCCCTCGGCGATGGCGAAGGAAGCGGGGGTCGCGTTGTTGCTCTGGCAGGACATCTGGTAGAGGATAGGGGCGTGCCTGAAAACCGCCGAACCCGGATCGTGCCCCTCGCGGGCTGCCTGACCCTCGCCCTGCTGGTGGGAGCCGTGCCCATGGGCGGCTGCCGGCTGTTCAGCGAGAAGCAGACCACCGAGCCCGGGCCGGGCTATCCCAACACCCTGCCCCGGGGGACCACCGCCGAGGTGCAGGTCTTCCGCGAGATCACCACGCTCCGCATGACCAACACCACGGCCCGCACCTTCGGGCCGGGGCGGATGTGGCTTAACCAGCAGTACTCGGCCGAGGTGGGCGAGTTCCGCCCCGGCGAGACCTGGGAGCTGAACCTGCGGTCGTTCGTCGATGAGTTCGGCGATGTGTACCGGGCGGGCGGCTTCTTCGCCCAGCGTGACCCCGCGGCGGTGGTGCTGATCGAGATCGAGAGCGGGCCGCCGGACAACCGCGAGCTGGTGGGGTTCGTGGTGGTGGAAAACCGGTTCAACTGATCCGGTATCACCATTGAGTTTGGGGGAGGGGGGGATCGGTGCCCTCCGGTCACGCCCACGATGAGCCCTCGAAGTGTGGGGTTCTTCTTCTCGCACCGCCGGACCAATTTTCAATCTGCCCGTCCCCCCGTCGCTCACGCCGCGGGCTGGTGGAAGACCCCGCTCACGCTCCGGGCTTGACTTAATTGTAGCCTTAGCTACATTTTTTGTAGCCAAGGCTACATTTGAAAGGACCGCCCATGATCTCCCTCCCGCACCGCGCGTTCACCCTCATCGAACTCCTGGTCGTCATCGCCATCATCGGGCTGCTGCTGGGGATCCTGCTGCCCGCGCTCGGCAGCGCCCGGCGTGCGGCGCAGGGCGCGTTGTGCGCCAGCAACATGCGCCAGATCGCCATCGCCACACAGATGTACACCGGGGATCACCGCGGGCTTTTCCCGCGCACCATGCTCGTCGATCCCGAGAGCGGGATGCCCGAGACCATCGGATGGTGGGAGGTCGGCTCCTATCAGCGGGCGCTGGAAGCCTACATGGAGACCCAGACGGGCGGCGTGGACCGGGCCGGGAACGAGTCCGGGCGCTCGTCGGTCTGGTTCGATCCGGCCGACCCGGATCGGGTCGAGCCGGCCACATGGGGGTCGTTCTCCGACAACGGGTTCATCACGGGCGTGACGCGGCGGGATTCGGAGATCTGGTCGCCGTCCGGCGTGATCTACCAGACGCTGCGGGAGAAGCGGTGGCCGGAGGTGATCGGGGTGCCGGTTCCCACGCCACTGCCGGTGGACAACCCGGCGGACCCGTTCTGGAGCAGCGAGTTCTTCGACCTGTGCGTCGATCCCTGGGCGGACACCGCGAACCGTGGCGACCCCTATCACTGGAGCCGCGGGCGGGCGGTGCCGCCGTCCCACTCTGACCGGCCCGACCGCGGGGAGTGGGACCAGGTCATCGACGGGCGCTCGCCGCTGATCCCAGGGAACACGACTCGCTACTCCGGGGGCCAGTTCTACTCATTCAACGACGGGTCCGTGCGGTCCATGCGGTTCGAGGATACCTACCGAGCACCGGGGTCGGACATGTGGAGCGTGCGACCGTGGTCGCCGTGATGAGGGGAATACGAAAATGGTAAAGTGATACATGGCAAATTCAGGAATGCCGATCCGGTTCCTTCTTCTGATTTGCCATGTATCGCTTTGCCCTTTATCGCTTTTCCCCTCTACCATGGGGCATGGCTCGCATCGTCGTCGTCGGTCCGCATCCGGATGACCAGGAACTGGGCATGGGCGGCACCATCGTGCGTCTGGCCCGGCAGGGGCACCACATCCTGCTGCTGGACATGACCAACGGCGAACCCACACCGCTGGGCAGCCCGGAGATCCGCAAGGCCGAGACCGCGGCGGCCACGGCCGTCCTCTCACCAAACCCGACCGAACACCCAGGGGCCGTTCCGATCCGACGGATGCTGCTGGGGCTGCCCAACCGGGAGGTGGTCCACACGGTGGAAGCGCGGCACAAGGTGGCCGCGGTGTTCCGGGCTTGGCAGGCGGACATCGTGTTCGCGCCCCACCCCGTGGATGCACACCCGGACCACTTGGCCGTCACGCGGATCGTGGAGGATGCCCGCTTTGACAGCAAGCTGAGCAAGATCACCATGCCGGGTCCGATCGACCGATGGACCGGCCAGCCGCTGGACGGCTCCGGCGTGGAGGACAGTGGCGCGCAGACGCGTCCGTGCCACCCCAAGTGGCTGTTCTCCTACTACGCCACGCACCTGCGCCGGGTGGCGGATCCGAGCTTCATCTTCGACATCAGCGGCGTGCTGGACACCAAACTCGACGCCATCCGGGCCTATCACACCCAGTTCGTGCTGCCCGAGAAAAACCGCAAGGTGGTGGACTGGGTCGCGGCCTCGGCGGTGTACTTCGGCTCGCGCATCGGGACGGACGCGGGCGAACCTTTCTTCACGCAGGAGCCGGTGGGACTGGGATCACTGGCGGGGTTGGTGTGAAGATGCACGCTTCATCCGAGCTTCCGCATCATCCATAGCGAACTGGCACACCGGTTTGGCATTGGAGTCTTCGATGGATTCACCTTGACTTCCAAGTGTTGTCGCTCCGACAAGCCACGACCGCAGGGGAGCAGCCGAGCAACACGCAGGTCCTTACACGGTCTGCAAACAACGGCGAACCGGAAGCTCTCTCACTTGTGATTGCGATTGAAAATCAAGCAGGATCCGTCTCGATCAGTGTGCTCCGCTGCGAACGCTACCGTGGCCGCTCCCTTGCAGTCGCGGCTTGTGGAATCGATCCACGCCGGAAGCTGGAGTGGGATCCGCATCAATCGTTCAGCCTGACAGCCTGCCCCGTCCGCGCGGACTCTCTCGCCTCGTCGAGGATCCGGGCGACGCCAGATCATCCCACTTGCCCGCATGGAAGCAGCCGCGCGGTGTGTAGAGGTGTGCGTCCTCGTTGTCGTGCGTCCACGCCCATGAGGCCTGCATGACGCCCATCTCCCGGGCAGACCGTGCTCCGCATCACCGCTCGCAGATCAGCACGATGGTGGCGTCATCATCCACCCTTGGATTCAGATCGGGCTTGAGGCGGTTGGTCGTGGCGAAGACCGAATCAGGCAACCGCCCGTCCATCAGCCGGGTCCAGGTCACATGGAGCTTGGCCGCCAGATCGTCGCAGTACCGCGATTCATCAAGACGGTACTTCCCCTTGAACTTGTCGAACAAGACCCGGTGCGGGTGATGGATGCCGACGATCCCAAGGTCCGCCCGTTCGCTTGCCGCCCGGAGAACACCCTCGACATGGCCCTACACGGGGCCGATGACGACGATGCGCAGAGACGCATTCTCAGCCTCCGCCGTGACGCCGAACGATCAGAGCAGCAGTGGAACAGCGGTGCTGGTCGGGCCCACGCGGCACCTCCGGAGCGGAGATGCCCAGGACCAGCGACGGGCGTGCATGCGCCGCTCAGCCCGCCTCGCGTGCCCGTTTGGCGCGCTCGCGTTGCAACTCTATGGTGAACCTTGCCAGGTTGCGTCCGGAGCGAACCTCAGCGGCGTCCAGCGCGTTGACCAGCATGATGCCACCGACACGAGCATTGCCCTCTCCGACGCCCTGCACACGACGGACTTCGATCAGGAACTCCATCGGGGAAGCCACCTCCGGGAGGGCGAAGCGCACCACCAGCGGCTGAAAGACCTTGAGCCGTGTGTACACCAGCCGGTGAAGCACCAGCCCCAGCCCGAACTCCGAAGCGTCCGTCACCTCTCCCGCCCAGTGCGCTGGCGTTTGCATCACCGGGCGGACCTGACCGAGCGTCAAATCCCGAACGGAGGTGTAGAGTGTTTCGGCGGGGGAGATCCCAGCCGCAGCGCGGCCGCCCCGCTGGATAATGAAACCGTCGAGTGCGTTCGGGGCGGGGGGAGTAGGGGGGGGGTGGGGTGGAGTCGCGGCGAACTCCTCCGTGGCGCGGGGGATGCGATCCCTCTGCTCCTGCGTAAGCAGGCCAAGCGGCACTGCCCAGACTTCCGCCCGTACGGATGGATCCACGCTGGCGAAGGACTGCCGGTAGATCGTGCGCCGGTTGCCACGATCAATGCTCTTTGGCGCGGCGATCCGCATCCCCCCCACGATCATGGCATCATTGAGCTGCACCGGGGAGTGCATATCGAGGACCGTCGATTGGAACTGGTAAATCACACCATCGTGCTGGAAATAGACTTCGATCGGATCGCCCGCACAAAGAACCACCTGGCGGCCGGGGATCTGAAGGTTCTCGATCATCATGCTGTCGCCGTCGGGCAGCAGGAAACGCCCACGGGCCATCGGCGATTTGCCGAGTTCGCCAGCGCGGATCACCGAAAGCGGGCTGTTGCGCCCCGAGGCCAGCGCCAACGCTTGCGCTCCGGTCGGCGTGGGGGTGGGTGTCTGATTCTTCGGCTGCTGCATCACTCCAAGTCTCCCACACAAGCTCGCTGCGTTTCCGGCCTTGCAAGGGGTGTATCCCCCCTGGATTTTGAAGGGAGATACCCGCCAGAGCGGCCACCAAACTGAATCGTCCGGAACCCTCCAATCGTGTATCTCCGTGGTATACGAAACCCGCCGCAAGGACCTGCGGTATCGGGTTGTGCAGATGAGTAAACCGACACGGCCCACGAAGGACCGGGAACCATGTGCTGGCCCCGGTCTCACTCCCCAGTATCGGGTGTACCCTATCATTTTCTGTCATGCCGGCTCGGTGTCGCCGCGGCGGGAACCGGCCCGTTGGTGGAGGCGACGCGTGGACCGGCCCAACCCTAGGGTGATCGCCATGGCCGCTCCGTTCGCCGACAAGATCGACATGCAGAACCGCCTCTTCGCCGAACTCTCCGCGATGTTCGGGCGGGAGGTGCCCCTCTACGACAAGTCCCTGCTGGTGAATAAAGTGTGCAACCGCACGGTGTGCGACCTGCTCGTGGTCGTCCATCCGGGCTTCTCGATCGCCGACGGCATGATCGAGAAGACCAGCGGCGAACGCCACGGCGCGATCCGCATCGGACGACCGGACGAGTACCGGTGGATCGGGCGGTTCTTCGCCTGCTTCGCGATGGAGCCGCACAACTACTACGACATGGCCAATGTGGGGGCCAAGAGCCAGCCGATCATCGCCACCGCCTTCCGCTCGACCATCAACCCCGAGCACCGCGTGTTCACCTCGCTGCTGCTGACGGACTACTTCGACGACGCGACCCGGGCACGCATCGAGGCCGTGCTCGCCACGCGCACCGTGTTCTCCGACCGGACCAAGGCGCTGATCGAGCAGTCCGAGGCCCAGGGCGGGCTGACGAGCGAGGATGCCGACGCGCTCATCCGCGAGGGCACCGACCGCATCTTCAAGTGGACCGGACAGGC
This sequence comes from uncultured Phycisphaeraceae bacterium, assembly GCA_964640595.1. Lineage (GTDB taxonomy): Bacteria > Planctomycetota > Phycisphaerae > Phycisphaerales > UBA1924 > UBA6054. The sequence goes on along the minus strand of CAZXGL010000034.1, from coordinate 12,318 downwards.
TAGCGATCACGACCTGTACAAGCACCTGTGCGACGCGGGCTTCAAGATCGCCGCGGACATCTCGTGCTTCCGCTCGCACCACCTCAACCACCTGACACCCAACACCTTCTGCATGGATCTCTACACGGCGGCCATGCGGTTCTGCATGGGGGAGAGCGACGAGACCGCGCTCCGCAGACGCGCGATGGTGAGCCTGACCCGACTGGCCGCCCGGAGCGACACGCACGCCATGCGTCTGCTGTTCCGCCATCTGACCGCCGAGGACATCGGTCGGTTCGGGCACGCCGACGCGACGCCCGCGGACATCGCCCGACTCGTGGACGGCATGGTCGCCCGCCTGAAGCAGGACGACCTCGCCCTGAGCCGCCTGAAGCACGCGGGTTTCAAGGATTCCACCGAAGGCCCCAGCGAGGACACGCCCATCCTGCTGCGTCAGGATGCGTACAAGGCGCTCACCGAAGCGGTCCGCTTCATCAACCCCGACGGCACGGTGGTGGACACCGTCCACACCGCCCGCTTCGGCGAGATCGAGCAGCGGGGCTACGCCACCACCCCCGCCGGACGCGCCCTCTATGACGAATGCCTGGCGAACGCCGAGGCCGACAAGGCCGCGAACCCCGGCCTCATCAAATCAGACTTCGACGCATACGAGCGGGCCTACGCGGACGCCTTCGCCCGCTTCCCCAAGACCCTGCCCGAACTGGTGGCGTTCGGCCTCGTCCACGCCCGCTATGAGCCGACGCCCGCGGGCCTGGCCGCCGCGGGGAGCATCGCGACCACCGACCTGCACGCGCTGGTGGACCTGGGGCTGGTGCGTTTCGAGGGGTTGCGGTACGAGGACTTCCTGCCGGTCTCGGCGGCCGGCATCTTCGCGTCCAACCTCAACCAGTACGGCACGCAGACCACCGCGTCCAAGAAGCCGGTCTACACCCAGGCCGACCTCGAAGCCATCCTCGGCCGCCCGATCGTGGACGCGGCCGCGATGTACCGCGCCATCGAGGCCGACTCCATCCTGAGCACCTACGAACGGCTGGGTCTGCTCGGGCAACTCTCTGGCGTCGAGCGGCGCGAGCTGGAGTCCGACGCGGAGCCAGCCCAAGCGGCCTTCTCCGCCGTGACAACCCACTGACCCCCCCACCCCCCCCGCCCCCAGCTCCCCTCATGTGCGGCCGCTTCACACAGTTCTTCTCCTGGGCCGATCTCGTCGCCGCGACCGGTGGTTTCATTGACATGCCCACCCCCGATGCGGGGCACAAAGCGCATGGCCCGCGCTACAACATCGCGCCGTCGCAGGATGCCCTCGTCCTGCACATCGACCGATCCGACACGCAAGTCGGGTCGGTGCGCTGGGGCTTCCCCAACCCTCGATCCCCCGGTGAGGTCATCCACGCCCGATCGGAAACGGCGGCCGACCTGCCGATGTTCCGCGACGCCATGCATTCACGCCGTTGCCTGATCCCTGCCGACGCTTTCTACGAGTGGGAGCCGAGGGGCGACGGCACGAAACAGCCCTGGGCGTTCGCTTCCGATCGGCCGCTGTTCCTCCTCGCCGGGCTGTGGTCCGGATCGAACGACCTTCGTCGCTTCGTCATCCTGACTTGCGCTACCCCGACCGACTTCATGCCCGCCATCCACCATCGGATGCCGTGCGTGGTCCGGCCGGAGGACGCGCGGGCGTGGCTCGATCCGTCACGGATGAATGCCGAGACTGCCGCGGGCGTCCTCCACGCTTTCGGCGATACTGCGGCGTTCCCCACCCGATCCTGGCCGGTCTCCACCCGCGTCAACGCCCCGAAGAATGACGACCCGCGTCTGCTGGAGCCGGTGACATTGGAGCTGGGCCTGTTCGGCTGACGCCCGCATCGGGACCGAGCAGCGACGCGCCCAGCGCGGCCGCCTGGGCGGAAATCTCCGGCACCGCGGTGGACTCCCACAGGTCGCCCCGGCGCAGCGGGCCGATGGTGGAGAGGCGGTCGCTCGTCGCGCCGTCCGCGCCGATCAGCCGCCCGGTCGCGTCGGAACGCAGGCCCAGACCGAGCGGGTCCGGTGTCACCAGGCCTTCGGCGAGGAGCCCGTCCACCAGCGCCGATCCCCAGCGGCGCGGATCGGGGTCCGGGCCGGTGCAGAGCACCACGCCGTCGGCGTACACCGTCGTCTCGCCCGCGTGGCGCGGGCGCAGGCGCACGGCGATGCGTTCGCCCGCACGGTGCGCCGAATCCACCGCGCCCGTGACCAGCCGCATCCGCCCCGTCGCCAGGAGCGCGGCCACCTCGGCGTGAACCTGCGACGGGGCGCGGTGGCGATGCACATCCCAGTAGACCGCCGCCCGCGAGAGGAACCGCGCGCGGTCCCGTTCGGACAGCCCCGCCCACAGCGCGGCCGTGTGCGGGCGCAGCGAGTCGACCACGCCGCGCCAGTCGCCTTGCTCGGCGCGTTGACGCACCGCACGCACCAGCCGACCCAGGTCCAGCCCGCGCAGGCCCGAGGCCCACTGGGCATGGGCGGCATCGTCCTTCGGCCCGTGCGGACGGGCCAGCAGCCCGCGACGGGACACCGTCACCAGATCACCACGGAACCCGAGCCGTTCCAGCCCGATCGCCGTGTCGAACATGGTCAGGCCCGTGCCCACGAGCAGGATGCGCCGCGCAGTGGACGCCAGCGCGGCCAGCCCCGCCTCGTCCCGCGGCGAACGCAACACCCGCTCGTCATCCCCAAGCCCCACGAAGGCCCGCGGCACGCGGATCGGCCCGTTGCCAAGGGCTAGAACCGCGTGTTCGCCCGTGATCGAACGACCGTCGCCGGTCTTCACTCGCAGCCCGTCGGAGTCGATGGTGAGCCCTTCGGCGCGGTCGCGCACCCGCACCAGTTCCACCAGCCCGCCGCGCGAGGCGACCGCCTGCTCCAGGCGGGCCTCGGCGTACTCGCCGAACCACGCACGCGGCAGGAAGGCGTCGGGCGCGGATACCCGCCCCGTCTCCAACGCCCACTGATGCAGGTCTCCCGGGCGGGCGGGGTCGATGCTCAGGCGTCCGGCGGGAACATTCAGCAGCCAATGCTCATTGCGGATGCCGTAGGCCACGCCGCGCGCCACGCGTTCGCCCGACTCGATCAGCGTGATTCGCGTCGGACCGGTGGCCCGCAGCGCGAGGTGCGCGGCCGTCGCCGCGCCGCTGAACCCCCCGCCGATGATGAGGATGGAGCGCGGGCCGCCCTTGCAGGCGGTGTTCGAGCACAGCGTCACGAGTCCACCCCGCATGCCGCGCCCAGCGCGAGCCTGTAGTTCCGCATTACCGGCGCGGGCCGGTAGACATGCAGCGTGACCAGCGGCTCGCCACCTCCCCCCTCCGCCAACTCATTCACGATCGCGTGGATGTCCGTCCCGTCGCACCCCAGCACCGACCCCGGCAGGAAGCGGTCCCGCGCCACCTCCACCGCGTCGCCGTTGGCGTCCGGCTCGTACCGCGACTCGACCGCGATGCCCTGCAACACCCGGAAGCAGCACGCGGACCCGCCCCCCCCGTGATCGTGGATCTCGCTTGCCTGCCCCGGCAGCCACCCGAGCAGGAGCACGCTGACTGCATCATCCGTGAAGATGGCTTTGCGGGTGTACCGATCCGGGCTGAACTCGGCCATGGCCGCGAGGGCCGCGACATCGAAGGGCGGGTCGGTCAGCAAGGCACGGATCTGCTCCAGATCCCGGGAGCGGGATGCCTGGGTACAAAACTCGAAAACGCCTGCCAACAGGCCCGATTCGAGCTGGGTGTTTGTCTCCGTCATGCTGAACGCGAACAAGGGATGTGCCACCCCAAACGTCCTATAAAGTGCAGCCTTGTGCGCGTTGATCAGCCTGCGGAGAGTTTGCCGTTTCATTTCGCGGTTTTATCCCATGATATTTCACGGCAATCCACGATATAAAGCGGCATGGATGCCCGCCGTGAACTCCAACTGGCCCTCTGGCGGGCCGCCTGCCGTCATATCGACCTCGGGGAGGGACTGGCCGAACTGGCCGGGGCCGTCCGACAGGCGGTTCCCTACGCAGCCATGCGGATCTTCACCCTCGCCGCGGGGCGGTGCGTGCTGGCCGCGTCGGACCCTCAGGGCGACCTCCGGTTTTCCCTCGGCCCGGAGGACACCAAGCCGATCGCCCGCTTCGCCGCCCACGGCGGGCTGGCGGTTCTGGACACCAGCCGGCGTGAGCCGAGCCTGCTTGCCCCCCTCATCACCGCCCTCGGGCCGGGCGTTCATCTTTGCGGCGCGCTGCATCGCGCCGGCAAGGGGGAAGGCGTGGTGGTCTGGACCCTTCCGACAGCCGCGAGGGCGCTCCCGCCGGACGCGGCGACGATCAACCTGCTGACCGCCACGCTCGAACCGCTGGCGGTGGCGCTGGACAACTCTCACCGTTTCCATGAACTCGAAGCCCTGCGCCGCTCCGCCGAGGCCGACCGGGCGGGCGCGATGCGCCGCCTGGGACGCGAATCGCTGACCGAACAGGTCATCGGTGAGCAGTCCGGCCTGCGCGCCGTGATGGATCGCGTGGGCTTGGTCGCGGCCTCCGATGTCCCCGCGCTGATTTTCGGGGAGACGGGATCGGGCAAGGAGGTCATCGCCCGCGCCATCCACGAACGCTCGGCCCGCCACGCCGGGCCGTTCATCCGCGTCAACTGCGGGGCAATCCCGCCCGATCTGATCGACTCCCAACTCTTCGGGCACGAGCGCGGCGCGTTCACCGGCGCAACGGACCGACGCCAGGGCTGGTTCGAACGAGCCGACACCGGGACGCTGCTGCTCGATGAGGTCGGCGAACTCACGCCCGCCGCCCAGGTGCGCCTGCTGCGTGTGCTGCAGGAGGGCGTGCTCGAACGGGTGGGCGGGCAGGCTCCGGTGCGGGTGGACTGCCGCATCCTCGCGGCGACGCACCGAGACCTGGCCGAGATGGTCCGCCAACGCACCTTCCGTGAAGACCTGTGGTACCGTCTTGCGGTCTTCCCGATCTATGTGCCGCCCCTGCGCGACCGCGCGGAAGACCTGCGCCCGCTGGCCGAACACTTCGCCCACCGCGCCGCGGTGCGGTTCGGACTGCCGGAGTTCGAGATCACCGCGCCGGACCTGGCCCGGCTCGCGGCCTACCCCTGGCCGGGCAACATCCGCGAACTGGGCGCGGTGATCGACCGCGCCGCCCTGCTCGGACGCGGGCACCGCCTGGCGCTGGCGGCCGCACTGGGCGACACATCTCCCCACTTCCCGCCCTCCCCTGCTCCGTCGGCATCCGCGGACTATCCGGCCGTCATCCGACCGATCACCACGCTCGACGACACTGTCCGAGACGCCATCCGAGCCGCATTGGACCAATGCCGCGGAAAGATCGAAGGGCCCGGCGGGGCGGCGGCCATCCTGGGCCTCAATCCGAACACGCTGCGGTCGAAAATGAAGAAGCTCGGTGTGCCCAGCACACGGCAACGCCCATAAACGACAAAGCCCGCCAAGGCGGGCTTGCTCAGGACGATTCGAAAAAGTGGGCCTGGACAGACTCGAACTGTCGACCTCACCCTTATCAGGGGTGCGCTCTAACCAACTGAGCTACAGGCCCGGTGGGGCTGCTCGCCCTCGGGCGGGCAGTATAGACCCCGACCCGGCGGTCGTCATCAAGGCGGCGAGGCTGGGGCGCACGGGGGCGGAGGGGACGGGGGGGGACCGGGGAAGAAACCCACGATTTGAGGAAAGGGCATCCTGGGCGTGATCCGGAGACATGGGCGTTGCCACGGAGCGGCGGCCACTGCCTTGCACTCGCGGGTGGTTGATCCGATCAGGCCCGAGAAGCCGGGTCCGGCACGGGGGTTTGGCCCGGGGGGTCGAGGGGGATGGTCAGGAGGAACTCAGCCCCGTGGGCGCGGCGGCGGACGAGGCGGAGGTCGCCGCCCATCTCCCGGGCCAGACCTCGGGAGAGGGCCAGACCAAGACCGAGGCCGGGCCGGCTGCTCTCGGCGGCCCCCGGGCCACGCTGGAACTCCCCGAAGACACGCTCCCGATCGCGTCGGGGAATTCCTCCGCCGTGGTCGGCCACCAGGATCTCGAGGTGTCGGTCGGTGGCCGCCAGATCGAGGTGGATGCGGGTGTCGGCATCCTCGGCGGCCGGATCATCCTGCGGCGGCAAGGCGTACTTGCAGGCGTTCTCCACGAGGTTCATCAGGATTCGCTCAACGGAGCGGGGATCGCAGGTGGCGGTGCAGGCGGGGGCATCCACGCCCGGTGCCAACGAAACGATCAGGTCCATGCCGGACTGCTCGGCCCGGCGGCTGACCACCGGGCGGACCCGGGCCAGCAGTTCGGACGCGGAGATGGAACGCTCACCCGGCGGGCGGCCCGTGCCGGGGCGACGCCGAGTGAGGCGGGCGTACTCGAGCACATTCTCGACGATCTCGGCCAGGCGGACGGACTCGCGTTCCAGCGTACCCAGATACTCGGTGCGTGCCTTCTCGTCCGTCACCATGCCGCCGGCGAGCATCTGCGCGTAGAGCCGGAAGGTGGTCAGGGGTGTGCGCAGCTCGTGCGTGACCGCACCGACAAACTTGGCCCGTCGGTCGGACAAGCGCATGGTCGCACGCAGCACCAGGCTCACCGCGGCCAGCGCGCCCACCGCCGCGATCCAGGTGATGACCAGCGCCCATAACGCGGGTGTCATGCGGAAGGGGACAAGCGGCGAGAAATCGCCGGGGATCAGCAGCACGGGCACGGTGGCAAGGCGAAAGCCGCGTCCATCGCGCTCGATCCCCTCCGCCGCAGCGCCCGAGACCGGGATCAGTGATGCCTCCGGGATCAGGTCCGCCAGCGACGCCTCCAGCGTGGCGCGGAGGGCCGGCCAGTCGAGCGTGACACCTTCGGTCACGGGGCCGGAGCCGGTGGGAATGTTGCGGACAAGCACCAGGTCCAAACGATCCGGAGCGGTCTCGACCCAGCGCGGCTCGAGACGGCCGATGGGCATGGCATCGGCCGTGTTTCGGGTGAGCGCGCCCCGTGCGAACGCCGCTTCAGGCGGGGCGGATTGCAGGAGGCCGACGCTCTTGGCCGCGTTGAACCGGGCCGCGTCGGCCTGCGTGTCAGTGCGCTGGGCGATGTCGGCGACTTGACGCCGGGCCTCGTAATCGAAGGGGGGGGACGAGGTGGCGGGCGGTGGGGATTGCGTCGCGCGTTCGGGCATGGCCTCAGCTCTCGATGCGGCCGCCAGGCCGTCCGCCATGCCCAACGCTTCGGACTGCTCTTCAGCGATCTTGCCCCCGATGTCGCGGTTGCGCGGGTCGCTGGCCCGGATCGTGTTCGATGCGTCGAAGTTCCAGTAGCCCTGGACGAAAGGGGCGGGCTGGTAGTGCATCGCCTGATCTTCCAGACGATCCTCCGTCGCTCCGATGGCCGTGGGCGTGCGGGCGGACTCCATCGCGATGATGGGCGCGAGCTGCGAGTCCACGCGCCAGAGGGCCAGGCGGATGACCTCGCGGTGCTGCATGGTCTGGCGGGCGGCCTCGTTGCGGCGCTCCAGGCGTGCCACCGCGATGCTGGCCCATGCCAGCGCCGCCAGCACCAGCATCGCGCCGGACCAGAAGACCCACCACATCAGGCCGCGCCGCGCGTTCATGCCCCGCTCCCACCATCGGAGTCGGACGCGACGAGCATGTAACCCTTGCCACGCACGGTCTGGATGACCTTGGGTTCGTTCGGGTCGTCGTCGAGGGTCTCGCGGATGCGGGCGATGGTCATGTCCACCGTGCGGGTGTGCGTGCCGCGCGGGTCCAGGCCCCAGACCCGCTGGAGGAGTTCATCCCGTGAGACGGCCCGGCCCGGGTTGGCGGCCAGATAGCCGATGACCTCCGCCTCGCGCTCGGTCAGCGTGCGCCGCGCCCCGCTGGGCAGCACGGCCTCTCGCCGGTCGAAATCCACGCTGCGCCCGGCGATGGACAGGGCCTGGCATTGCGCCGGGCGGGCGGGGGAGCGGCGCAGCACGGCCTCGACGCGGGCGATGAGTTCGTCGATGCCGAAGGGCTTGACGACATAGTCGTCCGCGCCGAGGCGCAGGCCGCGGACGCGGTCCTCCTCCTCCCCGCGCGCGGTCAGGAAGATGACGGGCTGAGCGGGGCGGGCCTTGCGGAGTTCGGCCAGCACCTGCATCCCGTCCATGTGCGGCATCATGATGTCCAGCAGCACCAGGTCTGCGTTGACGGCCAGGGCCATCTCGAGGCCGGCGCGGCCGTCGGGCGCTTCGTGGACGGCGTAGCCGTTGAAGCGCAGCATATCGACCACGCCCCGCCGGATGGCGGCGTCATCCTCCACCACAAGAATCACACCGAGCGACATGCGGTTTCTCCGACGGGGCAGTGGGTGGCACAGGCGTCCCGCCCGTGCGGAGCAAAGGGAGCACAGGCGGGGATGCCTGTGCCACCGGTTGGGAAATCACCAGGAGTAGCGGACGGTGTAGGTCACCTTCTCCTCACCGTCCGGGGCGATGGTCAGCGGGATGTGGATGGTCCGGGCGTCGAGCTTCTCATGCTTGTGGCTGATACTCTGGAGCTCGGCGTTGGTCCAGCGGAAGAGCCGCTCCTGCACAATCACATCAACAGGCTCGGTCTTGCGGTTGCGCAGCGTGACCTCGATGGTCTCGGTGATCCAGTTCTGCCCGCGCTGGAAGGCCACCTGCCGGCGCTCGCCAACCACATCGAAGGCGTTGCCCAGCTTGATGCGGACCTCCTCGCCCTGCGGCGTGTGATCGATGACATCCTCGCCGATGAACTCCTGCGAGCCGTCGGCATCGTCGGTCTGGTTGACGCGGACGCGCCCCGATGGCAGGGGGATGCCCAGGCCGTGCTCCTTCTTGTTGTCGAACTCGAGGTAGACCTGGACCTTGGCGTTGGAGGAGACGCCGAAGTTCTGGTCTTCCAACCGGCCGCCATAGCCGGCAAACTCGGCCGCGCCGTCATAGAGCAGGATCTTGCGGGCGGGAATGTCGCGGGCGGCCTCGAACAGCTCGATCTGCTTGGTCGAGCGATCGGGGATCGTGACCGGGCGGCCCAGCGTGTAGAGGTGGTACTCGAAGAAGGCCTTTTCCTCGAAGCCCTTGTCCATCATGGCCATTTCGTTCATGCGGTAGCGAACCGAGGTTGGCGAAGGCTGCTGGGCAGGCTGTGCGCGGTTCACATCCCCCGCCACCAGCTTCAGCGTGGCGTCCTCGTAGCCGCCGCCGGACTGGTTCAGGATCGAGACCCACGCGCCCACATCCACCGTGCCGCTGTTCTCGTCCGCGCCGGGGGTGAAGAGCAGGTTGTAGTCTGCCCACCAGGTGATGCCGCCGGTCTGGTAGGTGATGCGTGTCTCCTGCGAGCCGCCACGGTCGGCGGCCAGCGTCCAGATCAGCGTCGGTCGCGTGATCAGCCCGTCGGCCAGCGACGGGAACACCACGCCGTTGTAGCCCTCCTGGAACAGGATGCGCCCGTCGGAGCCTTGCAGCAACATGCCGCCGCCCGCGACGGACAGCAGCTTCATCTCCTGGCCGTTGAAGATGATCTCCTTGTCGATGTAGCGTTCCAGCATTTTGTCCATGCTCAGCAGGTCGAAGCGGTAGTCCTGCTCCAGCACGCGGGTACCGTCCGGGTCGGTGATCGACTCGAACCGCACGGTGGTGGGATCAAGCAGTGCCGCCACATCGAGGAAGCTGACGGTCGAAACGCCGCGTTGGACATCCAGCGTGCGTTCCTGCCGGATCATGGCGTAGCCGGGCACCTGGTTCCAGGGGTTCCGATACCCCGCCCCCCCCTGGCCCGGCGTGGGCCGATACATCTCGGGCGGGATCGCGCCGGGGGTGGCGGTGGAGTAGATCGTCAAAGCGGTGCCTCCGGAGTAGGCCGTCGAGATGAAGCCGCCGGTGGCCGCGAGCAGGGCGATCATGGTGGTGCGGGAAACCTTCATGTGGGAAACCTCCTTGGGGTCTGAGTCTATGGGTGCGTCCGGCGCTCTCGCCCCGGACGACCTTTTCGTGTCTTATGAGGGGTTCTTGACCAGCACGCGCCGGCCTTGATTGACCAGATACACCTCGCCGCGGTTGGCCAGCATCCACTGCCGACCCTGGGCGGTCAGATCCTCAACCAGCACCCAGTAGGCATGGGTGCCGAACTCGACGGTCTCTTCGGGGTCGTGGTCGGCGGCCTCGCCCAAGGCGACCTCCACCCAGCGGCCCGTCTTGCGGTAGAGCGTGCCCTGCGGCCCGCGCTGGACCGTCTCGGCCCGTTGCAGCCGCATGTCCGCGTCGTACCACATGTTTGACTTGGTGTTGAACGATTCGACCGTGCCGCCAGTCGGAGCCGCGTCGGCAGACATCGCATCCGCCGCCACATCCTTGCGGTTGACGGTCTGGCTGACCCCGGCCGCCCCGGAGCGGTTGGCGTTCTGCGTCTGCACATTCTCCTGGGCCTGCCTATAGAACCTCCGGCCCGGGGCCGAACTCGGCGCACTGACCGCGGCCAGGCTGGTCTCTTCCGCCGCCAGAAAAGCCGTGTACTCGGTCATGACGCCGTGCGCGAGCGACAGACGCACCACCTCGTCCACCAGTTCCTTGTTCGGCTCGGATCCATCAGCGGTATCAGCGCGGATCATGCTCAGAATGGCATCGATCCGACGCTGCGCCCAGAGCCGAGCCACGAAGCTGTGGCGGGCCGATGCCTCCGCCGGGTCCAGCACTGCCTGGATGGACGGACCACCCTCACCGGCGATCCGCAGTATCAGCGGGCCGGTCTTTCCGTAACGCCCCACCAGCATCACCCTCGAACCCTTGAACACATCGGTCAGACTCTCGGGATGCACGAACGACACCGTGGGGTTCACGCGCTGCTCCACCAGCGTGCCGTCCGGAGCGTGGGGGGTGAACACGGGGCCGACGATCACCGGGCCGTCCAGCTTGTCGAACACCTGGCCGACCTTGATCTCCACATCCTCGTTGGGCAGGATGAAGGTGGACTCGGCCCGCGTGTCCCGGGCGATGCCGTCTATCAGTGGTGCGTTCACATCCAGACCCACGCCGAAAGTGAACACTCGACGATCCGACTTGTTGTGCTCGCGGGCGGCACTGCGAATCTCCGCCTCGCGCGTCACCCCCTGCGTCGGCTGGCCGTCTGTCAGAAACAGCACCAAGCCCAGGTGCCCCTCCGCCAGCGGCGAGCGCAGCGATTCGACCAGCGCGTCGTGCAGGTTGGTCCAGCCCTGGGCCTGTATCGCGTCGATATAGGCCATCGCCTCCTTCATGCTGTCCTCGGTCTTGACCACCGGCCTGAGCGCAAAGGACCGGATGTCCCCGGCATAGTCGATGATGTTGAACAGCTCCCCGAGGCGCAGCCCCGCGATGATCTGTCGGGATGACTCCTTCGCCTGCTGCATCTTCTGCCCGGACATCGAGCCAGAGCGGTCGATCACCAGCGTCAGTTCCCGCGGCATCGGCTCAATGGCCACGGGTTCTGGCGCATCACCGATGAACATGAAGTATCCATCGCCTCCGCCCGTGCCGGGGTACATCAACACCGTCGCCCCCCCGCCACCCCCACCCCCGCCACCAGCGTTCGGCCCGGTCACGGCATAGAGCCGGAACGGTCCCGGCTCGTCCATGCGCGGGACGCTCAGCCGCACGATGCGGTCACCGGCGGGCTTGGTCACCACCGGGTGCGACGGCGAGAACACCGGACCCAGTGCGCCCGTGCTCTCGATCTCCATGGTCAGTGACCACGCCGTGCCGGCCCCTTCCAGTGATGCCGATCGCGGTAGCACATACTCCACCCTCCCCGCGTGGGCGGGCATCGCGTGGTCATACACCACGGTCACCACGCGCTCGCCGCCCGGCTCCACCGGGAACACGCTGGACTGAAGCAGATCCGTGCCGACAAACTCAAGCAGGCCCGGATCAATCATGCGGCTGACGATCTCGCGGTATCGCTTCGTCGCCTCCTCACGGGGCAGCAGTTCGGCGGTCGGCTCATCGCCAAGGCCATCGATCCCAAAGGTCTGGACGGCCGCGCCCGGCGCGACGGGCAGCACCACCCGCGCCTCGGCCCGCCTGTTCCCGGGATTCTTCACCCTGATCTTCAGCGTGGTGGTTGCCACGGAATCCACGATCCGTGCCTCGGCCTGCACGCCGGTCACCACGCACGACCGCCCGTCCCAGCGCCCGCGCTGCGGCACGATAATCTGCACGGGGTCGCTCACCGCCTCTTGCAACACCATCCCGGATGCGGATCCAGCCACCCCCCCCCCCCCCCCCCCCCCCCCCCCCCCCCCCCCCCCCCCCCCCCCCCC
>CAZXGL010000033.1:0-34000 GCA_964640595.1 uncultured Phycisphaeraceae bacterium | reverse complement strand
TGCTGGCTGATGATCGGCTGGGGCGGCGAGACCCTGGCGAAGGTCGGCCAGGCGCCCTTCCTGCTGCTGGCGTGCCTGTCGAGCGTCGCGATGGCCAGGAGGCTCGGCGCCGGGCGATCGGCGGCGGTCGTGGCGGCCTGCTGGCTGGCGACGGTCACGCCGATGATCGTCTTCGGCTTCGAGGCCAACGTCGACACCATCGTGCTCGCCGGCTACCTCTCGGCGTCGTCCTTCTTCCTCCGCTACGCCCTGCGCGACGGCGAGGCCGACGCCCTGCTGCTCGGGGGCCTGGCGGCGGGGCTCTGCTGGGGGTGCAAGCCGACGGGCCTGGTGTTCGTGACGCCGATGCTCGCCCTGGTCGGGCTGGCGGCGATGGCCCGGCCCATCGGCCCCCGGGCGAGGCTCGGGCACCTGGCGATCCTGGCGCTGTCGCCGACGGTCGGCATCGGCTTCTGGTACGCCCGCAACGCGATCCTGACGGGCAACCCGCTCTATCCGCTCCAGGTCGAGCTGGGCGGCCGGGTCCTGTTCACCGGCTGGTTCGCCCCCGACGTGATGACCCGGAGCCACTACTACATCCCCCGCGATAACTGGGGGGCGATGGCCGATATCCTGCTCCAGGTGCTCGACCCCCGCCTGATGCCCCTCTGGCTGGCCGCGACGCTCGGCGCCTGGGCCGTCGGCCGTCGCGTCGCCCTCGCCCCGACGGCCCGATGGGCGTGGGCGGTGTCGGGCATGGCCGTCCTGGTATTCGTGCTCTACTGGGGGGCGATCCCGTATCGGACGCAGCAGCGGTTCATGTTCCCCGCCGTCGGGCTGGCGGCGGTGCCGCTGGCCTTGCTGTTCAGCCGATGGCGGTCGATCTGCCTCCTCGGCGTGCTGCTGCTGGCGCTGCACACCCTCACGCCCCAGGGCTGGCCCTGGGCCGGCGCGAACGAGGAGGGGGCGATCCCCTGGGATTTCTCCCCCCTCGTGCCGAACGCGATGGCCCCCCCGGTGCTGCTCCCGATCCCGGACGCGGCCATGAGGCGGGCCTTCCCGGCATTGCAGTTGGCGATGGCGATGTTCCGGCCGATCGCGGTGGGCGCCGCGGCGATGCTCGCCGCCTGGCTGATCGGCCGCGCCGCGCGGCGCCCCGGCCGTCGCGGGCCCCTCGTCTGGGCGATGTCGGGCCTGATCGCCCTGCTCGGCGTCTCGGCCGCCGTGACCTACCCCTGGGGGACGCCGGCTCGGCTCCGGTTCTACCCCGCCTTCGACTATTACCGCGGCTGGCTCGCCCTCGACCACGCCGCCGGCCCCGACGGCGCCCGGGTCGCCTATGCCGGGACCAACCTCCCCTATTTCCTGCTCGGCCCCGGCCTGAAGAACACCGTCCGCTCCGTCGCCATCAACGCCCACCCCGGCTGGCGGATGCACGACTACCACCGCCTCGCCGTCGCCTCCGGCCATCCCAACTGGCCCGACTACCAGCCCGGCTGGGACCGCCTCGACGCCGACCCCGACGCCTGGCTCGCCAACCTCCGCTCCGATCGCATCGAGCTCCTCGTCGTCGCCCGCCACAACCCCGACGAGCCCTGGCCCGTCGAGCTCCAGTGGGCCGAGGGACGCCCCTCGCTCTTCACCCCCGTCTACGGCCAGTCGCCCCCGGACCCCGTCTTCCGGGTCTTCCGATTCAAGGAAGATTGACGGTCTTGCGGGGCCAGGGCCCGCGATTCGAGATTTTCGCTCAAGTTTTCCCGGACGGGGCGACGGATCGGGGCCCGGGGAGGAACTAATGGGGGAGAGGGCAGAAGGCAGAACGAAGAGGACAGAGGGCAGAACGAAGAAGACAGAACGAAGAAGGCAGAGGATCGAGGAGCAAGGCCGTGGGATATCCGACGATCGAGGAGCTGGAAGTCTGGCAGGCGGCGAGTGAGCTGGCGGTCCGGACCTTCAACCTGACGTCCCGGCGGGGCCTGGGGCCGCATCCGGGCCTGCGAGACCAGCTCGAACGGGCGGTCGTGTCGATCTCCAACAACATCGCCGAGGGGTACGAGCGCGGCACGACGGCCGAGCTACTCACCTTCCTGTATTACGCCAAGGGCTCGGCCGGCGAGGTGCGATCCATGCTCTCGATCCTCGGCCGCGGCGACGAGTGGACGTCCATCCGGCCAGAGGTCGATTCCCTGTCCCGGCTGACGTTCAGCATCTCCCGACAGCTCGGCGCCTGGGTCGAAAAGGTCAAGCAATCCGACTCGAAGGGCCATCGTTATCAGACCCCCCAGGCTCGTGAGGAACGCGACCGTCAGGCCCGCCGCGACGCCTTCCAGGCCTACCTCGACCAACTCCAGACCGAAGCCCGCCAGAAGTGGTTCTCCCCACCTCCCCCTGATCCCGACGCTTCTCCCCCGCCTTGATCCCTTTCCTTCATTTTCCCCTTCTTTCTTCTTTTCCCCTTCTTTACTTCTTTCTTCCTCCCTTCTTCCCCTTCTTTCTTCCTGCATCTCCTCCCCTCCCCCCACCCCCCGCCCGCCCCCCCCCTCCCCCCCCCCCCCCCCACCCCCCCCCCCCCGGACAAAACACCCTGAATGCGGGCGACAGGAATCGAACCTGCACGGGTTGCCCCACGGGAACCTAAATCCCGCGCGTCTGCCAGTTCCGCCACGCCCGCTCGTCCGGTACTCGTGTCCCGGCCGGATGATTGTTGCCCCTTCACACGGGCCAATCCCCCGATTCTTCCGCCCGATGGCCCCGATCCAACCGATATCATCCAATCACCGGCCATCCAGGCCCGACGCCCGCCCTTTATCCCCCAACAGGGAGACCACCCATGCGATTCCGCGACCAAGTGGCCCTCACCCTGCCCGCTCTCTTTCTTCGGATCACCCTCTGCCTGATCTTCCTCTGGGCCGGTCTGGGCAAGATCCTCGGTGAGACCACCGTCACCGGGGCGGATGCCGCCCGCCTGGCCAACCTCGGGATCACCCTGGCCCCGCTCTCGGGGGTCACCCCACCACCCCCCTCAACCCCTACGCCTGCGGAAACCCCGACCCGCCCCCTGCCCGAGCCTTCTCTCCCTCCGACTGATTTGGTGACCCCCGACCAGCCATCCGTCCCATCCGCGGAGCAGTCAGTCGCTGATCCCGATGCTCCAATCTCCTCGCTCTCCATCATGCTGACCGAGCCCCGCTGGATCCCGGTCCGTCTGACGCGCGCTCCGCTCAACGCCGCCGACTTCCCCGCCGAGTACCGGGTGCAGCGCGTCCACAACATCACGCTCCTGCTCTCCCGCGCGGCCAGCCCCGGTCTGGATGCCCAGTCCCGCCCGATCCCGCGCACGATGCCCTCCTGGATCGGCCACGACCGCTGGCCCGTCATCCTCGCCTGGACCGCGGCCGTCAGTGAACTGCTCGCGGCCTTCATGCTCCTCTTCGGCGTACTCACCCGCTTCGGTGCCTTGCTCGTTGTCGGCATCATGCTCCAGGCCATGTGGCTCACCGAGATCGGTCCGGCTGTTGTCGGACGCATTGAGGCCCACTTCGGATTCATCCCAAATCTCGGCGACCCCTGGGCACCGCTGACCTTCCAGGCCCTCTTCTATCAGCTCTGCTGCCTCACCATGGCCGCGGCCGTCTTCTTCCTCGGTTCCGGCCCCATCGGCTTTGATCGGGCCATCTTCCGTCCCGCCGAACGCCTCGAACGCACCGAGCCCCACGCCAAGCGCCGATCGAGCTTCGACCGCCGCCCCACCGACACGCCGTAAGCTGATCCATGCCCCAAGACCGGCCCAGCCGAGCCCAGCGCACCACGCGCTGGATTCTCCCGCCCGCCGCCTCGATCGCGGTCCACGCCGGTCTGCTCATCGCCCTGACCGCCGTCACCATCGAGGTCACGCGCGAGAAGGAGGTGCCGCGCCCCGAGCGCGTCACTCTCGCCGCACCGGCCCCGCAACGCACTCAACAGTCTCTCCCTGCCACCCCGGTTCCCGCTGACACCACCATTGATACCGGTTCGATCCCCGGCTTGGCCGAACCCGCCGCCATCGCCCGTGCCTTGGCCGAGACCACCCGTCCATCCGGTCCCGACCGCACGCCCCCACTCGGTCCGTCCGCACCACCACCCCCGGCACCCGTCACCGATGCCATCCTTTCTCCCGCCAACGCATCTTCACCCACGGTCCGCTTCGCCGAGATCGACGCCGCCCCGGCCCGCACGGTCGTGTTCGTCGTGGATGCTTCCGGCGCGGTGGCCAGTGCGTTCACCTTCGTCCGCGAGGAACTGCTCCGCGCCATCGACCAGCTCAGCCCGACCCAACGCTTCCAGGTCATCATCTTTCCAGGCCCGGAAAACACCGCCCCGGTCATCGCGCCCATCGGTCGCAACGGCTCGCTCGCCCTGGCCACCCCCGCCGCCAAGCGTGCCGTGGCCACATGGATGTCCTCGTTCCGCCCCCGGGGCCAGTCCAAACCGCTCGAAGGTCTTCGCGATGCCCTCGCTCTCAAGCCCGACATCGTGATGCTCATCACCCGCTCCATCGAGCGCACCGGTCCCGATGCCGCCTGGGGTGAGGGCCTGCACGAAACCCTGGACGAACTCGACACCCTCAACCCCACGGACCGCACCGGCCGTCGTCGCTCCGCCATTGCTGCTGTCCAACTGCTCGACGAAGACCCGACGGGCATCATGCCCGCCATCGCCGCGCGCCACGGCCACGGCGTGTCAGACTACCGCGTCGTCACGGCCAACGACCTCGCCTCCATCCGCCCCACACGCTCCGCCACCACCGCCGGAGCCGCCCGCACCCACACCATCGACGCCGCCGCCGCAATCCTCGCCGAACTCGACGACACCGGCGCGTCCCTTCGGCTGATCCACGGCCTGCCCAACGCCTCCGACCGCGCCCTCGCTGACGAACAGGCCCAACGCGCCGCCAACCTCGCCGCCCGCACCCCCGACGATGCCCGCGCCCGCGTCCTACTTGCCCGCGCGCAATCGTTGACGATCGACCCATCCGCCGCCGCCCTCGAACCCGCCATTCACACCTTGACCGAGGAACTCCTGCACGATGCGGACGCGGACGCCTGGCGGCGCCTCGCCCTGATTGATGCACTGACCCTGGCCGATCGCATCCCACACGCGCTCGCGCAGCTCGCCGCCCTCCAGGCCGATGCCGCCGAACTCCCGCTGGCCGATGCCACCCGCGCCCGCATCGCCGTCACCGCCGCCGCGCTCGACCAGGAGCCGTCCGAGCACGACGCCGCACGGCTGACCGCCGATCCCTACTGGACGCTCGCCCTCTCCGAGGCCCGCACCCGCGCCCGCCTCCGCCATCCCGGAACACATGACCCGTTCGAGCCGTTGCTCACCCTGCTCGAACAGGCCGAACGCGAACGCGCCACGGATTGGCCGCCCGTCCTCATCGACCGCATCGCCCGCGCTGCCGACCTCGTCCCTCAATCCGCTGACCTGGCCCCCCCCCGCGCGCGCCTCATCATCGCCGAGCACTGGGCACGCAGCCCCGCCACCCAGCCCGACGCACGCCGCATTCTGACCACGCTCATCAACCCCCGCACAGCCCTCACACCGGCCGCCCTCTGGCGGCTCGCTTTGCTTGAACGCTCCACCACTCCCGACTCCCCCCGCGCTGCCGAACTCTTCGCAACACTCGCCATCGAACACCCCGACGACCCCAACGCCCCCGATGCCCTCGCCGCGGCCATCGCCCTGACTGCAAGCCCCACTGCGCGCCGGCCGCTGCTCGAACGCGCCACGCAAGCCCTCCCGAACCGCCCCGAGATCGACCTGTGGCGCCTCGCCCTCGCCGAGCTGCTCGAAGGCCCCGCCTGTTTGGATATCCTGGAACCCATCACCCCCGGCACGCGCGAGTCCACCCTCGCCCGCGCCCTCTACGCCGAGACCGCCGAGCCGCTCTTCGCCGCGGCATCCTCCGGCAGCCCGCCGCGACGCACGCTCGCCCTGCGCGCCGCCGCGTACCTCACCCGCCACGACAGCCCGGACGCCCCGCGATGGCTCGCCCGCGCCGCAGAAGCACTCACCACCGCCGAGCCTATCCGCGCCATTGAACTCGCCGAGCAATCCATCGCCCGCGCTCAGCCGCTCGCCCAACCGACAGCCAACGCCGAACTCATCCTCGCCCGCGCCCAGCTCACCGCCAAACGCGCCGCCAACGCCACGACCACGCTGCACGCCCTGGCAGCCCGCCTCGATCCGCAGATCGATACCGCCCAGTTCTGGGAAGCCTGGACCCTCCTGCTCGAAACCGCCGGCCTCGACGACCCCGCCACCGCCCGCGCCCACCTCGCCCGCCTCGAACTGCTCGACCCCGCCCTCGGCGGCGACCCCTGGTCCCCGCGTCTTCGCACCCTCCGCGCCGACCTCACCGAGTAGCCCTTGGCCGCCCATCCGCTCCTTCTCTCTTCTTCCCTTCCGCTTCTCTGCCTCTTTCCCCCCTCCCCACCCAACCACCGCGCGGGCTGAAGCCCGCGGCTCATTCTCACAAGCATGCCCCCGCTCCGCGCCATCTGCATGATCTCTGCATGCTCGGCGTATCTCCGTTTCCTTCTTCGCTACACTCGCACCGTGACCACGACCCCGCGCCAGCTAGACACCATCCCTCCCGCCCTCGCTCAATCGCTGCGTGGCAAGTTTCTCGTCTTCGACGGCCCGGACGGATCGGGCAAATCCACCCAGCACAAGCGGTTCGTCGCCGCCGCCCGCGCCGCGGGCCTTCAGGCCATCGAGGTCCGTGAGCCCGGCGGCACCGAGGTCGGCGAGCGCATCCGCCGCGCCCTGCTCGATCACCTCGAACGCGACGAGATGTCGCTGCGCTGCGAGATGCTCCTCTACATGGCCAGCCGCGCCCAACTGTGCGAGCGCGTCATCGGCCCCGCCCTCAAACAGAACAAGCTCGTCGTTGCCGACCGTTTCATCAGCTCCACCCTCGTCTACCAGGGTCACGCGGGCGGCATCCCCGTGTCCGAGATCGAGGCGGCGGGGCGCATCGCCACCCAGGGTGTCACGCCCGACGCCACGCTCATCTTCGATATCGACCAGCAGACCGCCGCCAGCCGCCTCAACCCCCTGCTCGACCGCATGGAATCCAAGGGAGAAGACTTCCACGGCAAAGTTCGCGAGGGCTACAAGGCCCTGATCGCCCGGGGCGGCGAATACCAACGCGTCGAAGCACGCGGCAACCCCGACGAGGTCTTCAGCAACATTCTCCGCGTTCTCGCGACCGCGCTTGCGAAGTAGCCCCGACCGCAAGTGCGGGGATGGTCTTGATGATCTGCAGGGGCCCTATACGGATTGCATTTGACCGGCCGACAAGCCGCGACTGCAAGGGAGCGGCCCAGCGACGCACAGGCCGTTCGCAGCTTGCAAACTACGACGAGCCGGAAGCCCTCTCGGCTGTGATTGCGACCGGTCTCGGCCCAGCGACCGACGAAATCCGCACGGAAATCAACCGGGAGCGGTCTCCATCAGGAGGCTCCACCCGCTGACGCAACCGCGGCCGCTCCCTTGCAGTCGCGGCTTGTCGACCCGAGGCCACGCCCGATTCTCAAGTGGAATCCGTATCAGCACAGGCCGTCGCCTTGGCTTTGCCGTACACCGCTCTCACACCCCGGGTTTGCCTTCGGACGCGATCACCTACGAGGCTGCGCCCTCGAAGTTGAGCGTGGAAGGCGCCGTGCCGAAGCCGGCGGGGGCTTCGATGCCGAACTCGCGCCCGATGGACTTCATCATGGCGTGGTGATGGATGGCGTGGTGGGTGGCGAAGAACAACTCGCGCCCCAGCGTGGAGCGCAGGTCGGCAGTCTCTCCGGAACCGGTCAGCATGACCCTGGCCGTGACCTGGGTGTTCATCGCGGCCTCGTCCAGGCCCTGCACGATCGAGCGGAGCCGATCGATCTCGGACTTGGCCGCGTGCGGATCCGTCTCGACCGCGCCGCCGCGGTCGCGGTGGTCGTAGTCGATGGGGTCGCAGGCGGGGGTGGTCAGGGCGGCGCGGAAATGGTCGAGCACATGGCGGGCGTGCTTGCCGATGGTGCCCCCGGCCATCGCGGCGGAGGGGGCGGTGTAGCGTGGATTGGGCACATCACCCAGGAACGCGGCGCACTGCTCCAGGACCGCGTCCGCGGTGGCGGCGACCCTGCAGGGACAAGCGGAACTCGGGCACATCAGAACAGCTCCGTGACTGGCCCATCAAATGCGGGCCCTTTGATCTTAGTCCGCCAGGCAGGAATGCGGTTTCGTTGGTTTGGGAGACACAACTCTAGAATGGGTCCTTCGCCCGAAAGGTCAGGCTCCGGCCCGTGACGGGATGGAAGATGGTCAGCATGGACGCGTGCAACATGAGCCGATTGGCCGGCAGGCCTCCGTACAACTCATCGCCGATGATGGGCGCTCCGAAACCGGGAGTGTGTTCCGGGCCGGGCCGGCCAATAGTGGTCATGCGGGGGTGGGCGGCGTGGACACGCAGCTGGTGGGTCCGCCCGGTGAAAGGCTCCATCTGCACGCGCGTGACCGGGTGTCCTTCCCAGGTCTCGCGCCCCAGCACGCAAAAACGGGTCTTGGAGGGTTTTCCCTCGATGTAGTCCACCAGCATGAGGGGACGCACCTCCATGTCCTTGCGCATGGGGGCGTGGATCTCGCCCTCTTCCCGGTCCAGATCGCCTTGCACCAGTGCCACATACCGCTTGCGGGTCTTGCGGAACTCGAACTGTTTGGACAGGTCCGAGTGGGTCTTGGCATCCAGGGCCAGGATCATCACGCCGGAGGTGGACAGGTCGAGGCGGTGGCAGGTCAGCGGGCCGGTGGCGTGGGGGAACATGGCGGCCACCCGCGAGCGGACGCAATCATCCTTGCCATCGGCGATGCCCGGTACGGCCAGTAGGCCCGCGGGCTTGTCTACCACCACGAAGGATTCCTCGGCATGGATGATCGGCGGATCGCCCGGCGGGGGGTCGTACACGAACTCCGGCAGCGGCCCGGTCTGGACACGATGGACCGGGTGCGGCCCGTTGTCGCGGGCTGGGGTCTTCCTTGGCTCCGCCCTAGGATCCGCCATCGAAGGACTGTACGCGGGGGAAGGAGTGTTTCTTGACGATTCCTGCTTTGATTGTGTTGCTCGCAGCAGGCACTGCCGAGCCGGCTTCCGCCGCATCCACCGCCACACCCACACCGTTCAAGACCATCCGGCTCTCTCCCCAGGGTGACCCCGGCACGACCATCGGGATCTCCCCTGAGAACAACCCCGACTGGGACCGGGGCTGGTCCCAGCGCGAGGCGTGGGCCCTGACCGACTTCATCCAACTGACCGATGAGTCCGAGTTTTTCCGGGCCGGGGAGTCCTACTTCTCGCCCGATGGGAAGTTCATCATCTTCCAGGGCACGCCCAGGCCGGAGGCCGACCAGCCCGCCGACGCCCATTACGGGATGTACGCCGCGCCGGTCATCCGAGGCGAATCCGGCGACATCCTCACGCTCGGACCCTGGACGCTGCTCTCCGAGCCGGGCAGTGCCAATACCTGCGGCTGGTTCCACCCCACCGATTTCTCCAAGCGCCACTACCGCGTGCTGTTCGGCACGACGACCACGCCGCCGGACGACTCGGCCGCCTCGGGCTACCAGCGCGGGACTTCCCGTTACACCTGGCAGTTTCCCAACGAGATGGAGGTTGTTGCCGGCACGATCATGATCGCCGATCGCACCATCCGCGAAAGCACGCAAACCAAGATTGATGGTCAGGTTGTCCGTCGTGCCGAAGACCTGAAGCAAGATCAGTTGGTGGTCCCCGGTCGGTTCACCCCCATCTGGACCCGCGACGGCTACGACGCGGAGGCTTCCTGGTCCCCGGACGGTCGCCACATCCTCTATACCCGGCTCGAACCCGGCTCCGACGACGGCGACCTGTGGATCTACGACACCGTCACCGAGACCCACACCGAACTGATCGCCGAGCCGGGCTACGACGGTGGGCCGTTCTTCTCGCCCGATGGCAAGCGGATCTGCTACCGCTGCGACCGGCGCGGCGACAAAGCCCTGCAACTGTTCATCAGCGAACTCGCGTTCGATGAATCGGGCAAGGTCACGGGCATCGCCCGCGAGATCCCCATCACCGACAGCGAGCATGTGAACTGGGCTCCGTTCTTCACGCCGGACGGCACCATCCTGTTCTACTCGAGCAGCGAGGCCGGCCACGCCAACTACGAGGTCTTCGCGGTGGACGCCACGGGCGACCGCCCGGCGGCCGAGCGGGTGACGGTGCGCATCACGGATGCGCGCGGCTTCGACGGGCTACCTGTCTTCACGCCCGATGGGGCGTGGATGATGTGGACGGCCCAGCGCGGCCCGCTGTTCCCCGGTGAGGCACGCCCCAGCAGCCAGCTTTGGGCCGCGCGCATCAACCTGGACGCGGTGCGTCAACGCCTGGACGAGGCCCAGCGGGCCATGGACGACAGGCTGCGTGAGCAACGCATGGATGAAGAGTTCCAGGAGTTCATGCCGGGCGGATGAACGCATGATCGAACCGGACGATTTCGGCCTCCCCGGTGTGCGCACCTTTGCGCATGTGGGTGATCCCACGCCCGCCGCGGACCACTCCGTGTTCTGGAACCACTGGTACGCGGCCATCACCGCCGAGCAGCCCGCCATCCGCCGGCGCGTGACCGAGGACCCGTCCGATCCCACCGTCACGCATGAGTTTGATTCGGGGGGGGCAGGAGGGTTGCGGATCGGCGGCCGCCTGATCCTGCCGCCCGGCGGCCAGCGCGTCAAATCCGGCCTGGTGGTGGTCCACGGCACCAGCCCGCGCGAGTGCGCCGTGGAGGATGCCCGCTGGCGGCGCGTGGCCGAGCGGGGCGTGATGGTCTTCGCCATCCGCCTGCGCGGGTTCCCCGGATCCCAGCGTGAGACCGGCGACCTGCGCACGCCGGACGCCGTCGGCGCGGGCTGGATCGGGCGCGGCCTGGATGCGCCCACGCACGAGGACTGGATCGTGCCGCACGCGGTGGGCGATGTGGTCAACGCCTGCCGCGCAATGCGGGCGTGGCTCCACGGGCAGGCGGGCGAGGGCGTGGATGCGCAGCCGGAATCCACCGAGCACCCGCTGGTCGCGCTCTATGGCGAATCGCTGGGCGGGGGGCTGGCCGTCATGGCCGCGGCCCAGCTCGCGGGGCGTCTGCCACGGACGCACTTCATTGACCGGATGGCCCTGGGCCTGGCCAGTCTGGGCGATTGGCCCTGGCGGTTTCGCCAGCGTCCGTGCGGCTCCGGCGCGGACATCGAGAAGATCCTGACCTACCACGCCGCCCGAAGGGACGAGCTGATCGCCCGCGTGCGTCTGTGCGACGCGGTGGTCCACGCCACGAAGGTGCGACGCCCCACGCTGGCCAAGCTCGCCATGAAGGACGATGTCGTTCCCGCCCCCTCCGCCGCGGCGATCTTCAACGCCATCGACGCGGACCCCGCCCGGCGATGGCGTTTCCTTGTCCCCTATGGCCATATCGACGGGGGTATCACCAACGCCCGTCGCCACGCGCTCTTTGATCGGTGCCTGGCGGACTTCTTCGACCCCATCGCACGCCCGATTCAACTGATGGAACCGTGGGAGCCCGTGCTGCACACCGGGGACCGCGCGCCGGACGGCTCCAGCCCCTCGATCACAGGTGACGAATCCACCCCCCCCTCCACCCCCGCCCCTCCCGCCGCTCTTTTCGAGGGATCCATTACGCTTGATGCGTACATCACCGCGCTGGTCTCGGCGTATGAAACCGTCGGACGCACGCTCGATGCGCTGCCGTACACCGATGATTTCGAGCGTCTGTGCCAGCTCGCCGGCGTGGACGACCGGCGCGAAGCCCTGCACAGCCTGCAACGCCTGCGCAAGGCCGGACGACTGCCCAGGCTGGGCCGTGCGCCGGACCACCCGCCGAAGATCGATGAATCCCACGAACGACTGCTTGAGCAGCTCGTCATCGAGCACGCGGGCACGCTGGGCCAGCGGGACCGCCTGCCATACACCGAGGCCTTCGACCGGCTGCTGGAAGTATTCAACGCGCGGACGAGTTCATCACTCAACGCCCACGATCTCTGGCGGCTGATCGCCCGCCTTGCCAAGTAGCCTTTCCTTCGTACACGGAGCCTCCCATGACCACGCGGACCAACAAAGCCATCGAGACGCTCATGGACGGCCTGATCGACTACGCGGGCCTGTTCCCGCCCAGCAAACTCGCCATGCAGGACGCGGTGGAGCAGTTCGCCCGCGCGGCCCGCTCCGAGCACGCGGGATTCCTCAACCGCTTCATCTGCCCCGTCACCCGGCTGATGGACCTGACCGAGCACGGCGCGATGCTCATGCCCGGCACCTTCGCCACCAGCGGCTACCGCGAGATGGCCGACGACCTGCCCGCGTGGTCCGTCTCCGCGATCATCGACGCCGACCTCGACGAGTGCCTGGGTGTGATCGATGAGTTCAATGAGCACCACCGCCACGAGGAGCACGGCCTGGCCCGCGTGGACGCCGTCGAACTCCGCGTCGCCTCGCCCTCCGAGATCGACGAGGCGCTCGACCTGCTGCCCGATGACATCTCGCCCAGTTTCGAGTTTCCCGGCAAGTCCGTGATCGGTGGGGATCCGCGAGGCTACATCGCGGCGCTCGCGGGCAACGACGCGCTGGCCAAGGTCCGCTGCGGCGGCGT
The DNA here is from genome assembly GCA_964640595.1 of uncultured Phycisphaeraceae bacterium. GTDB lineage: Bacteria > Planctomycetota > Phycisphaerae > Phycisphaerales > UBA1924 > UBA6054. The sequence goes on along the minus strand of CAZXGL010000033.1, from coordinate 21,302 downwards.
CACGCCGGACCTGTTCCCCGCGCCGGCGGACCTGGCCCGCTTCCTCATCGCCTGCCACAACGCCGATGTGCCCTTCAAGGCCACCGCCGGCCTGCACCACCCCGTGCGGGCCGAGCAGAACCTGACCTATGAGCCCAACCCGCCGCGCGCGGTGATGCACGGCTTCCTCAACCTGTTCATCGGCGCCGCTCTGGTGCGCGTGGCGGACATCGACGAGAAGACCGCCACGCGGGTTCTCACCGAGACCGACCCCGCGGCCTTCGTGCTGACCGACACCGACGCGGGCTGGCGCGACCTGACCATCAACCTGCTGGAACTGGCCCGCGTGCGCGAGGCGTTCGCCACCGGTTACGGCAGTTGTTCGTTCGACGAGCCCGTGGATGATCTCAGGACGCTCGGCCTGCTGTGAGGCTCACACCGCGGGGGCGGAGGCTTCCGGCCCGATGATCAGTGCCAACACCACATTGAGTGCGTTGAAGCACATGTGGATCATGATGGGCACGCCGACGCGCTTGGTGCGTTCGTAGCCCACGCCGCAGGCGATGCCCACGGCGAAGATGGGCAGCAGGGCGTGCCAAGGGACGGGAGTCGAGCCGGCCCGGTGCATGAGAGCGAAAAGGATGCTGGTGAGCAGGATCGAGATCCACGGGCTGCGCGTGATCTTCAGCAGCGTGCCCTGAAGGAAGACCCGGTAGATCAGTTCTTCAACAAACGGTGCGCCGACGACCGCGCCGGCCACCATGCCCCAGGCCCAGTAGTCCTTGGGGTTGTCCACCAGCGTCTGGAGCACCGGGTGGGCGATCTGGGCCGGGGCCGCGCCGTCGCTGAGCTGGGTGTGCAGGGCCACGCCGGTCATGGCGGCCAGCTCGATGAACGGGTAGGCCAGCATGAAGCAGCCCAACCCGACCGGGATATCCAGCCCGCTGAGTTTCAGGCCCGCGTCGGGGGCACTGCGCTTCAGGATGAACAACATGCCAAGCCCGGCGATCATGCCGAAGGCGTAGCCGCACAGGCTGGTCACGACGGAACGCTGGAACTCGTCCAGCTCGCTGTCCAGCATCCACGGGCTGCGCGTGACCACCGTGGCGGCCGAACTCATCGCCAGGAACACCACCATGCCGGCGAAGACCCAGAGGGCCGCGGGCATGGGGGTGACATCCCGCAGGCCCGCCTTGGCGAAGCCGCCGGGCACCAGCAGCCCGCCCGCGAACAGCAGGGCGATGACGAGCGCGTTGGAGATCAGCAGGATCCAGAGCTTGTGCTGCTGCATCTGCCCGACCACTTCCTGGACGGACATCCCCGTCACCCCGGCGGTGTCGATGGTCTGTGCGGAGGCCGGTCCCGCGACGAGGGCAATCCCCAGCGCAACAATCAACCCGATGCCAACCCCACCCGATGACAACCCCATGCGTCGTGATCCGCCGGAACACACACCGAACGAGTTGCCCGCCACGCTCCGCGAGATCGTCGAGCACAAGCGGGTTGAGTTGGAGCGACGCAAGGCGGAAATCTCCATGTCGGAACTGGAGGCCATGGTGGCCCAGGCGGAGCCCCCACGCAACTTCTTTCGGGCCGTCACCAGGCACCCGCCGGGCATGCACACCTCGGTCATCGCCGAGATCAAACGCAGGAGCCCCAGCGCGGGCCTGATCCGTCCGGAGTACGAGGGCGACGCCTTCAAGCCCGAAGACATCGCCCGACAGTATTTTGACGCCGGCGCATCGGCGATTTCATGCCTGACGGACGAAAAGTTCTTCGGCGGGCATCTTTCCTACATCGAGCGGGTCAAGGAGGCGGTCCCCCTGCCAGTGCTCCGCAAGGACTTCATCATCGACGCCTGGCAGCTCTGGGAGTCTCGTGCCGCCGGGGCCGATGCGGTGCTGCTCATCGCCGAATGCCTCAACGAGTCCGAGCTGGTGGACATGCTCATCTTGGCCCAGCAACTCCAACTGACCACGCTGCTGGAGGTCCACGCGATGGACAACCTGCTCCGGGTCCGCCCGCATGTCGGCTTCCCACACCCCGGCTACGCCCTGCTGGGCATCAACAACCGTGACCTTCAGGCGATGTCCACCGACCTGAACCACACCCTCCGCCTCGTTGATCTGGTGGAAGATCGCACCATCCTTGTGTCCGAATCGGGCATCAAGACACCCGATGACCTGGCCCGCCTCCGCACCCAAGGGGTCCGCATCGTGCTGGTCGGCGAACACCTGATGCGTCAATCAAGCCCCGGTGAAGCCCTCAGAGTCCTGCTCACACCAACCCTCGGACCAATCGACTGAGCCGCCACTTCCAACTGTTCTATCCTTACTATACACGAACACGCAGCCCTCTCCGCAACATTGGCATGGGAAGCGGCGTTCAATCGGGAAACCCACCCCCCTCCCTTCGCCCTCACCTGACCCTTTCCTTCCCACGGAGATCCCAGATGTCGATCCGTTATACCGCCATGCTGGCCGCCGCCTTCGCCCTGCCGGCCCTTGTCTGCCCCGCCATGGCCCAGGATGAGGATCCCCGCGCCGTGCTGGAAGCGTCCGCGACCGCGATCCGTGACATTCCCGGCTTCGCGGCCCAGTTCCGCCTTACCGGGGAGGGCTCCGAACTCATCAAGTCCACCATGCCAGCCATGTCGGGGCGTCTGGTCTTCGGACGCACCGAGGACGGCCCGGTCATGCATGCCCTGGGCGAATCCCGCGACACGGCCACCGGCCCCTCCACCGGCTTCGACATCCTCCGCACCACCGACAAGCTCAGTTGGACCGACAGCGCCAAGCGGACCATCAACATCCGGCGAGCCAATCCCGAGCCGCGCGACATGCCCGGCCCGGCCCGCCTGATGCACCTGGTCAACCTGCTCCAGGATGACGCTTTCGCGGACACACTAGGCCGTGCCGAATCGCTGACGCACGAGGGGGTTCAGTCGGCGGGCGGCGAGGCCTGTGATGTGGTGCTCGCCTCGTTTCCCAAGGCGCAGTCGGGACGGGGTGCGCCCGGCCACACGGCGGAGCGATGGTTCATCGCGCGGTCCGACAAGCTGCCCCGTCGCTTTGAGCAGATCACCGACGCGGGCATGATCAAGTACTCGCTGGTGACCGAACTGAGCAACCTGGTTGTCGGCGTGCAGACACCCGAGGACCTCGACATCCACCGGCCCGAGGGATACACCGTCAACGACCAGACGGCCCCTCGCACCACGCCTTCCGTCACCGCCCCTTCCCAGCCCTCCCCACGGTCCACGACCCCGGAGAACACCGAGGCCGCGCCGGGCGTGTCCACCCCAACCCCGGCACAGCCCGCGACACCCCCCGCTCCGCCTTTCTCCTTCACGCCCGACGGCGGGAGCAAGGTGGACAACGCCACACAGCAGGGGCGTGTGACCGTTTTGTATTTTTGGGGCACCTGGTGCATCCCCTGCCGCGCGGTCTCGCCCAAGGTGTCGGAGCTGGCCACCGCCTTCGCGGACAAGCCGGTCGATGTGTTCGCTCCCGCGATCCGCGAGCGTGACGCGGAAGCGCCCCGTGCCTACCTGACCAACCAGGGTTACGCCCACCGGCTGGTGCTCGGCGCGGACAACCTCGCCTCGGCGTTCCGCGTGCAGGTCTATCCCACCATCGTGGTCGTCGGCCCGGACGGCAACATCGCCTTCGCAGGCCACCCCGCACGGGACCGCACCCCCGACGCGCTGACGGCCGAGGTCCGCGCCACCATCGAAAAACTGCTGCCGCAGGGCTGAGCGTTCATGCCACCCGTTCGATCTCGCCCCAGCGGTCGAGTTCGGCGGCGTTTTGCACATAGCGGGTGATCTGGAGCCAGTCGATCTCTTCCGGTTCGTGGAAGACGAGGTTCCGGCAGCGTTTGCCGCCCTCGGTCAGGATGCCGTCCGGATCTGGGAGGTCCGCGCCGACCTCGAAGCGCAGGCGGACATGGTCAGCCCGGGGCACGATGACCATGAAGTGATGCTCGATGCGGTAGCCGATGGTGGACCAGCCCTCCTGGACCGTCTCCGCCGCGTCCGGCGCGGCGGTGCCCACGACGGCACGCAGGGCCCGGGCCATGCGGGCGACCTTCTCGTCGTACTCGGACAGGAGTTGCTCGACTTCCACGCTCACGGCTGATCGTCCGGGTCGGGGTCGCGGATGAGCGCGACCGCCGCGGTGTGCCCGTGATGGAAGATCTGATCCCCGATCGGCCCGATTTCCCCGGCCGCGAAGAAGCCACCCAGCGGGATACCGGACCCTGGATCGACCTCCCTGCCGCTCTTGGCGGCCCGGGGTCCGTCCGGCGCGGGGTCGAAGGCGTGGCACACGGCGTTGGCATCGTGCCCGCCCGCCCCGAAGAGTTTCTCGCCCCGGCTGTTGCAGCTGAACAGCAAGGCCCCGGCGGGGCGTCCGTGGAGGCGCTGGCCGTCCATCAGCAGGGCCAGATCCTCGCGGGCGGTGCGTGCGTCGTGCAGATGCAGGCGGATGCTCTGACCCGCGCGGACAAGGTCGGCGATGGCCACCGCGCCGGACTGCTCATCCGCCCCCAGCACCACGCGGACGAGGTAATCCCCGCGTCCGAGGTGCTTCTTGGTGTCGTCGATCACGCGACCGACCAGCAGCGTGCCGCCCATCAGTTGGCGGTCGGCCTCGCTGAGCCCGCGCACGGCGGCGCGTATGGCCTCGACGGCGGGCTCGCCGCCCAGTTCGAGGATCAGGTTGCCCCGCGCCTTGGTGATGACCATCCTGGGGCCGAAGGGGCGGCAGCCCTGGGAGACGACCGCGTCGATGCGCACCGGGCCGGAAAGCGACACGCCCATGGCCCCGTTGGTGCGCACATCGCCATCGCACACCAGCGTGTTGCTGCCGGGCTGCGTTCCGGCCGAGGCCATGCCGCCAAGGATCGTGCCCAAGGGGTGGGCCCGCCCGGCTCCACCTCCCGAGCCCTTCTCGATGTGTTGCACCCGTGACGCCGAGAGGTCCGGGATCAGGTTCACCAGCGGCACGGAGAACGGATCCGCGAACAGGAAGGTCGCGCGCAGATCATCACCGACACCGATCTGCTCACCGAGCGCGCCCGCGCGATCGGCCGGTGCATCACTGGACGGGGGCGGATCGATCCAGAACGGGTGGATCTCCACGCCCGGCAGCGACATCGCGAGGGCGGCCAGTCCCGGCGCGCGCTCACGCTCGGACGCGCCCGCCAGCACGCCCTCCCCGGTGAGCGCGACGACATGACGCACCCCGGTGCGGTGGCGCAGGGTGTCCTGCACGGTGCCCATCCGCCCGCTGTGGTCGGGCGTGGCAAACACGAACATCAGATCCGGCTTGTGGATGCCCGCCAGACGATCGGCCAGTTCAAGGGCCGATTCGTAGGTGTCCGAGCGGACCGACATTCCGGACCGGCACATGATGCCGCTGGGAGAAGGCGCGGGGTGACGCGGACCCTCGCCCGGTTCGGCACCAGGGCCGCTCATTCCGGCATCACATCGATCTGATCGGGCCGGATGATGACCAGGCGGAGCTGCGGATCGAACCGCGGCTCGCCCACGACACCGACCACACAACCGAGCTTGGCCTCGACCTCGGCGTTGGGCATCACATACCCCAGCGTGCGGGTCGCGCCGTCCACCGGGCTGACGGTCTGCACGCGGTACATGCGGGGCAGACGCTCGCCGTTGTAGACCGTGCTGACCACCAGACGCCCGACCAGGGCGTACGCCCGACCCTTGCGCCAGTCGGCCACCTGCTGGTCGAGCTGGCGCGAGCGATCGGTCGCGTTATTCAGGGCGGCCTCGATGGACCGGCGCTGGTCGCGGGTGGCGATGCGCAGCTTCAACCATTCGATCCGCATGTCGAGCTGGGCGCCCAGACGCTCGTCGTCGCCGGCCTCCGCACGCGTGCGGCTGTACTCGGCCAGCAGTTCCTCCAGCGCCTCGTCCAGCTGGGCGGGGGGCAGACGCCGGGACGCCTCGAGCGATGCTTCCAGATCCTCCAGCTTCGAGGCACGGATCTGCGTGGGCGCCGGCTGGGCCGGGGCCTGCTCGACCCGCACGGGTTCACCGGGCACGGCGGACACGCCGGGTTGGGCTGGCTGCTCAACCGGGGCCGCGGGCTCGGACTCGACCGGGGTGGGCGTCTCCGTCACCGGGGTGTCGGAGCGGGTGGTCTGTGCGGGCTGCTGGGTGGGAGATGTGGTCGCGGGGGTGCCAGGAGCAGCCGGCTGAACCTGGGGCTGGGTCGGGGTCGGAGTCGCCGGCTGGGAAGCCTTCATGTGCGCTTCGATCTCGGCCGGGGTGGCATCCCGGAGGGCTTCCGCGGGCACGAAGGCCCAGGCATGGCCCCCAACCGCGGGGGGCGAGGGCGCGACCACGCGGTAGCCGAGCACCTGGCCGCGATCACCCCGGATGGTCTCCTGGATCGTCAGGCGGGTGCCGACGGGCAGCTCATTCTCGTACACGCCCTTCCAACTGCCCGTGATGCCGTTGAGTGCGGAGGGGGCCCGCAGCGCGGAGGCTCGGACGAGTTCGACCACCTGGTCGTTGACCGTGCGGACCTCGTCGGCAGGGACCATCACCCCCAAGTCCACCGGGTAGCGGACGCGGGCGTGGGTGCCCGTCGTGCCATCAACCAGGAGCAGCCGCCCGGTGCCGTACTCGGCCACGGCGTAGAACACCGGATCCGGACCGCAACGGACAGCGACACCCTCCCGGTTGACCACCCGCCAGGCGGGTTCGGTCTGCTGGACTTCCTGGGCGATCGCCAAGGTCGTGACGATGGCGGGCAGGGTAACAAGGGCAATCTGGCGAAGCACGGGGGCCTCCTTTCCCACGGGATCCAACGGACGAAGTCTATTCGTCCCAAACCCATGCGGCCCCACCCCCCACCCCCTGGGGCAATCCGGATCCGATGGGATGAAAGCCCATGTGAAGATGCGAGCCGACCACCAGCAAATAAACATGTTGTTTTCGATTGACGAAACCCGGGTGCTGCCCCTAGTTTTCAGACCATGAAATCCGCCTTCACCGCTCGTCGGTCCGTGTCCGTCCGTCTTGGCCTTCCCATTTCGGCGATGGTGCTGGCCACGCTGTCCGGCTGCGCCGGCTCGGCGCTGTCCGAACGGTCCGAGGCCGAGATCCGGCGAACGATGCTGGATGCGCTGCAGCGCGAAGTGGCCCAGTCCGAGGGCACGCCGGCACCGGTGCGCCTGACCGAGCCACGCCCGAACACGGCGAAGCTGGAAATCCGGCCCGAGCATCTGGAACTGATCGAGGAGGAGTACTCGACGCAGGCGGATGCCGCCCGCGTGGCGGCACGGCTCGAGGACGGCCAGGAAGGGTTCGCCAAGCTGGCGGGTGAGAACCTGATGGGCCAGCCGACGCGCACGGTGGGCGTGTCGCTGGAGCGGTCGGTGCAGACGGCGGTGGCGAACAACCTCAACGCCGAGTTCGCGCGGTACGCACCCGCGATCAACCAGGCGACCATCGTCGAGGCGGAGGCGGCGTTCGACTGGCTGCTCTTCGGATCCGCCAACTATCGGGATAGCGCCACGCCGCAGGCGGGATCCGGTCTGGGCGGTGGAACGCCCGGCGTCGTCCGCGAGGAGAGCACCGCGTGGAACGCCTCGGCGGGGCTGCGCCGGTCCTTCACCACGGGCGGCTCGCTGGGGCTGACGCACTCGATCGGCTCGACGGATGTGGACAGCTCGTTCTTCGGTTCAACACCGGAGCCGAACCCGGCCCGCAACGCCAACTTCGAGGTGGAACTTAACCAGCCGCTGCTGCGCGGGTTCGGTGAGACGGTCAACACGGCCGAGATCCGGCTGGCACGCAACGCCGAGCGCGGCAGCGTGGCTGACCTGCGCGGCGAGCTGATCTCGACCGTGACCGAGACCGAGCGGGCGTACTGGACGCTGGTGCAGCGGTACCAGGAGCTGGTCATCCTGACCCGGCTGCTCGAACGCGGCGAGCAGGTGCGAGACGACATCCTGGCCCGGCGCGTGCAGGACGCACGCCAGGCCCAGGTGGCCGATGCCATCGCCCGGACCGAGCGGCGACGGGGTGATCTGCTGCGGGCGCGCCAGTCGCTGCGCCGGGCCAGCGACAACCTCAAGCGCCTGGTGAACGATCCCAACCTGCCCGTCGGTTCCGAGACGCTGCTGGTTCCGCTGGACATGCCCGCGGCCGATGAGATCTCGGTGTCGCTGCTCGATGCGATCACCACCGCGGTGGCCGAGCGGCCAGAGCTGGACCGCGCGCTGCTGTCGATCGATGATGCGCAGATCCGCGAGCAGGTGGCCCGGAATCTCCGCCAGCCCCGTCTTGATTTGCAGGCCCGGGCGCGGTTGCTGGGGCTGGATGACTCGATCGGCGATGCGTACGAGGATTCGGTCTCGAACCGGTTCATCGACGACTGGCTCATTGGCGCGGCGTTCGAGCAGCCGCTGGGCAACCGCGCGGGTGAGGCGGCCTTCCGGCGGGCGCGTCTGCAGCGGATGCAGTCCGTGGTGGGCTACCGGCGTTCGGTCCAGAATGTGGTGCTGGAGGTCAAGACCGCGCTGGACGGGGTCATCACCAATCACAGCCTGATCGAGCAGAGCACGCTGTCCCGCATCGCGCAGGGCGAGGCGCTGCGGACGCTGGCGGTGGAAAAAGAGCTGACCAACATGGGCTACACCGTCGAGCGGCTCAATGTGGAACTGAACCAGCAGGAATCGCTGGCCCAGGCCCAGATCGCCGAGGTGGCGGCGGTGATCAACTACAACATTGCGCTGGCGGACCTGTACGCCGCGATGGGCACCACGCTGGAGCGGTCCAGGATTGACCTGGTCGTGCCGGACGCCAACCAGCTCGGGCCGGGCGAATCCCCGATGGACTATGTGGTCGATCCGGCCCCCCGCGCGGAATAACCTGATCCGGAACCAATCCGGCAGGCCGCCAGGGAAACATCATGCACGACATTCTCGTCCGACTCGGGCTCGACAAGCACCCCCGCATCATCGCCAACCCCACGGGCCGCGAAACACCCGAGAAGGACGGCGTGGTGGTGTCGTTCAACCCGGCGACGGGCAAGCCGCTGGCGGCGGTCCGCCTGGATACCGCGGAGGATCTTGAAAAAATCACGGCCCGGGCGGCGGCGGCCTTCGACCGCTGGCGGCGCGTGCCCGCCCCCAAGCGGGGCGAGGTGGTGCGCCAAATCGGCAACGCCTACCGGGATGTGCTCGAAGACCTGGGATCCCTGATCGCTCTGGAGATGGGCAAGATCAAGGCCGAGGGCGTGGGCGAGGTGCAGGAGACGATCGACATCGCCGACTTCGCGGTGGGCCAGTCCCGCATGCTGTACGGCAAGACGATGCCGTCCGAGCGCCCGCTGCACGCGATGAAGGAGCAGTGGCTGCCGCTGGGGCCGGTGGGCGTGATCACCGCGTTCAACTTTCCCAACGCGGTGTGGGGCTGGAACGCGATGCTGGCGGCGGTGTGCGGGGATGTGTGCGTGTGGAAGCCTTCGCTGCTGACCCCGCTCATCACGATCGCCACCAACGACATCGCCGAGCGCGTGGCGCGGGAGATGGGGCACGCCGATGTGTTCCAGTATGTGATCGGAACGGACGCGGCGGTGGGCGAGGCGATGATCGCGGACAGGCGGTACCCGCTGATCAGCGCGACCGGCTCGTGCCGGATGGGGCGGCGGGTGGCATCGGTCGTGGGCCAGCGCCTGGGCCGGACGCTGCTCGAACTGGGCGGGAACAACGCGGTGATCATCGAGGCGAACGCGGACCTGGATCTGGCGCTCAAGTCCACGGTGTTCGGATCGGTGGGTACCTGCGGACAACGCTGCACGACCTCTCGCCGGCTGTACCTGCACGAATCGATCGCCGACGGGTTCGTCGCCCGGCTGGCCAAGGCGTATGAAACGATCCGGATCGGGGATCCGCTGGGCGCGGGGACGCTGGTGGGCCCGCTGATCAACGCGGGGGCGGTGGATGCGTTTGAGAAAGCGGTGGCGCGGGCGCAGGGCGAGGGCGCATCCCTCATCAGCGGGGGGGCCAGAGTGAATCCGGCGGAACTCGGGGAGAATTTCCGCGATGGGCACTTCGTGATGCCTACCGTTCTGCGGGCGCCGGCCGACAACCGGCTCCCCGTCGCGATGGAGGAGACCTTCGCCCCCATCCTCTATGTGTTCACCTACCGCACGCTGGATGAGGCCATTGCCATGCAGAACGGCGTGGACCAGGGCCTCAGCTCGGCGATCTTCACCGGATCCTCCCGCTCGGCCGAGCGGTTCCTGGATCCCTCGGGGGCCGGCAGCGACTGCGGGCTGGCCTATGTGAACCTCGGAACGAGCGGCGCGGAGATCGGCGGCGCGTTCGGAGGGGAGAAAGATACGGGAGGCGGACGCGAGTCCGGCTCGGATTCCTGGAAGGCGTACATGCGACGCCAGACCTGCACGATCAACTTCGGAGAGACCTTTGCTCTGGCACAGGGGATCCGCTTTGAGTGAACAGCCCCCCACTTCGACCACTTCACCGGTGGATGCACTGGCGGTCATGGCCGTTGAGCCCATCGTCTCGGACATGCTCGTGGGACTTGGCGCGGGTCGCACCGCTGCCCGCGGCATCCGCTCGCTGGCGGAGCGCGTCCAGCGCGACGGGCTGAAGGTTCAGTGCGTGGCCGCGTCCGAGCGGGCCGACCGTGAGGCCCGCGAGCTTGGGCTGCATGTGGTCGATTTCGGCGTGATCGAGGCGGTGGACTACCTGATCGACGGGGCCGACGAGGTGGATCGGGCGATGCGACTGATGAAGGGCTCGCGCGGTGCGATGACCCGTGAACGCATCCTCTGCTGGGCCGCCAAGAAGACGGTGTTCATGGTCACCTCCGACAAGGTGTCCGACACGCAGATCGGCGCCCGGGTGCCGCTGCCCATCGCGGTGATGGCCTATGGCCTGGCCTCCACCCGCAACGCCCTGCGCCACATCGGCCTCAACGGGGTGCTGCGCCGCGATATGGATGGCAAGATGTTCATCACGGACAATGGCAATCTGGTGCTCGACGCGACGCTGACCGGCGAGGAAGACCTGCTGGACCTGCACGATGCGCTCAACTCCATCCCCGGCGTGATCGACCACGGCCTGTTCCTCGACGAGGCCGATGAGATCCTGATCGAGCACGCGGACTCCATCGAGCGGCTCGTCCGCTGACCCCATGTCCTCCCCCCCGTCCCCCCCGCCCCACCACCCTTCCCCCCGCATCCTTACCGGGCCTGAGGCTGTCGCCGCGGGTGTGCGGGAACTGGCCGCGGGCGGCACGGTGGCCTTCCCGACGGAAACGGTCTACGGGCTGGGAGCCAACGCGTTCGATGCCGTCGCGGTGGGGCGCGTTTTTACCCTCAAGGGCCGGCCCGCGGACAACCCGCTGATCGTGCATGTGTCCGGTGCGAAGATGGCCCGGCGGGTCGTGGTCGACTGGACGCCAGACGCGGACCGGCTGGCGGCGGCGTTCTGGCCCGGACCCCTGACGATCGTGCTGCCAAAAAACCCTGACCTGCCCGGCGTGGTCACGGCGGGCGGGCCGACGGTGGGCGTGCGCTGCCCGGACCATCCGATGGCCTTGGCGCTGATCGAGGCATGCGCCATGCCCTTGGTCGGACCGAGCGCGAACCCGTCCGGGCGGGTGTCGCCCACGACGGCCGATCATGTGGGCGACGGCTTCCCCGGATCGGACCTGCTCATCCTGGACGGCGGGCCGTGCCGGGCGGGCATCGAGTCCACGGTGCTGGATCTGACGCAAGAGCCGCCGCGGGTGCTGCGCCCGGGGGTGATCGGGACGGAGGCGATCGCGGGGGTACTGGGGCGACCGGTGGCGGGTCCGGGCGCGGCCGCCCATGACCCCGTCGATTCCGGGCCGGTGGCCTCGCCCGGGCTGCTGGGGCCGCACTACCAGCCGCGCACGCCGGTCCGGTTGGTTGTCCAGGCGGGCTCCGCCGATCTGCGGGTGGACGAGGTGCTTGTGGCGTGGTCGGTCGGGTCTCACCCGGCGGGGGGGCCGTTCGTGGGAATTCCTCGGGAACCCCGGTCATACGCCGCCGCCCTGTACGCCCGGCTGCACGAAGCGGATCGGATGCGGGGATTCTCCATCGCGGTGGAATGCCCGCAGGAGGCGGAGAATCCCTCAGACCATGCTGTCCGCGCCGCGGTCATGGAACGCCTGCACCGGGCAGCCGCAAACTGAACGCGGACCACCAGCGACACCATCGCGAATCCGCGCAATGATGCTTTTCCGGACCCTCCGGAACGCCGATCCAATCGGCATGACGACCACCATCCCGGCACCCCACGCCGCCCAGCCGACCTCGGAACACCCCACCATGTCCACCAAACTGAAGATCGCCCTGACCCCCGGAGACGGCATCGGCCCCGAGATCATGGAGGCCGTGCTGCACATCTTCACGGCGGCGGGTGTGATGAACCAGATCGAGTTCATCCCCGCGGAGATGGGCGACCGGGAGTTCGCGCGGGGCAACTCCACTGGCATCTCCGACGAGGCGGTGTCCGTGATCGAACAGACCGGGCTGCTGTTCAAGGGCCCGATGGGCACGCCCATCGGCGGGGGCGGCAAGTCGATCAATGTGACGCTGCGCAAGAAGTTCTCGGCGTTCGCCAACCTGCGGCACTTCCAAAGTCTGCCGGGGGTGGAGACGGTGTTCTCCAAGGCCGGCGTGCCGGTGGACTTCTATGTGGTGCGTGAGAACATCGAGGACACCTACGGCGGCATCGAGCACCGATTGACGGGCGATGTGGTCGAGTGCAAGCGCCTGATCTCGGCCCCCGGCTGCGATCAGGTCCACCGCTTCGCCTTCGAGACAGCCCGGCGACTGGGCATCTCCGAGGTGACCTGCTCGCACAAGGCCAACATCATGAAGATGACCGACGGCCTGTTCCTCGAGCGGTTCCGCCACCTGGCCCACGATTATCCCGAGATCACCACGAACGATGTAATCATCGACGCGCTGTGCATGAACCTGGTGCTGCGCCCGGACCGCTACCAGATGATCGTGCTGCCCAACCTGCAGGGCGACATCGTGTCGGACCTGGCGGCGGGGCTGGTGGGCGGACTGGGCTTTGCGCCCTCAGCCAACATCGGCGACAGCGTGGCGATCTTCGAGGCGGTTCACGGCACCGCGCCGGATATCGCGGGCAAGGGCGTGGCCAACCCCACCTCGCTGCTGCTGTCGGGCCTGATCATGCTCCGTCACATCGGGCTGGCCAAGCAGGCGGCGATCATCAACAACGCGCTGCTGGCCACGCTGGAGGACGGCATCCACACAGGGGATGTGAAGGGCGAGGAGCCGCCGGTCAAGACCATGGAGTTCGCCGAGGCGGTGGCGAACCACCTCGGGCGGATGCCCACGCGCTGCACGCCGCGCGTGGTGGGCACGCAAGACACCGTGTCATTCACGCCCGCGCCGCGACCGGCCAACTACACGCTGCGCCGCACCTTCGAGAACCTGCCCAGCCAGGTCTGCGGGGCGGACATCTACATCGGCACGACCATGCCGCCCTACGAGCTGGCCCAGAAGCTCCAGCAGGTCACCGAGCAGGGGCCGTTCAAGCTCACGCTGCTGTCCAACCGTGGCACGCAGGTGTGGCCGTCGGGATCGGTCTACACCGAGATCGTGGACTACTTCCGCGCCCGCTTCGAGCTGAAGGACCCGTCGATGCTGGGCAAGATCGGGCAGATGCCGACGATCCACCTGCTGACCAAGGTGGCCGAGAAGTTCGAGGTGACGGACTTCCAGCCGCTGAAGATGTTCGACGGGAAGCCTGGGTTCTCGCTGGCGCAGGGGCAGTGAACGAACCGCTGCGTTGATTCAATCACCCCTCGTCAGCCCCGCCAAGCCCCGAGTGATCGGGGCTTTTTCGGAGGTTTGAACGCGAAGAGCGCGAAGTTGGATCCGATCCCGGGCGAACCACCTTCGGATGATGGCATATGCATGACCGCCTCTTTGCGAGGCTTCGCGCTCTTCGCGTCAAACTCCTTGATTGGCGGGCATGTGTTCAGTCCGCATGGGTGCGGCGCATCAGATCGCGCGGCAGGGCGAGGGTGATAAGCCCAGCGATGAACAAGGCGGCGGCGGTGCAGTGAAAAGCCGCATCGAGGCCGAGGCCACCGGCGAGCTTGTTTTGCACCCACTCGGCCGTCAGCGGGCCGACAAAGGCGAACGCCCATGCCCCGCCGAGCATCAGGCCGCTGGCGAGGCTGGTCCGGTGTGGCAACATGCGTTGGGCAAGAGCCATGCTGACGGGAACGCATGCGCCGAATCCCGCTCCGGCCAGGGCCGACCCCAGCATCGCCAAGGGCACCGCGATCGACAGACCATCGGCGAAACTGATGGCGGTGATCGCGACGGCACCGAGCGTGGGGAACAGCCAGAAGACCGCCTTCTCATGACGAGCGCTGAGCACAAAGCCCAGAAGCAGGCCGCCCGTGCCCATGCCGATCTGCATCGCTCCTTGGAGGCGACCGTTGAGGCCGGATGCAGTAGCTCCGATCGCCCCGGTCATGGTCGCGGTTCCCGCGGCATCGAGCGTTTGGCGTTGCGCCCATTCGCTGAACAGGTATACCAGAGCCATGTTGACCGTGAAGCGCAGGATGTTCGAGACATACAGGATGAACACCGCGCCCCAGCGTGCCCGGATCTCGGCCCTGCCCCACGAATCATGCGAAACACCCGAGTTTGAGCCGCGATGCCCGACCGAACGGATCGAAAGATGGAGCAGGACGGCGCACAGCAGCCCCGGGATCATGAACCAACGGAGGAAGTCCAGGCCGAGCTGCGGATTGATGCCGGTCTCGGTCCGCGCGGCGGTTTCAACGATGCCGGGAGTGAACACATTGCCCACCATGCCGCCGAGCATGCCAGCCAGAAAGAACAGGGCGATGTACCGCGAGCGTCCGGGGCCGGCCAAACGACCCACCGCCGCGGCCGCGGGCGGGTGGAAGGCGCCCACGCCCATCGCTCCGACGGCGTATAGAACGGCCAACTGACCGAAGCTGCTGGCCATCCCGACATTCGAGATCGCCAGCACCGCGACCACGAAGCCTGTGGTGCTCAGCAGGCGGGTGTCAAAGCGATCACTGAACCACGCCACGACCGGCTGGATAACCCCCGATGACACCGAGCCGATGCCCAGGAGAATCGCCTTCTGCTTGGTCGGGATGCTGAGCGTCACCACCAGCAGCGGCAGCAAGGCCACCACCACGAAGCTGAATGCATCAATCACGAAATGCACGCCGATGGTGGTCAGCGCCCGCAGACGCGGGCGCGACACGCCGGGCAGTGTGGTCATGGTGGTCAACGGCAACCGCGCTGTTACGGACGGGGCTTCGATCGGCTCGGCAACCTGGGCAATAGTCACATGCCAAGCGTAGGGAGCGGTCAATGCCCCGCCGGGCGTCCGCCCTTGCGGGGATCGCTCGCGGCCTGCCATTTCTCGCCCACCCTCCGGATCACCTGCACATTGCTGCCCGCCGGGCGCTCCAGCACGGTGTGCCCGCGGGCGCGAAGCCCATCGGCCCAGCCGGACCCCGGCTCGACCTCCACACGATCCGGCATCCACTGGTGATGGATCCGTGGCCCGGCCACCGCATCGCCCGCGTCCGACCCGGACAGCGATGCGAGCAGCACCTGCGCCGTGCCCGTGATGATCCGCGGCCCGCCGGACGCACCCACCACCACGCTCACGCGCCCGTTCTCCAGCACGATGGTGGGCGACATGCTCGACAGCGGGCGTTTGCCGATCTCGGGCAGGTTGCGGTCGGACTGGGTCAGGCCGAAGGCGTTGGCCCGGCCGCGGACGGTGGTGAAGTCGTCCATCTCGTTGTTGAGCACGATGCCGTAGCCCCGCACGCCCAGGAGTGAGCCGAACTCGAGGTTGATGGTCTCGGTGCAGGCCACGGCCCCGCCCCAGCGATCGACGGCGGACAGGTGGGAGGTGCCCGAATCATCGGGGAGGGCATCGTGCGTGCCGTAGGCATCGGGGCCGATGGCACGATCACCGATCAGGTCCGCCATGCGGGCGATGTTGGCCGGGGCCAGCATCGCCTCCACCGGCACCGGGGCAAAGGCGGGATCCGCCAGCCAACGCGACCGGTCGGCGAACGCATGGCGGAGCGCCTCGACAAATCGATGGCGTTGCTCATCGGTGTCGATGGGCTCGCGGGGGTCCATGCCGAGCATGTTCATGATGGCCAGGGTCTGGGCGATGGTCGTGCCGCCGGAGGAGGGTGGGGGCATGCAGAGCAGCTCGAAATCTCCCACCAAGACACGCAGCGGCGGCAGCTCGGCGGGGCGGTACGCCTCCAGAACGCTCAGCGGCATGACGCCGCCGTCGTGCTCCACGGCCTCGCTGATCGCCCGGCGCAAGAGTTTTTCCGCGTCGGAATCCAGACCCCAGAAGAAGCAGGCGGCCAGCGCGCGGGCCAGTTCCGGATTGACGATGGTGTCACCCTCCGCCACGCGTCCTTCGAGCAGATAGGTCCGCCAGACCAGCGGGAAGCGTTCCTTCCATTCCGGGTTGCGTTCGAACCGCTCGATGAGGCCACTGGCGGCCTGAACATAATGCGCATCGGCCTGAAAGCCGTCGATGGCGGCACGGATCGCGGGACGCAGGACCACGCGTCGGTCCAATGTGCCGTAGGTATCCAGCGCGTGCAGCAGGCCGGAGATCGTGCCGGGCACCGCGACGGCCGAGCCGCCGATGGTACTGGACGAGCCGGTCGTCTCGAAAGCGTCCGGCCCGACGGGGCTGGTCTCGCGGTAGTTGATCGCGGTGGAGACCGGGCCATGTGTGGGATCATCGGGCAGGTGGATGACCATGAATCCGCCCCCGCCCAGGCCGCAGGAATATGGACGGACCACGGCCAGCGTGAATGAAGCGGCCACGGCCGCGTCCACGGCGTTGCCGCCCCTGGCGAGCATCTCGGCACCGGCCCGCGACGCGAGGGGATGATCCGCCGCCACGGCCCCATGGGGGAAGACCCCATGGTGTTCCCGGGCCGTTCGCGCCCCGTTGCACCCGGGCAGGACTGGCAAAAGACAGAGGACCAGCAGAACGAACGGGATCGTGCGATGGAGCATGGGGGGAGCGTACCAGCAACGGATCGTTTCGTGCATTTTGACGGGAACCGTGGGGTCAGGACGGCGAATGGACCTCAGCCCCGGTTCTCGGGGCCTGTGTTCGGCCTCTTGCTTTCCTGCCGAGCACCGCGACCGTTCACCGGCCGATCGGCCGTCCAAACCGGAGCCCCGTATGGCACGCCGCACCGCGTTCGTCTTGTCCGTTTGTCTTGCCGCTGGATCAGTGGTTGGGGCCGAGCCGATCGACATCCTGACCCACACCCCGCCGCGGGCCTACGAGGGGCAGTCCGTGGTTCGGGTGACCGCGGATTCGGCCCGTGAAGTGGCGGCCGCGCTGGCGCTGGCCGAGAGCCTCTGGTCCGAGGGTGCGGGTGTTGGGTCGTTCGACATCCAGATCCAGAATGATCGTGTGCCGGTGCTGATCCAGGCGGGCCTTGAAGTCGAGACCCGCATCCCGGACTTGCAGGCCCACGCGGACATGGCGTGGTCCCGCGTGCGTGCGGCCGAACGGATGCTCCGCGCCCGCCCGCCCCACTCCCCCCACCCCCCCCACTCCCCCCGCCCCTTCCCGGCGGACACCGCCCGCGGCGGGTCGCCCCACGACGAGACCTGGTTCGAGAACTACAAGCAGCTCACCCAGATCGAGGCGTATGTGGCCAACCTCCACGCCGCACGCCCGGATCTGACCAGTCTTTCCGTCATCGGGCAGTCGCTGCAGAGCCGACCCATCCGCGCCATCACGATCACCGGGCCGGATGAGCCGGGCAACGCCGCGGCGGACAGGCCAGTCATCATCTGGAATGGCTGCCAGCACGCACGGGAATGGATCAGCCCGATGACGGTGACCTACATCGCCTCCCGCCTGGTGGCCGACTACGAAACGGATCCCGCGGTGCGTTCGCTGGTTGATTCGACGCAGATCGTGATCGTGCCGGTGGCGAATCCGGACGGCTACCTGTATGCATGGAACAGCCAGCGATATTGGCGGAAGAACCGGCGACCCAACAACGCGGTGGACTACGGCGTGGACCTGAACCGCAACTGGGGGTACCAGTGGGGTGGGGCGGGCTCGAGCTCGTCGCCTTCGAGCGATACCTACCGGGGTACTTCGGCCTTCTCCGAACCCGAGACCCGGGTGCTGCGCGACCTGGCCCTGTCTTACGGGAGCCGGCTGGCGGCGCACATCGACTATCACTCGTTCTCGCAGTTGATCCTGTACCCCTTCGGCTACGCCGATGGCGTGATGGCTCCCGAGCCGGACAACTCGTTCTTCGCCTCACTGACAACGGACATGGCCGGGCTCATCTTCGACATGTCCGGCGTGGCGTACCGCCCGATCCCTTCGTGGCAGCTCTACCCCGCGGCGGGCGGCGCGACCGACTGGTTCTATGGCGCGGCGGGGGCCAAAAGTCTGACCATCGAACTGCGCCCGGGCGAGAATATCACCAGCCTCGAAGGGTTTGACCCGCCGCCCTCGACCATCCTGCCCACCGCGCGGGAGAACTTCGCCGCGGCCATGCTGTTCGCGGATCGCACCACGCAGCCGCTGTCCTTCAGCGTCCATGCGCCGACCACCGTGCGTGCGGACGATCCGACCGGCCTGGCCTTCTCCGTCGCGCCGGGCACCGCCGAGCTGAACAACGCCAGCGTGACGGCCTTTGCCGCGGTTGGTGGCGGTGATCCCGTGGAACTTGGCGTGTCAGCGGTCGGGCCAGGCGCTTACACCACCACGCTGCCGCCCGTGCCCTGCGGGCAGAGCGTGGCGTTCTCCTTCCAAGCGACCACCACGGGCGGGGCAGTGATCGACTACCCCGCGTCCGGGTCGTTCGTCGCGACCACCGTCCGCGTGCTCTTTGAGGATGACATGGAGGCCAATTCCGGATGGGTTGTCGGCGCGCCGGGTGACAATGCCACCAGCGGCATCTGGACGCGCGTGGCCCCCCAGGCCACCGCCGCCCAGCCCCGGGCCGACCACTCGCCGGACGGAACGCTGTGCTGGATCACGGACGGACGCGCGGGTAGTGGGGTCGGCTCGTACGACATCGACGGCGGCACCACCACCCTCACCTCACCACACCTCGATGCATCGCAGGCCGGACCGGATGCGGAACTGATCTACTGGCGGTGGTACTCCAACGACCAGGGTGCCAATCCCAACGCGGACGACATGCCCGTGCTGATCTCCAATAACGGCGGGGCGACCTGGACCACGCTGGAGATTGTCACCGAGAACGCCAACGCATGGGTCGAGAAGCGCTTCCGCATCGCGGACTTCGTTGAGCCAACCTCGGACATCCGCGTCCGCTTTGTCGCCCGGGACCTGGACCCCGGCTCCATCGTGGAGGCAGGCGTGGACGACCTGAGCATCGTCACGCCCAACTGCCCCGCGCCGAGCCAGACGGCCGATCTCGCCCAGCCGTTCGGGGTGTTCAACTTCTTCGATCTGGCGGCGTACCTCGCTCTGTACAACGCGGGGGACCTGGCCGCGGATTACACGGGTGATGGCGACCTGAACTTCTTTGACCTCAGCGCCTATCTGACCCTGTTCAACGCCGGGATCTGATCGGCTGGCGAGCGGCTGGCCCCAGCCACCCACGAGGCTGTGCGGTCCTGCCAAGGGGCCCGGGTTGATCCCTGGGCCCCTTCTGCATTTGATTGAGAATCGTTCTCAACAAAGGAAATCCCATGTCCGCCACCCTCGATGGTTCCCGCCCTCTTACCACCCGCCTCAAGGACGACAACTGGAAGCTGCACCAGATCGCCGAGCGGGCCGAGGGACCCGCGGCCATGATCAAGGGCAAAATGCCCCAGGATGGCTACACCAGCCTGCTTGCCCAACAGTGGCTGATGTCCCGGGCCTTGGACGCGGCGCTGAAGCCCCATCTGGACACTCGGCCCGACCTGAAAGCCTTCGTGTTTTCCGAGCAGTTCCTCACGCCGTACATCGAGGAAGATCTGACCCACTTCGGCGTATGCCCCGCCCATGTGCGGCCCGAGCCGGGGACCCAGCGGTACATCGACGACATCGCCGCCCGCCGGGATGACGCCCTGCACCTGCTGGGCCTGCACTATGTGCGTCTGGGGGCGTGCAACGGCAACCGGTATGTGGCCAAGTCGGTCCGGAAGGCCCTCGATCTGCCCGCCACCGGCGAAGGCACACGCTATCTGGACCCCTTCGGCGAAGCCCAGCGGGAGAAGTGGTACACCTTCAAGGGTGCATTGGACAGCCTGCCGCTGACCCCGGACGAGGCGGACCGCGTGTTCGGCGGGACCGAGGCGGCGTATCTGCACGCGATCTGTCACGGGCTGGACCGTCACCATACCAAGGACGAGCTGCTCACCCGGCATGAGGCCACGCTGGACAAGAAGGCGTTTGAGGACGGGCATTCCGTGCATGTGCCCACGCACGCTCACTGAGGCGGCATGACACCGGCCGTGGATCCCGGGTCCGGTTTTATCGGGCCGGTGGCGGCCATCCAATCCCGCCTGTCCGCATGACCCACCCGACCTTTGTTGGGGGGTGACTGCCTCATATGGCAATGGGTGGACACATCCGGGTGTGTTTGTGATTTTTTCGCACACACCACACACGGAGCCGTTCCGATGCCACCCCACGACCGTCGTTCTCTTGTATCGATCGGTGTCGCGCTGCTGGCCTCATCGGCCGCGGCGGACATCGCCATCGGGCCACAGGCGGTCTTCTCGCCGTTCGATCATGCCTGGGTGACCGTGGAGTGGGCCGAACCCACGCTGCGTTTCAACGGCATGCTTCGCTGGGCGAACCCGATCGATCCGGGGCTGTCGAGCTTCGGGGTGGATCTGATCAACCTCCGCACCGTGACCCAGGGCACCCGGGCGGTGCTGCCGGAGTTGTTCTCGTCCGGGCAGGAACTGATCCTGGGATACGCGGACCACAACGGGACGCTCCTTTTCACGCACAAGGAACCGGACAAATCTCCCCCCCTGGAAATCGTGGTGGTCTCGCCGACGGAGTACCAGTTCTTCGCCCCGACGCTCCAGTCACCGGATGGCCCGAGCACGGAAATGGATAATGCGATGATCATCGTGCGGTTTGCTCAGCTGCCGAGCCCCGGCACGGTGGTCTTCATCGGCGCGTTGGGCTTGCTGGCGGTCCGGCGCCGCTACCCCCCCACCCCCCCCCCCCCCCCCACCCCCACCCCCCAC
>CAZXGL010000032.1:0-39800 GCA_964640595.1 uncultured Phycisphaeraceae bacterium | reverse complement strand
CCCCCCCCCCCCCTCCCCCACCTCACTCCACAACACCGTCGCCGCCCAATCAACAACCGGCGCCTCGGGCTTTGTCGCCCCCTCCTTCGGCCGGGGCCTGGAAGCGCAGCGGTCCTTTTCAGAATCCCTGGGCGCACTCGGCCGGGCGGCCGGGGCCGAATCGCGCCTGAAGCTCTCCGAGACCGACCGAGCCCGCGAAGCCGCCAGAAAGCTGGTCTCCACCACGCTGGTCGAACCCATTCTCAAGCAGCTCCGCGAGACCAACAACGCCGCGCCCCCTTTCGGCGCGACCCCCGCCGAGAAGCAGTTCGGTGCCCTACTCGACCACCGCCTCGCGCAAGACATCGTGCAGTCCGCCAATCTCCCAATCGTTGATCGAGTGGCACGCGATCTGCTGAGAAACCGCGGAGACTCGGTATGACCACCTTCGCCCCACCACCACCACGACCCCGACCCGCGTCCCCCGCGGCCGCGTCCAATCCCCCGTCGGCTCCGGACACCAACCGCCTCGATGCCCTGCTCTCCACGCTCATCGACGAACACCGCGCCCTGCTCGCCCTCGCCCACGACCACCGGACCGCGCTCGGCCGGGCCGATGCCCGCCGCCTCCAGACCATCGTCGAGCAGACCGGCCAGGTGCTTGAACGCATCCACACCATCGAGGCCGAGCGCCAGCAGCTCGTCGCCCGCCCGGACGGCCGCCCCAACACCATCGACGAACTCCTCCAGGTCGTCGGTGAGGCCGACCGCCACCGCCTGTCCGATCGCGCCACCACCCTCCGCGACCTCATCCAAACCGTCCAACGCGAGCACGAGGCTGTCCGAGTCGCGTCCGAGGCCCTGGCCACCCACATGAAGGGCCTGATGCAGCAGGTCGCGGGCAGGCTCTCTCACGCCGGCACCTACGGCCGCGCCGGCCGCGTGACACCCGTCGGAACCGTCGTCAGCGGCGTGGACATCGGCGTCTGAAAGGAGGGATCCCCGTGAGCATCAACTCAGCACTCCAGATCGCCAACTCTTCCCTCATCGCCTCGCAGATCGGCCTGCAGGTCGCTTCCAACAACCTCGCCAACGCCATGACGCCCGGCTACACCCGCCAG
Source organism: uncultured Phycisphaeraceae bacterium (assembly GCA_964640595.1). Classification (GTDB taxonomy): domain Bacteria; phylum Planctomycetota; class Phycisphaerae; order Phycisphaerales; family UBA1924; genus UBA6054. The sequence goes on along the minus strand of CAZXGL010000032.1, from coordinate 38,700 downwards.
GTCGCCATGCTCCAGGCCCTCCGCGGGCGGATCACCGATCCCAACATGATCGGTTCCGGCGTGGCCGTCGCCCAGGTGCGCCGCCAGATCGATCAGGCCCTCCAGGAGCGTCTCTGGACCGGCGTCTCCGACCAGAACGCAGCCGTCCAGAAGCTCACCGTCTTCAACCAGCTCGAGTCCATACTCAACGAAGGCACCAACTTCGATACCTCCTCCCAGCTCTCTTCCTTCTTTAACACATGGTCCGAGGCCACCACCCTCCTCAACACCCAATCCACCCTCATCAACCAGGGCAAGACCCTCACCGGCTTCATCCGCTCGATGCGTTCGGAACTCATGTCCCAGCGTCGCCAGATTGAAGACCAGATCGACGCCCAGACCACCCAGGCCGATGCGCTTCTCCAGGAGATCGCCAGCATCAACCGCACCATCTCCGAGCGTGAGATCGGCCAGACACAGGCCAGCGCCCTCCGCGACCGGCGCGACCAGATCGTCAGCCAGCTCTCGCAACTCATGGATGTCTCCGTCAACGAGAACCCCGAGGGCCTTTACGATGTCTTCGTCGGTTCCACCCCCGTGGTCCTCGGCACCCGCAGCCGCGGCCTGGAAATCCACCGCGAAACCGTCAACGGCGTCACCAGCGTCACCCCGCGACTCAAAGACAACGGCGCGCCGCTGAATGTCCAGTCCGGCAGCCTCGGCGGACTCCTTCAGTCCCGCGACGGGGCCGTGGACGCCACCATCGAGAAGCTCGACCAGCTCGCCTCCCAGCTCATCTTCGAGGTCAACAAGCTCCACGCGACCGGCACCAGCGCCTCCGGCCTGACCTCTGCTTCCGCCACGCTCGCCATCGCCGCCGCGGACCGCAACCGTCCCATCTCCGACCCCAGCAACGCCTCCTTCGCCAACCTGCCCTTCTCGGCCTCCACCGGCGGTTTCTTCGTCGAGGTCCGCAACGAGTCCACGGGCACCTCCGACCGCGTCTGGATCGAGATCGATGCCGACGGCATCACCTCCGCCGGTCTGCCCGGCACCGCCGACGACACCACGCCCGAGGAGATCCGCGCCGCGCTCGATGCCATCGACGGACTCACCGCCTCGTTCACCCCCGACGGCCGCCTCGACATCCAGGCCTCCCCCGGCTTCTCCTTCTCCTTCGACGACGATTCGTCTTCCGTACTCGCCGTCATGGGGGTCAACAGCTTTTTCACAGGCACCACCGCCCAGAACATCAATGTCCGCGATGGTGTCCAGGTCATGCTGGGACGCATCGTGGACGGCCAGTTCGTCGAGAACGCCAACGCCAAGCAGATCGGCGAACTGGCGCAAAAATCCCTCTCCGCCCTCGGCGGACAGACCCTCGGCAAGTTCTGGTCCAATCACGCCCAGGATGTCGCGACCCAGTCCAGCGGGTCGCGCGTCGGCGCCGAAGCGGCCACCATCGTGCTCGAGAGCCTCGAGGCACAGCGTGCCGGCGTCTCCGGCGTTTCCGTCGATGAGGAGGCCATGAACCTCCTCACCTTCCAGCGCCAGTACCAGGCCGCCGGCCAGGTCGTCCAGGTCGCCCAGACCATGTTTGACACCCTTCTCTCCCTCGTCTGATGAAAGGAGCCGGACCGTGACATCCTTCCCCACATCCTTCGGCCGCTCCCCCAACTACCTGCTCACCCAGGCGTCCATGAGCGCCATCAGCCGCACCAACTACCAGCTCATCCGCGTCAACACCCAGCTCGCCAGCGGCCTCGATCTTCTCACCCCTTCCGATGATCCCGTCCGCAGCGCCATCGTTTCCACCCTCGACTCCCGCCTCGAGCGCAACACCCAGCTCCTCAAGAACCTCGGCTTCGCCTCCGATTCCCTCGACACCCTCGATATCGCACTGCGTGATGCCAAGGACCTCATCGACGAGGCCATGGGCATCGCACTCGAGCAGTCCTCCACCCCCACCGACGCGGCCACGCGGACCAGCCAGGCAGGCATCATCGACTCCCTCGTCCGCTCCTTCTTCACCATCGCCAACCGCGAGTCCGTCGTCGGCCACATCTTCGGCGGCACCACCCCAGGCCGCCCCCCCGTCGAACTCATCGGCAACGCCTACCGCTTCATCGGCGGTCGCGGCGGCATGAACGCCGACCTCGGCGGCATCTCCGACATCCCCATCACCATGGGTGCCGACAACGCCATCGGGGCCATTTCCGCCCGCGTGGAAGGCACCGTCGATCTCAACCCCGCCCTGACCCGCGCCACCCGCCTGGCCGACCTCAACGGCGCACGATCCACCGGCGTCACCACCGGCGAGATCCAGATGCGCTTCAACGCCGGCCCCACCGTCACCATCGACCTTTCTTCCGCCGTCACCGCGGGCAACGCCGCCGACACCATCACCGCCGCCATCCGCCAGTATGAATCCGACCACGGGGTCTCCATCCTCGGCCCCGGCGGTGTCTCCGTCTCCGGCGGTGGCTTCTCCATCGATGTTCCCGCCGGCGACCTCGCCTTCAGTGACCTGCAGGGCTCGTTCACCGCCGCCGACCTCGGCCTGACCACCGCAGCGGGCCCGGTCTTCAACGCCGGCAACCCGAACGGCGTGGATCTGGACCCCCGCCTGTCCTGGACCACCCCCGTCTCCGCACTCCAGGGTCTGACCGGCCCCCTCGGCCAGGTCAGCCTCACCACCGGCGGCCGCGACTACACCATCGACCTCTCCGGCGCGCAGACCCTCGCCGACATCCGCTCGGCCTTCGAGGCCGGCGGCACCGGCGTGGTGGTCGAACTCTCCGACGACGGCCGCTCCATCAATGTCAAAACCGCCGTCGCGGGCACCCGTGCCCAGGCCATGACCATCGCCGAGACCAGCACCGGCGGCAACACCGCCACCCTGCTCGGCATCCGCACACTCTCCGCCGACACACCCCTGGCCCACTTCAACGACGGCCGCGGCGTGTCCATCAACCCCAACGACCCGGACTTCACCATCACCCTGGGCGACGGCTTCGAGATCACGATCGATCTGACCGCCCAGGACACGGGCACCGTCCAGGATCTGCTCAACGCCGTCAACACCCAGGCCCAGGCCCAACTCACCGCCGCGGGTCGTCCGACCACCGATTTCGTCGCCCAACTCGCTTTCCCAGGCAACGGCATCGTCTTCGAGCAGGACGCCGCCCTGAGCGCCTCGGGCAAAGTCAGCGTCACCCGACTCAACAACTCTCCAGCCGCCGAGCAGCTCGGCCTGCTGGGCGGGACCACCGACGGAACGGGCGGCCGCCTGACCAGCCAGGACCGCACAAGCGTGCGCGTGGACAACATGTTCACGCACCTGCTCGACCTGGCCGAGGCCCTCCGCAACAACGACACACTTGGCATCGAACTTGCGTATGAAAAACTGCAAGCCGGCACCGACCGGCTCACCCAAGCCCGCTCGGTCAACGGCGGGTATGCACGACGGGTCTCCGACGAGGTGATCCGGCAGGAGGACCGCAAGGTGCTCGACGAATCGATGCGGAGCCAGCTGCGGGATGTGGACTACGCCGCCGCATCCACCCGTTTCGCGCAGCTCCAGCTCCAGCTCCAGGCAGGATTGGCCGTCGCGGCGCAATCCCAGCAGCTCACGCTGCTCAGCTACCTGGGCTGAACGCAACGCGGGGCCGGCCGACGCCGACCCCACGGATTGGATCGATGGTTTCCGGGGAGCTCGGCCGCTCCGGGATCCGCAGGCAGGATGTCGACCCGCGCCGGAGCGCCGGGAGTCGGTCCCTGATTGGTTCGGCCGAGCAGGAATGGAGCGCACACATGGAGGTGCGGACGACTCGATTCGGGGTGATCGACATCGCGGAGGACCGCGTGATCACCTTCCCCCAGGGTATCCTCGGATTCCCCGGACTCACGCGTTACTGCCTGCTCCAGCCGGGCGATGACGCGTGCTTCTTCTGGCTCCAGTCGGTGGAGGACGAGAACCTCGCGTTCGTCGTCACCGACCCCGCCTTCTTCGAGAAGGACTACTCCGTGCCCATCCGGCAGGAGCAGATGGAGTCGCTCACCCTCGACCGCCTCGAGGATGCGCAGGTCTTCATCATTGTCAACAAAATCGATGACCAGCTCACCGGAAACTTCCAGGGCCCGCTGATCATCAACACCGTCAACAAGACCGCCGAGCAGATGGTCCTCGCCGAGAAGCGATGGACCACCCGTCAGACCCTCATGCGGGTCACCACGGGCGCGCAGCAGGCCGCCACGGCCTGAACCGTCTCTCGGGGACCATCCACACGGGCGTGCACCGGCCGATACGCCGGCGCCATCCCCACGCCCACCATCGGGACGGACGGACCCGTCCCTTCTGCAAGCCACCCCCCCGCGCGAGCGTCCGCTCGTCCGGGCTGAGAGCCCAAGGAGTCCACGAATGCTGGTGCTCTCCCGGCAACGCGACGAAACAATCATGATCGGCGACGAAATTGAAATTTCGGTCGTCGACATCCGCGGCGACAAAGTACGCCTCGGCATCTCCGCCCCCACCAGAATCGCCGTACACCGCAAGGAAGTGTATGAAGCGATCAGAAAAGAGAACGCCCAGGCCGCCCGCCTCGGCGCTTCCGACCTCGGTTCCTTCGCACAGACCGTCCGGCCAGGCCCCGCCAAGCGGGTCACCACCGCCGCCGGCGCTCCCCCAAACTCACCACTCAACGCCATCACCGTGCGTCCCACCACACACGATTCACACGAGAAAACCTCAGCGTAACCGTACTCACATGTTTCGCCGCCGGACCGGGCCCGGCGCCCTCGGACCGCCCGGACGCAATCACGGAGGATTGCCATGACACGCATCAACACCAATGTCCCAAGTCTGATCGCACAGCAACGGCTCAACCGATCCGGATCCGAGTTGCAAGTACGCCTCGAGCGCTTGTCCACCGGCATCCGCATCAACCGAGGCAAGGACGACCCAGCCGGGCTGATCGTCTCCGAGCGCATCGCCACCGACATCAAGGGCATCGAGCAGGCCATCCGCAACGGCGAGCGGGCCTCCGCCGTCATCTCAACCACCGAGTCGGCCCTCGCCGAGATCACAGACCTGCTCAACTCCATCAAGTCCCTCGCCGTCGAGGCCGCCAACACCGGCGCCGTCTCGGACGAGGAACGCAGAGCAAACCAGCTCCAGATCAACTCGGCCATCCAGTCGATCACCCGTATCAGCAACACCGCCACCTTCGGCGGCCTCAAGCTGCTCGACGGCTCGCTCGACTACACCACCAGCGGCCTGACCACCTCCACCATCAAAAAGGCCGAGATCTTCGGCGCATCCTTCATCGGAGCCGCCAGCATCGACACCACCGTCGATGTCATCGCCTCCGCCCAGAAGGGCAATCTCTACCTCAGCGGCGACAACTCGCCCGCCCAGAACGGCCAGCTCCTCTCCGGCGTGACCCTGCGCATCAAGGGCAACGACGGCGTCCGCGAACTCTCCTTCCTCACCAGCGCGTCCTACGCCTCCATCGTCACCGCCATCAACCAGAACTCCGCCATCACCGGCGTCGAAGCCGCCCTCATCAACGGCAACGCCAACTCCGGCATCGTCTTCCGCTCCACGGACTACGGTTCCAACTCCTTCGTCTCCGTCGAACGCATCGACCAGCCCGACGAGAGCCTCAGCAACTTCAACCTCTTCAAGTTCGATTCCGACGCAGACTTCCCCGGCGGCACCCCCTTCCCCTGGGCCAACCCCGCCCTGGTCCCTTCAAAGCACGACTCCGGACGCAATGTCTCCGCCCTCATCAACGGTGTCCTCGCCACCGGCGACGGCCTCAATGTCTCCATCAACTCCCCAAACCTCTCTCTCAAACTCCTCCTCGACGAGCAGTTCGCCACCAACCCCGCCCTGACACCCAAGACCTTTCAGATCACCGGCGGCGGCGCACTCTTCCAGCTCGGGCCGGACATCAACGCCCTCCAGCAGACCAACATCGGCATCCAGTCAACCGCGGGCGAGAACCTCGGCGGCACCCTCGTCAACGGCGTCGTCCAGTTCCTCTCCAGCCTCCAGACCGGCCAGGGCAACTCGCTCGATGAGGCCAAGGCACGCAACGACTTCACCTCCCTTGAGAAGATCGTCGAGCAGTCCATCGACGAGGTCACATTCATCCGCGGCCGCCTCGGCGCCTTCGAACGAAATGTCCTCGATACCTCCACACGCTCCATGCAGGCGGCATTCGAAAACCTCACCGCCAGCCGCAGCGTGATCCGCGATGCCGACTTCGCCGCAGAGTCCTCCCAGCTCACCCGTGCCCAGATCCTTCAGTCCGCGGGCACCACCGTCCTGGCCCTGGCCAACCAGTCAGCCCAGAACATCCTTCAGCTTCTCGGCTGACACCCCGCCCGACGACTCCATATTTCACCCCCCCACCAAACCCCCGAAATCCGGGGGTTTTTTGTCCACACCCCGCCCCAAGACCACCTCCATGTCCAAATAACGCCACCCCTCTTCAAAATCTCTGACATTCTTGACATCCTCCGCTTCACCCGCAGCCCGCGCCGGTCGATCGACCGTCCTGCACCTGGGCATGTTGCCCCGGTCACTGGCCCGGAACGGAACCGGGCCGCACCGGACAAGCGTCCGGCCCCCGGGGAAGGGCATCCACCGTACCCGGTAACTGCACGGAGGACATCAGCCAATGTCTCGCATCAACACCAATGTCTCGTCGATCATCGGCCAGCGCGTGCTCGGCCAGAACAACCAGAGCCTCGGCGTCTCGCTCGAGCGTCTCTCCACCGGCCTGCGCATCAGCCGCGGCAAGGACGACCCCGCCGGCCTGATCGCCAGCGAGAATCTCCGCTCGGAGAAGTCCGCCCTGACCGCCGCCATCGGCAACGCCGAGCGCGCCGACCAGGTCATGAACATCGCCGAGGGCGGTCTGCAGGAAATCTCCTCGCTCCTCACCGAGCTCCAGGGCCTGCTCACCAGCTCCTCCAACACCGCCGGCCTCTCCGAGTCCGAGCGCAAGGCCAACCAGCTCCAGATCGACTCCATCCTCCAGACCATCGACCGCGTCGCCGGAGCCACCAACTTCCAGGGGTCCAAGCTGCTCAACGGCAACATGGACTATCAGGTCACCAGCGTCGCATCGTCCGTCACGGACTTCCAGGTCCGCGGCGCCAAGTTCAGCGGCACATCGCAGGGCGTCAGCGCCATCATCACCCAGTCCGCCCAGCAGGCCGGCTTCCTGATGTCCTTCGGCGCAACCTCCATCGACCTCTCCTCCGGCGGCCAGTTCGTCATCGAGATCGGCGGCTCGCACGGTAACCGCGAACTCCAGTTCGCCTCCAGCCAGACCATCGCCACCATGGTCACCGCCATCAACAATGTCAACAGCGTCACCGGTGTCAAGGCCGTCGCCACCAGCGGCGGAACCGGCATCCGCCTTGTCTCCGACGACTTCGGTTCCTCCGAGTTCGTCTCCGTCAAGGTCAGCGACGCCGGCGGTCTCGCCACCGGCAGCGGCATCTACGCCCTCAGCGCCACCAACTTCAACATCGCCGACACCAGCAAGGTCACCAGCTTCAGCGCCGCACGCAATGTCATCCGCGACATCGGCCAGGACATCGGCGGCACCATCAACGGCATGCTCGCCGTCGGCCGTGGCAAGGAACTGAGCATCAACAGCGACTTCCTCGATGTCGCCTTCAGCCTCAACACCACCGCCTCGCAGACCCTCGCCTCCGTCAACACCTTCACCATCAGCGGCGGCGGAGCCGACTTCCAGCTCTCCTCCCAGGTCAACCTCGGCGGCAAGGTCTCCATCGGCATCGGTGACATCTCCACCCGCAAGCTGGGCAGCTCCGACCTGGGCCACCTCAGCGACCTCGGCTCCGGCCGCGAGTTCAATGTCGTCACCACCACGGACTACTCCTCCGCCCAGGAGATCGTCACCAAGGCCATCGAGACTGTCTCCGCCACCCGCGGCCGCCTCGGTGCCTTCCAGAAGAATGTCGTCGGCGCAACCATCCGCTCCCTCAATGTCGCCTTCGAGAACACCACCGCCGCCGAGTCCGTCATCCGTGACGCCGACTTCGCCAGCGAGACCGCCTCCCTGACCCGCAACCAGATCCTGGTCCAGGCCTCGACCAACATTCTGGCCATGGCCAACCAGACCCCCCAGAATGTCCTGGCCCTCCTCGGCTAAGGCATCCTGACAGGGTAAAGGCTGAACCCTCCGCACCCCGGATCAAACGATCCGGGGTGTTTTCATGCGCTGCGCCCGCACCCGCCGATCTCACCACCGTGCCCAACGCAGAGCAACAACGCATCCACCGGCTCAATGAGCACCACCAGCTCCTCCGCCGTGGCTTCCTCATCTTCCTCCGCGTCGAGTGCGGCCTCATGCCCGCCACACTCGAGGCCTACAGCCGCGACCTCGACCACCTCCTCCTCGACCTCCAGGCCGCCGGCCTCGAAAACCCTTCCGTCCCGCCCTCCATCACCCCCCCGCTCCTCATCGCCCATGTCCGCAGCCTCTCCCGCGACCGCGGCTACGCACCGGCCACCGTCTCGCGCCACATCGCCACCATCAAGGTCCTCTGCCGCTGGATGCACGCCACCGGCAAACTCCCCGACAACCCCGCCGACTTCCTCGACCAGCCCGCCAAGTGGAAGAACCTCCCCGGCGTGATGACCCCCAACCAGGTCAAACGCCTGCTGGCCGCGCCAGCCCCCCCCCCCGACGCCAAGCCCAACGCCATCCCCCTCTGGCTCCGCGACCGCGCCATCCTCGAGCTGATGTACGCCAGCGGCCTGCGCGCCTCCGAGGTCGGCACCGTCTCGCTCTCCGATGTCATGGAGAAGCACGCCATCGTCCGCATCCTCGGCAAGGGCGACAAGCAACGCCTCGTCCCGATGGGCAGGCCCGCGATGGACGCCATGAGTGAATACCTGCGTGACTGCCGCAGCCGCCTCATCACCGCCGAATCCGCCGGCGAACGACGCGACCAGGGCAAACTGTTCCTTACCAAATCCGGCCGCCCCATCGAACGAGTCCGCGTCTGGCAGATCGTCACCCACTGGGCCAAAGTCGCGGGCCTGCGCGATGTCCACCCGCACACCCTCCGCCACTCCTTCGCCACCCACCTCCTCATGGGCGGCGCCGACCTGCGCATCGTCCAGACCCTCCTCGGCCACGCCGACATCACCACCACCCAGATCTACACCCATGTGGACCGCACCCAGCTCACCAAGGTCATCCGAACGATGCACCCCCGCGGCTGACCACCGACTCGATCACACGCACGAAGCGATCCGCGGATCCGGCACCCAGATCAAAGAACAGCGACGGCTCGATCAGCTCCAGCTCCGAGAGCATGATCTCGCCCCGCTCCCCCGTGATGATGTCCACCCTGGCATAAGCCGCAGGCACGGGACAGGCATCCAGCACCGCGGCGACGAAACGCCGCTCCGCCTCGCTGATCCGCGCCTTGGCCCGCACGGACTCCTCCTCCCCCGCGAACCGGGCCCGCTTCTCGACCGCGTGGGAAATGGTTCCGCCCAAACACACAATCGAAACCTCACCGCCTCGTTCCACACTCGGCATATACCGCTGGATCATCGTGTCCTCACGCGCGGCGGAGAATTCAAGAAACGCCTGCGCTTCCTCCCCCCCCACCGCCACCTCAAAGGTCCGCGTCTCCCGCGATCCCCCGGAAACACACGGCTTGATGACCACCTTCCCCCACCCACGACGCCCGCAAACCCCCACCACATCCACCACCTCACCCCGATCAACCCACGCCGTCGGCACCACCGGGATGCGCCGCGATTCAAGCTCAATCAGATACTTCTTGTGCAGGTTCCACTTCACCGTTCCCAGCGGGTTGATGAGCCGCGTCGATGCCCCCGCCCGCTCCAGCCATGCCTTGAACGCAGGCAACCGCCGGTGATAGTTCCAGGTGGCGCGCAGCACGCACGCATCGAACGCGCCCGGATCGTGCGATGGATCGTCCCAGTGGATCGTGACCGCATCATGACCGTGTCCGCGCAACGCATCCAGCAGCGGAGCCTCATCATCATCGGGATCGAGCAGCTCGAGGCAGGAAACCAGCGCGATACTCATGACCCAATCTTTGGCGCCACACCAGCCGCAACCGGGTCGCGCACCGTCGCCCCCAGCACCATCGCCCCCGCGATCAGCACCAGGTTCTTCACGATGTACTGCCCTTCCAGCGTCAGCGCGAACACCGACCCGTCGAAGCACCGGTCCGGCACCACCACCAGCGGCAGGAAAGTCCCGGGAATCTGCAACGCCAGCAGCGCGATGCCCGCCCGCGTCAACCACGCCCTGCCACCGAGCAGCCGCACCGGGTCCAGCAGGCACAGCCCGATCGCCACCTCCCACCACCCCAGCACCGGCACGAACCACGCAGGGCTGAACGCCCAGTCGGTCGTCCGCGCCACCAGATCCGCGGCCGGACTCACCATCGCCACCTTCAACGCGCCGAACCACACGAACACCACCGCCAACCCGATCCGCAGCATGGGCACCGCCGCGGCCCGCAAACGCCCGGCAATGGCCCGGTCCAGACGGTCGAAACCGGTTTCAAGCCGATGGGTTGGACGGTTCATCCCGGACTCCTGTTCCACCGAATCAAATCCTGCATCACAGTATTTATTCCCACCCAGCAAGAATCAAGCCCCCCCACACCCCAGTGGCATCCCAAGAACACACACGCTATCATTTTCAAGATTCTTTGAAAGCACGGCCCCTGGAACCCCGCCATGCCCACCATCTATCAACCCCTGCCCGAGTTCCCCAGCCTGGACGCCCGAGATCCCGGCCTGCTCGCGGCCGTGGCGAGCGGCCAGGCCCGCCTCACACCCGAGCAGGGCCTGACCCTCCTCACCGACGCGCCCCTCCACGAACTCGGCCGCTACGCCGACGCACGCTGCCGCGGAATCCACGGCAACACCTTCCGCACCTATGTCATCGACCGCAACATCAACTACACCAACATCTGCACAGCCAAGTGCATCTTCTGCGCCTTCAAACGCACCGCCAAGGACCACGACTCCTACACGCTCGAGCACGAGCAGCTTTACCAGAAGGTCGCCGAACTCTCCGCCATCGGCGGCACGCAGATCCTGATGCAGGGCGGCATGAACCCCGACCTGCCCCTGGACTGGTACCTCACCCTTCTGGCAGGCATCAAGGAACGCTTCCCCCACATCCATGTCCACGCGTTCAGCCCGCCGGAGATGATCGAGTTCGTCAACTTCTTCGGCCCCCCTGGCAGCGATCTGATCGAGAAGACCCGCTGGGTGCTCGCCCGCCTGAAGGACGCGGGCATGGACTCGCTCCCCGGCGGCGGAGGCGAGATCTTCGCGCCGGCCGTGCGCACCAAGATCGGCCTGGGCAAATGCACCGCCGACGCCTGGCTGCAAACCATGTACGCCGCCCACTCACTCGGCATGTACACCAGCGCGACGATGATGTTCGGCCACATCGAGGGCCATGCCGACCGCATCCATCACATGCGCATGATCCGCCACTGGCAGGACAAGGCCATCCGCGACTTCGGCACCGGGGAAGTCCCGCCCGATGTCGCCGGTGATCCCACCGTCAAAAAGCAGACCACCGGCGGCCACTACACCGCCTTCATCTCCTGGCCCTTCCAGCCCGACAACACCGCCCTCGGCCGCCTGCGTGAATGGCCCGCCGCGGGTGATCTCGACGCGCACGGACCCGTGTTCCCAGGCGATGCCGCCGCCCGCCTCGACGGCAGCGGCACCAAGGAACTGCACCCGGAGTTCGGCCGCCGCCTCCGTTACGCGGGCGCGACCGAATACCTGCGCACACAGGCCACCAGCCGCCTCTTCCTCGACAACATCTACTCGATCGGTTCGAGCTGGGTGACGATGGGCCCGCATGTGGGGCAGGTGGGCCTGTACTACGGCGCGAACGACATGGGCAGCGTGATGATGGAGGAGAATGTGGTGTCTTCCGCCGGCACCACCTACTGCCTTGACGAAGCGGTCCTCTGCCGCCTGATCCGCGATGCCGGGTTCATGCCCGCACAGCGAAACAATGTCTACGACATCCTCACCGTCCACGACGGCCCCAACGCCCCGGACCGCCGCGTCACCGACTGGTCCGCCCACCGCGCCCAGCGCCTCCATGTGCAGGCGGAGAAGCCTCCCGTCGCCCAGGTGACCGTGGGTGGCGAACCCAGTTCACGCCCACGATGAGTCCTCGAATCGTGGGGTTCCGAATCTTCTTTTCCTTTCCTCACAACCACTTACAACAAGTAAGCACACACCTACAACCGTTTCTGTGCGCCGTTTTGCGGTCATTCAAACTTTCCCCTTGCTCCACCCACCACCGCCCTCTACCTTGACCGCATGGCACACAAATCCCAAACACCCATCCATCCCACCCCCCCAATCCCCCCCCGACATCCTCCGCGACCTGCTCGACCCCACCCTGAGCTGCCTGGACATCGCACGCACCCACAACCTCGATCCCGCCTTCGTGCGTGCCGCCGTCCACTCCGACCAGTTCCGCCAGGCCGCCGAGTCGATGCGCGATGCCGATCAGGCACGCACCGACCTGCTCTGGCCCTCCCTGCACGCCCAGACGGTCCACACCCTCGCCGGCATCGCCCACCAGCCGACCACCACCGCCGCCCAGCGCGAGTCCGCCCGCCGCGCCTGCACCACCCTCCTCGGTGGCCCGGCTCGCCGAGCCGGGTCCTGCTCATCTCCTCGGAACGCCGGCCATCCTCCAGCCCTGCATCACCCCAACCCGCTGAACGAACCACCCCGCGCCCAAAGTGAATCGAACGAATCTTCCAACCACCGCCATGCGCTTCCAACACCACAGACTCAACCATCCCAGGAACATCAACCGTCGCCCACCAGCACCCCCACCTTCCACAACACCCCGTCCCCGGACACGGCCCTGATCCCCCTGGCCGACTTCACCGGCGACCCCAGCCTGACCCTGGAAGACTCCCTCCGCCTCATCGCCGAGATCGACGACTGCCGCAACACATTCCGCATCGAACACGGACTCCCCACCACCCCCACCACCCACGCCCCCACCACCACACCCATCAACGCCGCCCAACTCCACGCACGCGCCGGCGCGGGATGAACCCAAGCCCGACTCATACGAATTCCTTGGATCTCCGGCGCGGCCTGATCAACAAGCCGCGACTGCAAGGGAACGGCCGCGGTTGCGTCCACGGCGGAGCGAGCCGATTGACTGGTCGTTGCCGATCATCCTGCGTCAGGTCGTTGGCGAGCGGCCCCGGCCGCTCCCCTGCCATCCCGGCGAGTCGAAAACCGATCCACACCCGAAACTCAAACCGGGATCCGTATGAGCCACCCGAGGATTGGAGGGGGACGGGCCGGGAATCCCCACTCCGGAGAGAGAACCGAAAGCGGCTCAGGAATCCTTCAACTCGTTGTACACGGCCGAGATCGCGCGGGGGCGCACCTGCTCAAAGCCCAGACCTTCCATGAAGGGCCAGGACTTGGTGATACATTCGCCGTGCGCCACCCCCGCATCGATGTCCTTCCGCACCGCTTCGACAAGGCGGCTGAGGTAATCGCGTTGGGTGTCGATGAGGGAGGCATCACCCTTGCCGCGCTGGCCGTGGCCGGGGATAACGCGCGTCTTGGAGGTGCAGAGCTTGCGGAGTTCTTCGAGCACGCCGATCCATCCGATGGCGGTGACGCCGCCGGCGGGATCAAAGTACGGGTGCAGGCCGGAGAAAACCAGATCACCCGTATGAAGCACATCCGCATCCGGCAGATATACGACCGTGTCGTTGTCGGTATGACCGGCGCGACCGAAGTGCTTGAGCCGCACGATCCGTCCCCCCTTCCCCCCGTCCCCCCCGTCCCCCCCGATCGAGAGTTCCATCTCGTCCCCGGTCATCAGCAGGGTCGGGCCCCAGTCCGTCTCGTCAGCGTGGCGCAGATCGTCGGCGAGGCGACCCGCTTCATCAAGCACGGCTTCCTGCGTCGGACGCCGCAGCATCCCGACGGCCCGAGGGCCTCCGGCCGTCTGCTGGATGTACTGCTCACGGTTGGCCAGGATGCGCGGCTCGGCCTTGGCGTGCGCGACCACCTCCACCCCCGCCGCGGTGAACGCGATGTTGCCGCCCGTGTGGTCCGCGTGGTGGTGGGTGTTGACGGCGTATCGCAGCCGGGGCCCAAGCGTCTGAGCCTCCCGCAGCAGGGCGCGCCCCAGATACGCGAACTTGGTATCCACCAGCAGGGCCTGGTCGGAACCGATGGCCAGCAGGCAGTTGCCGCCGGTCTCCGGGTCGATCACCGTCCAGATCCCATCCCCGAGATCGGCCCACGGAAAGAAGCGGACAGGCTGGGGATCGGCCCCCGGATCACCGGGACGGAAGGCGGCACCGGGCCGGGCGAGGGCGCGGGGGGCCAGGGCCATACCCGCCACCAGACCAAGGCCGGTGGCAAGTGCGTCGCGTCGGGTCATCATGGCGGTGTCCTCCTGAGGGCTCCGAGGTATAGCATACCGCCCTCTTTCTCCGAACAGAAACCGCGTTCCCCCCCTCTCCAGCACCCCATCAGACACGAGCCATTGCGATGAGAGCCAACGATCTGAAACCGGGTGTGGCGCTGGACCTGAACGGCAAACTGTATGTGGTCATGAAAACCGACCATGTGAAGCCGGGCAAAGGCCCCGCCTACATCCAGGCGAAAATGCGCGCGGTGGACGGCTCGGGCACCACCGAAAAACGCTTCAGTGGCTCCGACCCCATCGACGCAACCATCCTCGACAAGCGCGATCTGGAGTTTCTCTACCCCGACGGTGCTGGCGGCGGGACCTTCATGGACACCGAATCCTTCGACCAGACCGACCTCACGCCCGGCGTGCTCGGCGACGCGCTGCTGTATCTGGCCCCGAACACCACCTGCACGGTGCTCTTCCACAACGATGCCCCGCTGCTCGTCGAGCTGCCCGCGGCCGTGGAGGTCACCGTCGCGGACACCACCCCCGGCATCAAGGGTGCCACGGCCACGAACCAACTCAAGGACGCCGTGTGCGACACCGGACTCAAGACCCGCGTGCCGCCCTTCATCTCCATCGGCGAACGGATCAAGGTTTCCACGGACGACGGGTCGTACATCTCCCGCGTGTGAACGAACTTTCCAAAACCAAACCCCAGCAATGAGCGAGAGAATCCAATGAAAGCAGGCGATCTCAGGCCCGGCAACGCGATCCGAATTGATGGCAAGGTGTATGTGCTCCACTCGATCGAGCACCGCACCCCCGGCAACCTGCGCGCGTTCGTGCAGATCAAGATCAAGGACATCATCGCCGGCAACCTGCTGGAACGCCGCATGAACCCCGCCGAGGAAGTCGAGGGGGTCGCCCTCGACCGCCGGACGATGGAGTACCTCTTCTCCGACTCCGATGGCGCGACCTTCATGGACACCGATGACTACGACCAGGTCATCCTGCCCAAGGCGGTGCTGGGTGATGCGCTGCTCTACCTGGCTCCCAACTCCAGCACCACCGTCCTGATGCTCGAGGGCAACCCCGTGCTGGTGGAACTGCCGCCCGCGGTGGAAGTGACCATCGCCGACACCGCGCCGGGCATCAAGGGCGCCACGGCGACCAACCAGCTCAAGGACGCCGTGTGCGACACCGGTCTCAAGACCCGCGTGCCCCCGTTCATCTCGATCGGAGAGCGGGTCAAGGTGTCCACGGCAGACGGGTCATACATCTCGCGGGTGTAAATCGGAGTGGGAAGTCCCATTCAACGCCATGCGTTCCAAGCCCGGTCCGACGGCCGGGTTTTTTGTTCACCCGGAAGGGGGGAGAGAGGGGAGGGGAGGGGGGGGTGATCCGTACCGCGGGCCGGAGTCGTACCATCATCCATGCGCAAAGTACTGGTTCTTCTGGGCGTGGTGTTTGTGCTTCTGGTCGTCGCGGGGGCGGCCGTCACGGCGGTCGTTCTGCTCAAGCCCGGCAAGATCCAGCAGATCATCGGCGGCGAAACACGCCTGCTGGATTATCTCGGAGCACAGGTCATCGGCATCGCCAACAGCCACCTGGTGCCGGATCTTTCGTTCGAGACCATCCGGTATGACCCGCCGTACACCCTCTCCCTCGGCGGGGTGCGTCTGATCGCGCCGGATTCCACCCGCGTGCTGGACCTGGGACGGATGGACATCACGCTGGCCGAAACGCCGCGGATGAACCAGCCGATCCGGATCGCGCGGCTGGAACTGCGCAACGGGGCCGTCAATCTCATCAATGACCCCGCCGCCAACGGCGGCGAGGGCGGCCTGCGCGGCCTGAGCCCGCTCGTGACACCCACGCCGGAACGCGAAAAAACCACCACCGAAAAACCTGAGTTCAGCCTGAGCAGTGTCTTGGTACTCAGCAAGATCATCATCGACGGCATCGACCTGGTGTACGACTCCGGCGACGGGTCCGCCCCGATGCGGCTGGATGCGCTGGCGGCGGACCTGGACATCGTGCCGGTCTCGGACGCGGGCCTCGAGGGCGCGGGGTGGTATGAACTCAAACTCGCGTCCGGGCGCAAGCCGGGGTTGCAGCTGGACCTGGATGGACGGATCAACATCGAGTCGTTTGAACTCGCGCTCAACCGCGTGACGGCGGAAGTGGAACTGAGCGACCAGACCGCGACCACGCTTCCGCCGCAGTTGGCCACGATGGTGAATAAGAACCAGTTGCGCGGGTCCATGCGGGCGACGGTCAGCGGGCGCGTGCCGCTGATGGATCCGGGCAAGGCCGAACTCGATCTGGAGGCGGGGCTGACAAAGGGACGCGGGGTGTTCGGGGAATATCAGATCCCGCTGGACTCGGTGGAGTTGAAGGCCGGGATGGCCTCCGGCGTGCTGGACCTGCGGACGCTGGGCGTGCAGGCCCTCGGCGGGACGATGACGGCCGACGGGCGCGTGGTGCTGGATGGGGACGCGCGGGTTTCCTGGACCTTGCAAGGGATGGATCTGCGTTCGTTGCTGGCGGCGGGAGCGCCCGCCGGGCAGCCGCCGAAACTGGCGGGAAAAGTGACCTCGACGGGCAGCGTTCGAGCGCCGATGGTGGACGCGATGGCGGGGCTGTCCGGCGCCGGGCAGATCGATGTGCGCGAGGGACGGCTGGTGAATGTGCCGATCCTGTCGGACCTGGTCTCGGTCATGCAGGTGACGGGGCTGACGGGCAACGCGCTGCGGGACACTTTTTCCAGCCCGTTCACCATCACACCGACGGCGGTGCGGCTGGACAACTTTGACTTCCGCACGCCCGCGTTGGCGGCCCGGGGAAGCGGGGCCATCGGGTTCGATGGCACGCTGGATCTCTCCGTCAACGGCGGGCCGCTGGAATCGATCCAGAACAAACTCGGGCCGATCGGGGGAATTCTCGGGAAGATCACCGATCAGTTCGTGACCTACCGGGTGCGCGGAACAACGGAGAAACCAAAGGTGAGCGTACAGCCCTTGGGGATCGGCGGATGAATGCTGACACTGTCATCGTGCTGATGGGTTTGCGCGGGAGCGGCAAGTCCACGCTGGGGGCACGACTCGCGGAACGGCTGGGCCGACGGTTTGTTGATCTCGACGACCGCACGGCGGCCGCGTTGGGATGCGCGACACCGGCTGATGCGCTGCGGACGCGCGGGGAACCGGCATTCCGTGCCGCGGAAGCGGAAACCCTGCGTGTGGCGCTGGGCGAATCGGGCATCGTGCTGGCGCTCGGCGGGGGCACGCCCACCGCGCCCGGGGCAACGGATCTGTTGCGTGAGCACAGCGCGGACGGTCGGGCGGCGCTGCTGTATCTGCGCGCCTCGGCGGCGACGCTGGCGGAACGGTTGGAGGTTGCCGCGGAGCGGGGTGGACCGGAGAGACCGGCCTTGGTCGGGGATGATCCGATCAGCGAGATTGGAGTCTTGCTGGAACAACGCGACGGGCTGTACCGCGATCTCGCAGGAAGCGTGCTGCATCTGGATGGGGTGAGCGAGGCGAGTGCGTTGGCCATGGTGGTGGCCTGGGGGCGTGAGGGGGGGTGAGGGAGAGGGGGGACGCCCGGCGTTTGCGGAATCCGTGGGACTTCTCAAAACAGAGCGGGTTGCGGAGTGCCGCCCTTGGCACGATGGTTGCGTTTCGATTTGGGTGGCACGGGCGTCCCGCCTGTGCGGACTGGCTTTGCACAGGCGGGACGCCTGTGCCACCAAGCCGGAATGAAGACAAGAGTCGGCACGGAATGCCGACCTTCCGAAGCAGTCTCGCGCAAAAACCGCCGATGGAGTGTGGATGAACAACGAGTTTGGAACGATCATGCGCCTGGAAGTGCCGCTGGTGGTGGTCCTGGGCGAGCGGCGGATGCGCGTGGGCGAGGTGCGGGACTTCGTGCCCGGCACCATTGTGGAGCTGCCCAAGCTGGCGGATGAGGATCTGGAGATCCGGATCAACAACCGGAGCATCGGCAATGGGCGGGCCGTGAAGATCGGCGAGAACTTCGGCGTGCGTGTGACCTTCGTGGGCGATCCGGCCACCCGCATCCACGCGATGGCGGAAGAAGAACTCGAGGACGAACTCATCGATGGGATGAGGCCGGAAGACCTTGCGGCGGCGCTGCTGTCGGGACAGTGAAACGGATCAGCCCCCGCCGCCGGAGCGGACATCCATCGGCCCGCCGCGAGGCTCGGGCGCGGGTGGAGGCTCAGGGATGGCGGCCCGCTCAGCTTTCATATCCTCCAGAATGGCCTGGAGATCATCCACCTTCTGGGAGGTTTCGTCGTTCATCGCCTGCGGGTTGCGGGTGAGCGACCACGCCAACACACCGCCAACGGCGATCAGAAGAACGACGGCCAAGATTAGACGCTTACGGGACTCTGGTTGATCCGACATGGTGGTTTACTGCTTCCCTGCGATGAAGTCACGGCCCTTGATGCCAAAGCGGGTTGCCCACAGATACCCCCAATCACCATACTTCCAATCAAACCCTTGCATGTCGGAGTACATGAGTGCTCGCATGCCTGCCACGGAGGGCTGCCACGGGCCCGCGGGGAGTCCCAAACCGTCGAAGTTGCGTTCTCCGGGCATGAATGAGTTCTGATCCGTATCGTTGATGATCTGAGTCGTGGACACGCTTCTCGCACTCCCGTCGATCAACGCGACTTGCGGCCTGGCCCCCGGCTGATTGAACTGGAGCGGAACCTGTCCGGAGAAATCCTTGTTTTCAAACAAGAGCACCTTTTCAGTTGTATAAGCGATGCTCGACATCTTATGTCGCTTGAAAAAGAAACGGTTCGAAGCATTTGCTGTCGGGCGAAGGGCTGATTCAAACCGTTTTTCATCCTGCCAGAAGACCGGAGGATACCAGTAACTCGTCGGAAAAATCCACTCGATATTGGTCTGTGCGTTATGGTCGTTGTTCTCTTGAAGCCACCGTGCAAGCGCAACATCGCCGGGTGCGACGATGGTCTTGAGACGGGACATCTCAACCCCTTCGGCGTAGTTGGTGTGTGCCATCCAGTGAAATCCATAGGGCTCCGACTCCATGTTCGGCAAACCGCTTGGACCGTGCTGCTGATACACCCAACCCTGTTGACACTCGCGCTTCTGAATCCAGACCCAGGCATAGTTCGTGCCGCATCGCGGTGAGGGAGAAAATGGATTCACCATATCGTCCCTGTTGTCGTTGGCGTAGAACTGGAATGTAAGCGCGTTCTGGCGAATGTTTGAAAGGCTAACCGTCAGTTGCGCAGACTTGCGGGCCTTGCCGATTGCCGGCAGCAGGATGCCGATCAGCAACGCGATGATCGCGATGACCACCAGCAGTTCGATCAGGGTAAATGCTCGGTTGTGGCCACGACGCATGGGACCGCTCCTCTTTACTTCAACCCTCCCCCCCCACCACGGCACAACGCCGCAACAGACCCGTGGGAGCGGGAGCCCGACACATACTTGTCCGCCGTCTTGAGACCCGCCCCGGAACCGGGGCCTATCGGAACAGCGTCCAGCCTACCACAAACTTGACGGACACGCCAGAGACAAGCACGCGAGAATGCAGATCAAACCCCCACACACAAAAATGCGTGTTACACCCCACTGCCCAACCTTGTCGCGACGGATGACAGGGATCAGCCGCCGAAGCAACCAATGTTGTAATCCGCAAGATATGCGTTCAGATCAAAGAAGTTGATGAGGGTGTCTCCGTTCCAGTCAGCCCGAGGATCGGAGTTATTGAGCCAAGAGACGAAGAGAGCAAGATCGAAGAAGTTCAACAAACCATCTTTGTTCAAATCGGGAGCACAGAAAAACGAGCCAACGATTTGATCAAGTATATCGAGAGCCCGCTCCGACTCGGCTTGCGTGATTTCTCCGTCCAAATCAAAATCCACCGACGCGAAATAGCACGGATCTCCGAACTGACATCCAACCGCACCGATAGCTACATCGTAGTCGGATTCAAGAATTTCACCATCCCCATTAAAATCACCCAAGACAGTGCCGAACCTACGCATTTCATGAGTTACTTCGTAGATTCCGGCCGCAGATGCTTTAAAACCAGACTGAAGCTTGCCGGACACTTCGAAGCTGCCATCCAGCCCGATGTCCACCAAGATGCCCGGATGATCAAAGAGCCCCAACGCCAGAACATCCCCCGTAGTTCCCGCCGCAATAATTCCCCTCAGGATCTCCACAGTACTTGCGGATGTGTTGACGACCGTCAGCACCGTCTCTTGACCAGCATACTCGATGTCAATCCCTCCCGTGGTTCCTCGAGAGAACTCGGGACAGTCATCGTAAGGTGTGAAGCCGCCCTCCCAATCGACGACCAGATCGTACTCGACTTCCAGTTCGTCATTGACCTCAATCACTACGATCGCCGCAGAATATGCCGACGCAGCCTCCGAGTATGTGCCATACCCAATACTGCGGCCTCCATCGGCTGTGTAATAATGACCGGATGACAGGTGAATCCCGCCAGCTGAACTTCCTCTGATATAGCAATAGGGCTGGTTTAATCCCGTAAAATCCACTGTGACGGCAGCTTCACAATCGCATCCGATCGAGTTTGATGATGCCGCAGCCTGGGCAAATCCACCTGCGACAACTTGTCCTTGCCGATCAGGTTCGTCCCAGAATCCTGACTGAAAATTTGAAGACAGAAGCTGATACGGAAAACAAGAGTTATGCATTACCTCATTGATTGAGAAGGTCGCGGCCGCGAATGCCCTTACATGCCCGGCAACAGATTCGACCACCTCACAGTTAACGACCTTGAGTTCCCAGTTGATTTCGACACACGACTCGATTTCCATTCCCCGAACGCAAAACCCGCAGAGCGTGCGAGGATCTAGTTGAATGAATGCCGTCATACCGATGAGACTCGTCAAAATCATGGTACTCTCCAGAGGGGCGATAGCCTTGTCGTCGCAGATTACCAGACCTTGATCGCATGTGCGACAACCAAATGGACTCGGACTCAGTTTTTTGGGAAGAGAAGGCGTTTTTTGCGCATGAGACAACGCCTGTGGTTTGAGTAAGTTAATGCTCGCCGATACCCAGGGACAATCCCTACCATGCCAGTTCAGGCCACTATTCCCCCGATCCGGGCGGGAGAGTGTGCCCGATTCGCCGATATGAATGAGGGCGGATTTGTTTTCCGCCCCATCCCATCAGGAGTGACGGCACGGAGTGCTGTCGTACATGCGAGCCTGCCATGCCCCGTGACATCCCCGTCGGCAACGGCGACCTGCTGATCACCTTCGACGACCGGTACCGGGTCCGCGACCTGTACTACCCCAAGGTCGGACGCCACAACCACACCGACGGGCATGTCCAGCGTTTCGGCGTGTGGGCGGACGGGCGGTTCGCCTGGGTGGAGGACCATTCCTGGAAGCGGGAACTGCGGTACAAGCCCGACACCCTGACCACCGAGGTGCGGCTGGTCAACGAGTCGATGGGTCTGGAGATCATGTCGTACGATGTGGTGGACTACCACGAGCCGGTGTACTTCCGCCGGTGTACCGTGCGCGATCTGGCCGGGCGGACGCGGGATGTGCGGCTGTTCTTCCACATGGACCTGTCGATCAACGGCTCGCCGGTGGGCGATACGGCCAACTATGACCCCTCGACCTCGGCCGTGGTGATGTACAAGGATGACTCGTACTTCCTGGTCAACGCGTGCGACCAGCACAAGTGCGGGATCGATCACTGGGCGATCGGCGCGAAGCGGGTGGGCGGGGCCGAGGGCACCTGGCGCGACGCCGAGGACGGCCAGCTCGGGCGCAACGCGATCAGCCAGGGCTCGGTGGACGCGACGGTGGGGTTCAACCTGCAGCTCGCGCCGCACGGGCAGAGCTATGTGACGAGCTGGATCGCCTGCGGGCACTCCTACGAGGAAGTCAAGACACTCAACCACCGCATCTGGGAGAAGGGGCCGGACCGGCTGATCGCGCGGACGGAGGCGTACTGGAAGCTGTGGAGCCGCAAGGAACCGATCGACACCACGCCATTGCCGGAGCCGATCCGCGACCTGTTCTACCGCAGCCAGCTGATCCTGCGGACGCAGATCGACAACGGCGGGGCGATCATCGCGGCCAACGACAGCGACATCACCCACTTCGCTGGCGACCACTACTCGTACTGCTGGATGCGGGACGGCGCTCTGGTGGCCCACGGGCTGATCCTGGCGGGGCACGGAGAACTGAGCCGGTCGTTCTTCCGCTTCGCGCGGGGCTGCATCGCGGACGGGTCGTACTTCCTGCACAAGTACACGCCCGAGGGGCACCTGGCATCAAGCTGGCACCCGTGGATGATCGACGGGCAGAAGATCCTGCCGATCCAGCAGGACGAGACCGCGCTGACCATCTGGGCCTTGCGCAAGCACTACGAGCAGTTCCGGGATGTGGAGTTCGTCAAGGCTCTGTATCACCCGCTGGTGATCCGTCCGGCGGACTGGCTGCTGCAGTACCGTGACCACAATGGCCTGCCGATGCAGAGCTGGGACCTGTGGGAGGAGCGGCGCGGGGTTCACACCTTCACAGTGGCGGCGACGATCGGCGCGCTGCAGGCGGCGGCTGCGTTCGCCCGGGACTTCGGCGAGCCGGACCGTGCCGCGGCCTATCGCGAGGGGGCGGAGCGGATGAAGGGCGCGCTGCGCCGGCACATGTGGCACCCGGAGCGGCGGATGTTCGCCCGGATGGCGGTGCCGCTGGACGACGGGACCTATCGCCTGGACATGACACGCGACAGCGCCAACTACGCGCTGTTCGCCATCGCGGGGTTCGACCCGCGCGACCCGGCCATCCGCGACGAGATGAACTCGTTGCGCGACCGGCTGTGGGTCAAGACCTCCATCGGCGGGTGCGCGCGGTACGAGCGGGACTACTACCACCAGGTGGAAAACCAGAAGACCGACGATGTGCCGGGCAACCCGTGGGTGATCTGCACGCTGTGGCAGGCGATGTACCACATCGAGGCCGCGGACACGGTGGAAGAACTGCGTCTGGCGCTGCCGCTGCTGGAGTGGTGCGTGCGACGGGCCCTGCCGAGCGGCGTGCTGGCGGAGCAGTTCGACCCGTACACGGGTGCTCCGATCTCGGTGTCGCCGCTGACCTGGTCGCACGCGACCTATGTGAGCGTGTGCATCCAGTATCTGCGCAGGCTGGAAGCCATCCGCGAGAAGGCCCGCAGCCGCACGGGCAACGCGAACCAGCAGTCGGCGATCTGATCTGGATCGCGGTTGATTTCCGGGCGTGTCCGAAGCCCCCCCCACCCCCCCACCCCCCCACCCACACGGGTTCATGGCTGTGTGTGCGCGACCAGATCGCGGAAGACGGGCGGGGGCACGATCTTGGCGACGACCTCCTCCCAGCCTTCGGGGCCGATCATGCCCTTCACGAAGCTGGAGGAGATCTCGCAGAGTTCTCGCGGGGGCATGAGGAAGACGGTGCTCATGCCGGGGGAGAGGTCGGCGTTGACATAGCGCATGCCGCGTTCGTACTGGTAGTCGTCCTCGTTGCGGATGCCGCGGACGATGAACTTCGCGCCGACGCGGGCGGCGTAGCGGGCCAGAAACTCGTTCTCGATGCTGGTGATCTGGACATTGGGCAGGTCCTGCGAGACTTCGCGGAGCCAGCCCAGACGCTGCGGGAGCGGGTAGGAGTAGTTCTTCTCCGGGTTGCGTGCCACGGCCACGATCAGACGCGAGAACAGGCGCGCGCCCTGCTCGATCATCCACACATGCCCGGTGGTCGGCGGGTCAAACGAGCCGGCGTAGACGGCTGTGGTCTCACTCGGGTTTGTCGAGGCGGCAGGGGTGGGCTGGGCCATATGCCGGAAGAATAGCGGCGGATGCGGGCATCAGCCGCGGGACTTGCGACGGTGGGCGACCACTCCGGCGCAGACGAGGCCGGCGGCCCCCATCAGGACCGGGGCGGGCAGGGGCACGACCGCGACGGGGCTGTTGAAACTGAAGCCGGTGACTTCGAACAGCAGGTTATAGAGGCTGGAGTTGTAGTAACTGAGCGTCGAACCCGTCAGGCCGGAGAGCGAGAAGACGGACTGGGCTGCCAGGTCCGACATGCTCGTGAAAGCGCCCGAGGGCATATTGACACCGATGAGGAACGAAATGTCGGGGTTGAAGAGGTCGAAGCCGCCGATGAGGACGGTGGAGCCGGGGTCGATGAACACCGCGGCGTAACCGGCGGGATCGGGCAGGGAGGTTTCCTCGATGCTGCCGTCGGAACCGATGTCGAGGGTGGCGCGGGAAAGGCGGTAGTTGGCGGTCGGCGCACCTGGCGTCAGGTTGGTGGCGGTATCGGCGACGAAGAGGCTGAAGGTGAAGGCGGTGCCGGTGAGGCTGGATCCGCCGACGGGGGAGCCGTCGCTGATGGTACCGGTGAAATCGAAACGGTACTCGCCGGCGGGGCTGCCCACGGAACCGCCGACGGGGGTATGGCCTTGCGCAACAGAGGCGCCGGGATTCCGGGCACCGATCCGGAAGTCACTCCCCATGGCGTGGGCAGCTCCGAAGCCAGCGACAGCGATCAGGGCGAAGGTGTGCTTGACGGTCATACAAACGGCTCCCCACGATATTCGTGTGTCGCAGGTGTGTAAAAATCAGGAAAAAATGGGAGGCAAATCGCCCCACACTTCCCCCGCATCAGTTTAGCGGAGGAAGGCCTGAGAGCCGCGTGAAATTTTGTGAATACCCGGTTCTTGGACGCTGAGAGAGGCATTCTCGGTCCGGTACGGGAAAAATGCCCCTACTTCTTTTGTGTCGTAGGCGGGTAAGAGGTCCGAAAGCCCGTCGGCCCTCAGCACGCGCACCCCACGCCCCCCCGCCCCGCTCTCCGCCCCCCACCACTCACGCCCGATTTTGAAGTGGGCGTTGTGAGGACGGAAGAAACTGTTCGAGGGCGCTCACTCCCCCCGTCGGAACACCGCGACCACATCCTCGACCGGGACGACGAAGAGACGGTTGTCGCCCTCGAAGTCCACCGGGATGGCGTGCTTGGGGTTGAAGAGGACGCGGTCGTACTTCTCGATAGGGTAGTCGCCCTCGGAGATGACCTTGGCCCCCACCGCGACCACGCGGCCGGTGAGGGTGGGGATCTCGATCTTGTCGGGCAGGTGCAGGCCGGCCTTGGTCTGCTTCTTGTCCTCGTCCTTGCGGATCAGCACGCGTAGGCCGATGGGCTCGACGGTTTCCAGTTCGGTCTTGGGGCGAGGGCTGGGCATGGGGGAGGATAGGAAGGGATCAGGGATCAGCCATCAGGGAACAGGGGAGGATCGCCCTTTGGGCGACTTTCTCTCGTGGCTCATGGCTGTTCCCTCCCGTCCCCCTACTCGACCAGCACGCTGGCGAATGCGCCGCCGTGCTGGGTGCGGTAGGCCTGCTCGAGCTGGGCGATGAAGCCGTCATGGGGGGGCAGGCCCATGAGGTCGCGCCGGGCGTTGAGGTTGGCGGGGTCTTCGATGGCGATGGCGGGGACGCAGCGGGCGACGCCGTCGTCGCCGGTCACGAAGGTCATCTGGGTGCCGAAGACCTGGGGTTGGTCGGCGAAGAGGCGGACGCGGTCGGTCAGCAGGGCGACATACGGGGCGGGCAGCTTGCCCTGCTCGACCTGATCGACCATGAGGGCCAGACAGCGGTTCTGGA
Organism: uncultured Phycisphaeraceae bacterium; assembly: GCA_964640595.1. Lineage (GTDB taxonomy): Bacteria > Planctomycetota > Phycisphaerae > Phycisphaerales > UBA1924 > UBA6054. The sequence continues at coordinate 12,538 of CAZXGL010000032.1, read as the reverse complement.
GATCGGGCGCGTGGCCGGCGTGCTGAACGACCACGAACGCTCCCTGGGCGGCCTCCATGCCGACGAGTTCGCGGGTGGGCCAGCCGATGGCATCGACGATCTCAGACAGACGGGCGGCGTGGGCACGGTCGATGGCACGGATGCGGCTGACCTCCGAGGCCGCCAAGGGAGCACCGGTGGACTCGCGGACGAGTTCCTGATCGAGGTTGCGCATGGCGGTGAGTTCCGCGGCGATCTGATCGAGGGTCAGGGCGGAAACGGGGGTTTTGTAGATCGGCACGCCGTCGGTGTTGTAAACGGTCCCCACCAGCACTTCATGGGCGTTTCGCTGGTTCTGGGCCCCGGCACGGCCTCCGGACTGCTCGGCCTTGGCCTGGGCGTAGGACGAAGGCCCGGACGAACAGCCTCCGAGCACGACGAGCATGGCGACGGAGACAACAGCGGTGGTGTGGCGGATCGTCATGGTTTCAACATCGAAAACAGGGACGCATCGCGTCACCCCGGGCTGCAAGAACGCGGAGAGCGTGTGTCCGTCTGGGGCGGTCGGGATGATGGGCCTTCGGTTTCCGGACTTCGCTCGCTGACGCAGGCGGAACAGACGGACCAAGACCATGTGACTGGCAGCGTGCGGGTTGCGGAACAGTGGTGAGAAGCCCCTGTCGGTGGCAGCCTGTGGTGCCGCGCTCCCCCGCCGGGGGCACGCGCGCCCGGCCTTGTCAATGAAAGAGAGTGAACCGATGGACCTGCACGCGTCCCGATTTTTTCTCCGTCCGTCCCTGATGGCCGCGGCGATGCTGGGCGTTTGCATCGCGCCCGCCGTGGCGGATGTGGTGTACCAGAACAACTTCGATTCCGGGGTGGCTGGGGATGAATGGTCCAATCAGAAAGTCAGTACGATCGCGTCACCCTGGGGAACCTTTCTGGGCAACTTCGGGCAGGAGACCGTGCGGCTGACGCTCGGACGCGGATCGGACAATGGATCCGGCGGAGGGAATGGTGGAGGGAACGGCGGAGGGGGAGACCCTGGGCCGGGGAGCGGGAACGGAACAGGGAGTGCGATGATCGGTCGGCCGGTTCAGCCGGCGCGCGGCGGACGGCCGGGGCTCGGGGGATCGAACATGCTCGGCCACGGGGTGTACTGGTACAGCGGCGGCCCGGACAAGGGCAACGGAGGGGGCGGCAACGGGGGCGGTGGTGATGGTGGAGGGGGCGGGGGCGGGGGCGACGGGGGAGGGAGCAATCCCGGCGTGGGAGCGGGGTCGTACTCGCTGTTCTTCGATCTGCATTTGTTCGACACCTGGGACGGACTGGACCGCACCTATGGCGTGGACCGCTTCATCGTGGAGATCAACGGGCGCGAGTACTTCAACGAGATCCTCGAAACCTTCGAACCCTGGGAAAACCGGCTCGGCGGATGGAAGATCCAGGGCAACCACGCGTACAACACCAGCTACCGCGAGATCAGCTACGAGGCGTTGGAGATCCGTTTCGACATCGCTGACGCCGGGCAGTTGCTGGAGATCGACTTCATCGGGGCGACCAATCAGAGCATCCACGACGAGTCGTGGGGCCTGGACAATGTGCGGGTGGTGTACAACGGGCCGGGGCGGATGGTTCCTGGGGCGCCCACGGCGGCGGTGCTGCTCGGGGGGCTGCTGGCGGGTGCGCGGCGACGGAGAAAGTGATCCGGCAGGAAGGAAGCAGATTCTTCGATGCCTCCCGAGCAAGCACGAGAACTCGTGACTGCAATGGAGCGGCCGAGCGATGTAACATGCTCTTCGCCACTCGCATGCAACGGTGTTCTGGAAGCCTTTTTCCGTGATTGCGGCTGCGATCGGCTCGAGGATCAATGGATTGTACCCGGAATCACGCGGGATCCGTCGCGCTCAGGATGCTTCATCGGCTGACGCGACCGCAGCCGCTCCTTTGCAGTCGCGGCTTGTCCGGAGTCGGCACGGAGTGGCGACCTGCCAATGAACACGGCGGGCCGGTATGAACCGGCCCGCCGCGACGGCGAAGTCTGGTTGGGATCGGATCAGGCGGCCCGGTTGAGGCGGGGGCGGATCTGGCCGACGGTGCGTTGCTCTGGGGTGGCGCGGATGTCGGCGTCGTCGATGAGGATCTCGACCATCTCGAGCGGATGCGTGGCCCACAGGTCGGCACCGATCTCCTCGGCCAGACCTTCGGCGCGGTTGAAGACACCGCCGCCGACGGCGATCTGGGTGTGGGGGCAGGCACCGACCTCGTGGAGCGTGTCGATGAGGCGGCGGATCTCGGGGAGATCACGCGGCTCGGAGCAGAACATCAGCAGCACATCCGGACGGGTGGACTGGACGGTCTCCTGCACCTCGTCGGTCGGGACGGCGCCGCCGGCGAAGCGAACGCGGAAGCCGCGGGCTTCGAGCAGGTCAACGGCCATCTGGGCGCCGAGTTCGGAGCCTTCGGACGGACCGCAGCATGCGAACACGGTGCGGCCGGTGCGGGCCGAGCCGGCCCAGGCGAGCAGCTCGCGGCTTGCCTGATCGACCAGCGAGCGGAGCATGCGGGTGGCGAGGTTGTAGGCCAGGGTGGTCAGGCGGTCCTGACGGTGCATGGTCTCGACCAGCTCGTAGGTGGGCCAGCAGAGGTCGGTGAGGATGACCTCCGGGTTGGCCCCGGCCTTGCGCTGCTCGTCGATGATGCGGCGGGCCTGGTCACGGTTGCCCTCGATGAGGGCTTCGAAAAGGCGTTCTGTGAGGATCTCGGCGGACATGGGGAGGACTCCGATTTCTTCGTCGTGTGCCGCCCCCACGCGGGCGGCCGGCGTTCCGGCGTACGCTGGCCGGTGCGGACAGTGCTATCGAGTGATGACGCGGTTTGGGGATAGCGGCATGAAGACGGGCTTCATGTGATCGCGCGAAAAACGCGCGGATCCGGGTTCTGAGCGATCCGTCCGATGTTTTATGAGACTCAGGCAGCGGGAGGCGCTTGCGGGGCGTTGGTCCGAGAATGCGGATAACCCTGGCGTGGTCGTGGATAAGTAGGGAATAGCACGCGGACCGCGTGTGAATTTGCGCGGGGGGTGCTTGATTTTTCATGTGGGCGGGGTGCGAGCTGGGCGGGGTAGAGGGATTGTGCGGTCAGGGCGCTTCGCCCACGGGGTGGGAAGGGGGGGCAGCACGCAGGCGGGGCAGGTAAGAAAAGAGGTAGAGGCTCAGGAACCACGCCACGGCCAGTTCACGCAGTTCCGCATCCACGGTCGGGGCTTCGGAGGTGGCGGCCCAGTTGAGAAGACGGATCAGAATGAAGTAGGCGGCGGCCGCCCAGCACATGGGGAGGGCCAGCACCCAGGCCGGCCAGGATCGAACAGCCCAGACGCGGAGCCGCTGCAAGGGGCGGATTCCCGGGAAGCGGGCCATGACGGGCACCAGCAGCCCCAGGGTGACGATGAACAGCTCGACGGCGGCCCTGGGCCTTTGGTTCAGCCACGAAGTGGTGTTGTGGAGGTTGAACTCGTCCTGCTTGTTGATGTTCTCCAGGACTTCCGGGGTCTCAAACCCGAAGTACCACTGGCCCCAGCTGCACTCCTCGCCCGCGAAGTAGATGCAGGCCAGGGTCCACATGAGCAGCCAGCCCGCGTGAAGAGCGGAGGGGAAGCCGCGGCGGAACCGGATCAGGGTATAAATCGCCGTCGCGATGCCCGGCAGCAGAACGATCACCGTCAGGTGCTCGATGATGCCCGTGGACTCGAGATCGTCCTTATGGCTCACACGGGCGTAGAGCTCGGGATCGGTGAGGCCGACCCATACGAAGGAGAGCAGAGGGACGGTGAGGAGCCACGAGGCGATCGTCCAAACGCTCAGAATGCGGAACGGCCCGGTTTTTCCGGAGTGCGGCGGGGTGCTGTCCATGGAATGATCCCGTGCGAAAGGAGGCGACGGGACCGGCCCGCCTTCGTGGGATCATAACCCTTTGTGGGCCGGAATTCCGCCTGTGGAGCCCTCGGGTGCGGGCTCGACGGGACGGGCCTGGATCTGGTCGAGTTCGTTCTTGCAGCGGTCGGCGATGAGTTCGGCGGCGGCCTTGTTGCCGAACCGGCCCGCGTCGATCTGGACCTCGATCATGGCGCGGGTGAGCGGCTCGACCTTGATGGTGATGAGGTGGCCGCGATCGCCACGGATGGACCACCAGCGGGAGCTGAGAACATCCCCATCCATCTCATCCTTTGTTTCGCGGATCTGAAGAGCCAGGCGTTCGATGGTGATGGCGACGGCCTCGTTCATCTCCTCGATGGTGCCCTCATCGACATAAGTCAACATGCCGGAGCGCCAGAAGCTGTAGCCTGCCTCGCCAGCGGCCGCGCCGGCGGAGGCGGCGGAAACAAGCGGCACGGCGGCAGCGCAGCCGATCAGGATGAGGGGGAGCGCGAAAAGCAGGAGAATGGTGCAGGGCTTTCTTGTCATGCGGAGTTCCGGTTGATGGCGCACAGGCGGAACGCCTGCCCCACCGTTGCTCTCAGCTCTGGCCCTTGGGTTTTCTGCCGCTGCGGGCGGCGGTGAGCAGGCCGATGACGAAGCCCATGGCCAGCACTACCACCAGCAGCACCGCCTGGGGCATGACGACCGTGGCAAAGAGGATGCGAGTCCGCACCTCCGCGGTGTTCTGCAGGATGAGAATCAGGACCACGACCACTGCCGCCGCGATGGCGATGAGGCGGATCTTGCGGGCGAGGTTGGTGTTCTTCTCCATGAGGAGATAGTACCGGTATTGCCAGCGAAGCGACGCATCCAATCAGGTCGTGAGAGCGACTCGGGAACGGGTGGGAAGACTGCGAGCGTGTCTCAGACCCGCCAGACCGGAAGTCAGGAGGTCCGCCGAACAACCTTCTATGGGTGTTGGCCTTGGCATGAACATCCGCCCAGGATGCCCGCGGCGATGATCGCCTCCTCGCCCGGGGTCAGCATGGCCCCGGTGTGCTTGGCGGGCGGGAGGCTGTTGAGACGGGCGAGGAACTCGGTTCGGTATCGCTGCTCGGCGCGGGCGTAGGCCGGGTTGGTGTTGGCGTCGGGGTATTGCTCGGCCAGGATCTGATTCAGGCGCTCGATGCGGGTCTCGGGGTAGGGGTGGGTGGACAGCCATTCCGGCGAGCGGCCGGCGGAGGAGCCTGAAGCCTGCTGGAGGATCTCCATCACCTCGCGCTGTGCGGTGGGGTTGTAGCCGGCGCGGGCCATGTATCGCACGCCGAGCTGGTCGGCCTGGGATTCCTCGTCCCGCCCGTACTTGAGCAGCACCACATTGCCGCCCACGGCCAGAGCGGGCACGGCGTACTGCCCGTACTTGCGGATGTCGGAATCCGAGTCAGCGATACCAACGCCCACCGCGGCCGCCCCCATCAGGATGTTGAAGCCGATCTGCTTGCTCATCCGCTGATTGCCGTGGCGGGCGGTGACATGGCCGATCTCGTGCCCGAGCACGCCGGCGAGCTGGGCCTCGTCGGTGAAGCGGGAGGCGAGGCCGCGGGTCATGAACACCTTGCCGCCGGGGAGGGCGAAGGCGTTGATCACATCGGAATCGAGGAGTGTGAACTCCCATTCGAGATCGCTGGGCACTTCCGGCTCGATCTGGGCGACCAGGCGCTGCCCGACCTGGGTGACATATCGCTGAAGCGGCTCGTCGGACACCGCGCCGCCGAACTCGGCGGTGAACTGGGGCGCGGCCTCGGCACCCATGGCCTTTTCCTCGTTCCACGAGAGCAGGGTCAGGGATCGTGCCCCGGTGGCGGGGTTGGTCGAACAAGCACCCAGGGTCAGGGCGGCCGCGAGCAGTCCGAGGGTGGCGAGTTGTCGGATCACGGGGGGCCTCCGATTGGTCCGTGGGGACGGGCTGGGTGGGGCGGAAGGACGAATATCATGCGTCATGCCCGGCACGAGCGAACAGCAGGATGATACGGCGGCGAAGGCCCCAGCACTGGTTTCAGCACCGCCCCTTCCCTCCCCCCCCTCCCCCCCCTCCCCTGCACCAACCCCGGATTCGGGGGATGCCGTGTGGCGGGATGATGAACTGGCCACCATCCACCAGCGGGACGACAAGGCGGCCAAGGTCTGCGCCATGTTCGGGGCCATCGCCCGGTCATACGACCTGAACAACCGGGTCCACTCCCTGTGGCAAGATGAGGCCTGGCGGCGGACGGCGGTTCGGATGGCCGCGGTCCAGCCGGGGGAGGTGGTGCTGGACATGGCGTGCGGGACCGGGGATCTGACGCAGGCCTTCGCCCGGCGCAGCCCGGCATCGCTGGTCATCGGGGGCGACTTCACCCACGCCATGCTGGAGTTGGCCGCCCACAAGCGGGCGCGGCTGGATCCTCGCGTGGCCGAACGGGTGCGGTATATTGAGGCAGATGCCATGGCCTTGCCCATCGCGGACGCCTCGGTGGATGTGGTGTCGATCGCCTTCGGGATCCGCAATGTGCAGGAGCCGGACCGGGCGATCGCCGAGTTCCGGCGTGTCCTGAAACCGGGGGGGAGGGCGGTGATCCTGGAGTTTGACCGGCCGCGTCTGGCCCCGGTGCGCTGGTTCAATGATTTTTACTGCGGTCAGATCATGCCGCGAACGGCCACCTGGATCAGCCGGGACCGCTCGGGGGCGTACCGCTACCTGCCCCGGTCCGTGTCGAGTTTCATGTCCCACAGGGAACTGGGCGATCGGCTGCGGGCGGCCGATTTCACGGGGGTGCGTCACCGGGTGCTGTCAATGGGGATCTGCGTGTGTACGGTGGCGGTGCGGGAGGGGTGAGGGGCCGGGGTTGGGGTTGAGGTTGGGGGGGTGGGGGTGATCGCGGCAAGGGCTTTCGGCGGCGGGTTTTGCCTATGGGGTTGGGGTTCCTACACTCCCTCCCCGATTCCCCACGAGAGATCCATATGTCCACCATCGCAGAGACGGGAGCGATCGCTGCGCTCCGCAATGTCGCCATCATCGCCCACGTTGACCACGGGAAGACCTCCCTGGTCGACAACCTGCTCAAGCAATCGGGCAACTTCCGGGCGGGCGAGCTGGAAAAGCTGGGGGGCGGACAGCACGGGCTCATCATGGACTCGAACCCGCTCGAACGCGAGCGCGGCATCACGATTCTTTCGAAGAACTGCGCGGTCAACTATGTTGCCACGGACATGCAGGCGTATCGGATCAATGTGATCGATACGCCGGGCCACGCGGACTTCGGGGGCGAGGTCGAGCGGGTGCTTCGCATGGCCGACGGGTGCCTGCTGGTGGTGGACGCCTACGAAGGCCCGATGCCGCAGACCCGCTTCGTGCTGACCAAGGCTCTGGAGGCGGGCCTGCGCCCCGTGGTGATCGTCAACAAGTGCGACCGTCCGGACGGTGATCCGCAGCGGGTGATCAATGAGTGCTTCGACCTGCTGGTCGCGCTGGGCGCAGAGGACCACGCGCTGGACTTCCCCGTGGTGTACGCCTCGGCGAAGGAGGGGTGGGCGAGCGATCACTGGCCCGCGGTGGAGAAGAAGGACCTGCGCCCGGTGTTCGAGGCCATCGTTCGCCATGTGCCCCACCCCGATGTGTATCTGGAGAAGCCGCTCCAGATGCAGATCACGACCATCGATTACTCCGAGTACCTCGGACGCATCGGCATCGGGCGCGTGACACGCGGCACGATCAAGGTCGGCACGCCCGTCGTGGTCGTCAAGCACCTCAAGGGCGGCGGCACGAAGAACATCAACGCCAGGATCGCCACGCTCCAGGGCTTCTCCGGCCTGGGCCGCGTGGACCAGAAGATGGTCCACGCCGGCGACCTCTGCGCCATCTCCGGCGTGGACGGCCTGGAAATCGGCGACACCCTGTGCGATCCCGACCACCCCGAGGCGATGGAGGCGGTCACGATCGACGAGCCGACCATCTCCATGACCTTCCGCATCAACGATTCACCGTTCGCCGGGCAGGAGGGTGAGTATGTCACCAGCCGCCAGATCCGCGGGCGCCTCGAACGCGAGCTGGAGCACAATGTCGCCCTGCGGGTCGAGCCGGGACGCGGCACCGACGAGTTCGTCGTCTCCGGGCGCGGCGTGCTCCACCTGGGCATCCTGCTGGAGACCATGCGCCGCGAGGGGTACGAGCTGTCCGTGGGCCGCCCCATTGTCATCGAACGGCTGATCGACGGCGTGCTGTGCGAGCCGATCGAGGAACTCGTCATCGACTGCCCCAACGAGTCCGTCGGCTCGGTGATGATGCTCGTCGGCGAGCGCAAGGGCGAGATGCTGAAGATGGAGCCGCGCGGCGAGTCCATCACCCACTGCGTCTTCCAGATCACCGCCCGCTCCCTCATCGGCCTGCGCGGACGCGTGCTGACCGCCACGCAGGGCGAGGGCATCATGCACCACACCTTCCTGCGCTTCGAGCCGGTCAGCGGCGAACGCAGCCGGCGCATCGCCGGCGTGCTCATCGCCAACGAATCCGGACAGGTCACCGGCCACGCCTGCGAGGCCATGCACGACCGCGGCGTGCTCTTCGTCCGCCCCGGCGACAAGGTCTACGCCGGACAGGTCGTCGGCGAGCACAACCGCGGTAACGACCTGACCGTGAACATCGTCAAGGCCAAGAAGCTCGACAACATGCGCGTGGCCAACAAGGAGGCCACCGTCACCCTCAAGGCCGCCCGCGAGATCGGCCTGGAGCAGGGCCTCGAGTACATCGAGGATGACGAGCTGCTCGAACTGACCCCCAAGAGCGTCCGCCTCCGCAAGATGATGCTCGACGAGTCGGCACGCAAGCGGATGGACCGCCAGGCCAAGGCCGCCGCGGAAGGGTGAGCCGCCCTCCCCCCCAATACCCTCCCCCCCAATACCCTCCCCCCCAATACCCTCCCCCCTCCCCCCCTCCCTACCGGCTGCAAATCCGACCCAACCTCAAGGGAGGGCGGCATTTGCAAGAAACCCCGCCGCGTGCGGCTGGCCGACCGCCGGGGTCCGGCCTAGTATCGAGGCCCGCCACGGGCCGGGTTCAAGACCGGGTCAAACCCGGCTCCGAGCCTCGTGCGGCAGCTGATTGGAGCAAACCCATGGCCTACGCCATCATCGAAGAGTCCGGCGGACAGCGCAAGGTTCAGCAGGGCGACGAGATCCTGATCGACCTGGTCAACGCCGGTGAGGCCGCCGTCGGCAGCACCATCACCGTGGACAAGGTTCTGGTAGTCGGCGAGGCCGGCGGCTCGGCCAAGATCGGCGCCCCGTATGTCAAGGGCGCGACCGTCACCCTCGAGATCACCGAGCCGGTGGTCATGGGCGACAAGCTGGTCATCCGCAAGTTCCGCTCCAAGAACACCTACGAGCGCAAGACCGGCCATCGCCAGCGGTACACCGGCGCGACCGTCAAGTCGATCAATGGCTAAGGAAAATACCCCAGAAGAATCCTCCCCAGACTCTTCTCTCCAGTTTCGGGTAAAGGCGGACCCGCCGAACTCGACCTGACCCGAAAAGCCCCGCGTCCTCCGCGGGGCTTTTCTGCATCATGGGACGGGGGGCGGGGGGGGGAGTCGAACGCGGACGCTTCCGAACGATTTTCTGCAACACGCAAAGTGACGGCTTGATCGCGTAACACAAAACTGGTAACTTCCCCAAAGAAAGAACCCGGCCCCGTGCGAACGATGGACGGCAAGGAACCCCCAGCAAGCACAAGCAGATGGGCTTGTCTGGGGCAAGCCTCCATATGACGCCCACCACCGTGGAGATCCGCTCAATGAGCTTGTGGAAGTCACCACGAACTGCCTGGCTCGCGACGCTGGTCACGCTTTTGTCCCTCACAGGATGGATCGTGATGCGAGCCAGCCAGTCAGGCAGCACAACGCCCGTGGTTGGGCATCAGCCCGCTCCCGCTCTCTCGGTCGTGCTGGCCGATTACTCCCGGTCCTTGCGGAGCGCGTATGCAACGGGCAAGACACCCCCGAACCAGTTCTGGTCGGCATGGCTGTGCCGCGTCGAGGAGAGCATGCAAGCTCATCCCGACGATCCACTGCGGCAGCAGGGTTGGTCGGTCATCATCTCGATCCACAATCAGCTCGACGAGCATGTTGAAGGGTTCGAGTCCGCTTGGGTCGGCTTGGGCGAGGCCGTGCAGCCTCAGGATGTGGCGGCCCGCTGCGCGGATGTGATCGCTGCGCTTCCGTTCCTGGCATCCTCAGGCGATCCGGAACTGGTGCGGCTGGCGGAAGAGCGGCGACTGGATGCCTACGCCCGGCTCTGGGATCTGATTGAACGCCAACGCAATGATCAGAACCCCGCGCCCGCCGGATGGATGACCCCGGCGATGAGGTCGTGCTTTGCGAATCAGTTCGCCTTCCTTCAGGATCAGGGCAAGCGGCAGGAAGCTTCGGAGCTGGAGATGTCCTTGGCGCTCGCGCTCGCCCTGCCCGACTACCGCGACCACGAGGGTTCGCACGCGGGCGACCATGCCCTGAACGCCATGCTCCGCGCGCCGTCGGATCTGCTCGATCAGCTCGCCGGGTCGTTCATGGAAGTCATGGAGACCGGCAACTCGCTCCGCACGGAGCCGGCGTTCTTCCTCGGTGCCCTGTTCGGGTCAACCTCGCTGGACCCGATCCCGGTGTCCGAGCGAGTCCTCCCCTTCATCGCCAAGTCCCAGACCGCCGATGAGGTCTACGCGACCGCGCGGCTGGCCCGCCGCCTTGCAGGCCATCCCGATGCCGAGGCTGGGTCGTCCGGGCACGACCGTTGGCGGGAAATCGCCCGTGAGGTGCTTGCCATTTCGGAACTGATCGTCCTGCTCCCGGCGGAAGAGGCCCTCTCGAACCTTTCGGGAGCTTCCCCGAGTCATCCGGATATACCTGGGTTGTTCTCCGACGCCCGCACCAGCGCACTGCTGCTCACGGTGAAACTGGAGGATGATGCGGTCAAGCAGGAGATCGCCGCCCTCATCCTGCGGGACGGCCACGGCATGGCACCGCTCGCTCAGAACATTCTGAAGTAGTGCGAGCCTCCGCATTTGTGAGTTTTTCACCCCGCCCGACGCGGGGTTTTTCTTGGAACCTCCTTCCCGAACCATGCCGAGCGGAAATGTTCGCATCCGGGCCGCGTTCTTGGATGTATACTGAGGAACGCAACCCGTCCGGACTCTGTTCGGACATGCGGGAGATCTGGATGGAACGCGAACGCGAGGTGGATCTGATCGAACGGGCGGCGGCGGGCGACCGTGCGGCTGCCGGGGAGTTGATCCGCGCCCACCAGCAGTCGGTGTACGCCTATCTGCTCCGCATGTCGGGGCGGACGGATGTGGCCGAGGACATCGTGCAGGAAGCCTTCGTCCGTGTGCTGGGCAACCTGCACCGGTTCGACTTCCGGTTCCGCTTCTCAACCTGGTTGTTCACCATCGCCCGGCGGCTGTACATGAACGCCATCGCCAAGGCCCGCCCGTCATACGACTCGGACTTTGTCGGTTCCTTCGGCAACCAGTCCACCGGCTGGGCGCCTGATGCGCCGATGTACGACGATGAGCGTCAGACCGTCCAGCGCGACGCGCTGCAGACCTCGCTGATGGAACTCAGCGCCGAGCAGCGCGAGGTGCTGGTGCTGTTCCACCAACTCGACTGGCCCATCGCCCTGATCGCCGAGCATCTGGGCATGCCGGAGGGCACGGTCAAGAGCCATCTGCACCGCGGTCGCCGCCGGCTGCGCCAGATCTTCCAGGACAAGAAGAAGCTCGAAACCCGCGTCGAGGAGGTCTGGAGGTGACCCTCCCCCCCCGCCCACTCGGTGAGGATGACACCCCCGGACGCATCCCTGAGTCTTTGATTGACTCGGTGCTGGACGGGGCAGTGGACGATCGCACCCGGCGCGAGGTTGCCCGCGCCCTGCGGTATGACCCGCGCCAACGCCGCGATGTCGCGGAAACGATGGAGGCCATCTCCGCACTTCGCACCCCGGTCTCCTGCCCGGATGTTTCGGCGGGTGTGCTGCGCACCCTGGATCGCAAGCACCGCTTCCTCTCGCCCAGAGCCCGGCGTTTCGTCCGGCGGACCCGGGTGTCCGGGATGATGCTCATGCTGGTCGGGCTGGTCGCCGTGGCGGGCGTGCAGCGGGCCATGCCCCGCTTTGCATCCCTTTCGGCGCAGCCAACGCCGCTGACCGATGTCGCCCGGGCCATGCAGACAGACACCGTCCAGGCCGCCGTGCATGTCCGCGACAATGTCCGTTCCGTGCAGAACTCGATGCCATCCCTGGCGGGCGCGCTGGACATCCCCGGCCGGACATACCGCACCACGACCGATGTGCGGATCGATGAATCCACGAGCATCATGGAACGCCGCTTCCAACTCATCACCCTCGACGGCGGACGCTACTTCATCATGGAGCCCGTCTCCGCCCGGGCCTACGCCGGGACAGGACGCGGCGGGTTCGTATCGACCATGTTCGTCACCGGTGAATCCACGACCGACACCGACGACTCCGGCTCCGACCCGCTGCCGTGAACGCCAGAGGCCCCATGAAGCCCGGAACGCTTGTGTGCCTCGCCCTGGGCGCGTGCATCACGGTGGCGG